>JAMPHA010000036.1:0-23720 GCA_023663615.1 Clostridium sp. | reverse complement strand
AATAGAGAAAAGAAATTTTTTACTAATTTAGGCTTGACTTTTCATAGCTGGTCTCTGTGTCAACCATTATTTTCAAAAAAAGACTCCTACACCTTTTCTGACATAGGAATCTTGATTTTGTTAATTTAACTTAATGACATTGCGCTTGACGCGGAACTCTTTTTTATCCTGTTCATAAGCCTTATTCCAATCCGAGGATCTCTGTCACGACCGCTTTCATTTCCTCTTTTTCACAGACGCGGTCATGTCTGACAGGCGCGGTGCGGATCTCCTCGATCGCCGCCGGAATCTTCACATTGCCCAGCTTCGATAACGTGTCCGCCAACGCAAAATCCTCCTCTGCGGCATACTTCCCGTCAATCGCCCGCATCACGGCTCTCGTAAACTTAAACGGGCTTGCCGTGGACGCGATCACCGCCTTTGCCGTATCGCCCGTCTCCGCCCGATATTTCTCGTATACCTTCGCGGCAACCGCCGTATGGGTGTCAATGATATAACCGGTCTTTCGATAGAGTGATGCGATCATTTCCGCCGTTTCCTGCTCGGACGCATAATTGCCATAGAAGTCCGCGAGCTGCTCCGCCATCTCTTTTGTCACCTGATAGCTGCCCTTCGTGGATAACTGCTTCATCAGCGCCGCGTTTTGGTCCGCATCCTCTCCTGCAATCCGATAAATCAGCCGCTCTAAATTGCTGGAGATCAAAATATCCATGGACGGGGAACTTGTCAACACAAACGCACGGTTTTTATCGTAGGTTCCCGTCTGAAAGAAATCATATAACACCTTATTCTCATTGGACGCGCAAATAAGCTTCCCGATCGGCAGTCCCATGTTTTTCGCATAGAACGCCGCCAGAATATTTCCGAAGTTGCCCGTCGGAACGACCACGTTGACCGGCTCGCCCTCTTTCACGACGCCCTGCGCATACAGCTTCGCATACGCATATACATAGTAGACGACCTGCGGAACGAGCCTCCCGATATTGATCGAATTTGCCGACGAGAACTGGAAGCCCTTTTCATTCATCCGCGCTGCAAGCTCCCTGTCTGAAAAAAGCATTTTTACGCCGGTCTGCGCATCGTCAAAATTGCCGTGAATACCAACGACATAGGTGTTATCGCCTTTCTGCGTCACCATCTGCTTCTCCTGCACGGGGCTGACGCCGTTTTTCGGATAAAAAACAATGATCCTCGTCCCCTCCACATCGGCGAACCCTGCCAGCGCCGCTTTCCCGGTATCGCCCGAAGTCGCGGTCAAAATGACGATCTCGTTTGTCACCTGATTTTTTCTTGCGGCGGTCAGCATCAGATGCGGTAAAATAGAAAGCGCCATATCCTTAAACGCGATCGTCTTCCCATGAAACAGCTCTAAATAATACGCGCCGTCCGCTTCCCGTAACGGGGCGATCTGCTCCGTGTCAAATTTAGAATCATACGCATTGGCGATGCAGTTTTTTAACTCCTCCTCTGTAAAATCCGTCAAAAACAGCTTCATCACCTCATATGCCGTCTCCTGATAATTCATCTTGGAGAGCGCGTCCACCGTCACGCCAAGCTTCGGGATCCGCTCCGGCACAAACAGTCCGCCGTCCCCCGCAAGCCCTTTCAAAATCGCCATCGATGCCGTCACCGGCTCGGATTTGCTCCTTGTGCTTTTGTATAATACTTCCATCTCGCTTCTCCTATTCTTCTCTCACTATAACCGTAAAATCACGGGCATCCGCCCAGCCGATCATCATCAAATCCATGCCTAGTGTAGCACAAAAGAGAGTCCGGCACAATGTTCTATTTTCAAAAACTAAATCTGCACGGCAGGAAACGTTTTCAGGAAGTAAAAAACTCATGTCCGCCATAGCTGAACAGCTTCGTCAGGCATTCGTCAAACCAGCGCATCTGACTGCTTCCCGCATAGCGGCGCGCCGCAAAATACAATGCGCCCTCGGAATAATCCTCGCCTGCAAGCGCCCGCTCGACCGCCTCGACCGTGTCCTGTGAAACGACGACCTTATAATAGCTGCCGCTCGCGACCGGCGAAAACTGCGCCTTCCCGCCTGCACGCTGGAACACGACCTCATAAACGCTGTTCGGGAAACGCTCATCCACGACGCGGTTCAATACGACGTTCGCAACAAGAATTTTCCCTTTCGTATCCTCGTTTCCCGCCTCCGCCTGCACAATGCGCAGAAGCGCCTCATAGTCCTCATCCGAGACAGCGATGACGCGCCCGCCGGTCTGTTCCGCTGCTGCCTCGATGTCTTCACCGCTACTGACCGCCTCTCCACCGCCCGCGCCGGTGTCCGTATTGGCAGCTCCGCCTGCGCCGCCATTCGTGCCGTCCGCCGTCTGCGGTGCTGTCTCCGTCCAGCCTCCGGACTGTCCTGTTGCCCCCGCATTGGCGGCATTACCCGCACCGGCATCCCTGCTGCCTTCCGTGTTGGCGGCGTTTCCCGTACCTACGTTTCCGTCCGCCGCAATGTTTCCGTCCACATCGACCGCCGCTCCCGCAACGGCATGTCCATCTGCATACGCCGCCTGTCCCGCCGCGTCATCCGCGCTTGCCGCAGTCTGTCCGCCCGCACCAATACCCGCGTTCGCAACTGTCTGTCCGTCCACGCCATTACCCGCGTTCACCGCGGCATGTCCGTCCGCATCATCACCCGCATCCGCCGCGGCATGTCCGCCCGGCGTTTCCTGCGCCTGCACGGCTGCCTGTCCCGCTTCCATATTTCGATCGTCCTGCATCTGCGCCGCATCCGATTCCGTACCTCGGTCATCCTGCATCTGCGCCGCATCCGGCTCCGTACTTCGATCACCCTGCATCTGCACCGCATCCGATTCCGTACTTCGATCACCCTGCATCTGCGCCGCATCCGGCTCCCCGCCGTACGCAAGCAGGTCCACCTCGATCACGCGCTGCTCGGACGCCGTATACGCAGCATAGCGCTCGTCCGATTCGCCGACTGCCCATGCAAGCTCCGCCCCCTTACGCCGAAGCTCTCCGTTTTGACAGCATGACGCTCCATAGCAGACGCCGCCGCATACGACGAGCACCATCACACTCAGTAGAAAATGAATCACATATTTTTGTTCTGTCCATCTTTTATTCATACTTAAATTGTATTCTGCCTGTCCAAATGATATACTAAAAATAATGATTTTTTCACAAAGGAGCAAAAGCGGTCCATGGAAAAAGGCGTTTTTCAGGCAAAAAAAAAGGACGGCAGCACATACTACCGCGCTTCCGTTACCCATCATCAAAAACATATTTCTCTTGGGAGCTTTGCGACGGAGCAGTCCGCCGGCGCCGCCTATCGCGAGGCGCGGGCTCTGCTTTCCTCTCCCTCCCTTTCCTTTCGCGCGGACTATACGCCCCGCGCCCTCTCGTTTGAAAAATATGTCACGCTCATGAATTTCCGTGACAATCATTATTATTTTGCCAGTCCGATCTATGCCTATCCGCGCTATTTCCTGTATTTTCTATCGCGCGAGATCGTGTTCAAATTCGATACGGACGATCTTTTCTACTACGCTTCCCACAAGATCATGAAGCGCGGCGGACATTATTTTGTTGCCGATTACGGTATGCAGGTAAGCCTTCCCGGCAGATACGGCATCAAGCCTTACGCCGTCGTCGGGCGCGACTACCGCTTTATCAATGACGATCCCTACGATTTCCGTTATGAAAATATCCGCATCATCAACCGCTACCACGGCGTGCGTCTCACTAAGAAAGCGGGGCGTTCCCTGTACCGCGCCGTGATCCACATCCGCAGTCATTATGTCGTCGGCGATTTCTCCACGGAGACGGAAGCTGCCATCGCCTACAACAAAGCGGCGGACATCCTTATAAAAAACGGATTTACGCGCAATTTTATGCAAAATTATGTCGAGAATGTCTCGCCCTCCGAATATGCCGCGATCTATGATGCGGTCCCGATCCCGGAAAAATTGATGCGGCTTACGCCGTGATCCGTAAAAGCCGATTACCTGCCGCGTTTTCCCTGCACCGGCATCATTCTATTTTCTTTTCAATGCCAGCCCAATCAAGCGATCTGCCTGGTCTGCCATGAATAGCGGAACATTCAGAACGTCATGATCTAATTTCAAATTGTCCAGCGAGAACCGCACACGGAGTTGGACCTGATTCGGGAACAACTCCTTGAATTTCTTTAGGCTCTTGCTGGTAGTGTTGGCTTCGGACTTGACCTCTACTGGAAAAATCGTATTCTCCCTTTGTATAAGGAAATCTACCTCATAGGGCGGATTATTCCGGCTCCAGTAACGGGGAACCACTTCGAACTGCGTGATTAAGGCTTGCAGCACAAAGTTCTCAGTCAGTGCACCTTTGAACTCGGTGAACAAACGATTGCCTTCACCGAAAGCCGTAGGCGCCAGCTGAGCCAAGCGGCGGAGCAGCCCCACATCCACCAGATAAATCTTAAATGCAGACAAGTCATCATAGGCAGCTATCGGCAGATCCGGAGCGGTGCTTCGGTAAATTTTATGCACCAGCCTGGCATCCACCAACCACTGCAAAGCATCCTCATATTCCCGTGCCCGCGCACCTTCTTTAACCACCTTGTAGATAAATTTCTTATTCTCTCTTGCAAGCTGGGACGGTATGGATTTCCAGATCATAGAGATTTTCGGGAACTCGCTGATGTTGGGGTGCTTGGCAAAGTCACGTTCATAGGCACCGATGATCCCGGACAGGGCTTCCTGCATAGCAGAAACGTCCCGTGCCTCCGTCCACATGAGTACCGGTTCCGGCATACCACCTGTAACATAGTACATCTTCAATTTCTCATGGAGTGGATTAAAAAAGGCATCAGGAATCGGCTCAATGGTATCCACGCTCTCCAGATACTTGGCAAGATTTTTGTCGCCGTTGGCGAGCAGAAATTCCGTAAAGGTCATAGGATCAATCTGCATGAAGTTGACTTTACCCACTGGGAAAGAGGATGGCTTTGCCAAGGCAATCCCCAGCAAAGAACCGGCACAGGCAATGTGATATTGCGGAGCATTCTCACAGAAATACTTCATGGAGTTGATCACTTTAGGGCAGTCCTGTACCTCGTCAAAAATAATGAGTGTCTTTTCCGGCACAATCTTCTGACCACTGGCGAGCACTAGATTTTGCAAAATGCGGTCTACATCCTTGTTGGTCTCAAAAAACTGCTTATATTCCTCGTTCTCATCAAAGTTAAAGTAGGCTGTATTTTCATAATAACGTCTGCCGAATTCTTTGAGGACCCAGGTCTTGCCTACCTGACGCACACCCTTCAAGATCAGCGGTTTGCGATAGGGTGAATTCTTCCAATCCAACAGCTTATTCAAAATCAATCGTTCCATAGATTCACTCCTTCACACTTTTATTTAAGTTTTTGTGTATCATAATCACATTTTTATTATATGTCAAATACAGGAATATTACAACCGGTATCACAAAATTATTGGTGTTTTCGTGAAGGATAATCACATTTTTATTCGAATCAGAAGATACAACGTGTTCTAAACAGAGAATCCACTCTGCACCTGATCAAGAATGACTTCCATATGTACCTTTTGGGGTTTCAGTCCGCAAGCCTCATAAAATTTCATCGCTGCCTCGTTACAGCTCCACACATTCAGCGTTACATTATAACAGCCATTCTCTTTTGCATAATCAATAACGTATTCATAAAGTTTCTTCCCGACATGCTGACCTCTTATTTGTTCGTCCACACATAAATCATCAATATAAAGCGTTTTTACATCTGTTAATATCATATCATCTGTGTGCTGTTCAAAAATGCAGAATGCATATCCCATTACCTGCCCGTTCTCATCCTCTGCCACAAAGATTGGCCGCGTGTCATCACCGATCATTTCGGAAAGCTGACTGTCGGAATACTTTGTTCCCTTTTTGAATAAATCCGGTCTGCCATGATAATGCACAAGATTTACCTGCCTTAACAAATCTTCCATTTTAGGAATATCCCTGTTCTCTGCCCTGCGTATCATTTTTATCCACCTCCTTATCGGACTAACACATCCAGCATTTCTGTCAGTTTCTCTTTTTCCCCACTTCCATTCGTCCGAAACCGAAGCAATGGTATTTCATACAATTTTAATATGTGATTTTTCATCACATCCCGCGTGGATTGCTCGGTATCTGCCTTATGATATTCATATCCGTCAACTTCCACAGCCAATACCGGCTTTTTACTGATCCTGTTAAACATCAAAAGGTCAATATGCGTTGCCGGATTCCTCGCATATTGACGCTCCCGCTCATCCAGCAGCGCAAGGTTTTTGATCAACATGTTCATCGGGAAATGACATATCATATCCAATCCGGCATACTTATCTTCGGACAATATCTCATCAATTAACGAGTACATCAAATTTTCAGAATCATACTGTGATATTCTTTTATGTTTTCGTAAATAATCTTTCCTTTCCTCTGCATATTGTTTGTATAAATAATCAAAAACAGAATACACTTTACTATCCGTAACTTCAAAATTGTGGTACTGAATATAGTCTATTAAATCTGTGATATTTCGCTCCCTTGTCTGTTCATTTCCCGTAGTCACTAATATGAGTTTCTTCTTTGCTCTTGATACGGCGACATTGATCAAATAAGGATCATCTGCAAAATCTGTCAACTCATCATCCACTGTAGATATGATGATCGTATCCTTTTCTTTTCCTTGGAATTTATGTACTGTTGCGACATCAATATTCCTGCATTCTCTCTCTAAATTTTTCACCTGATCCCTATATGGAGAAATAATTCCTGTTTCCTCCAGGTTCTCTACGTATTTAGGAATAATTTCATTTTTGATCACATCTATTTGACGTTGACTGTAATGACCACGGCAATGATTTCCCGGCACGGTCTTCACGGCGGTCAATACATCCTCCTCTCCGTTGTCTTTTGTCATGATGATCAATTCGCCTTTATAAAATTTCTGGTTACAAAAACCAATGATCTTAGGATGGCATCTGTAATGTTCCCGCAATAGCGTCTGCGTCACATTCGGCAGAACCTCCAAAACCGACTGTAAAAAACTTTTTGTATATCGGTAACCCTCATGAACATGAAAATCGTTGAATACTGCATCCGCCCTTACCTCTACATCCCCTTTGACCACATTGGGCAATTGCTTTGTATCCCCAACGATCACCGCATTCTTTGCACAAGACAGCGCCAGCGCGCCTGTGGCAATATCAACCTGTGATGCCTCATCCATAATAAGATAATCGTACACCACGTCCGCATGTAAACTGCTCCTTGCTGAAAATGTCGTACTTAAAATAACCGGATATTCTTTCAAAACTTTATCCGCATTTTCCCATAAATCATTCTCCCGAAATAGAATGCGTCCTTTTTGATTTCCATATTTTTCCGCCAACCTGTCCTTTAATAACTTCATGGATTGACTGCATAGATCATCAAGCAGACCACTATCAACCTTTTGCAAGTACTCCTCAATCTCCTTTATGGCTTTCTCTAATTCTGACTGCCTGACACAATAATACATCATTTGAAGTCCGGTGATGATTTTCGCAACATCCTGTTTATAGAAACTTGGATCAGAAATGCCATATCGAAATAATCCCTTTATCTTAAACAATAATCCAAATTTTTGTTTGTTTTCTAAAATCATTTGACATTCCTGCATCATCGCCATCCAACATTTCGCTGAAACTTTTTTCTTCCTAGCTATAAAATTAGTACCCACGTTCCAGTTTTCAGCATATTCCTTGAAATAAGAAAATTCCGTCTCCAATTGCGCCTGTTCCTGCTTCAAACAAGCCAATTCTTCCTGTTTATCAAAAAGCAGTTTTAACTGCATTGATTTTTCTGAAATATTTTGGCGCAACACGCGACAATCTTCATCCGATTTCCAAGACAAAAAATCAGGATAAGACGCATCCTGCTGCTCAATAAATGCCTTCTTATTTTTGACACTTCCCAATGTCGCCGCTATAAAGCCTAAGTTATATTTTGGCGAAGATAATTTTTCATAAACATTCTCCGTGGCAGAATTATTATTAGAAACGATCTGCACGGTTTTTCCCTGCACCAGTATATTGGCAATGATATTCAGTATGGTTTGGGTTTTCCCCGTTCCGGGCGGTCCTTGAATGACACTGATCTGATTTTCCATGGCGCTCTTTACAGCCTGATATTGACTGTTATTGCATCCGAACGGAAAAATCGGTATATAGTCACGCCCGTGTGTATGAGATTGCAGCGAGGACGGATTCAGATATTTTGCTAATGCGACATCATCTCCTATGAACGATATTTTCTCAAATTGCTTTGTAAGTAATTTTTCTCCGGTATCTTCATTCTTTAACTCGCTTAGGTTTGCAATCTGTTTGATATATTCAAATACACTTTCCGAGTAACCTTGGTTTAAGCAGGATTCCCTGATTTTTAACTCTCTTTGAGCGTAATCTCGTTCTTTACCGCCTAAAAAGCAAATATGCCAATAGGTATCAGCATTTCCATGAAAGACATAGATTTCCTCTATGCCAAAAAGAGCATGGCCCTCCCTGCTGATCTGATACATCTTAGGATTCAGAACTTGCGGTTCTCTTATCCACTCAACATTCAGATATGCATAAGGGTATGTTCTTCCATTATCAAATGTTACATCCATCTTGTGAGTTGATTGATTATACTTGCAGCTTACAACTTCCGCCGTCTTGATCTCACCTTTGATGATGATCATATTTTTTTGGGTATTCATTCATCTGCTCCTATGATTGCTGTATTTCTCCTATAATTTCAATACCTTATCGGACAACAATCTCCGCACCAGTTTATCTATCTCATTATGCCATAGAAATAGAAAAGCCTCAAGAGTTATGCAGATCCGCATTCCCTTGAAGCCCTCATCTTTTTACTCCGCTCCCATCATGATCTCCTTTATGGAAATATGCCTCATTTTTTCGGAATAAACAAACATTAAGATTTCGTACAGCACCGCAAAGCACGCGAGCGAAACAAGCATACGCGGCACGGAAAAAGCATATGCGGGTACGCCCTCCATATCGCGAAATACCAGATCGACCATCAGGCGCAGAAGCCCGTATTGATACGCCGTGCCGATCGCAAATCCGATATACGCCGCCGGGCGGTACACGCCGAGCAGCGCGTGACAGCACGATCTCTGCGAATAGCCGAATGCGCGCATGACCGCGATCGTTTTGCTGTTGCCGCGCACAACGGTCGTCACTGCCAAAAACAGCGTCGTCACCGCTAAGACCAATCCGATCACCATCATCATCGCGCCCATCATTTCGCTTGCAAGTTCTTTCATGCTAAAGGACATCTGCGTCATGGCGGAAAAGCAAAAGGACGAAAAGACGATAAAGAACAGGAGAATTTTCTTTTCCCACAGCGTCGTGTGTTTTAGTTCACGCAGGAAACCGGCAAAAGTCTTTGTATTTCTTCCTGGCGCTCTCCGCTCTTTCCTGCGCGACAGGCTTTCCTCTTTTAACAGACGAAGCGGCGGCACCCGAAGGCGGATACGCGCATACAGGATGGCAAGCAGGGAAAACAGCGCCGTCGGCAGAAGCACCATCCAAAGGACAAGCGAGAAATGATAGCGCACCGCCATATCGGGCAAAAGTGCGTCCTTGTTCTGCACACGGTAGAGCGCGGGCATCAGCCCGCACGCCGCAAGAAATCCGAGTCCCGCTCCCGCAAAAACACTACTCCCGAACACCCAGAAACTTGCCGCGATCCGCCCGTTTCCGTAACCGAGCGCTTTCAAAATACCAAGTTCTTTTTTATGCGTATCAATATAATGCTTGATATAAAAACACAGCGTAACGGCGGACGTTAAGAGCAGACAGCCGCCCGTTATAAGGCAGACAATCACCGACGTCGCCTCCTGCGCGTCATACACAATTTTTTCCTGCTCTGTCACAAGGAGTTCCTCGATCGTCAGAAGATCCATTCTGTAATTGAGAAACAGCGTGCAGACGAAAACGGCGCAAAAAGAAATCACCGAAATGCCGATCAGTTTCACCGCATCTTTCATTCCCACGATCATACGCTCACCATCCGATCTCATAGGCGTTTTTTACCGCCTCATTGGTGCGGGTTTCCACGATACGCCCGCTGTTCATCACGATAACCCTGCGCGCCATTTCCGCAATATTCTGATTATGCGTCACCATCACGATCGTAAATCCATATGCCTCGTGCAGACGGCAGATATAATCAAGCGCGCTTCTTCCGGTCTGTTCATCCAGCGCTCCCGTCGGTTCATCCAAAAACAGCACCTTCGGCTTTTTGGCAAGCGCTCTGGCGATCGAGACCCGCTGCTGTTCGCCGCCCGACAACTGATCCGGGTATTTATGCCGTTTTTCTTTCAGTCCGACCGCCTCGATCATCTCTTCATACGCCGCATTTCCCGCCAGATCGGCGCCCATTTTTACATTTTTATCCACGGTCATGTTTGGTAACAGATAATATTGCTGAAAAATAAATCCGACGTTCTCTTTTCGAAAGTTCGTCAGTTGATCGTCGGAAAACTGCGCGATGTCCTGTCCGTCATGGAAAATCGTTCCCCCGTCCGGCTTTTCTAAGCCGGACATGACATGCAGGAGTGTGGATTTCCCCGAACCCGACGCTCCTAAGATCACCACAAAATCGTGTTCCTCCGTGCGGAGACTGATCCCTTTTAGTACCTGGACGCGGCTCTCCCCGCTTCCGTATGCCTTTGTGACATTCTGCAATTCGATCATGGTTTTTTGTTTTCCTCCCTCTTTTTTCCTCTGTCCCCGTATAAAATTCTTGGCTCCTTCACTTCCTTTCGCAGTCCGACAAACACTTCCGTCATCATGCCGCCGATCTGCTTCGGCGTAAAAGAGCACATTTTTGTCGCCAAAAGTGATGCGATCCCGTGTGAATAGATCCATAAATGCTGGTACAGTTTCTGCGCGTCGGTATCGGAAACGCCGTAACTGTCCACGATGGACTGCAAGATGTCCCCGTAATTTTCGTCGATCACGGGAAGAACGCCCTCAATTCCCGGATGCTCCTCCTGCTCTCTCATAAATAATAACGCGAACAGTTTCGGTTCCTCTATGGCAAAACGGATATACTGTTCCCCCACGCCCTTGAAACGCGGTCCGTCCGTTTTTGCCAGTCCGTCCCTGATATATTGGTTGTAGTGCTGTCTCGCTGCGTTCTGTACCTCATCCTGCACCTCCTCCATACTTTGGAACACGGTAAAGATCGGACGCGGCGAGCTTCCAAGCCGATCAGCGAGCGCCCTTGCGGTCAGTGCGTCAAACCCTTCCTCCCGCACGAGGCCGAGCGCGGCTTCGATGATCTGTTTTCTTTCAAATTTTGCTTTTGGCGGCATCGGTATCCTCCTTTTTTAGGTTGATCTTCTTTTTTTGTAAAATATTTCATCATTAAATGCTCATTCTAAAACATACGTTTTGAAACATTTGTTTTTGATTATATCATAAAAAACAGCACCATGCAAGTGCTGCTTTTTATGATGGTATAAATCTATTTTTTATTGATCTATTTTTTATTGATTTTGGATGAGTAAGTATACGCCATGGCGGGATTCTTATTCAAACAATTTTTATTTATTCACAAAAAAAATAACGCCCACTTCGGAAAAGTGTTTTCGCTGTTATTTTCCAAGTTTTCCATAAAAATCTCCGCCAACCTTTGAAAATGCTAAATTTATAGCAAGTGCGTCTGCCCCCGGACGTTCCCCTATATTATATCGGTTTTTCTTATGTTACGATTTTCCATAAGGGTAAAAACAAGGGCTGGAAAAAACATCCTGCAATTGCTGCATCAAAACAGGAGTCATTCCCCGTAATGATGGTATATGTATAAAAACAGAATTAGAGCATTTATTCAGCATATAATAATATGCCGCATTACAAAGATATTTCGTTGGTATGGATGATACTTCATACTTAATATTTGCGATTGCTAAATCTTCTGCTAAATCTGCAATAGGATAGATACTGTGTTTCCATTCGCCGTTATAAGCCGCTGTTTGTTCAATTCTGACACAATCTTTTAATACTTTATCAATACCAAACAGAACAACTCCTGCGAATTTTTCTGTCTGGATACGTTCTATATCCTTATAAAGTCCTGAAAATGAATTCGTCAGCATTTTTTTATGTGGTGTTGGCAGCAGCGATACGAGCTGCTGTGACGTATTATTTTTACCTTTGAATCCCACAAATAATACTTCTTTCACCAAAACACCTCCAATTTTATCTTCCTTTATCTGAAGATGCTTAAAATATCAACAAACAAAATCTTTTGCATATAGAAAATATACTCACGGCATAAATCGAAGTTTTTCAGTTTATTAAGCCAAAATCTATACATGCACAAATAAACGATTAAGTTTCTAAGTCTATCGCAAATAATTCCTCAACCGGAAATGTAACCTTTACCAATCCTATTGATACGAATTTACCGCTCATTTTTCTAAATTCATGAAGCAGCAAATCACTTGCCTTAAAAAAAGCATCATCAGTATCCTCGCTGGTCAGTGCAATAGTACAATGTGGCACCCATCTGTCAGGGCAATACCATTCCCACCCTTTTGTATCAAAACAACTTAATGTTTCATGCAGTTCCCGTTGAAATTGGTACATTCCGCTGTTCATTATTGGCGATACAAAAACAGTTTTGCTATCATTAAACATTCCTATCGAACCGATATATGCCGGCAGAACCTTATGTTTTTTTGCAAATTCTCTTATTTTCTCTATGCATTTATTATCATCAATATCATTAAAACATGCCAATGTAAGATGCGGTCTTGTCTTCCACTCTAAAAATTTAGTGCTGATTTTTTCAGTAGCAATCTTTTTCGCCAAATCAAAAAGTTTATTTTCTGTTTCATTGTCAAAATACAGTTCTACTGCATATTGCATTCCTATCCCTCCGACAAATCCCGATTTATCTTTATGAAGTTCAAATGTGCTCTTTTATACATCAGAAATATATTTTTATAAGTTTCTTTTTAGCGGGCACGCAATTCCGAAAAAACAATCGTAAGATCGCATATTATCACGAGAACGCCCTTTCAGGAATGAAGAATTTTTAATATGTCTTCTCCATACTTTTCTACCTTCGCAGGACCGAATCCGGATATATTCAAAAGTTCCTCTGCGTTCTTTGGTTTCTTGTTTATCAGAACCTTCATCTGCTCATCGTTAAATATGTAATATGGCTTTATGTGATTCTGTTTGCTTTCCTGCAAACGATACGCTTTCAGCCTGTTTACCAGTTCCTCCACTCCCTCTGCCTGCAATTCCACTTGTTTTTGCACCGGCGCTTTTTTTGCCATTTCCGCATCTGAATGCTCCTTTCTTCCGGGTTCCGAAGACTTTGCCTTTTCTTCTTTTACCGGCGCGCGGTCTGTGGAAGAACGCTCCACAAGAACCTGAAACTTTTTTGTGTAATCCGATTTGCTGGGCATTGCGCTTTTCATAAAAAAGTCAGCCATTTCTTTCATTTCATCCGCTGACAACCCCGATTGGCTGCTTTCTTCATTTGCTTTCCTGATATATCCGATCAACTGGTCATAACGGATTACCTTTTCCTTTACCTCTTTCGGCGCTTCCCGGTCTTTTAGAACCGTCTGCGGATTCGCAAGCACAATAACGGATTGGTATCTGCTGTCAAAGTTTTTCTCAAACATCTTTTTTTGAAACATATTCAGGGAATCCAGCCTGATCTTCTTGATAAGCTGCAAATGCCTCTCGTTCTGCGTGACCGGAGAGTACATTCCTTTTTCCTCTCTTCCGCCGGAAAGTCTTATAAATGTTCCACGATTATCGATTTTAATATTTCCATAAAGATTTTTGCATTCTATAACAAATACAACTTTTCTCGTTATCACAATGTAATCTATCTGCGCCGCCAAATCCTCTGACTCAAAATACAGATCATGCAGGATCATCATATCCATGCCGCTATTTTTCAATTCAAACGCAATATTCTTTTCCCCTGCTTCACCATATTGGGCATACTTAATCTGCTTATCAATTTCCTGTTTCAAATTTTCATCGGCATGTTCTCTTAATGCCCTCAATTTTCCGATATATTCTGTCAAATCACTATTTTCTTTCACAAAAACCGGTCCTATTTTTTTACGAAAAAGCTCCATCTTTATCCCCCGTTTCCCTTCTCTTTTCTACCTTCTCACGAAGCGCCTATCTGCCTCTGCGTATTACGGTTTTTCGCCGCCAATCGAAACGCTTTTTCCATTGCCGGAGTCAGTTCCGGCGAATCCTCATCAAAAACAATCTGTCTTTTCGCCGCCTCTTTTATCTGTTTCATCTGTTCCTCTGTCGGTTTTTGATTTCTATCCAAAGTAACTGTCCGTATCATAATAGATGCTCCTTTCTATTTTCGTGGCAAGCCTCGCCGATATGAGGCGAATATTATCTTTCCGCTCCGTATAGACAACAAATAACACGTCATTTACCATTCCAATCGTGTTATATCGATCTTCTTCTATACTATGTTCCACATCATATATTTCAATACGTTGTATATCATTAAAAACTAATATTGCTGTCTCGAAATCAATTCCGTGTTTTTCTATATTTAACTGGTTTTTATCTTCATCCCATTCAAATCGCATTCACATATCTCCCATTCAGCCCACCCCTCTCTTTAACGCATTATATCAGCAGAAAATCAAGTGCGGTCGCGGCGAATATCTGATTTCACCTGACATATCACGAAAAAAATCAAGACTGCAAAGTGCTACAGACTCGTAGCAGTTGAATTTTTAGGATTATTATAGCATAATTGCTTCGCAATCATGCTATATCCATGCGCACTCCGCTTAGCTCCGGCGCGGTATCATGTCTGACGACATTATACCATAGTTCGCTCCGTAGTACCATTTTTTTGAGATTTTCTTACCATTCTCAAATGATCCATTTTTCCAAATAGGCGGCTGCGCCATCTTCCTCATTTGAAAGTGTTATGGCATCGGCAGCCTCTTTTACCTCCGGTATCGCGTTCCCCATCGCTACGCCAATGCCGCATAGCTTCAACATACCTATATCTGCATAATCGTCTCCAAAAGCAACGATTTCTGATACGTCTGCATGGCACGCTTCACACACTGCCAGGATTGCCCTTTCCTTTGTAACCCCGCTTTTCGTAAATTTGTACCAATCGCCGTCCGAAAAACGTTGGCTGTCAAGCTCGGAAAAACATTCGCTTAATTTCTGTGCCAAGTTGGATTTTGGTATTTCAACACAGATTTTCAAAGCCTCGTGGTTAAAGTCCGAAAAATCCGTATATATGCTGTCGCCCCAGCTTTTACCCTGTTCCTTCGGATTGATTTTATAGTTCCAATAATGAGCGTCTAAGGTATCAACCGTAATCTCACAGTCTAAGCCGCATATCGTTCTCGCCGTTTCAATAAATTTTTTTGTTTCCGCCGCTGAAAAAGAAGATACATAGATCGTTTTTCCGTCTGCCCGTACGAATGCCCCGCCGCTGGATATGAGAATGTCCGGCTTCAGTTCCCCTAAAAATTTCAGGCAGTTTTGCTCGCTTCTGGATGTAGAAATGCCGATCAGGAAGCCTTGCTCTTTGCATTTGGAAACAACTTCCAACGTATATCGGGACAGCGTTTTATCGTCTCTCAGCAAAGTGCCGTCCAAGTCAAAAAGCAATATCCTTTTTGGGCTTTCCATCGCATAGTTCCTCCCCTCTTATAAATATCCCCGCCGCTTTGCTTCTTTCATCAAATGCGGTTGAATATCGGGATAGGTCCACCTTTCCGGCATTTCATCCATGATCGCAATTTTCTCGATCTCACGGTGTAACTCCGCTTCAAACCGTTTTATATCGGCAAAAAACAACATTCCAAACGATTCCCTGCCATCAAAATTATCCGGCGCCGTAACAGAATATACGCAAACCGGTTCTATGTCAAATTCCAGCGCGCCGGTTTCCTCATACAACTCCCGCTTTGCCGTGTCCATGATATTTTCCCATTGCCCGTCGGGAAATTGCTCCCGATGACCGCCCGGAATTTCCCATGTGTCCCTTTCTCTATGTTTGCAGAATACGTAGTGATTCTGTGTTTTTGACAGGATCACGGCAAATTGAAGCTGCTCGTCCTCTATGCTCTCATAAAACTTCACTTTCGTCATTTCGTGTGCTCCCTCTCATTTTCCCCTCCGTTTCGGCATATGTTACAGCTCCCGCTGCGCAACGACAACGGTGTAACCGTCCGTCTCATAAGTAACGCCCGTCTCGACAAACTGATTCTTATGCCAGAACGCTTCGCTCTGCGGATTGCCCTTTACCCAGCCAAGCCGCACCGCTTCATAGCGCTGTGCATGAAGGAAGGCGCAAAGTCCGCTGATGATCGCGGTCCCGACACCCTTTCGCTGTACGGACACATCCGTCATAAAAAAGCCGATGAATGCGGTCCGCTCATCCGGATACCCGTCGATCAGATCCATCACCGCAATCAGCCTGTCTGCGTCAAAGTACCCGATATAATACTTGTCCTCCATGCTTTTTTTCGGCGGCAACGCCTGCATGTCCCTGCGGATACTGTCCCTCGTCACAAACGGCGGGCAGTATTGATAGTAAATCTCGTTTTGCCTGCAAAGAGCAAAAATGATCTCTACTTCTTCCTCCGCAAGCTTTCTGACCTGATAGCGTTCGGAAATGTTTTCTATCTGCATGATACCCCCGTGACTGTTAAAGAAGCGTCCGTCTCCAGAATAAATCCGATATTTCCCTGAGATGCGCCCGCTCCGACCGCCGCGTTATAGGATTCCGGCGTGATCGTCAAGCTGCTGCCGCTTACCGAAAAACTGCCGCACCACGACTGGCTGACGCTGATGTTCCGGTCAAAAGAAATCTCACACGTCCATCCGTTTACGTTCACACCCGATGCGTTTGTCAATTCCAAACTGTATTGATAATAGTGCTTTCCGTCCGTCTCCCATGCATTCGATAGCGATACGGACGCCTGCAGGGAGCCTGACGCATCGCTCGTCACGCTCTGCACCGTCCCACTGCCGCTATTCGATGACGCGCCGTTTCCGCTGCTTCCGTTCCCGCCGCTTGATGGCGTCCCGCTTCCGCTGCTCCCGTTCCCGCCATTTCCGCCGCTTGATGACGCTCCGCTTCCGCTGCTCCCGTTCCCGCCGCTTGATGGCGTTCCGCTTCCGCTGCTCCCATTTCCGCCGCTTGATGGCGTCCCGCTTCCGCTGATCCCGATCGCCGCATGATCCGCGCCCATCATATCCACAAACCATCTGCCGCTGTCGCTCAAGTCGTCATAGCTCCATCCGCTCGCCGCCGTCGTGGACGAACGAAGGAGCGCCGATGTTTCCGCCTTATTGGACAAATTCCAAATGCAATAGCTGACGCCGTTTTCATCCATGGCGCTGACCCACCGATCCGCCTCCGCGACATTGACCGCGCCGTTTCCCGACGCGTCGCAGATCCCAAATTCGGAAACAAAAACCGGCAGTCCCGCCCCGATCGCATTCACCATCTTCTGGCGCAGGCTGTCCCTGTGCGTATCGGCATAAAAATGCAGCGCATACATAATATTCTCATAACCTGTGATCGGATTCGCCGCCGCCTGATCCACATCCTGCGACCAGGTAGGCGTTCCCACAATGATGACCGCGTCCGCATCCTGCTCCCGGATGACCGGAATCACCTGCTCGGCATACTTTTTGACCGTCTGCCATGACACGCCGCCGTTCGGCTCGTTACAAATCTCATAAATGACATTCTCCTGCGCCGCATAGCGTCCCGCAGTTTCCCTGAAAAAAGCAATCGCCTGATCCGTATAAATGCTCGGATCGCGGTCGTTTAGCACATGCCAGTCCACGATCACATACATGCCGAGCTCCGTCGCCGCATCCACGCCGTCATAGACCAACTGCTTCATGCGGTTCCGATTGTTCTCATCCCCCACGCAGTAACCGCCGTTTTCCGCCGTATACATGGCAAGACGCACCACATTGACGCCCCACTCGTCGCGCATGGTACGAAACGCCGCCTGATTCACATATTGCGGAAACCATGCAAGACCGTGCGTGCTGACGCCGCGCAGTTGGTACGACGCTCCGTAGATATCCACGAGCTGCGTACCGCTGACCGAAAGCTTTCCGTGCGCGCCGTAAGGCGTCTCGCCCGAAGCGGCGCTCCCGCTTTCCGCATTCTGTCCGTTCCGAACGGTGCCTGTCTCCCACTCCTGCGCATTTGTAAAATCTCCGGCTCCTGCCTGTTCTCCGTCCTGCCCGCCTGTGCCTGCATCCTGTCCGTTTCCTGCGGCGCCTGTTCCCACATTTTGTCCGCTCTGCGTGCTCCCACTCCCTGCGCCTTCTTGTTCGTCCTGCGCATTTTGCGCGCTCCCGCTCCCTGCGCCTTCCTGTCCGTCCGCTGCAGAGCCTGCTCCCGCGTCCGCTTCGCCCGAAACAACGTTTCCATCCATGGACTCTCCCGCCGCCGATGCGTCCCCAGCCCCATCATTCCGGGAAACTTCCGACTGCTCCGTCCTATCAGACCCCTCCGCACCGGTCGGCTGTTTTTTCCCGCACGCGGATAACAGCAGCATTGCCGCCAAAAGACATGCTATCCCGCCGTAGATTTTATTGGAACCTGTTCTTTTTTTCATCCTGTCCCTCTCAAATTCCCTATTTCAAAAATCCGCTGATGATCTGCTCCTCCGCTTCCTCCTCAGTCAGACCGAGCGTCATCAGCTTGATGAGCTGTTCGCCTGCAATCTTGCCGATCGCCGCCTCGTGAATGAGCGCGGCGTCCACATGATTGGCGGTCAACGCCGGAAGCGCCGTCACGGACGCCGTATCCATAATGATCGCGTCGCACTCCGTATGTCCCGAACATGCGGCGTTTCCCACGATGTTGGCGTGAAATTCCTGCTTCGACTGCTCCTTTGCCACGGAACGCGACACCACATCCGCAGTGGAGCCGCCGCCGTTTAACGTCACCTCAAAATCGCTTCGCGCATACTGCGTCCCATGCGTCATCAGCTTTTCCCGCACCACAAGGGATGCGCCCGCCGCAAGACGCGCCGTATTCTTACGCTGTGTGCAATCAATTCCTTTAATCTGTACCATCTCCAGTTCCATATGCGCGCCCTCTTCCAGCGTAACCTCCGTCGTCGGATTCATGATGCGCCCGCCGGTTCCGTCCCCCTGCCCGTAATGTTTCTCCACATAGCGCACCCGCGCATTTTTCCCGACAAAGAAACGGTGGATCCCGCTGTGTTCCGAGGTGTTTTTTCCTCCGTTATGAATGCCGCATCCTGCCACGATCGTAATGTCGCAGTCCTCTCCAATGAAAAAATCATTATACACGGTCTCCCTGATACCGCTTTCGCTGAGCAGCACCGGAATATGCACACTCTCGTTCTTCGTTCCCGGTTTGATGATGATGTCGATGCCGGGCTGGTCCTCCTTTGTGACAATATCAATATGTGCCGTCGTATTGCGTCCGGCAAGGGAGCCGTTTGCCCGGATATTATAAGCGCCCGCAGGCACTTCATGCAGGTCGGCGACCTGCTCCAGCAGCATTTTCTGTATCTCGTCCATGGTCTATGATAAGCTCCTTTCCCTGCCTGCTTCTTTTTGCTCCAATACCTGGCAGTTTGTCGCCGCGTTCGGCGTGTTTAAGAGTCCCGGCAGAATCTCCTCCCGCCTCCCGCTCTGCGTCACCTGCCCGCCCGCGATCACGACAATCTCATCTGCAATATTTAAGATGCGCTCCTGATGGGAAATAATGATGATATTCCCGTTTATTTTTTCATACATGCGCTCGAATACCTGGATCAGATTCTGAAAGCTCCAGAGATCAATGCCCGCCTCCGGCTCGTCGAACACGGAAAGCTCTGTCTGACGCGCCATAATCATTGCAATCTCGATCCGTTTGCACTCCCCGCCGGAAAGCGACGCATTGACCTCGCGGGAAATGTAATCGCGCGCGCACAGCCCGACTTCGGACAAAAAACTGCACGCCTCCGCGGTCGTAATCTTTTTTCCGGCTGCAAGCGTGATCAGATCCTTGACCGTGATGCCCTTAAAACGCACCGGCTGCTGGAACGCATAGCTGATGCCCGCCTTCGCCCGGTCCGTGATCGACATGTCCGTAATATCTTCCCCGTTAAACAGGATCGTTCCCTCCGTCGGCGTGATGATCCCGGCGATCAGCTTTGCCAGCGTGGACTTTCCGCCGCCGTTCGGTCCCGTGATCGCGGTAAACCGCTTGTCAAACATCAAATTGATATGACTCAATATTTCCTTATTGTCCCCTTTGTCCCCCTCAACTTCATAGGAGACATTTCTCAACTCCAACATGGATGCGACTCCTTCCCTTTCTTTTCCCTGCATGATCCATGATCGCTGTGCAGTCAATGCCATTTCACCGCGCAGCTTCCGCCTCGGCGCGCCGCCGCATTCTCAGTTTCCGCCGTAATCCTGAAAACTGATGCACAGCTCCGCTCCGCCTTCGATTCCTTCGATCTGCTCCTGCCGCGAATAACTCCACATCGTATAAACATACGGATAATCGGGCAGATCGCCGCTCTCGCGCAGCCATATGGCAACCTCGGAAAGCTTTGTTAAGTCAAAGTCTAAGATCAGATTTTCTTTATTGGCGCAGACCATCGGCAGATACCCCGCTTCGGCGACCGTTCTGCAAAAAGATAATGCCAGCTCCGTGCGCTGCGTCTTTGTCAGCCTCGCCGAATGCTCCTCGTCCATGCCCGGCACGAACGCGATCGGATAGGAAATATCATATTCCTGCACGGCGTCAAGTACCATCTGCGCTTCCGCCGACACTTCCTCCTCAGTCATTGCTTCACTGTAAAACCAGATCCCGATGTCCAGTCCCGCATCGGACGCGTCTTTCATATTCTGTCCGAACGTCCCGTCCATTTTTAATTCGCCGCTCTCCACGTCGCGCAGTCCCGTACGCAGCATCACAAATTCGATTCCCGCCCGTTTCAGCTTGATGTAATCCACATAATTCTGGTCCGCGCTGATAGCCGCTCCTGCATAGGATATTTTTTGATCGTCTTCGTAATAGCTCATGATCGGGCGCTGATAGGAAAAACCGGACAGATCATACGTGTTCTTTTTGATAAGCGAACTGATGAGCACCCATTCCTGCGTTCCGTCCGCATAGGTGATCTTTGTATGATAACCGTCCGTCGCTGCGTCGTGCTGCGGCGCGGGCGACGTGCTTGGCGTCACCTTTAAGATTTCGGCATAATCCTCATCCCAGATGTCAAGCTGATCCGACGTGCGGTCATCCCCGCTTAACGTAACGCCCTGCGACTGTTCCGGTTCGGGCTGAAGCGGCGCATCCGTATCCTCCCCGGAATCCACAATCTTATTCGGCTGTCCCGCCTGCGGTCCCCGCGAAGCGGACGGTTTTTTCTGATTCAGCGCAAGCACCGTCACCAGAATACCAGCCATGACCAGTCCCATGAATGCCGCCATGCGCGCGAGCGATGTCTGATTGTTTCGATCGTCAAAGTCCCGCAATTGTACTCTTCTCCTTTTTCTGCTATACTATTGTCGGCACTACCCATTGCCGATAATGTCTATTGTCAACACTACTTATTATAACAGAGGTTTTCGTATGAGACAATCTTTCCTGGACCGTATTTTATGCTTCTATTTGGAAAAACGTACATTTTTGCACGTAAAACAGATTTTCCTTGTTCCGTTGCTTCTGTCCGCCGTCCTATGCCTGTCATCCTGCGGTCAAAAAAAAGAACCCGTCGTCCAGAACGGGTTTTATTTTGATACCGTGATCTCCATTACATTATATGGCGAAAGCAGCCAACTCTCTCCTCTGTTCGATGAAGTTTTTGCGATGTGTAAGGACTATGAAACGCTGTTTGACCGGACGCTGGAAAACAGCGACATCACCATGATCAACGCCTCTGCGGGCACGCCCGTTGCGGTCCGTCCCGAAACGATTTCCCTGCTTCAGACGGCATGTTCCTATGCGGAACTGACCGACGGTCTTATCGATCCGACGATCGCGCCGCTTCTTTCGCTGTGGGGCCTTGGGGATAGCGACGCACAATCCGAACTGACCGGCAACGCGGATACCGCGGCTCAGTCCGAGTCGCTCGGAGGCGCGGACAACGACACGCAGTCCGAGTCGCCCGGCGGCGCGGACAACGACACGCAGTCTGAGTCGCCCGATCACGAGATCCCCTCCGGTTTGACACTTCCGCCCGATGCGGACGCGCTTTCGGAAGTGTGCCGCCACATCGATTATCATGCCATCGTCATAGACGAACAGGCGGGCACCGTCATGCTGACTGATCCGCAAGCCGCGATCGATCTCGGTTTTATCGCCAAGGGCTACATTGCCGACCGCATCCGCGACTATCTGGTCTCTCAAGGCGTGACAAGCGCCATCATCAATCTCGGCGGCAATATTCTTTGTATCGGAGAGAAGCCCGATCATTCTTCTTACCGCGTCGCAGTCAGATACCCGTTCGGCGGCGCGGAGGATGTGATCGCAGCGCTCGCCATCCGGGATCAGAGCGTTGTGACCTCCGGGGTTTACGAGCGCTTCATCGAAGTTGACGGCATACGCTATCATCACATTCTCAATCCGCAAACGGGTTATCCCGTGGAAAACGGACTGTTGTCCGTTACCATTGTCGCGGATTCCTCCACGGATGCTGATGCATTAAGCACCGCCTGCTTTGTGCTCGGACTGTCCGACGGCATGGCGCTCATTGAATCCTTAGAGCGCACGGAGGCGCTCTTTATCACGGACGACTACGAACTGCACTACTCCAGCGGACTAAAAGAGAATCCCTGAATGATCTTTTTCGGACACTTTTCTTTACACAAGCCGCAGCCGGTACATTTGGACTGATCGATATGCGCAACGCCGTCTTCCACGGTGACCGCACCGGAAGGACAATTTCTCGCGCAGAGCCCGCAGCCGATACATCCCGCCTGACAGACCTTCATCGTCAACGGTCCCTTATCTTTCGAACTGCACGATACCATGTACCGCGCATCATAAGGAATCAGCTCGATCAGCTTTTTCGGGCATGCCGCAACACATTTCCCGCACGCCTTACATTTCTCCCGATCCACGACCGCAACGCCGTTTTCCAAATGGATCGCGTCAAACGGACACGCTTTCACGCAGGAACCGTAGCCAAGACACCCGTAATTACAGGATTTCGGCCCGCCGTTCGGCATAAAGGTAAGCATGGTGCAGTCCTCCACGCCGTGGTATTCATAATCGACCGCCGTCTTTTCACACGTTCCCGCACACTTGACATAGGCTGTCATCCGCGCGCTCTCTCCCGCTTCCACGCCCATGATCGCGGCAATCTTTTTACCGACCTCCTCGCCGCCTACCGGACAGGTATTCACTTGCGCCTCTCCTTTTGCGATTGCCGCAGCCAAGCCGGAACAGCCTGGAAATCCGCAGCCGCCGCAGTTATTTCCCGGAAGCGCCGCTAAAACCGCCTCTTCTTTTTCATCCGTCTCGACCTTAAATCGAATCCCCGCAATACCGAGAAATAAACCGATGAACAATCCGATCCCACCCACAAGGGCGGTCGCTGTGATAATTGCCTCCATATTCTTCCTCTCTATACTTTCTTATATATTTTGCACAAAAAAGCCTTTATTCTAGCTATTTG
>JAMPHA010000035.1:0-23741 GCA_023663615.1 Clostridium sp. | reverse complement strand
GATATATTCAGTATACCAAATTCTAAAAATATATCAACAAACTTAGGAAAGAACCGATAAATTCATGAACATGACAGAGATCGCGGACACATAAAATGAATAAAAGAAACGGGTGGTTTCATTATGGTTAAGAATACAATACCGGCGTACGAGAATCCAAAGGAACGGGATATGATGCTAAGAAAGCAATACCACATATTGCAGAGACGGTTCTACGAAGAAAGAAGAACCGCCGAAGAAAAGAGACGGACGGAAAAGCGGAGCGAGAGGAGAATGTAGAATGCGTTATACTGCTCTTTACGGCAGACAGTCATTGGATGTCCGGGATAGTCTGTCCGTACCGATGCAGATTGAGAAAGCGCGGGCGGAGTGCGGCGAAGACGAAGTATGCAAACAATACGTCGATAAAGGCTTTTCCGGAAAAAATACAAAGCGTCCGGGCTTTCTTCAGCTGATGCAGGACATCGAGGACGACCTGATCAGCCGGGTGATCGTATATAAACTGGATCGTTTCAGCAGATCCATCCTTGATTTTTCCGAGGCATGGGCGGTGATGGAGCGGCATCAGGTAGAATTTTTGTCTGTCAACGAGAAATTTGATACTTCCACGCCGATGGGGAAAGCAATGCTCTTTATCCTCATGGTCTTTGCGCAGATGGAACGTGAGACGATCAGTGAGCGTGTCACGGACAATTATTATGAGAGGGCAAAATACGGCGGATGGCTTGGCGGACCGGCGCCGTTCGGGATGGCGCTGCACCGGTTACAGGATGAGAGCGGCAAGATGGTGCCGTCGCTGCGGTATACGGAGCAGTTTGAGCATTTGAGAATGATCTTTTCCGAATATGCACAGAGCCCGTTCCTTTCGCTGGGACAGCTTGCTAAGAAGCTGAGGGACAAAGAAGTCTTATCTCCGGGCGGCGGAGCGTGGAATAACGTCACGCTCTCAAGGCTTTTAAGAAATCCGGTGTATGTCAT
Organism: Clostridium sp.; assembly: GCA_023663615.1. Lineage (GTDB taxonomy): Bacteria > Bacillota > Clostridia > Lachnospirales > Lachnospiraceae > DLAJ01. Next base: position 22,763 of record JAMPHA010000035.1, on the reverse strand, counting down.
AGCGGATGCGGAAATCTACAGGTATTACAAGATGCAGGGCGTGAAGATATTACAGGAGCTTCAGGACTTTGACGGAACACATGCGGGAATGCTGATCAGTAAGCGTTCTTCGAAGGACAGGCAGCGTAGGTCCATGGAAAACTGGACGTTTACCCTCGCGAACTGGGAGGGGAGGATCCCGTCGGATATTTGGCTGGAGTGTCAGGCAAAGCTGGTCCGTAACCGGCAGCTTGGCAGGAGCGGAGCCGGCAGCCACAGCTGGCTGAGCGGATTGGCGAAATGCGCATATTGCGGGCATTCTCTGACGGTTACCAGTTATGGACAGCAGCGCTATTTTCATTGCGCCGGCCGCCGGGACGGAATCTGCCCCAAAAAGCCGGAGACATTGTATGTAGACGGGATTGAACGGATCGTGGAACAGGAGATCCTGTCCGTGATGGAACGCTGCCTTGACGATCCGTTTGTGATGGAACCGGAGCAGCATGTAGAAAACAGGCAGGAGCTTGTAAAGATCGAGGAGGAGATCGAAAACCTTGTGAGCTTCATCGGATCCGGAAAAGCGGTCGGGACGACCGTGAAGTATATCAATGACCGGCTTGCGGAACTGTCCGTGAAGCAGGCAAAGATAAGGGAAGAGGAGCTTAACGCTAAAAAAGGAAAGAAGATCCGGCTGCAGAATATTGACTTCGTAGCATTGGATTTAGAACATAAAAAAGAGGTCGCGGGCGCGTATTTGCAGAAGGTTTTGGTCTGTGATCAGAAAAGTGTTGAAATTGTCTGGAATATCTAATACAATATCTCTTAATTGCTGTAATATATGCAAATTATTTTGTCGTTCGACGGCAAATTATTTTTCTTATGGGGTATACTTGATTTTGGCTGTCGCATATGTTATACTGGCGGCAGCTAAAAGGATATAAGTACCGCGAGTACACAAAGCGAAAGCTCCAGGGCGTCACCTCTGGGGCTTTCTGCAGGCTAATGTGTTTTTTGTATCTGTAACGAGGCTATCCACATCCCACTGGATCGGATAATATCCGCATTCCTCCGCGACGCGGATCACGGCGTTGTCATAGTCGCCGTACGGCGGTCTGAAAAGAAACATTTCATAGCCGGTCAGCTCTTTGACGCGCTCATGAACGCTCATAAGCTCCTGCTTCTTTTCCGCGTCCGAAAGCTGGCTCATATTTTTGTGGTTTTCGCTGTGATTGCCGAGGTCGTGACCGGCGGCGAGAATGGATTTTACATCATCGGGATAGCTTTCCACCCAGCCTCCGGTCATAAAAAAGGTCACATGGATGTCATATTTTGCCAAAATGTTCAGAATATTCTGCGTATCCTCGTTTCCCCATGCCGCATCGAAAGTCAGGGCGATTTTTTTATCGGGGGTATCCACGCAGTAGATCGGCAGATTTCTGCCGCCGACGCTGCTGCTGGTGGCGACCGCTTCCGGAAATTGCTTTTGAATGCCGGTGATCAGCGCGAATACCGTAAAAAGCAGACAGAGCGAGAGAATGCCCTTTTCCAAAAGCCAGCTTAAGTAGGATTGATCGTTTGATTCCTTTTTTTTATGTTTCATAGCGGAACCCGTCAGCTTTTTGTATCAGTATATGAGCGTTCAGGGTTGACCTATTAGAGAAACTTTTACTGGATCGCGCGCGGCTCCGGTGACGGAAAAGGCGTCTGGAAAACAGGGGGCTCTTCACGCAGGATCGCGTGCTGTTTGAGATAATCCGTCCACAGGTACACATATTTTGCCTGAAGATGAACGCCGTCGAAAGTATAGCTGTCGATCAGATAACCGTTTTCGTCGCAGACTGCGGGATTTGAGTCCAAAAAGAAAATATGCTCGTTGTCCGCAAGCGAACGCAATGCCTCATTGCGCTCAATGATCGCTGCGTTGTTAATATAAGTATGCTCCCGATCCTTGCCCGCGGAGATGTGCAGGATCGCTTGAAGGTAAATGATGGCGTCCGGCTGCAGTGCGCGGATCTGCTCCAAGACGTCGCTATAGGACCTGCAGAAGCTTTCAGCGGTGCCTGTGCCAAGCTCATTGATGCCGAGCATCAGATATATTTTTTTGAATTCGTGGTCGCTCAGATAATCTGTTACGGTTGTTTTCGTAGTCATTGTGGAAGGTGTCAGCTTCTTATCGAGCACGGTATAGATCGTCAGCCCGGTATCCGCCAAAAAAGTAGTGTGTTCCCAGTTGGCATAGAGCTGGAGGCTCCGGGTGCGGGAGTCGCCGATAAAGACGGCGTCGTCAAAATAGTCGTCCGCCACCTCCATATATTGAACGAGGGGAAGGCCGTCTTCTCCAAGTACGGGCGAATCCGGAAACGCCGTATCCGTACCGCTTTCGCCGCCAGGATTTCCGTCACCACCTGCCAGCGCATCGTCTGCATTGTTGTCCGTGCCGATTCCGGAGCCGGCCTGCGCATTCCCACCATCGCCAGCCAGCGCGCCGTCTGCATTGTTTTGGCTGGCGTCCGTATGCATACGCCCGTCGGCATCCATATTGTTTCCATTGTATTCAGTGCCTGCCTGGGACAGGTCGGAATGGGGCTGCGCGCCCGTCTGAAAGGCGTTGCTGCTGTTCCTGTCGTCCGTGTCCCAGTTCATGCGGGAGTCCGTACCCGCTTTGGCGGCATCATCCGGTCTGACGAAATGCGCCGGGTTGATATGAAACGGCGACGGCCAGGGAAGAATGCTGTCGTCAATCCCGTCCGCAAAAGAGAGCGTAACGACGAGGAGACAGAGGAACGGTATTTTTGTTAAGCTGCCAAGAATGCGTTTCATTTTCATAAAAGATCATCATGCCTTTCTGTATCAACGACTTAAGGAAGCAGTTTCATCAGCGTTTCCCTAAAAACGGAAGTAGAGGAACGGATTGTTGACGCTGACGAGCAGATAGTAAACACTCAGCCAAAAAATGCCGAGCAGGGCAAGGATCGTCAGCGGGTTCTTTTTGTGTTTCCGGTACAGCTTTGCGGGCAGCGGCGTAGAAAAAAGCACGCACAGCGCAAAGAGCGGACCAAAATCTTTCAGCGCGTACACATAATCCTGCGTGCCGAACACCCACACGGACGAGCCGTTTACGAACGGAAACAGCCTGGTCAGATAAACGCCGAGCGAAGGCAGATCCGTGATCGAAAAAATGATCCATGTGACCGGAATGAGGGCAATGATATACAGATGTCCGAGAAAACGACATTTCGTGAACACCTTGCCGAGAAACAGTTTTTCCAAAGCGATCAGCGCAAAAAATAAAAGCCCCCACAGGATGAAGTTCCAGCTTGCACCGTGCCATAGCCCGGTCAGCGCCCAGACGAGGAACAGATTGCGGATCGTGCGCGGCAGTCCGTTCCGATTGCCGCCCAGGGGAATATAGATGTATGTGCGGAACCATGCGCCGAGCGTGATATGCCACCGCCTCCAAAATTCTGAGACGGAGGCCGCCATGTACGGAAAACGGAAATTTTCCGGGATGCGAAAGCCGAGCATCTGCCCAAGTCCGATCGCCATCAGGGAATATCCGTAAAAATCGAAAAAGATCTGAAAAGAATACGCAAAAGCGCCCAGCCACGCAAGGGGCGTTGAAATACCGTCAAAGCCGGTCACCTGAATATCGTTCCAAAGAAGGAAGATGCGGTTGGCGAGCAGTACTTTTGAGGCGAGTCCGAGCGTGAAGGTCTTTAGTCCGTCCTCAAAATCCTCAAGAGAGATATGACGCTTTTTTAACGACGCCGAGACATCGGGATACATGACGATCGGACCGGCGATCAACTGCGGAAACATACACAGATACGTGCCGAGCGTGACGATGGAGCGTTCGGGCTTCTGAGTGCCGCGGTAAATATCAATAATATAAGAAGCGATCTGAAACGTATAAAAGCTGATACCGAGCGGCAGCGCAAGATGGAGCAGCGGGATCGCAGGAATCGCGATTCCCGCATGACGGCTGATGAATCTGGTCAGCAGATTGATATTTTCAATCAGGAAATCCGTGTATTTGAATACAAAAAGCATTCCAAAATTGTAGAGCATTGCCAGCACAAAATAAAACTGGCGTTTTCTGGGGCGTCTGGGACAGCGGGCAATGCAGAGTCCGAGATGATGGTTGATATAAACGGACAATAGGAGCAGAATCAGATATATGGGTTCCCCGATCGCATAAAAAATCAGACTCCCGCCAAAGAGCGTGAGATTGCGGTAACGTTCAGGTGTGATAAAATATAGGATCAAAAAGACCGGGAGAAACCGGAATACAAATATCAGACTGGAAAAGACCATGGTATCCTCTATTCATAGCGCGGGTCCGGTTCCGGCAGGAGGCCGCAGACCGGATGCGCAGTTCGTATTTTAATGTATATAACAGAATCTTTCGTGTTATTAACTCTATATTAAAAAATTTTGTGCATAAAATCAATAGACAAATCAAAAATCTCATGCTACAATAAGCTTCCAATTGGAAAAAGTCTGCGCAGGGCTTTTTGGAGAGATTTCTCATAGGCAAAGGCATTTCATGGGACAGTCAGTCCCAAACATGCAGCGGTTGATTCAATCGTGATTTCCAACAATTAACAAACAGAGCATTGACAAACGGGAGGTACTTTTTTATGAAAAACAAAATAACGACAACGGTGGGAGCGATCGTGGCGGCGCTTTGCTTTCTGACCGTATTTTTCGGCTGTACGGCGGAGGTATATGCGGAGTCGGGACAACTGACGCACCGCCATACCGGGAGCCGTGAAAGCGGCGGCGGCTGCTATGGTACGCGCAAAAGCGAGACGTGGGACTGCAATTCCTACAATATCAATGTCGCTTTCAACGGGGTGTCGTACACGTATACGTGCGGACAGTGCGGTACGAGCTGGACCGGTCAGTATAAGTTGGATGGCGCAAGGTGCAGCGGAAAGGGAACGACGACGTATTACGAGATAAGCTGTGGGAAAGGAGGTGCTGCGGCAGTGTCTTTTTCCTGCGGGAAGTCAACACAGGATTGGGCAAAAGAGCTTGATCTGAACGCCTCTTATTCCGTGCATGAGGGAGGTATCAGCATTTCCGGCTTCCTTTGGAACGGCGCTCCGGGAGGTTCGAGCCTTCATGTGACGGAAAACGGTACTTATACATTGGGACTGAGCGGGAGCGGAAATGTGGATTTTTCCCCCACGATTTCCATAACGGTGGATCATATCGATCATATACCGCCTGCGATCAGTTCATTTCGGGCGTCGTCCGATGTGTGGGGAAAATCCGTAGAACTTGTCGCGGCTGCGTCAGACGCGGAGTCGGGACTTGCCGCCGAGGCATATTCATTTGACGGCGGTGCAACATGGAGCGCTTCGAATGTCTATACGGTTACGGAAAACGGGACATACGCTGTCAGCGTGCGTGACGCCGTGGGCAATATCAGCACGGCGGAGACCACCGTAACAAAGGTTGATACAGCGCCGCCAGCAGTTTCGTTATCGACAAGTCCGTCTGTTGATAACTGGTACGACGGCGGTCTGACCGTTACCGTGCAGGCGCAGGATAACGAGGGAGGTCTTTCGGACGCGCCTTACTCGTTTGACGGAGGCGCTACCTATTCGACCGGAAATTCCGCTGTTTTATCCGGCAGCGGTACGCTTGAGATCGCAGTGAAGGACCTGGCGGGTAATGTGACGCGTATGTCCTTTCATGCGGAGAAAAAGCAAAGACCGCAGCCGACGCCTGCGCCGGGCGGCAGCGCCGGAGGCGCGGCAGGCTCTGGAAATGGCGGAAACGGAACGGCAGGCTCCGGAAATGGCGGAAACGGAACGGCAGGCTCCGGAAATGGCGGCAGCGGAACGACGGGATCCGGGAATGGCGGAAACGCAGGCGGAACAGGAGGTACGGGCGGCATCGGGAACCCGACAGATCCGGGCGATGCGGGAGCGGACAGTATCGGTTCTATCGGAGCCGGTATAGATGCGGCAGGTACTTCGGGAGTTGGAGGAACCGGCACGGACAAAGCAGAAGGCACCGGATCCGGCGTGGGCGGAACCGGTGCGGGTGTGAACGGAAGCGCATCGAACGGGACAGGCGGAACGGGAAATACCGGCAGTGAAATAGGGAACCGGGGCGCAGGCGTGAGCGGGATCAGCGGCGGAACCGGCAATAGCGGCAAGGGACAGAACACGCAGAGCGATCGAAATGCAGGCGGAACCGGAAAAGGAACCGGCACAGAAAGCAGGGGGGACGATTTGAACGGTACGGGAGCGGGCGGCGGAAGCGGCTTGAAGAATGGCAAAGACGGATGGGGCGGGCGCTATGGCTCGAACGGTTCTTCCGGCGGCGTGGCACAGTCCGAGGCAACGGGAACACTCCCGCAGCACTATCCGGGCGGATTGCCGCGCGTGGGAAGTCCGGGTGAGAACCGTGATGAGAACGGAAGCGCAGAGAACACCGATGAAAACGGCGGCATATACGAGGAGAACACGATCATTCAGAATGAACGGTTCGCATCGGCAAACGAGCAGGAGGCGGCGGTTTTACAAAAGGCGGGCGGAAATAGTGGCGCGTGGGCGGATGTGCAGTATGGCGGCGCGCCGCTGCTCGCTGCCTGTGCGATCCTGTTTACGGCGGCTCTGTTGTGCGGCTGGGTGCTCCTTTTCGGCGTTCGCGTGGATACAAGGGATGAAAAAGGGCGTTATCGTTTCGCCGGCATCACATGTGTGACAAAAAAGGAGCAGGAACGCCTGCGCGTCGTTCCACTCACCAAACAGATCATCCGGCGATCTCACACGAATGAGCTGCGCATCCGCTTGGGACTGCTTGAACGCAGGCGGTACGAGGGAGAGACCTTACTGCTGCGCTATCGCAGCATCAGGCGGGAGTTTAAGGCGGCGCGCACGGTGGAACTGCATGTCCGGGCATAAAAAAGGACGCTTTGCGATTTGTGTATTATTTCCAAAATGGTCTTGACGTGTTGGCTGGATTTTTGTATAATCAGCACAAAGCATATATTCTTTGACGGAGTTGTTCAAGGCTGTCTTACGCGCATTGGGTTTATGCGGCATCCGGTAGGGATACCGTGTTCCGAACGCGATCAGCCAATCTTCGGGCAATCCGTGTCAGACGGCATTCTGCCGCTTTTTAAAAGATGGGAATTTCGTGACCTGTGAAGAATTGCGTCGGCAATTCTTCGAAAGGATGCGAAGCATCCTTTTAATGTCTATCAAAACAGGCATTCTTTTGTAATCTATGCTTTTATCCACAACAACTTAGAAAGGCATAGTGCACGAAAGAAAAAGAGGCGGGCAGTCTCCTGTTTTCCTGCACTATGGGAACAGGAGGAAACGAATGAGAAATGTAAGGAAACTGGAAGAACTGAACTTAGTAGATGACTTTCTGGCAAACAGCCTGACAAGTCATGCGGTGTACGGGGAGCCTGCGGCGCGGTGCATCCTCGAATGCATCTTAGGCAGGAAGATCGGAAAGCTGAAAGTCACCCCACAGCGCGCCGTACCGGGTGAGGACACGGACAAACACGGCATCCGGATGGATGTGTATCTTGACGAGGAAGACGGTGAACTCTTTGACCTGGAACCGGATAATAATGACGGGAAAGAGGGCATTGCGTCACTCCCAAAACGGGTGCGGTTCTACCATGCGAAGCTGGATGCGGGCTGTCTGAAAACGGGTGTGGAGTATGCGGAGTTAAGAAATGTCATTGTGATCTTTATCACGACGTATGATCCGTTTGGCTTGGACCGGATGGTCTACACGGTCAAGAACGGCTGCATTGAAGTTCCCGAACTGCCGTATGAGGACGGGGCGCGGACAATTTTCCTTTATACGAAGGGAACCGAAGGAAATCCGCCGGAGGAATTGCGTGAGCTTCTATATTACATGGAACACACGTCAAAAGAGAATGCCAGAACAGAGCGGTTGCAAGAGCTGCACGAAATGGTGACGGCGGTGAAGCGTGACGGAGAGGTAGGGCTGAGTTATATGAAGAGTTATGAGATTGAACAGCGGAGATGGAAAGAGGGACGGGAAGAAGGGCTTGCGGAGGGAAGAGCGGCAGGTCTTGCCGAGGGACGGACGCAGGGTATGATACAGGCGAAGATCAGCGACATTCTCGACCTGCTCGGTGATCTGGGCGACGTCCCGCCCTCCCTGCAGGAAACAATTTCTGCGCAGGCTGAGGAAGAAACGCTTCGTACGTGGCATAAGCTGGCGGCGAAAGCGGAAAGCATCGAGGAGTTTGCTGCGTTAATAAAGAAGTAAAAAGATATGGAGAATGTGTAACTTGCGCTTAGCATGGCCATATGACTGGCAGGAGCAATCTTATAACTGGTTGTGAAAGCAGGGACTCGTGAGACGGAGAGTGCCTGCTTTTCCTATGTCCTGCTGATCTGACGCAAAGGAATGAAAGGCGGCGCAGCGCCTGCAAGCCTGAAGCGGGGCGGGAAGCTTAGAGAGTCGTTGCAAATCGCTCCAAAATTTGTTACTATGCATAAGGAAACACTGATCCGGTACATGGATACAGTGCATGTTTCCTTACAGGAACTTTGGGAGGTGCCGCTATGAGCTGGGAGGCAAATGTGAGAACGGTGACGCCCTATGTCGCGGGCGAGCAGCCCAAGGGACAGGGCGTTATCAAGCTGAATACAAACGAGTCGCCGTATCCGCCCGCGCCGGGCGTACAGCGGGTGCTGCGGGAATACGACGCGGGAATATTGCGAAAATATCCGGACGCGCAGACCGAGCCGCTCTTATCGGAGCTTGCGGCATATTACGGCGTGGAAAAAGAGCAGGTATTTGTCGGAGTCGGTTCGGATGACGTGCTGGCGATGGCGTTCCTTACTTTTTTTAATCATCCGACGCTGCCTGTGCTGTTTCCTGACATCACCTACTCGTTTTACGATGTGTGGGCGGAGTTGCTTAGGATCCCCTATGAGACGCAGGCGCTTGACGAGCGGTTTTGTATCAAAGAAAAAGATTATTATAAGCCGAACGGCGGTGTGATCATTCCGAATCCGAATGCGCCGACAGGCGAGCTTGCGCCGGTTTCCCTGTTTGAGAACATTGTGCGGGCAAATCCGGACGTGGTCTGTATCGTAGATGAAGCCTATATTGATTTCGGCGGTGAGAGCTGCTTAAAACTGATCGACCGCTATGAGAATCTCTTGGTGGTGCGGACATTCTCGAAGTCCCGCGCACTTGCGGGAATGCGTATCGGATATGCGTTCGGTTCAAAGAAGCTGATCCGTTACCTGAATGACGCAAAATACTCTTTTAATTCGTATACGATGAACAGCGTCACGCTGGCAGCAGGCGTGGAGGCGCTGCGTGACGACGCGTATTTTAAGGAGATCACCGGCAGGGTGGTCGCGACGCGGGAGCGGAGCAAGCGGCGGCTTGTGGAGCTCGGCTTTACATTTCCCGATTCCAAGAGCAATTTTATTTTTGCCACGCATGAGAAATACAGCGCAAAAGAATTATTTGAGGCGCTGCGGGCGCATAATATTTATGTAAGGTATTGGGATAAGCCGCGCATCGGCAATTATCTGCGCATTTCGATCGGCACGGATGCGGAGATGGACGAGTTGTTTGCGTTTTTGAAAGAAATGAAACAGAATGGAGAAAAGAAGCTATGATAAAAACAGTATTACACGGTATTGTGATCGGAATTGCGAATATCATACCCGGCGTGAGCGGCGGGACAATGATGGTATCCATGGGAATTTATGATAAGATCATCCACTGTATCACGCATTTGTTCAGCGAATTTAAGAAGAGCGTGCTATATCTCTTGCCGATCGTGCTTGGCATGGGGATTGCGATTATCGCAAGCGCGTTTGGCTTAGAATATTTATTTGCGCACTTTCCGGTACAGACGAATCTGCTGTTTATCGGACTGGTGATCGGCGGGCTTCCGGCGATCTGGAAGCGTGTGCAGAGTGTAAAAAAAGAAAAAAACTGCCATATTCACGGCGGGCATATCGCAGCGGCGATTCTCTTTTTTGCGCTGGTCGTCTTTTTGGCGGTCATCGGCGAGAAAGAGGGCGCGTCGGCGAATATGAGTTTTACGCTGCCAAACGTCTTAAAGCTGTTCGGCGTCGGCATTGTTGCCTCGGCGACCATGGTGATTCCGGGCGTCAGCGGCTCCATGATGCTGCTGCTTTTGGGCTATTATAATCCCATCATCGCACAGATCAGCGATTTTATCCGCGCGCTGACATCGTTTGACATGAGCGGGATCTTAACGGGCTGCGGCGTGCTGGTTCCGTTCGGCATCGGCGTGGTGTTCGGTGTTTTTGCGATTGCGAAGCTGGTGGAGATTGTTTTTGAAAGGTTCCCGCTCTATGCGTATCTTGCGATTATCGGGTTGATCGCAGCGTCCCCTGTGGCGATCCTGCTGATGGGGAGCTACCCGGCGCTGACGGTTGTGAATGTATTGACGGGTATCGTGTGTCTTGCGGCGGGAACGTTTGCGGCGATGAAGCTGGGAGAGAAATAAGCGCCGCGGCGGAAGCGGATTTCCACGCGGGAACGGAGGTGCGCATGGAGACATATACGGAGTTTGCGCGGGTGTATGACGAGCTGATGGACGAAACGCCCTATATGGAATGGTGCAAATGGATCGTTTCCATGCTTTGGGAAAACGGGATCAGGGACGGACTCGTGCTGGATCTCGGCTGTGGAACGGGAAATTTGACCGAGCTGCTGTCTGTGGCGGGCTATGATATGATCGGTGTGGACGCCTCGGCGGAAATGCTGGAGCAGGCGGTACGCAAAAAAGAGGAAGCGAAGATTGACGTTTTATATCTCCGACAGAAAATGGATGCGTTCGAACTGTACGGGACCGTGCGCGCGGTCGTCTGCTGCTGCGACTGCATCAATTATCTGACGGAGCAGGAAGCGCTCGTACAGTGCTTTCGTCTGGTAAACAATTATCTGGATCCCGGCGGACTGTTTCTGTTTGATTTTAATACGATACATAAATACCGCGATGAGATCGGGGATGCGGTCATTGCCGAAAATCGTGACGATTGCAGCTTTATCTGGGAAAATATCTATGACGCGGAAAGCCGTATGAATGAATACGATCTGACGTTGTTTCTGCGGGAGAGGGACGGACGCTACCGGAAGCATGTTGAAACGCATGTGCAGCGCGGGTATGAGCTTTCGGAGATCAAAGAGCTGCTTGCGCGCGCGGGAATGCGGTATGAGGGCGCATTTGATGACTACACGGCGAAAGAGCCGGATGCGCAGAGCGGGCGCATTGTCGTCTGCGCGCGGGAGTGCGGGAAGGAGAAGCAAAGCGTTTGATGTTATTCATAAAGGTTCTCGAAAATGTCATGCTGTTTTCAAATTAACAATGTCATTCTGTTTTTTAACGATCACTTGACACAAAATGATATTTCCTTTATACTTAAATTGACTTTTGTAGTTCAAAGTCTCTAAACAAACGAAAAATGTAAAGGAGGAAAAAGCAATGAAGAGATTTGCAAAGAAACTGATGGGAGCGATACTGATCATATCGTTGGCAGCAGGGTGCGGCGGAATTTCGGTGCATGCGAAAGATACGCTGAACGGGTATGAGGTATGGGGGACCGTTACGACCAATTCCAACAGCGCGACGGCGACTACATACTATTCGCGCCCGGGCACATTGGAGGCGAAGGCAACAGTGTATTTTGTTTATGGTCAGCTGAATTTGAATGCCAATGCAGGTCCAAACACGGCTTCGGGTGGCGGTGTGTCGGCGACCGCATATGTCTCAATCCCGGGATCGACTGTGATCGGCGGGAAAGGAGAGCATAAGGTGACTGCGGGGGGTACATGGACTAATATCAGCCGTACCGGATATACGGAATAATAGGATCAATCAACAAGGGCAATCCATAGTACGGGAAGTGATTCCCTGCTATGGATTGCTTCATACATGGGGGCGTTGTTATGAAAAGAAATATATTATATCTGTCGATCGCCGCCGGCTTTCTTATGCTGTCCGGCTGTGGGAAAGAAACGCTGCCGGATACGTACATGGAGGGAAGCGATTTTCAGTACACGTGGCAGGGATCATGGGACTGGGAACCTCAAATGCAGAGGGGCGAAAAGGGATACTATTTTCGGCAGGGCGAATTTGTCTATTATCTGGATGAGGGAACGGGGGAACTCTTTCCGCTCTGCGCTAAAGCAGACTGCCTGCATGACCGTGAGACGGATCAGGAGAGAAAGGAGTCGTGCAATGCCTATCTGTATTTCAGTGAGTTTTCCAGTGACAGTGCAAAGGGAATAATGTATTATGACGGGGATCTGTATTGTCTTACGGATAAGGGATTTAGAGAGGAGGAGACAATCCTGTACCGTCTGTCCGAGGACGGCGCAAAGAAAGAACAGGTCTACCGCTGGACAGGAGTCAGCGTGGAGGAATGGGTCGTTCATAGAGGGGAGTTCTATTATGCAGAACATTTTTATACCTATGACGACGAGGGTGAGATGGAGGAGCATTATATCTTAAAGGCGTTGAACCTGACGGGTACGAGAAAAGAGCCGGAGGCGATCTATGCCCTGGAGGAGGAGAATATCTTTTACGCGGGGTTCAACTGGTGCAAGGCATATGGAAATTATCTTTACTTCATTGTTTCCGGTGCGGAGGACCGTGGTGAAGATGAGCTGTATGCCTATGAAAAGACGTTCGTTTATGATATTGCCGCCCAAGAGGTAAGAGAGCTTGTCTATGAAGGAATGCCGGAGGAAGAAGACATTCTGGAAATGACGTTTTGGCAGGATCGGATTGTGTTTTTTCCCACCGTATTTGACGCGGACGACATGAAGGGATCCTATCTTCGGACGGGGAGCCTGTACATCGCAGATTTGGACGGTTCGAATGCCGAGGTTTTGATGGAGGATGTGCCGATGGGATACAATGTCCGCAGCGACGGCAGATATTTGTATCTGACAAACTCCTTCATGGCGACGATGGGAGAAATCGGTCAAATGGATTATGAGGAGGAAAAGAAGTTTTGGGTATATGACGAAAATTTGAATCTTGCGGATACCTTTGTCCTGCCGGAGATTCGTCTTTTTGGGACGCCGCCGATCGGAGATCCGGAGCAGATGTTCATTATTTACCGTGATGATAACGACGGCTGGGGGCTGCTGCGCTTTGATAAAAGCGCGATCGGGAGCTGCGGCGGCGCCGAGATCGGGCTGACGGTCATCCCGTATGGGCGGGAATAAGCCGGGGAGATGCGTATGAGTGTTTTCAGGTATGAGTGGAGTAAGCTTTGCAGGAAAAAATTGTTTTTGCTGATTACGCTTTTGTTGTTTGTGGGAAATCTGCTGAATGTATATGCCTATGAAAAGAATACGACCGTCTTCTTTTATATTTATGGACAGAAAGAAAGTTATCAGGAGTATCTCGCCGGAAATCAAGAGGCGGATACGGACGGCTATTACCGACAGGACAGGGAGCAGCAGGAGAGCTATATCGCCTCTTACCCCTCTTTTATCGGAGAGATGCAGGAACGCGCCGATCGGATGATGGGCACGGCGATCTATGCGGAGCCGGAAAGTTATGTGTACCGAAATCTCGTGAAAAGCTGTACGGATTTTGCGCCATTGTCCGAGGTTGTGCCGCAGGCGGATAATTGTTTCGGGCTCCGGGAACTGGCGGAGTATCATAACGGGTTACTATTTGTACTGGTCTTTTTAGCGGTTTTGGGATATTATGTACTTTTTTATGAGAGAGACAGAAATCTGCTGCTGTTGCTCAAAGGAAGCAGGAACGGGCATATGCCTCTTGCGGCGGCGAAGCTTGCGGTAATGGTCTTATCTGCGCTGTTTTATACGGCGCTGCAGGAGTGCGCTTCGATTTTGCTTTTCGGATGGATGTACGGGTACGGGAATCTTGGCAGGGCGGTCCAATCGGCTTCACTGTTTCGCAATTGCGCGTATCCGCTGACGGTGGCGGAGGCGCTTTGTTCCATTGTATGGATCCGTATGGGGATCGCAGCGGTCATTGCCTGTCTGCTGTATGGGCTTGGCATGCTCTTTAAGAGCGCGCCGTTTGTATGTATGGTCTTTGGGGGTACGCTGCTGGCGGAGTATTTTTTCAGCCGTCGTTTTTCGATCAGTGGGACATTCGGCGGTCTGAAATGCATCAATCCGTTCTATTGTTGGAACATGAAGTGGGTGCTGGGTGAATATTTTAATCTGAACCTGTTCGGTCATCCGGCAGGAAAGAATATCTGCGCGGTTGTTGCGGCAGTCTTAATGGGAATCCTGTTTGCGGCAGAGGGGCTTTTGGCGTTCTGCAGGACTTGTCAGATCAAGAAGGAGGGGCGGCTGGAGCGGGTCATGCGGGCGCTCCGCGGCCGGACTGCGTTCCTCAACAGGCGGATTAGTCTGCTGTATTATGAATTTTATAAGATGCTGGTTCAGCAGAAGAAAGGGATCGTATGCCTTGTTCTGCTCGCATGGTGCGTCAGCGAATCCGCCGCGGTGTCGGAAGCGCAGCATTACGCGAGTGCGAAAACGGCGTCTTATCATTACTATATTGATCGTCTCGGAGGGCGGATTACGGAGGAGACGATTCGCTTTATGGAGCAGGAGGAAGCGTTTCTTACGGAGGTGCGCAAGGGTCCCGGAGGCGCTTTCGCTTCGGAAGATCCGCTAAGGATGCAGGAGTTGACCGCAAGGGCGGATATGCTGGAAGACGGATTTCGCATGGTAAAAGACCAGCTGGAAGCATTAAAAGAAAAGTCCGGAAGCTTTTGGGACAAGTATCTTTTGGATGAAGTATTTTATAAAGAGCTGTGGCAGGATACCGGAACCGATCTGACGTTGTGGTTTATCGGAGCGGCGGTTCTGCTCTATCTGGTCTGCGGTATTGATACCGTGGATGAAAAAAAGAACATGAATTTTCTGATCCGTTCGACGTGCGGCGGGAGAGAACGCATAGAACGGAGCAGGAATCTCTGCGCATATTTTTGTGCGGGCGTCCTGTTTGTGCTGACCGAGCTGCCGCTGTTTCTGCGGTATGAGCGGGTCGATCATTTTACGACTGCGGCACAGCGGGTCTGCGACTTTACGAGCGTGCATTTGGTAAGCGGGATTCCGCTCGGAGGGATGATCGCGCTGATATTTTTGTTAAAGGCATTGAGTCTGGCGGCGGTATGTTTTGCCGGTCGGAAGCTGTCACGGCTGATGAAGAGCGAAATGCCCGCCATGCTTACCGGAATCGGCGCCGCAGGTATTATTGCATTCACGCTGCATCATTTCGGAACGGATATTGCCACATTGTTGATTGGGATGAAAGGATAGAACGGGGAAGCGTATGGAGTTAAGACTTGACGGAATCGAAAAGAGCTATGATCGGGGAAAAACTTATGCCGTAAAGGATTTTTCGGTCAGTTTTACGCCGGGCGTGTACGGCTTACTCGGTCCGAACGGGGCGGGGAAAAGCACCCTGATGAATATGATCACACAAAATCTGGAACCCGATCGCGGCACGATCACGCTGGACGGGGAGGAGATTGACAGGCTCGGCGCAGACTATCGTGCCCTGATCGGTTATATGCCGCAGCAGCAGGGGGTGTATGAGGATTTTACGGGCGAAAAATTTTTGTGGTATATGGCGGCGCTGAAAGGATTAAAAAAGGCGGAAGCAGGAAAACGGATCAGCGGGATATTGGAGATCGTCAATCTGAAAGGCGACAGGCATAAAAAGTTAAAGTCCTATTCCGGCGGGATGAAGCAGCGGATTCTGATCGCGCAGGCGTTGTTAAACGATCCGAAAATTTTGATCATGGACGAGCCGACTGCGGGGCTTGATCCAAAGGAGCGGATCCGGATCCGAAATTTTATCAGTGAGATTTCGAAAGATAAGATCGTGCTGATTGCAACACATGTCGTATCGGATGTAGAGTATATTTCTAAGGAAGTCCTGATCATGAAGTCAGGGAGCGTCGTAAGAAAAGGGACGCCGCAGGAAGTCATGACCGAGCTGGAGCATCATGTATTCGAAGTTTTGGTGACGCCAAAGGAGCAGAACGCATATGAGAGTCCGGATTGGAAGATCGCCAACATGATGCTGACACCCGAAAAGACATGCCTGCGCATTGTTTCGCAAAAAAAGCCGCAGATCGGCGAGGTGCGTGAGGCAGTCCCGAATCTGGAGGACGTCTATTTATACCTGGTGGAATAAGGAAGCTGCGTTTTTCCTCAATCGGCGTATGCCGACGGGCGGATGTTTCTTCATGGCAGCGGATCGTATCATGATCGTATATCAGACGGGTATCACGGGCATAAAAGCGCTTACAGAGGTTCTGTAGGTGCTTTTTTTATGAAAGAAAAGGGGCATTCCCGACTTGCACTTTTGCTGTATTGATTCTATAATCAAAAAGAAAAATCCGTCAATGTAGGAAACGGATGAAAGAAAGGAACCGGTAAGCAGCATGGAGGACTATATCGTCAGAGCGACGGCGGCGGACGCACAGATCCGCGCGTTTGCAGCGACAACGAGAAATCTGGTGGAGACCGCAAGACGGTATCATAATACAAGCCCCGTTATCACGGCGGCGCTCGGCCGACTGCTCACGGCGGGCGCGATGATGGGAAGCATGTTAAAGGGAGACCGCGACGTGCTCACGATCCAGATCAAGGGGGACGGTCCCGTGGAAGGTCTGACGGTGACGGCGGACGCGCGGGCAGATGTGAAAGGTTACGCCGTACAGCCGCAGGTCATTCTGCCGCCGAACGCCGCGGGAAAGCTGAATGTCGGCGGCGCGGTCGGCAAGGGAAGCCTGCGCGTGATCAAGGATATGGGATTAAAAGAGCCTTATGTCGGACAGACCGCATTACAGACGGGGGAGATCGCGGAGGATCTCACTTATTATTTCGCGGTTTCCGAGCAGGTGCCAAGTTCGGTCGGACTCGGCGTACTGATGAACCAAAACAATACGGTCAGACAGGCGGGCGGCTTTATCGTGCAGCTCATGCCGTTTGCCGGGGACGAAGTGATCACCCGCTTAGAAGAAAATCTAAAAAGCATCCGCTCCGTCACGGCCATGCTGGATGCAGGGGATACGCCGGAGCGGATCTTAGAGCAGGTGCTTGACGGACTGGATGTGAAGATCACGGATACGCTCCCGACCGCTTATCGATGCGGCTGCTCGAAGGAGCGCGTGGAGCGCGCCATCATCAGTATCGGGAAAAAGGATATTTCGGAAATGATCGGGGAGGGAAAGGAGATTGAGGTAAGCTGCCAGTTCTGCGACCGGACCTACAAGTTCAGCGTGGAGGAATTAAAGGCGATGCTGGCAAGATGCAGATAGCGGCATGCTGAGAGCAGCGGCCGCGTAGGTCCGTGTTTGTGCCGGATTTGCCGGGCAGGGCGGACAGAGGGCGGCAAAATTGTGGGCAGAACCCGGAAAAATGTGCGGGTATAGCGGCATGTGCAGATCCGTGCGCGCAGCGGGGGCATTACTCCCCCGCATCCACGGTAACGCGCGCTTTGGTCAAGGAGGTTTCGATCGCGTCGAGCAGGAGCAGGCTCGTGTATTTTGAGTCCGTATCGTAGGTGATACCCTCCAGAGTCTGCGTCTTTACGATCTGCGCGGAAAGCTCGGCAAAAGCGGGCTCCATCAGCGGGTAGAGCGTGGAGATGGTCTCGTTTAAGTTTACCATGCGGATGGAGTTGATATTGTCCGCATCGACATAAACCTCAATATCCACGGTGTTTTCTCCGAGCCGGACGCTGGTCGTGTAAACGCCGGGATTGTAGGTCGCCTGCGCGGTGTCGTTCTCTTTGTTTTTTCGTCCCGGAAGAAACATGACGAGCATCAGGATGAGGAACAAAATGCCGAGAAGAACAAAAATGGCGGTATAAACGACTTCTTTTTGGTGCAGCACAACGATTCTGGTTTTGTTGCTCATGACGGTATCTCCGTATAAAGTGTTAGTATAATGTATTCGGCGTCATACCAAAATAGACTTTTATGTAAGGAATTGCGAAACGCATGATACAGGCTGTGCAATTGCCAATAGACTTTTAAGAATGGAAAGGGTGGAGCGATATGAGTAAATACACAAAGGATGATATTTTACGGATGGTCGAGGAGGAGGACGTGGAGTTTATCCGGCTGCAGTTTACGGATATGTTCGGCACGTTTAAGAATGTGGCAGTCACGGCGAGCCAGTTGGAACGGGCGCTTGACAACCGCTGTATGTTCGACGGTTCCTCGATCGAGGGATTCGTGCGCATTGAGGAATCCGATATGGCGCTGCATCCCGATCCGGATACGTTTGTGATTTTTCCGTGGAGACCGCAGCAGGGAAAGGTCGCGCGCATGATCTGTGACATTCACTACCCGGACGGCGGGCAGTTTGAGGGGGATTCGCGCTATATTCTGAAAAAAGTCATCGCCAGGGCAAGGGACATGGGCTATACCTTCGACGTCGGACCGGAATGTGAATTTTTCTTATTTGATATGGATGAAGAAGGAAGACCGACAGTCAAAACGTCCGAGACGGCGGGATATTTTGACTTGGGACCGGCGGACCGTTCGGAAAACACGAGGCGGGATATGGTGCTGACGATGGAGGACATGGGATATGTCGTGGAGGCGTCCCATCATGAGGCCGCGCCCGCACAGCATGAGATCGACCTGCGCTATGACGAGGCGCTGCGGATCGCGGACGGCATCATGACGTTTAAGCTTGCGGTCAAGACGATCGCCAGACAGCACGGCAGACATGCGACGTTTATGCCGAAGCCGGTCCACGGCGTTCCGGGTTCCGGACTTCATATCAATATGTCGCTGTCCAAGGACGGAAAAAACATGTTTGACGACAGCACGGATGTGCTCGGTTTAAGCCGGGAAGCATACTATTTTATCGGCGGGATCATGAAGCACATCAAGGGGATTACGGCGATTGCGAATCCGACCGTCAATTCCTATAAGCGCCTCGTGTCGGGCTATGAGGCGCCGGTTCATATCGGATGGCAGGGAAATAACCGGAGTGCGCTTCTGCGTATCCCGGCTGTTGTAGGCGAGCATATCCGGGTGGAACTTAGAAGTCCCGATCCGACCGCCAATCCCTACCTGCTTCTGGCGCTCTGCCTTGCGGCGGGCTTAGAGGGAATCGAGAAAAAGATCATGCCGCCGAGCGCGGACAACGACAAGGCGCAGAGCGGGCAGACGGCAGCGCAGGCAGCAACGCAGTGCAGGGAGAATCCGGCGCAGGCGGAGAGTCTGCCCTCGTCCCTGATCGAAGCGGTCACATGCTTAGAGCAGGATGCTTTTTTATGCGAAACGCTCGGCAGTCATATCAGCAGGAAATATATTGAGGCAAAAAAGAAAGAGTGGGAGGCGTACTGTACGCAGATCACCGGCTGGGAGATCGACCAGTATCTGGATCGGTTTTAGCATCTGTCCGAATGTCTGATAAAAAATGACAGGGGGGATGTGTGTGATTCAGATCATTGTGGTCATGCCGAAAGCGCAGGATGCGGACAGTATCAGACGCATCCTGATGAAAAGCGGGTATGCCAATGTGTTTGCGGTGAGCAGCGGTGCGAAAGCCGTCAGTCTGATGCAGGAATTTGACGACGGCATCGTCGTCAGCGGTTTTCGGATGGTCGATATGATGTATTCCGATGTATACGCCGATATGCCGGCGGGATTTCAGATGCTCCTTTTAGCGTCGAGGGATGCGCTTTCCACAAAGCAGGAGCAGGGCATGGTATGTCTTTCCATGCCGTTAAAGGTGCATGAGCTTCTGGATACGCTGCAAATGATGTCGAGAGGGATCCTGCGCCGGCGCAAAAAGACAAACAGCGGGGCAAAGGGCAGGAGCGAGGAGGAGCGGCGGCTGATTCAGGAGGCGAAGGCGCTTTTGATGACGCGGAACCATATGACGGAGGAGGAGGCGCACCGCTATATCCAGAAATGCAGTATGGACAGCGGGACGAATCTTGTGGAGACCGCACAGATGGTGCTGGCGATGATGCATTGAAGCGCCTGCTTTTGGAATTGTATATTTTGTACAATCAGGAACGTAATGGATTGCGTTTCGCAATTGTCTGTTATATGTTTAGAAATGATAAGGAGATGGGGCGGAAATGGAACAGGCAGTACGGGGGGAGACGGCGGCACAATATGACAAAATGACGAAGACGCCGATTCCGAAGCTGATTGTGAAGCTGGGGATCCCGACGACAATCAGTATGCTTGTCACACATATTTACAATATGGTGGATACGTTCTTTGTGGGAAAGCTGGGAACGAGCGCGTCCGGCGCGACGGGCATCGTGTTTGGCTTTATGGCGATCCTCCAGGCGGTGGGGTTCATGCTCGGACAGGGCGCGGGCAGTCTGATCTCCAGACGGCTCGGAAAAAAGGACGCGTCCTCCGCGGGAGTGTACGCATCGACGAGCTTTTTTCTGGCGCTCACCGGCGGACTGCTGATCGAGATTCTGGGACTTTGTTTTTTGGAACCGATGCTGAAAATGCTCGGAAGCACCGACACGATCCTGCCCTATGCCAGACAATATGTGTGGTACATTCTGTTAGCCAGTCCGTTTATGGTATCCAGCTTTGTGATGAACAATATCCTGCGCTTTGAGGGAAAAGCGGCTTATGCGATGTGCGGGCTGATGGCGGGCGCAATCTTAAATATGGGCTGCGATCCG
The DNA here is from genome assembly GCA_023663615.1 of Clostridium sp. Taxonomy (GTDB): domain Bacteria; phylum Bacillota; class Clostridia; order Lachnospirales; family Lachnospiraceae; genus DLAJ01. The sequence goes on along the minus strand of JAMPHA010000035.1, from coordinate 2,086 downwards.
CTGTTCATGTTTGTGTTTGATATGGGAATTGCCGGCGCGGGGCTTGCGACGGCGCTGTCGCAGTGCATCAGCTTCTGTATCCTGTTGTTTATGTTTTTGAGCGGTAAGACGCAGAGCCGTCTTTCCGTCAGAAACGTGGCGCGCGACATTTCCCTGATCGGGAATCTGCTGGCGACCGGACTGCCCGCCATGCTGCGGCAGGGCATGAGCAGTATCGCGACGATGCTCTTAAATCACTGCGCAAAGGAATACGGCGATCCCGCAGTGGCGGCAATGAGCATTGTCAACCGGATCACGATGCTGATTTTTGCGGTCGGATTGGGCGTCGGACAGGGATTTCAGCCGGTATGCGGCTTTAATTACGGCGCGGGTAAGTACAAAAGAGTGCGCAAAGCGTACGGGTTTACGCTGGCGCTCGCTACGGTCATGCTCGGAATGTTTGCGCTGATCGGACTGTTTAGCGCGCCGTGGGCGGTGCGGGTGTTCCGCGATGACGACAGGGTTGTCGAGATCGGCACATTTGCGCTGCGCCTGCAGTGCGGCGCGTTGTTTTTCCAACCGCTGATGGTAATGACCAATATGCTGTTACAGAGTACGGGCAAAAAGCTGCAGGCGGCGTTTACGGCGCTCTTGCGGAGCGGGCTTTATTTCATTCCCGTGCTGCTTATTCTCGTGCATTTCCAAGGTCTGTTTGGCGTGCAGGCGGCGCAGCCGATCGCGGATGTGATGGCGTTTCTGACGGCGCTGCCGATCGCAGTATGGTTTTTTGCCAAGCTTCCGAAGGAGGACGCAGACGGAAAGGCGCCGGGCGAAGAGAGCGCGGCACAGCTGGAGCACACGCCGGGAGGAGGTGCGGCACAGCCGGAGCACACGCCGGGCGAAGAAGGCGTGGAAAAGCTGGCGGCGCTGACCTTCGACGACGGACCGAGCGTGGGCACGACGATGGAAGTGCTTTCGGTATTGGAGGAATTTCATGAGGTGGGGACGTTCTTCCTCATCGGTCAGAATATCAATGAACAGACGGAACTGTCGGTAAAGCGCGCGCTTGCGCTTGGCTGTGAGATCGAAAATCATTCGTGGAGCCATCCCGCGATGCCGGAGCTTGGCGCGGAGCAGATACGGGAGGAAGTGTCGCGGACGACGGCGGAGATCGTGCGGATCACGGGCAGAGAACCGATTTTTTTCAGACCGCCGTATATTGCCATATCGGATGAAATGTATCGGCAGATTCCGCTGACCTTTATCGCGGGGATCGGTTGTGAGGACTGGAATGAGGAGGTCAGCGCGAAAGAGCGCGCCGCGCGCATTCAAAATGAGGTGACGGACGGCGCGGTCATTCTGCTGCATGATATGGAGGGCAATCATAAGACGGTGGAGGCGCTTAAGATGATCATTCCAAAACTGCGGGAAATGGGTTACCGCTTTGTCACGCTGGAAGCGCTGTTTCAGGAAAAGGGCGTCCTGTTAAACGAGGACGTGCCCGTTAAGGAACGGCGCTGCTATTCCTGCGTGCAGTGAACGCGGACAGCCCGCGGCGGTGCGGCGCGAACCGTACGGGGGTAAAGTGCAGCCGCGGCAGTGCAGCGCGAATCGTGCGAATGAAAAGAGCAGCCTGCGGCAGTGCGGCGCGAACCGTGTTTGTAAAATCAACCCACAGTAGTATGACGCGGCGCGCGGTTGCAGAAACCAAATCAGATTCGATACCGTCGGACGTTCAAACAAAGTAAAGTGTGTTGCAGGAAACGTTTTCATCTGCGTTTCCCCGAATGGACAGCAACATTGCTTATGGAGGTTTGAACGTATGAAGAACGGAACGAAAAAAGGAAAATGGCTGCTTGGATTGACGTGTCTGCTCTATGCGGGGGAGTCCGTGCTGCTCGCGGGCATGGCGTTTTTGAACGGAAAGATCGTGGAATACGCGGAAGCGGAGCGCTTAAGAACCATGCTGTGGGTGGCAGGGGTGCTCGTACTGCTCACCCTGTTCGATTATTTTTTGCTGTGTCATCACGTCAGGTAAATAGCCTGATTTGGCATTTTACTTGTTTTACGTTATTCAACTTGATTTACCTTGTTGTACTCGTTTCAA
>JAMPHA010000034.1:0-24008 GCA_023663615.1 Clostridium sp. | reverse complement strand
TTTTGTATTGGCATACTTATATTTTACACCATGAGCCGGGCTTTGCGAAGTCCGGTTCAAATTTTTTGCACAGAAAAGAGGCTGCGCATTAAATTAGTGCGACAGCCCCTTGCTTTGTGAACTAAAATTATCTCTTCGAGAACTGCGGTGCACGGCGTGCCGCCTTGAGACCGTACTTCTTTCTCTCCTTCATACGAGGATCTCTCGTGAGGAAGCCTGCCTTCTTCAAGGTCGGTCTGAAATCTGCGTCCACATGGAGCAGCGCTCTTGCGATACCATGTCTGATCGCACCCGCCTGACCTGTCGTACCGCCGCCGCGGACTGTGATAACCGCATCATATTTCTCCACCGTATCGGTTGCCACAAGAGGCTGACGAACGATGAGCTTTAACGTATCTAATCCGAAATAATCATCTATGTCTCTTTTATTGATCGTGATCTGACCTTTTCCCGGCATCAGATAGACTCTTGCGATGGATTTTTTTCTTCTACCGGTTCCGTAGTATTTTGCTGTTGCTTTCGCCATTTCTATGTCCTCCTTCTAAGTTTCCTGATTAAACCGTTAATACTTCGGGTTTCTGTGCAGCGTGCTTGTGCTCCGGTCCTGCATACACATGCAGCTTCGTATACATCTCTCTGCCGAGAGGTCCCTTCGGGAGCATTCCCTTGACCGCAAGCTCGATGACTCTTTCAGGTTTCTTAGCTAACATTTCCCGCAGCGTGGTCTCTTTCATACCGCCCACATAATCGGAATGATGGTAATAAACTTTCTGATCCAGCTTCTTACCCGTAACCTTTACCTTTTCCGCATTGATAACGATCACATAATCGCCTGTGTCAATGTGCGGCGTATAAATCGGCTTATTCTTGCCGCGCAGCACATTGGCAACCGCAGATGCCAACCGTCCTAACGTCATGTCTGTCGCATCCACTACATACCATTTTCTATCAATTGTAGCCGGACTAGCCATAAATGTATTCATCGTTTTCCCTCCGTAAAAAATCATACTTACTGAATCTATTCTCAAAACATCCGTTCCGGGGCTTTGGTCCGGACGTTTTCAAATATAACCACATTGAGATATTATATTATACGCATCCGAGCGTGTCAACACATTTTTTTCATTAAAAGCAATGATTTCGCGGATTTTCCACCGCGGAACAGCAGCTGCAGATTGATCGCAAACCGGCTTTCCCGTTTTGTAACGGATTTCACATTTTGAAGGCAGCCTTCCAATACAAACTGCTTATCATTCATACACGCCCTCCTGCCCGGCAGCGGTGGTAAAATGCCAGCTTCCGGCTTCCACCTGCGCTGTCTGCCCGTCCGGAAGAACCACATCCGCTTCCGCGTTCGCCGGGACGGTAATGTCATATTCGATCGCAGAATCGCAATAACGCCAGCCGGAACGGATTTCCCCAAAGGGGGACAGATAACGGACGGAAACGCTGCCTAAACGCCGGTCGGGATACGGACGGATCAGAATCTGTCCGTCTTCCACGCGGATTCCTCCCACCCGGTCAAACAGCCATCCCACCACGGCGCCGTAGGCATAATGATTCATGGAATTATACGGATTCCCCTGCTCGTCAATCCCGTCCCAGGATTCCCAGATGGTCGTGGCTCCTTTTTTCACCGCATAAAGCCAGCCGGGATGCGTCTCCTGAAGCAGAAGCCCGTAAGCCGTCCCGCTATGTCCGTGATCCGTCAATACCCTGCACAGTTCATGCGTGGTAAGAAAGCCTGTGTTCAGATGCATTCCGTTTTCCTGTATTCTTTTTGCAAGCGCGTCGGCAATGGGCTTTTGTTCCGCCTCCTCCAGCAGTCCCATCGCAAGCGGACGGACATAACGGCACTGGCGCCGGCTTTTTTGGATCCGTCCATATTTGACATAGCGGAAGCGGTAGGCGGCTCTTGCTTTTTCGGATGCCTCCCTAAAAAATGCCTCATCCTCCCGCCGCCCTAATTTTCCCGCCATGGCGCTGACAATCCGGCAGCCATAGCAGAGAAAGGCGGTCGCCTCCTCCGGCATTCCCTCTTCAAACATTTTTTTTGAATAGCGTTCCTTGCGTTTTCCTTTCATGCCCGGCTCCAGCCATTCGCCCCAGTGAATCCCCTGATCGGCAAAATAGGGTTGCAGCTCCGCAGGCATCGTCCGGTTCTGCTCTCTGGTCTCTTTCTGCCGGTTTAAGCAAAACAACATGTACTTCCGGATCGCCTCATACTGCTCCGCAATGAGCGCATCATCCCCGTACCGCTTCGCGAGCAGCCACGGAACGATCTCAAAAGAGTCGCACCAGCCCGCTCCCCCGTCCCAGAAGCACCGCGGACGGTTTTCCGGCGCGATCTGTCTCACACAGCCGTCTTCAAACTGCGTCGCCGCCTGCTCCCTGATGAAACGGCGCAGCACCGGATAACAGTCCATCAGATACATTGCCGTATGCGCAAATACCTGACAGTCCCCGGAATAGCCGCTTTTTTCCCGTGTCGGACAATCCGTCGGGACGTCCACAAAATTTCCTTTCATGCTCCACAATGCATTTTGAAACAGCCGGTTGACCTCCTCGTTCCCGCAGGTAAAAAATCCGGTCTGTTCCATGTCCGAATAGATTGCGTGTGCGATAAACGCATCGCTGTTGATGTCGCAGTCTCCCTCGATCTTCACATAGCGGAAGCCAAAATAGCATTTGGTCGGACGGTAGTGATTTTCCCCGTCCCGGCATAGATATTCGATACGCTGGTCGCATTCTTTTTTATCGGGATTCTGAAAATTCTCCGTCGTAAAATTGCTCTCCGCATCCAAAACCTCCCCATGCGTCAAGATCAGTTTTTGTCCGGCATACGCCAAGAGACGGAACTCGACAAATCCCGCGATATTCTGCCCGAAATCCAGCACGCGCTCCCCCTTCGGTGTCAGAAAATACTTTGCCGAAAACCGCTCGTGCGCCGTAACCGGAGCCGTATCCGTTCCCGTCAGGTTTTCCAGCCCGAAATCACGGATTTTCACCGCATGCCAGTCCTGAATCTGCTCCTTTCGCGCGTCATAGCATTCGCCCTTCATCGGATCGTTCGTCCTTAACGGACCGTTCTGGCTGGCAAGCCAGCTTTCATCCGAGACCGCCGCGACCGTCTGATCAACCTCCAGCTGCAAAAGCAGCGCGACATCATCCCCGAAGGTGTTCGTATCCATCGCATAGGCGACGCTGCCCCGATACCAGCCGTCGCCCAGCGTGACGAGCAATTCATTTTTTCCTCTTTTCAAAAGAGCAGTCACATCATAGGTCTGCACCTGCAGCCGCTTTGCCGCCTGACAATTGCCGGGCGCGAGCAGATAACCGTCCACATGAACGCCGTTGATCCATACGTCATACATGCCGTGCGCCGTAACGTAAAGCCGCGCGTCCCCGATCTTTGTTTCGATCTCGACCTGCTTTTTCAGATAGCTTGCAGGCTGCCGCACACCCTTCTCACGGGACAGCTCCGGATCGATCCATACCGCTTTCCAGTCCGCCGGCGAAAGCAGCCCAAGCTCAAAGCTGCTCTCCCCGCTTACCTCTCCCGCCCGGTCTTCCTCATCCCAAAGCCGCACCTGCCAGTTCACACGACTGCGGCTGCATAGCGGCTTGCCGCCATAGCGCGCGCTCATGGCGGAGGACTTTATTTTTCCGCTGTCCCAGACAGCGACGCCCTTTTCTTTCGCGACGATCTGATACGCCGTCTGCTTTTTTCCGCCGCTGCAATTCCATGTAAAATAAGGAACCGTACTGCTGATACCCATGGGATCTTTCAAATGATCCGTCCGTAATCTTTCTGCAATCATCGTGCTTCTCCTCTGTTATGACGGCTGCTGATCCGGAAATGCCGCCTGCACAAAATCCTGTATACTTTCCGCCTTCGCTGCCAGTTTCAGCCATGCGCGCAAAGTCGCATCATCCTTTTGCGAATAAAGCTGCTCCCGCACCGCCGGAGTCACTTCGCCTAATTCGCTGAGAAGGTCAAGAATATCTTCCGCTTTTCCTTCTGCTTTTCCTTCTGCTTTTCCTTCTTCCCTACCTTCCGCTCTGCCCTGCCTGATACCTTTTTGTAGCGTCCGCTCCTCCAGCTCAAAAAATTTCATATACGCAAGCCCTACCTCTCCATCTGTTTTTACTGCCGTAACCATCTGATGCAGCTCCCGTAATTCCTCTGTTTTGGCGTTCTCCTTCGTGGTATGCTCCATGTACTGTAACAACTGCCGTAAGCTCTCCGGCGGGTTCCCCGTAACGCTTGTGGCTGGTCAGGCTGTTGACCAGAAAGTTGTCCACCAGATTCAGTTCTTCTAATCGTCTCATGTTTCCTCCTGTTTCCACAGCGCACCCGTGCGGAAACACAGAAACGAGATCTTTCTCCTGCCATCCGGTGCGCTATGCTTTGCTGGTTTGATTGGATGAAAGCATAGATCACAAAAGAACGCTCCGCGTTAAAAGAACACTTTGCATTCTTCCGGAGTTCCAAAAAGAAACTCCGACGAAATCACAGGGAGAATTCCCTTAAGAAACGGCTTAACGCCGTCTGACGAATCGGTCTGCAGGGATGCAGACCGAAACAGATTCGCTATAGAATATATGCTTTATGCTGATTATACAAAGCTTTATCGCCTGCGTCAAGATTATTTTAGGGAAACGCATTCCTCAAACTCATACGCTGTCAGCGTCAATCCGCACGCCGGCGCTGTCGATCCCGCCGCGCTGCGGTCGCGCGCCTTCAGGATCGCCGTGATCTCTTCGGGTTTCCTTTTCCCCTGCCCGACCTCCAACAGCGTTCCCGCGATGATCCGGACCATATTGTAGAGAAACCCGTTTCCCGTCACACGGATGACGATGTCGCTGTCCTCCGAATTTCCTTGATAAGACCCTTTCGGACCGAACGATTCCCTATCCCCCGGAAGAATCCCGTCCGCGCGCTCACGCCATACCTCCACGCGGTAGATCGTGCGGATCGTCGTTTTCGCCTGCGTATTCACACTGCAAAAACTCTTGAAATCATGCTCGCCCTCAAGCAGCGCTCCCGCGCGCGCCATCGCCTCCACGTCCAACTTTGCATAGGTAAAAAAAGAATACAGCCGCTTTGCCGGCATCGGAAAGCGGGCGTTATAAATGCGGTATTCATAGGTTTTGCGGCTCTGCACGTGCCGCGGATGAAAATCAGAAGCCGCCTCTTTCGATTCGCGGACGCGAATGTCCTCCGGCAGTCTCTGATTTAACGCATACGCAAATTTCTCCGCCGGTATCCGCGCGGTCGTGTCAAAGACTGCCGCGTTGCACAATGCATGTACACCGGCGTCGGTACGGCTCGCGCCAATGACCTGAATCTTCTCCTGCAGCAGCTCCGACAACGCCCGGTTCAATTCGCCCTCGATCGTGACCGCTCCGGGCTGGAACTGCCAGCCGTGATAATTCGTGCCGTCATAGGCAACGCTCAAAAAAATACGCCTGCACCCCTGCTTTTCCCGCTCCATGCCGACACTCCTTTGTCATCCAAATCTTTATAGAAAAAACGGCAGCGCAAGCCGTCTTGTGAACACCACCGCGGTCACAAATGCCGCCAGCAGCAGATACGCCAAAAAATCACGGCTTCGGTAGGAAAGCGGTTTCATCTTGGTGCGGTGCTCCCCGCCCCGGTAACAGCGCGCTTCCATCGCCATCGCCAGATCATTGGCGCGGCGGAATGCGGAGATAAAAAGCGGCACAAGGATCGGCACCATGCTCTTTGCTTTTTTGATTAAATTTCCACTCTCAAAATCCGCGCCGCGCGCAAGCTGCGCTTTCATGATCTTATCCGTTTCGTCCAACAGGATCGGAATAAACCGAAGTGCAATCGACATGATCATTGCGATCTCGTGAACAGGCACCCGCACGACTCTCAACGGCTTTAAGAGCTTTTCCAGACCGTCCGTTAAATCGTTCGGCGTTGTCGTCAGCGTCATCAACGACGAACCGATGATGAGAAATGAAAGCCGCAGCGCCATAAACACCGCCTGCCGCGCGCCCTCTTTCGTGATCTTCAGCTTCCAGATCGTCACCAGCGTCTCGCCGGGCGTCAGAAACATATTAAAAAGGATCGTGATAAGCAGCAGAAATACGATCGCTTTCATGCCCTTTACCATAAAACGGAACGGCACCCTGGAAATCGCGATCACCGACGCTAAAAAGACCGCCGCCACTGCATAGCCGACCATATTATTTACCAAAAAAAGCGCAACAATAAACACGATCGTGCCGACAATTTTGGTGCGCGGATCCATCCTGTGGATCACGGAATCCGTCTGATAATATTGTCCTAATGTAATCTCTCTTATCATGTCTTACATCCCCGTAAAGCCTGCCTCGTCGTCCCGCGCTCACGCCCGCATCACGCGCAGAATCTCGTCCCGTGCCCCGTCGATCGTGGTCACGTCCGTTCTCACCGCAAACCCCGCTTTTTTCAGCTCATGCATCACATACGTCACCTGCGGCGCGGCAAGCCCGATTTTTTCCAATTCCTCATAATGCGCGAATACCGCTCCCGGCGTATCGTCATACAGAACACGCCCGTGATCCATGACGATCAGCCGCTCCACATACTCTGCGACATCTTCCATACTGTGGGAAACAAGAATGACAGTCATGCCTGTTTTCTGTTTCAAAGAAGCAATCTGCTGCAAAATCTCGTCCCGCCCTTTCGGATCCAAGCCTGCGGTCGGCTCGTCCAAAATCAGCACCTGCGGCTTCATTGCCAGCACGCCCGCGATCGCAACACGCCGCTTCTGCCCGCCCGAAAGGTCAAAAGGAGACTGATAAAAATACTCGTCTTCCATTCCGACCAGCTTTAACGCCTCGTAAGCGCGAAGCTCCACTTCCTTGTCCGGCAGTCCTAAGTTTTTCGGTCCGAAGCAGACATCCTTGAAGACATCCACCTCAAAAAGCTGATGCTCCGGATATTGGAACACAAGTCCCACCTTACTGCGCAGTTCTTTTTTGGGATAATCATCATCATGAATATCCCTGCCGTCGCAATAGATATTGCCGGACGTCGGCGCAAGCAGTCCGTTTAAGTGCTGCACAAGCGTCGATTTTCCGCTCCCCGTATGTCCGATCAGACCGATGAACTGTCCGTCCGGTATCACAAAGCTGACATCGTTTAATGCCATGACCTGCATCGCTGTTCCACTCTCATATGCATGACTGACATGATCCAATATGATTGCCATTGCTCTCTCCCGCTTCTGCGCTTTTCCCGGCACGGATCCATTCCGATTCGAGGAAAGCTTGTTTTCTCTTCCATGCAGTCACCACTGCGTTCACCGTTTCTGCTGCCGACCTTCAAAGCATCGCCGCTTTCTCTTCCATTCGGTCAGCACTGCGTTCATCATTTCCACTGCTGACCTTCGAGGTATCGCCGTTTTTCATCTTCATCTTCCGTGCTGCCGCCCGCAGCGATCCGCTTCAACCCGCAGATCAGTTCCTCGATTGTCAAAATTCCTTTCGGCAGCGGCACACCTTTTTTTTGCAGCTCATAGGCGAGCAGCGTCACCTGCGGCACGTCGAGACGCAGGGACTTCAGCCGCTCCACTTCGGAAAAGATTTCCCTCGGCGTCCCCTGCATTTCGATCCGCCCTTTATCCATGACAAACACGCGGTCCGCGTGAATGACTTCTTCCATATAATGGGTAATCAGGATCACCGTGATCTTTTCCACATCATTTAGCGCCCTGACTGCCCTTATGACTTCTTTCCTTCCGCTCGGATCAAGCATCGCGGTCGGCTCATCCAAAATAATGCACTGCGGATGCATCGCGATCACGCCTGCGATCGAAACGCGCTGCTTTTGTCCGCCGGAAAGCTTGTTCGGCGAGGACTTCCGATATTCATACATCCCGACCGCCTTGAGACTCTCCTCAACGCGTTCCCATATTTCTTTCGTCGGAACACCCATGTTTTCGGGACCGAAGCCGACATCCTCCTCCACGATCTGCCCGATGATCTGGTTATCCGGATTTTGGAACACCATTCCCGCATTCTGTCGAATATCCCAAAGATATTCCTCCTGTGCCGTATCCTTTCCGTCCACGAGGATCGTTCCCTCCGTCGGATACAGGATCGCGTTCATATGCTTGGCAAGCGTGGATTTTCCGGAGCCGTTATGACCGAGGATCGCAATAAACTCCCCCTTGGCAATGTCAAGATTCACATCATCCACAGCGCGGGTAATGCCCTCCACATTGCCTTCCTCATCCCGCCTGATATATTCAAATACAAGCCGATCGGTTTTTATCATACTCATCCCGCTCATCCCCATCCTGCCAAAAAGCATATTTTCGCTGGATCCTTACAAAAAAATCATGCTTCGCACGCTTTGACCGCGAAGTTTCCGATAGGTCAAAAAAGGGCATGCAGACACTTCCTATCCGCACACCCTCTCGCCCGTTTTTCACGCTTATACAAGCTCAAGAACCACCATCATTGCCGCGTCGCCCTTGCGCTGTCCGATCTTGACGATTCTCGTGTAACCGCCCTTGCGCTCCGCATACTTCGGCGCGATCTCATCAAAGAGCTTTGCCACAAGATCAACCTGCTTTGTTCCGCGCTTTCTTCCTGCTGCATCCTTCGGTACATCCGTCACAGGATATAACACCTTTAACATCTGTCTTCTTGCGTGCAGTCTCGACGGAAGATCTTTCTTGATCTCCTTTTCCACTTCGTCATAAACGGTTACGGTCACGCCGTTCTCGATTCTTAAGATCTTACCGTCTTTATCGCGGTGCGTCTCGGAAAGAACCTTTCCCGTATCCTTATCAACGATCTGCTTTACTCTCTTGCCATCCTTATCCTTGCGTGCAACCTTCGCCGTCACTTTGACAGTCTCAAAGTGATCCTTTTCCTTTACGGCGAGCGCAATCAACGGCTCTACCTGCTTCTGGACTTCCTTCGCTCTTGCCTGCGTTGTGATAATCTTCCCGTTTAAGAGTAACGCTGTGGTCTGATTTCTGAGTAATGCTTTTCTTTGGCTTGAAGTTCTTCCAAGCTTTCTGTATCCTGCCATTTTGGCTCCTTTCATGACGATGGGATTCCTCCCATCCACGCTCCATTTTATTACGCGCTTCGGACTTACTAATCAAATGGAATGAACAGTTTCATGACGCCGCGCCGCGCGCCTTGGGCTTACCGACACAGCATAAATCTGAATTGCATTTCACGCTCCCGGAAGAAATGCCCTTGGCATTTATAAACCCGGAAGAATCGCTTGCGATTCTTTGAAAGCGCGCAAAGCGCGATTTTTTACTCTTCATTCGAATTAAGCTGTAAGCCTAATTCTTTTAACTTGGCAAGAACCTCCTCCAAGGACTTTCTTCCAAGGTTCCGGACTTTCATCATATCGTCCGATGTCTTGTTCGTCAATTCCTGCACGGTGTTGATGCCTGCTCTCTTTAAGCAGTTGAAAGAACGTACGGAAAGCTCTAACTCGTCAATGCTCATCTCCAGCACTTTTTCTTTCTCGTCGTCTTCTTTCTCGATCATAACCTCTGCCGTCTTTGCGTTCTCGGAAAGATCGATGAACAGCTTTAAGTGCTCGCTCAGCACCTTCGCTGCGAGGCTGACTGCCTCATCCGGCGCAAGCGTTCCGTTTGTATGGACGTCCAGTGTCAGCTTGTCATAATCCGTCACCTGTCCGACACGGGTATTCTCCACTGTCACATTGACTCTTTCTACCGGCGTATAAATCGAATCCACCGCAATCACGCCGATCGGCAGATCGTCATTCTTGTTCTTTTCTGCACTGATATAGCCTCTGCCTTTTGTGATCGTAAGCTCCATGAACAGGCGGCAGTCCTTTCCGCCGCTTAATGTTGCAATGACCTGATCCGGATTCATGATCTCAATATCCTGATCTACCTGAATATCGGACGCTCTGACAACGCCTTCGCCTTCAAACTCAATATATGCCGTCTTCGGTTCATTCGTCGAGCTGTTATTCTTGATCGCAAGGCTCTTGATGTTCATGATAATCTCTGTCACATCTTCTTTTACGCCCTCGATCGAGCTGAACTCATGCAGTACGCCCGCAATCTTTACCTGACTGACCGCCGCACCCGGAAGGGATGCGAGCATGATCCTTCTCAGGGAATTGCCCAAAGTAATTCCATATCCACGCTCAAGCGGCTCTACGACAAATTTACCATACTTCTTATCTTCTGAGATTTCAGTTACCTCAATATTCGGTCTATCAAAATCAAACACTCGTATACCTCCTTACATGGTGGACTTTCCTAAAAGAGATTCCATTATTTAGAATATAACTCGACGATCAACATTTCGTTTACGGGAACGTCGATCACTTCTCTTCTCGGCAGTTCTTTCACGGTTCCCTTCCATGCTTCCATATCTGCGTCCAGCCATTCGGGAACCAGTCTTCCGCCTGTGATCTCCGCGATGTCCTTATATCTCTGCAAACCCTTTGCCTTCTCGCTGATCTCGATCACATCACCTGCTTTTACCAAATAGGAAGGAATATTGACCTTCTTACCGTTCACAAGCACATGCTTATGTCCGACGATCTGTCTTGCCTCTCTTCTCGTTCTCGCAAACCCAAGACGGAAGATCACGTTGTCCAGTCTGGACTCCAACATGATCATGAGATTCTCACCGGTCATGCCCTTCATGCGGTCCGCCTTCTCATAATAATTGTGGAACGGCTTCTCCAGCATTCCGTAGATAAACTTTGCTTTCTGCTTCTCGCGGAGCTGAAGCGCATACTCGCTCATCTTCTTGCCCGCTCGTAAATTTTTTCTTTTGGATTTCTTGTCATATCCCAAAAATACCGGATCCAGATCGAGAGATCTGCATCTTTTTAACACGGGAGTTCTATTTACTGCCATTTCTTTTTTCCTCCTAAAATATTGTTTACAGCGAATCCGTGACACCTTCTGGCATAACATCAATGTCATGACATTATTATCATGATATTATTATCATGACGCCATCGGCATACCGTTCTCCGCTTTCTTCCAACGCTATGTCTGCAATGTCCGCTGATTCCCACTATACGCGGCGGCGCTTCGGCGGACGACAACCGTTATGAGGCACGGGTGTCACATCTCTGATACTGGTAACGTCAATACCGCATGCCTGCAGCGCGCGGATTGCCGCTTCACGTCCTGAACCGGGTCCTTTTACCATAACATCAACAGACTTTAAGCCTGTCGGCAGCGCAGCCTTCGCAGCCGTCTCTGCTGCCATCTGTGCTGCATACGGGGTAGATTTCTTTGAACCTCTAAAGCCAAGACCTCCGGCACTTGCCCAGCTCAACGCATTTCCCTCGTTATCCGTTAAGGTAACGATCGTATTGTTGAAAGACGCCTGGATATGTGCCTGTCCATGTTCAACGTTTCTTCTTACACGCTTTTTCGTTACTTTTTTTGCAACTTGTTTCGCCATCTTAAACTAACCTACTTTCCCTATTGTTTGCTTGGTCATTATTTCTTCTTATTTGCGATTGTCTTCTTCGGACCCTTTCTGGTTCTCGCGTTCGTCTTTGTCTTCTGACCGCGGACAGGAAGCCCCTTTCTGTGACGGATCCCTCTGTAGCATCCGATTTCCTGTAATCTCTTAATGTTAAGAGCGACCTCTCTTCTCAAATCACCTTCTACCGTCATCGTATTGGCGATGACCTCGCTGATCCTCTTAACCTCGTCGTCCGTTAAATCCCTTACACGGGTGTCCGGATTGACGTTTGCCTGTGCCAAGATCTTATTGGAGCTTGCGCGTCCGATCCCATAAATATAGGTCAGTCCGATCTCAACACGTTTGTCTCTCGGTAAATCAATACCTGCAATACGAGCCATTTTTCATTCCTCCATCTTTTGCGTTCCACATCCTGCACCGCCAGGCCGGGACGGATTTGAAGCGGAACACACACCTTCAGTTACTCATTGACTGGGGCGCCAGATGGCGCCCAACCGGACATGATCCGGTCTTTCCAATACTCGTTATGCGCGTTTCCGCGCATAATGCCGCACAGCCGATTCCCTGCCTGACCGTGCCGCAGGCTTACGCTGCTGCTGTAAGCTCATTTTTGGTATCAAAAGTAATCTCCCGTAGGCTCTCTACGTTCAATTATATAACCGGCAGACGCAAAAGCGGCTGCCGCAGCCGTACATGATAACACCACGATCGTGTGGAATATTAACCCTGTCTCTGCTTGTGCTTAGGATTCTCACAAATAATCATGATTCTCCCTTTTCTCTTGATGACCTTGCATTTCTCGCAAATCGGTTTTACTGATGATCTTACTTTCACGGAAAATCCCTCCTTTCAAAAAAGACCGTTTTACATTATAGCACCTGACATATAGGAATGCAAGCGAAATTTTTGCTTGCCTGCGTTCCTCTTATTTATCACGCCAAATGATTCTTCCTTTGGTAAGGTCGTAGGGAGAAAGCTCTAACGTCACTTTGTCCCCCGGCAGGATACGGATAAAATTCTGGCGCAGTTTTCCGCTGATATGCGCAAGCACCTTATGTCCGTTCTCAAGCTCTACCTGAAACATCGTATTCGGCAGTTTCTCTACTACAATACCTTCAATTTCAATCACGTCGCTCTTCGACATACACAAAACCTCCCGTAAACCTAAAATCTTTCCGTCGTTTTCTATGGCGGCTGCTTCTATGGATCAGTATTTCCCCAGTGTAAGAATCTCCGGTTCTCCATCCGTAATCAGGATCGTATTTTCATAATGTGCAGCAAGAGAACCGTCCAGCGTAACGACCGTCCAGTCGTCCTCCAGCCATGTCACTTCCCAGCCTCCCGCACTGATCATCGGTTCGATCGCAAGCGTCATACCGGGCTTTAACACGATCCCCCTGCGCTTCTGCGCAAAGTTCGGTATCTGCGGATCCTCGTGCAGATGAGTCCCGATGCCGTGTCCGACCAGATCGTGCACGGCGCTGAATCCAAAGCTGGTCACATAAGCGTCGATCGCATTGGAAATGTCATGCAGATGATTGCCCGCTCTCGCGTATTTTATCCCTTCAAAAAACGACTGCTTTGTCACATCCATCAGCTTTTGCGCTTCCGGCGTGACTTTCCCGACGCCAAAGGTGCGCGCCATGTCGGAGTGATAGCCTTTATAGATCAGTCCGGCATCCAGACTCACCACGTCGCCCTCGCGGACAATACGGTGCTTGTTGGGGATTCCGTGTACGACTTCGTCATTGACCGAAACACAGATGGAAGCCGGAAAGCCGTTATAATTTTTGAAATTCGGAACACATCCGATCTCACGGATCATTTTTTCACCGATACGGTCGATCTCCTGCGTGGTCATTCCCGCATGAAGGTGCTCCGCCATATGGTCAAACACTCCTGAGAGCAGCCTGCATGACTCCCTCATCAATTCAATTTCTCTCGGCGATTTGATCGTTACTGCCATATCTGCCTCCCGTGCTCTTTTCAGCCAAGGATCGCCGTGATCGCGGCAAACACGTCCTCCATCGGGCGCGTTCCGTCAACGGTTCTCAAAATTCCTTTTTTCGTGTAATATGCAATAAGCGGCTGGGTCTGCTCATGGTATACATTCAGGCGGTTTTTTACCGTCTCCGGCTTATCGTCATCGCGGAGCACAAGCGCCGCACCGCACTGATCGCACACGTCCGCGGTCTTGGGCGGTACATGCTCGATATGATACGTCGCTCCACAGCTTAGACATGCGCGTCTTCCCGACATTCTTTTTACAATGTTCTCATCCGGTACATCTACGTCGATCGCATAATCCACCTGCTCGCCAAGCTTTTGAAGCGCCTCGTCCAGTACCTCCGCCTGCGGAATCGTCCGTGGAAATCCGTCCAGTACATAACCGTTTTTGCAGTCCTCCTGCGCTACGCGGTCCAATAAAATCCTGACCGTCAGCTCATCCGGCACCAGTTCGCCGGCATCCATATATTTCTTCGCTTCCGCGCCGAGCGCCGTACCGTTCTTAATATTGGCACGGAATATATCTCCCGTCGAAACATGCGGTACACCGTACCGCTCTGCAATCATTTTGGCCTGTGTCCCTTTTCCTGCGCCCGGGGCGCCAAGCATAATTACCTTCATAGCCGAATTTCCTCTCCTCTCTCCTGTCACGGACATTGCCGCATGTTTTCGAAATACAAGCCCTGCCTCGTCATTCATGTCTCTCTGCCGCGGCTTCCTCTGTCCGCCGCGTGCGAAACCCGCTGCTGCACGGTGGATACGGCACCAACTCAATCTGCCCTGTCCGTCGCTGTCATTTCGATAAACGACACGCTCCTCCACCGCATAGAAACAGGCTCCCCTGCCCTTCAGACGAAATTCAGAATTTCTAAGACGTTACTTTTAACGCCTTAGAAATTCTTTTCGCCTCTATCGTATTTTGTGTGAAGAATCCGCTTGCGGATTCTTCGGGGAATGACTTAGTTTCTCTTAGGCTGTGTTCTCTACAGCCTTAGAGAAACTTCATTCCCTTTAGTCATTCAAAAATCCCTTATAATTTCTCACCAGCATCTGCGATTCCACCTGCTTGATCGTCTCTAAGATGACGCTGACGATAATGATCAGGCTCGTGCCTCCGAAGGATACATCCGCCTTGAACACGCCGTTAAAGACGAACGGCAGCACCGCGATGATGATCAGCCCGATCACACCGATGAAAATGATGTAATTGAGCAGCTTCGAAAGATACTCCGCCGTCGGCTTGCCCGGACGGATGCCGGGGATAAAGCCGCCCTGTTTCTTCATGTTCTCCGCAACCTCCAACGGATTAAATGTAATGGAGGTGTAGAAGTACGCAAAGAAAATGACCAAAATCACATAAATCAAAAGACCGATCGTATACACCGGCTGCTGCGGATTACACCAGTTACCCGAATTGAGCACGTTCAGGATTTTTCTCCACACGCCGTTTCCTTTATAAAAGAAAGAACTGATCACGATCGGGAACTGCATTAAGGATGACGCAAAAATGATCGGGATCACGCCTGCGGTATTGACTTTAAGCGGAATGCTGGAGGTCTGCCCGCCGACTAATTTTCTCCCCTGTACTTTTTTTGCATACTGCACGGGAATCTTGCGTACACCGTCGTTCAAAATAATAACGATAGCGACCATTGCTATGATGATTGCAATGATGACAACCGCCGCAATGACCGCGCGCGCGATGTTCCCCGCGTTGATTGCAGACTTTACAAACTGTGTATACAGACTCGAAATATCCTGCGGCAGTCTGGAAAGGATGTTAATCACAAGGACGATGGAGATACCGTTTCCGATCCCCTTATCCGTGATTCGCTCTCCGATCCACATCAGAACCGCGCTGCCCGCAGTCAGGATCAAAATCGTCCCGATCACGGTCAGTCCGTTGAACGGTTTTAACAATCCCTGTCCGCCGAAGCCGATCGCCATGGCGCCCGACTCAATCACCGAAAGCGCGATCGTCACATATCTCGTAATCGCCGCCAGTTTCTTTCGCCCATCCTCACCGTCACGCTGCATTTCTTCCAGCTTCGGAATTGCTATCGTCAATAACTGAATGATAATGGACGATGTAATATACGGCGTGATGCTCAGTGCAAAAATCGCCATCCGCGAAAAAGAACCTCCGGTAAATGCCTCCAAAAAGTTGAAGGTGTCACCGCCGCCTGTCGCATTGGCAAACCAGCTTTGGATATACGCGGAATCGATTCCCGGCGTTGGGAGCTGGGAACCGAGCCGGATGACGACCAGCATCGCTAATGTGAAGAAAATCTTGCTTCGGATTTCCTTGATCTTAAATGCATTTTTCAGAGTTTTCAGCATTAAATCACCTCAACAGTTCCACCAAGCGCCTCAATTTTTTCTTTTGCAGATGCGCTGAAGGCATTTGCCTGAACCGTGAGCTTCTTGGTTAATTTTCCATTTCCAAGTATCTTCACTCCGTCCTTCGGATCCTTCACGATCCCCTTTTCCATCAGAGCCTTGATGGTCACTGTATCACCATCTTCGAATACCTCTAAACGACCCAGATTGATACCGATGATATTGAGCGTATTCCTGTTCTGAAAGCCTCTCTTCGGAATGCGTCTGTATAACGGCATCTGACCGCCCTCAAAGCCCGGTCTCGGTGCGCCGGAACGCGCCTTCTGTCCCTTATGGCCTTTGCCCGCCGTCTTGCCGTTTCCGGAACCGTGTCCGCGGCCCTTTCTGAAATCATTGTGCTTAGAGCCCTCTGCCGGGTGCAAATTTGATAATTCCATGCTACTGACACCTCCTTTTTATGCTTCTTCTACTTTTAACATGTATCCTACCTGCTGAATCATGCCCTTGGTCGCTGCGTTATCCGGCATTGTCACCGTCTTATGCATTTTGGTAAGACCCAATGCTTTGATCGTTCTTCTATGCTTCGGAACCGCGCCAATCGGAGACTTCACCAAAGTAATCTTTAACATTTTCTCTGCCATATCGGTTTTCCTCCTTACATCAGCTCGCTGACGGAAATGCCGCGCTTGCTTGCCACTTCCTCCGGGCTCATCAGGGTGCTTAACCCCTGAATGGTCGCAAGTACGACGTTCTGCTTATTGTTGGAGCCAAGCGATTTGGTACGGATGTTCTTGATGCCTGCAAGCTCGCACACATTACGCGCCGGGCCGCCTGCGATGATACCGGTACCATCGGGAGACTTCTTCAAAAGTACACATGCAGAACCAAACTTTCCGGTCTGATCATGCGAGATAGAGTTATTCTCATCAAGCGAAACCGTGATCAGATTCTTGACTGCATCCTCTTTTCCTTTGCGGATCGCCTCGGGAATCTCGGTTGCCTTGCCAAGTCCTGCGCCGACGTGTCCGTTTCCGTCGCCTACGACAACAAGCGCCGTAAACCGCATGTTACGTCCACCCTTTACAACCTTGGTGACGCGCTTAATGGAGACTACTTTCTCAGTTAATTCTAACTGACTGGGATCTATGATAGTGCGTTTCATATGATGTTCTCCTTCCTCCTAGAATTCTAATCCGGCTTCTCTGGCTGCATCAGCCAAAGCTGCGATCTTGCCCGTGTAAAGGAAACCACCTCTGTCGAATACAACAGTCTTAATCCCTTTATCTAAAGCCCGCTCTGCGATCACCTTGCCAAGATATGCCGCTGCCTCTACGTTGTTGGTTTTCTCAAGCTCGCTGCTTACGCTCTTTTCCACTGTGGACGCTGCCACAAGGGTGTTGCCGACCGTATCGTCAATAATTTGAGCATACATATGATTATTGCTTCTGAATACAGCCAGACGAGGTCTTTCGGCCGTTCCGCTGAAACGGTTGCGAATTTTCATGTGCTTTTTAACACGAATATTCTGTCTTGATTCTTTTTTAACCATTTTTCTACTCTCCTTATTTATTTCTTACCGGTCTTACCAACTTTACGTCTGATCGTTTCATCAGCATACTTAATTCCCTTGCCCTTATACGGCTCAGGTCTTCTCTTGTCTCTGATCTCCGCTGCGAATTGGCCAACCTTTTCTTTGTCAATACCCTTTACGATGATGATGTTCTGTCCCTCGAGCACCGTCTCGATACCCTCGGGATCCGTCATTTCAACCGGATGTGAATAGCCCAGGGACAAGGTCAGCACCTTTCCTGCTTTTGCAGCCCTGTAGCCTACACCGTTTACTTCAAGCCTTTTCTCAAAGCCGTTCGTCACACCGACAACCATGTTGTTGATCAGTGTTCTGGTCAAACCATGTAACGATTTCATTTTCTTTAAGTCGTTCGGGCGGGAAACAAGCACCTGCGCTCCGTCCAGCTTAATCTCCATTTCTGCGGGCAACACTCTCTCCAGTGTTCCCTTAGGACCTTTTACGGTCACTTTATTATTTTCTGCAATATCCACAGTCACTCCTGCCGGAATTGCGATTGGCATTCTACCTATCCGTGACATGCCCGTACCTCCTGTTTTTTGTAACGCTGTTTATTGGTTGCTGTCTGCTTTTCCACGCATACGCCTGCCTGTTTACCAGACGAACGCCAAAACCTCACCGCCGACATTCAGCTCGCGCGCCTTCTTGTCGGTGATCACACCCTGATTCGTGGAAATAATCGCGATGCCTAAGCCGCCGAGAACCTTGGGAAGCTCATCCTTGCCCGCGTAAACGCGAAGTCCCGGTTTGGAGATTCTCTTGATTCCGGAAATGATCTTGTCATTCTTGTCCGCACCGTACTTTAAGGTGATGCGGATCGTCTTGAAACCGCCGTCCTCTACAATGTCATACTTCCTGATATAGCCCTCGTCTAAAAGAATCCCGGCAATCGCCAATTTCATTTTAGAAGCAGGGATGTCAACCGTATCATGTTTTGCAGTATTGGCATTTCGTATTCTTGTCAGCATATCTGCAATAGGATCCATAGTCATGATTATTTGCCTCCTTCAAATTTTTTACCAGCTTGCTTTCTTTACTCCGGGTATCTGACCTTTATACGCTAACTCGCGGAAGCAAATTCTGCAGATTCCGTATTTTCTTAAATAACCGTGTGGACGGCCGCATATTTTGCAGCGGTTATACGCTCTCGTAGAGAACTTCGGATTGCGCTGCTGTTTGATCTTCATTGATGTTTTAGCCATGAATTTACCTCCTCCTATTTTGCAAACGGCATGTTGAATAATGTCAACAGTTCGCGTGCCTCTTCGTCGGTCTTTGCAGTCGTGACGATGATAACGTCCATGCCTCTTACCTTGTCGATCTTATCATACTCAATCTCCGGGAAGATGATCTGCTCTTTGATGCCGAGCGCATAGGAGCCTCTGCCATCGAATGCATTCGGATTGACGCCGCGGAAATCGCGCACACGGGGCAACGCAAGATTTACCAGACGGTCAAGGAACTCATACATCTTTTCGCCGCGCAGTGTTACTTTACAGCCAATCGGCATTCCCTCGCGGATCTTGAAGTTTGCAACGGCTTTCTTTGCCTTCGTAAGTACCGCCTTCTGACCCGTGATCGTCTCTAACTCGCTGACGGCAGCCTCCAACACTTTCGCATTGTCCTTCGCCTCGCCGACACGCATGTTGACGACGATCTTGTCAAGCTTCGGAACCTGCATCACGTTCTTGTAGCCGAACTTTTTCATCATGGCGTCTACGATTTCTTTATTGTACATTTCTTTCAGTCTACTACTCACAGTTGATAACCTCCTTCCTCACAATTAGTCGATGACATCACCGGTGGTCTTCGCAAAACGGACTTTCTTGTCCTTCTCCATCTTGAAACCGATCCTCGTTACCTTTCCCTTGTGCACATACATCACATTGGACGCGTCGATCGGCGCCTCTTTCTGGATAATACCGCCGTTTGCATTTGCAGCAGAAGGTTTCGTGTGCTTTGTTATCATGTTGACGCCCTCGACAAGCACCTTGTTTGCCTTTGCGTCCACAGAAATAACTTTGCCTTCTTTGTCTTTATCTTTTCCTGCGATGACCTTTACGGTATCGCCCTTTTTAATCTTAAATGTTGACATACGGCACCTCCTTATAATACTTCGGGAGCCAGAGAAACGATTTTCATAAACTGTTTCTCACGAAGCTCTCTCGCCACCGGCCCGAAAATACGGGTTCCTCTCGGAGTCTTATCCTCCTTGATGATCACGGCAGCATTCTCGTCAAACCTGATATAAGAACCGTCCTTGCGGCGGGCGCCTTTTACGGTGCGGACAACGACTGCTTTCACAACATCGCCTTTTTTAACAACACCGCCGGGTGTTGCATCTTTAACGGAAGCAACGATCACATCGCCGATAGCGGCATATCTCCTTGTAGAGCCGCCCATCACACGGATGCAGAGCAGTTCTTTTGCACCGGTATTATCAGCGACCTTCAGTCTGGTTTCCTGTTGTACCATGCTAATTCTCCTTCCAAATCACGGATTTCCGTGAGTTTCTAATGCTGGCATTATTTTGCCTTCTCGACAATTTCCACGAGTCTCCATCTCTTATCCTTTGAGAGCGGTCTCGTCTCAGCGATCCTTACGGTGTCGCCGATATTGCACTCGTTGTTCTCGTCATGCGCCTTGAATTTCTTCGTATTCTTTACGATTTTATTGTAAAGAGGATGCTTTACATGATCCTCTACAGCTACAACAATGGTTTTCTCCATCTTATTGCTGACAACCTTGCCCGTACGGGTTTTTCTCAAATTTCTTTCCACGGTGGATCTCCTTTCTATGCGTTGGCCTTCTGTGTGATCACGGTCTGGATTCTCGCAATGTTCTTGCGGACTTCCTTGATCCGTGCGGTGTTATCCAGCTGGTTTGTCGCATTCTGGAATCTCAAATTGAAAAGTTCTTTCTTAGCCTCGACTAAACTCTCGGCTAACTCAGCAGATGATTTGGACTTCAAATCCTCAACATATTTATTTGTTTTCATTTATGATACACCACCTTCCAAATCTGCCTTCGACACGATCTTGCACTTGCAGGGAAGCTTGTGAACGGCAAGACGAAGCGCCTCTTTTGCCTGCTCCTCCGGAATGCCGGCGATCTCAAACATCACGCGTCCCGGTTTTACGACCGCTACCCAATACTCCAGAGAACCTTTTCCGGAACCCATTCGGGTCTCTGCCGGCTTTGCCGTTACGGGCTTATCCGGGAAAATCTTGATCCATACCTGTCCGGCACGCTTCGTATAACGCGTCATCGCAATACGGGCAGCCTCAATCTGGTTGGACTTGATCCAGCACGGCTCCGTTGCGACGATACCGTACTCTCCATATGTGATCGTGTTGCCGCGGCTCGCCTTACCTGCCATGCTGCCACGGAACTGCTTACGACGTTTTACTCTTTTCGGCATTAACATTATTTATCGCTCCCTTCCGCATCTGCCTTAGTAGGAAGTATCTCACCCTTATAGATCCACACCTTTACGCCAATCTTGCCGTAGGTGGTATCTGCCTCCGCGAAACCATAATCAATATCCGCACGCAGAGTCTGAAGGGGAATCGTGCCCTCGCTGTAGAACTCAGAACGCGCCATATCCGCGCCGCCGAGACGGCCTGCGCACGCTGCCTTGATACCGAGCGCGCCGCTCTTCATCGTTCTCTGCATACAGGACTTCATCGCACGTCTAAAAGAAATACGATTCTCTAACTGCTGCGCGATATTCTCCGCTACAAGCTGCGCATCCCTGTCCGGTTTCTTGATCTCCTTAATGTCGATCAGGACATTCTTTCCGGTCAGCTTGCAAAGTTCCTTCTTCGTAATCTCGATCTCGGCGCCGCCCTTACCGATGACAACACCGGGCTTTGCCGTAAACACGATCACTTTCACTCTGTCGGAAGCTCTCTCGATCTCGATCTTGGAAACTCCGGCAGCCATCAACTTCTTCTTCAGATACTTTCTGATCTCATAATCTTCTACCAGATAATCTGCGAACTCACCGTCAGCATACCATCTGGAATCCCAATCTTTAATAATACCGACTCTCAAGCCATGAGGATTTACTTTCTGTCCCATTTTCTTCCTCCTTATCTTTCATCCAGCACAACAGTGATGTGGCACATTCTCTTTTCGATCCTGTATGCTCTGCCCTGCGCTCTCGGTTTTACTCTTTTCATGATGGGACCGCTGTTCGCATAGCACTCCGCAATGTATAAATTCTCCGGATTCATACCTTTGTTGTTCTCTGCATTCGCGATGGCGGACTCTAACAGCTTCTTGATGACTGCGGAAGCATATCTCGGATTGTACTCTAAGATCGCTAACGCCGTCGTTACATCTTTACCTCTGATGGCATCCAAAACAAAGCATGCTTTCTGAACGGAAACCCGTGCGTAGGATAACTTCGCGGAGGGTCTTGTATCTTTGTTTGCATTTCTTTCTCTTTTAATCTGGGAACGATGTCCTTTCGCCATGACTGAAACCTCCTCTCAAAATTATCTGACGCCGGACTTCTTGTCGTCTTTTTTGTGTCCTCTGAAGGTTCTGGTGGCAACAAACTCGCCGAGCTTGTGTCCGACCATATCCTCTGTTACATATACAGGAACGTGCTTTCTGCCGTCATGCACCGCAATCGTATGTCCGACGAAGGACGGGAAAATTGTGGAACGACGGGACCAGGTCTTGATGACCTGCTTCTGTCCTGCTGCATTCATCGCATCTACTTTTTTCAGTAAGCTTGCATCTGCAAACGGTCCTTTTTTCAGTGATCTAGCCATTGTCTTTCCTCCTCAATTATTTGATAGCTCTGCCGTCACGTCTTCTCACGATCAGCTTATTGGACTGCTTTTTCTTCTTGCGCGTCTTTAAGCCGAGTGCGGGCTTGCCCCAAGGTGTGCAGGGACCCGGACGTCCGATAGGCGCCCTGCCCTCGCCGCCGCCGTGCGGATGGTCGTTCGGGTTCATAACAGAACCGCGGACCGTAGGTCTGATTCCCATGTGGCGCTTGCGGCCTGCCTTGCCGAGGTTGATCAGGTTGTGATCACCGTTGCCGACCGTGCCGATACATGCTCTGCATACGATCGGAACCATTCTCATTTCACCGGACGGTAAGCGAAGCGTTGCATATTTGCCTTCCTTCGCCATCAGCTGTGCGCTGTTGCCCGCGGAACGGACCATCTGTCCGCCCTTGCCCGGATGAAGCTCAATACTGTAGATCTGCGTACCGACAGGAATCTCGGATAACGGGAGGCAGTTGCCAACCTTTACCTCGGCTGTCGGACCGTTCATCACCTGCATACCGTCCGTTAAGCCTGCCGGTGCAAGGATATATGCCTTCTCACCGTCTGCGTAGCAGATCAGCGCGATATTCGCCGTTCTGTTCGGATCGTACTCGATACCGATGACCTTTGCAGGGATTCCGTCTTTATTTCTCTTAAAATCAATGATCCTATACTTTCTCTTGCTGCCGCCGCCGCGGTGTCTCACCGTGATCTTGCCCTGATTATTGCGGCCGGAATTTTTCTTTAACGAAGTACACAGAGACTTCTCCGGCGTGTTCTTCGTAATCTCGGAAAAATCAGAACCGGTCATATTACGTCTGGAAGGTGTATAGGGATTGTAAGTCTTGATTCCCATGATTGTATCTCCTTTTCTATGATTTGCAGTATCGCGAAGCCGTCCGCTGGTTTACAGCCCCGTGAACAGCTCGATGTCCTTGCTGTCCGCTGTCAGCTTCACGATCGCTTTCTTCGTTGCCGCAGTCTTTCCCGTCACACGTCCGCGGGTTTTCTTTTTGCCCGCTAAATTCATCGTGTTGACGCGCTCAACCTTGACGCCGTCAAACATTTTCTCGACAGCCTCCTTGATCATCGTCTTGTTTGCATCGACGTGAACAAGGAATGTGTATTTCTTGCTGCCCATCTCATTCATGCTTTTTTCTGTAATCACCGGTTTGAGGATTACATCATAATATTTTATGTCTGCCATTATGCGTACACCTCCTCGATCGTTTTCACCGCGTCCTTTGTCAGAACGACGGTTCCGGCTTTCATCACGTCATAGACGTTGATGGTATTCGTCAGCGCCGTCTCCACATCCGGAATGTTCTTTGCGGAGAGGATCACCTTGTCGTCCTTTTCTTTTAATACGATCAGCGGTTTCTCTACATGCAGGTTGTTCACAAGCTCTGCGATCTTCTTGGTCTTGATCTCGTCTAAAGTTAATTCCTCTAAGACGATCAGCCTGCTGTCCTGCACCTTACTCGTCAGCGCGGACTTTAACGCTGCGCGCTTTTCTTTTTTGTTCATCTTAAACGAGTAATCTCTCGGAGTCGGAGCGAATACCACGCCGCCGCCCTTCCATTGAGGTGCTCTTGTGGAACCCTGTCTCGCATGACCGGTTCCTTTCTGTCTCCACGGCTTTCTGCCGCCGCCGGAAACCTCAGAGCGCGTCTTTGCTTTCTGCGTGCCCTGACGATTGTTTGCAAGCTGCTGAACGACTGCCATGTGTACCAGATGCTCATTGATCTCAACACCGAACACCGCATCGTTTAAGTCCATCTTGCCGACTTCTTTTCCTTCCATAT
>JAMPHA010000033.1:0-25649 GCA_023663615.1 Clostridium sp. | reverse complement strand
AAATTCGCATTGAGGATGATGCCATGTACATTAGCAACAGCAGTTTGCTCCCTTTCGGGTGGACGGCAGAGACTCTGCTGGAAACGCATTCATCAAAACCTTTCAATCCGGATATTGCAAGAGTCTTTTATCGAGCAGGCTATATTGAAAGCTGGGGACGTGGAATTCAAAAAATTTGTGATGCCTGTAAGAATCTTGGAGCTGATGAGCCGGTATATATTGTTCATGGCGAAGACATCATGGTGAAATTCCACGCTCTCCAAAGCGCCAAAGTGTCAGATTCCAAAGTTCCAAAGCACCAAAGCACCGCAGATTTTGGTGCTTTGGATGACGCTTTGGTGCAAAAAATTTTGGAAGTATTAAGACACAAACCAGAAATTTCGCAAGGCGAGATGGCAGAAGAACTTGGGACTACAAGACGAGTGATTCAAAAGAAAATGACTCTTTTGAAAGAAGCAGGACGTATTGAACGTATCAGCGGCAAACGTTATGGTCATTGGATAATCCGCGAATAAAACACATTAAACGGGCTTAAAAGGGTTGAGACGATGGGAAATGTGAGCATTGCCTATATATAGCAGCAACAAGCACATCGACCTGTTTCCGAGAACGTCCGAAGTCGAAAAAATGGCGATTTTGAGGGTAAAAAGAGTGTTGATAAATTTCCGAGAACGAACGGGCTGATTTTCCGAGAATTGCCGGGATATTTGACATCAATCTGGAGCAATCGAGCCATGTGGAGACGGTTGCGCTGCTGTCGAAGGTCGGATGACGCCAAGCAACAAAAATGTCCGTCAGAGAAGGAAGCCAAGAAATAACGGATAATGAAGTGAAGGACTGCATAAGACGATGAGGTAATGAAATGGATTATGAAAATAGCATAAACGGAAAGTCGAATATTATCATATACACAACAGAAGATGGAGTGTTAAAAATCGAGGCAACTTTTGATGGCGATACTGTTTGGCTGTCAATTGATCAAATGGCAGAACTGTTTCAGAGAGATAGAAGCGTAATAGGAAAACATGTAAGAGATATTTTCAAGGAAGGTGAATTGCAGAAAGAAGCAGTGTGGGCAAAATTTGCCTACACTGCTTCAGATGGAAAAATTTATGATGTTGATTATTATAATCTTGATGTTATCATTTCCGTTGGCTATCTTGTTAAATCAAAACGCGGCACACAGTTCAGAATTTGGGCAACAGGAATTTAAACTCTATAAAAATATTAGGGAAAAAGACAGAAAAAGATTGAAAAGTGCCACGACTGCGGCATAAATTTGCATAATACGCAGAAATGCAGCAAATGTACTTTCTGTATTGCAGGTTATGTAGGATTTTGGAGTAAATTTAACGATAAACATGCGGAGACTATTGTGGGACTGCAAAGGCAGGGAAGATCGGTACATCCAATGGATGGAAATGTTACCAAGTATTATACAGCAGGACATACAATCTTTGTACATGCCGGTATTGATGAGGAGGCCGGTGATCTATGGGAATGGGAAACCGGGGATGAAATTTTTGTTGGGAAATATCCGGCTGAAACCGGAAACTGGTTGATCTTACCATATGATGAAGAAAACGAATGAAGAGTTTTTTCTCACCCGTGATGCCGCCATCTGTCATATCGTGCTTCATGGGCACAGCCATCCTTAAGATATACCGTTCCACACGAACCGTCGCAATAGCCGTGCTTATGGTCATATCCACAGTAGTCGTGATCGTTATGAGAGTGTCGTCCGTATTCGGTGCAGCCGTCCATCGGGCAGATTGGACAGTCGCTTTCGGGAGCGGGCAGATATTCGGTGGAATCATGATGTCCGTGGTGACCATGATGTCCGTGGTGGGCGCAGACCGGCATTGCGAAAAGCAGGAAAACCAGCGCTGCAGTTAAGGCCGCGGTGAGCATTTTTCTATGATGCATGGCTTGTACCTCCATTTTAATTAAGGATCATTGACATTTTGCAACTGTCTAAATGTAGATATTACTATAGCATAAACAGATGCGTTGTTCAAGATTCGTAATAAAAAAAGGACGCTTTGCGTCCTTTTTTTAGACAAGCGCTCAGGAGTAAGTTCTGCCGGCTGTCTTACCGGCATCTTTCGCGGATAATCCCGCAGCCGATCTTTTCCCCGGCGTCGCCTGACGGCTGCGAATGAAAATCATCCCGCATCCGGTGAACGACGACGGCTCTGCCCAGCACCTCGCTGACGCGGAAACGGTCGGTCATGAACGCCAAAAACGCCCTGCCGCCCGCGCCGAACAGAGGCGGCATATCGCCCGCGTGATACGGATGCGGGCAGCCGCAGGGATTATAGTGTCCGCCGGTATCTGCAAAAGGATTGCTTTCATTTCCGGCGCATGCGGTTCCCTCATGAATATGAAAACCAAAGATCGGTTCTTCGCAGGGCGCATCCTCAATGGGGAGCCCCTCCATTTTGGCAGCGACTATGACATAGCCGCACATCTGATAAAACAGTACCGTTCCCTTTAGGCAGGGATAGCTGTCGCTCCCGCTGATGAAAGCGGTCCCGTCAGCTGTCTTACCCAAGAGGGAATCAAACGTTCTGCAAAAAGCAGAATCAAAACGAGTTGATAAATTCATAAATCCTCCGATCACATTGACAGAATGATAGAAAATGAATCGATATGTTATCCGTAGTACAGTCCATGCGGAGAGATGTCATATTTGTGAAAAGGATCGTTTTTGTTATCATATGTAGAAATGTCGGAAATGTTGATTTACATTCCGGGGCTGAGGTTGTAAAATAATTGAAACAGGGAAAGATGCCGTCACCGGCAGCAGTAAAGACTGGACTGCAAAGACAGCATCTTTCCGGAATATGTTTAGGAAAGTTTGTCAAACCATCTATTAGAAACTGGTTCTGAATAGCATGGTGCTGGCGGCTTATTTCTGGGACTGCTTGTATATTTTTTCTTTCACAAAAATTCTCGCTTCATAAAACAGCATGAATAAGGTTGCGATTAAGAATCCTATCATTAGAATCCTGTGGCAAAATGCAAAATAAGCAATATATGCCACGATTGCCGCCAGATAGACGATAACCAGTATGTGCCATTTTTTGGAAGAGCTGTCCGCAATAATTTTGTTTTTTACTGCAATATTGTCTTTAATCAATTCATCAAGGCTTAAATCAAATTCTTCACTAATCGCAATCAGATTCGCAATGTCGGTAATCCCTTTTCCTGTTTCCCATTTTGTGACGGCTTGTCTTGATACATTGAGTCTTTCCGCAAGCTGCTCCTGTGAAAGAGCGGCTTGTTGCCGCAGGTTTTTAAGTTTTTCACCTAAATTCATATGCAAGTCCCCCTTTTGTTTTTGGCAGACTTATCATAGCAATTTTTTGAGAGATTCACAAGAAAAAGCCCGTTACATTTATGCTACTTAGCGTATCATACAGTATCTTATCAGGTTTTATGCTGCTTTACTTTGATTTCGGAAATGTTGATTTACATTCCGAGGCTGAGGTTGTAAAATAATTGAGAAAGATTCTGTAACTGGTTATATGCTGCTTTTAAGATTTCATAGGCGATTGCGAAACGCATCTTATAGGTTGTGCACAAGCATGGACGATTTTCAGTGCGTTTTGCAATTTCCTGTCAGGACTTTATTTGAAAAGGAAATACGCGGATCAGTACAAAAAACAGGAGGAAACTTATGAATTCACAAAATGAACAATTTTTTTTGGAAAATGAAAGACAGGTCAATCAAATGGTCTGCAAGATTTTGCTTTATCTGTCGTTTGCGTTCCCGGCGCTTTTTTTGTTTTCTTATCTGGGAGTATTCAGAGTGAGCTTTCGGGAGTTGTATATGATCACGCCGCTTGGGCTTGTCTGCACGTTCTCTCCTTCTATTTTGAAACGGTATCTTCCGGCAAATATGCTCAAATATTGTGCCCTTGCGGCGCTGAATATCGTTGTGGCGATTCTGGCGAGCAATCACAATCTGGGCATTTACATGACCTATGCGCTTGCGTTTGCCTTGGGATGCCTGTATTTTGATATTCGTTTCACACGGCATATGGCGATATTGGGGTATGTCTGTATGGTGGCCGCCGTATTTTTTCGGGCGCATAACGCGGTTCTGGGGGAAGGCGAAACGCCCTTCTCCTGGTTTCTCGCATATATTATGGGATATACGATTGAATATATCGCGATGTCAGCCGTTTTTATTTCGATTACCAAGCGCGCGAGAAAGCTGTTAGAGAGCCTGCATGATACGGAGCGCATCAAAGAGGTGATGGACAACTGTGAGCAGGCCGCGGGCGATCTGACGGTCTCGATCGGCAGGTTAAAGGATTCTCTTGCGTTGAGCAGACAGGGGATCGGACAAATCTCAGAGGCCGCGGAGAATACGATGGAGGACTGCGAAAACAACCAAAAGTATGTAAACGATACGGCTGACAGCATTCGTGAAATGGCGATCCTGCTCGACCAGATCGTAGAACAGTCGGACAGAATGCAGACGGTCATAGAGCATACCTGCAACAGCACCAGCGATTATATTTCCATTATGGACGGCGCAGTCGAAAGCATACGGCAGATCGAGTCCGCGACGGACGAAACGGCGGAAGCCATACATACGCTGGAAAGCCAGTCGATTGAAATCGGGAACCTGACGGGACTCATCGAGGATATTGCGGGACAGACGAACCTGTTGGCGTTAAACGCCAGCATTGAGTCTGCAAGAGCCGGCGAGAACGGAAAAGGCTTTGCGGTGGTTGCCGGAGAGGTGCAAAAGCTTGCGGAGCAGTCGAAACAGACCGTCAGCGAGATCACAAAACGGGTAAGGGGCGTGCAGGACGGCGTAGAAAAAGCAAATAAGTCCATCCAGCTGAACATGCAGTCGGTAAAGGACGGAATGACAGCGATTTTCAACGCCAGAGCCGGTGCAGAGAACTTAGAGCGCATTCAGGAGGATTCCAAGGGGGTTATGGATGAGATCACGGAAAGCTGCAAGGCCTCCAGAAGCCATATGGAAAAGGTTGCCGGAATGTCGGGGAACATGACCGGGCTGATGGGACATTCCACGGATATGATCATGGACATCAAGGACAGCCTCACGCATCAAAATGAACAGATGCAGGAGCTTGCCGATATTTTTGACGAGGTGAACATGGTTTCCGTACAATTAAAGGAACTGGTCGCCGAGTGAGAATGTGGAAAACAGACCCGTTCAGAAAGGATTGATAGAGACAATGATAACAGAGATACTGGCAATGCTGGAAACGGCGGCGATCGCAGTCAGCGGTTTTATGATAAAAAAGTATGTATTTTTAGAGCCGGATATGGAGGCAAAAAAGCAGCGCATTTTTTATTATGCCAGTTTTTTTCCGATCGTCATCCTATTTTTTGCTTTTGGGAAAAATGCCGCATCGCTGGCGACACTGCTTCTGATCGGAGTTAATATTTGTCTTGCCAGAAAAAAGCACAGGCTGCGGGGCGTGTTTTTGGTGATCCTGTTTCCGGGCATTATCAACGGGATCTTTGTTCCGCTTCTGCTTGCACCGCCCTATTTGTTCGCATTCTCGACACAGGGAACTTTCATTTATCAGTTTGTGATTTATGGGGTACTGTCCGTGCTGCTTGTTTTATTCTATGTGAAAGGAAAAAACTGGCGAAGCTGGTTTCAAGAGAATACACAGCACAGGAGTCTGCGGAAATCAGAGAAGTATCTGCTCTGGGTGGTCGGGATTCTGATGCTGCTTTTTTCCAATCAGATGCAGATGGTATTGGATGGCGGGAATGTGCAGACGGCGGATGATGTGTACGGTCGGGGACTGACTTCCTTTGTCGGGATTGCCAGCGTTTCCGCATTTGTCATGACGATTACGATCATCGTGCTGATTATGCAGGGCAATAAGCGTTCTTTTTACCACGAACGGGTTTCCGGTATGCAGTCCGGCATGATCAGGTTCATGGCGGAAGTCGTGGAGAACCGGGACGACAACACGGGCGGACATATCAGGCGCACAGCGGAATATGTGGAGTGCATTGCAAAGGAGCTGAAAAGGCAGGGGGTATACAGTGATCTTTTGACCGACAGGTATCTGAATGACATGGTGATCGCAGCGCCGCTTCACGACATCGGAAAAATACATATACCGGATGCCGTCTTAAACAAGCCGGGAAAGCTGACGGACGAAGAATTTGAAGTGATGAAGACGCATACCACGGCGGGAGAGGAGCTGCTTACCCATGCAAAGGAGGAGCTCGGAGAATCGGGGTATCTGAACACGGCGTTAAAGATGGCGGCGTATCATCATGAATGGTGGAACGGGAAAGGCTACCCTTATGGCATAAGCGGGGAAGAAATTCCGCTTTGTGCGAGGATTATGGCGGTGGCGGATGTTTTCGATGCACTGACTTCCAAGCGCTGTTATAAAAGCGCCATGCCGGTTGAAAAAGCATATGCGATCATCAGGGAGGAATCCGGCACGCATTTCGATCCGGCAGTTGTGGAGGCGTTTTTTGCGGCGGATATTGGAGCGGGAGCGACAGAGGGGACTTTGTCATGATTATCCCGGTAAGCGGGCGCGGATACGCGGGAGATTTTGCGGCGGTCTATAACAGCGCGAATACGCTTTTTCCGCAAAATGAGCGCAGTGACGCGGATGAGACCGTATTTTATCCGCAATTAGAGCGGGATAACAATTACATTTATACGGATGGCGATGAAATATGCGCGTTTATGTCCTGCCGTTCTTTTGAGGAGTACCGGGAACTGACGTCCCTTTATGTGAAAAGAGAATGTCAAAGAAAGAAAATCGGGCGGGAACTGCTGCGGTATTTTGAAGAAGCGCCCGTTCAGAAAGCGCCGGCAGGCAGGGAGTTCTATTTTTTGGTCAAGGTGCTTCGGAATGCAGAGTGGGCGCTTGATTTTTACAAAAAACACGGCTACGAACCGCTAAATGAAAAAACGCGCGGCCTCATCTGCCGGTGGAATATGACAGAGAGGGCATGGGAAAACATTTTGGTGAAAAAATCATAATATCCAATTTGGTACTTTTATACTAGGATAGTTTGTGCTATAATACATAATAAATCATGAATTGGAACGCTATATTTGCAGTGTCTGGCAAATGTATGACGGAATTTTCCGAAAATTTAATCATTTTGACATTTTTTTGTAAAAATATTAGGTATATATCAAAACTTGTGCTATAATAAAAAGGATTGCAATGATGACAGTACATAAGGAAAGCCTGAAATCATATGGTATGGGGGAACGGTATGACGGGGTTGGTCAACTTAATGGAAGAGACAGTACTAAATAAGATCGAGGAACTGTGGAAGAATACGAGTTACTGTAAGTGCGAACAGTGCCGGCTGGATGTCGCCACATACGCATTGAACCGCCTCCCTGCGCAGTATGTGCAGTCGATGAAGGGGAAAGTGCTGTATCGGTTTGAGTCTAATTCGATCCAGAGAGACATCGAAGTGACCGTGGCGGTGAGCAAGGGAATTGAGATCGTCGGAAATGCGCCGCATAAAAACGCGAATCCGAACGCGAATGGCAATGCAAATGCTGCCGGCAGCAGCGCCGCGGGATGAGAAATGGCTGCGGGGGAGTACGATAACGGTACTCCCCCGTGTTTTTTGCGCGATAGGCTTAAGAAGTGAAGTGAAGAAGAAGTGAAGAAGTGAAGCGAAGAGAAGAGAAGAGAAGTGAAGTGAAGTGAAGCGAAGAGAAGAAGTCCGCATTAGAGAATGAAAAGAGGGAATCGTGCATGTATGAATTAGAACAGGTCGGTGAAAAAAGCTATTATGTAAACTGCCCGGCAAAGATCGGGATTTATGTCAAAGAACGAAAAGACGCTTATCTGATCGACAGCGGAAATGATAAGGACGCAGGAAAAAAGGTGCGGCAGATTTTAGAACGGCAGGGATGGCAGTTACAGGCAATCTTCAACACGCATTCCAATGCCGATCATATCGGTGGAAACCGATATTTGCAGACACAGACGGGATGCCGCGTTTATGCGCCGGGCATTGACTGTGCGTTTACGAGGCATCCGGTTTTAGAGCCGGCGTTTCTTTACGGCGGCTATCCGCCTGAAGCGCTCAGGCACAAATTCCTGATGGCGCAGGAGAGCGACGCGGCGTATCTTGAGGACGCCGTTTTGCCGGAGGGAATGCAGATGATTCCATTGCCGGGACATTTTTTTGATATGGTCGGTTTCCGGACAGACGATGACGTTGTGTATCTGGCGGATTGTCTGATGAGTGAGGAATCGTTAAAAAAGTATGGGATCGGCTTTGTCTATGATGTGGCGGCGTATCTGAACACGCTTGAGAAAGTAAAGGAAATGAAGGCGGCGGCATTCGTACCGGCACATGCACCGGCGACCGACGCGATCGCGCCGCTTGCACAGCAGAATATCGCAAAAGTGCAGGAGATCGCGGAGACGATCGAGACATTCCTAAAAGAACCGATGATGTTTGAGCAGCTTTTACAGAGATTGTTTGACCGATACGGGTTGACCATGAACTTTGAGCAGTATGCGCTTGTGGGAAGCACGGTGCGCTCGTATTTATCCTATCTGGCGGACGCCGGGCGGATCCGGGCGTGCTTTGACGCGAACCGGCTTTTGTGGGCGCGTGTGTGATAAGAAAATGAGAGCATAGAGAACGAGAGGCTTTGAAAGCCGCTTCTTTTGTGATATAATGTCCGCAAAGGGCAGAGTCAAGTGACCGGAGAAACAGATGCCGAGCTTGTTCGGGCAGATGTTTCTCCGGTCATTTGACGAGCGAAGCGAGCCCCGAAAAATCAGAGATTTTTCGGGGCTCTGCCCGAGGCGTGTAGTGATATGATAATGTCCGCAAGCGAGATCGCAGGAGGCACCAGAGGCAGTATGAAGAAACTTTCGGGACGTTTGAAAAATATAGTCACAGTGTTGTTTCTTGTTGTGGCGGCAGTCTTTTTGGTGCGCACGGTCAAAGGAAATTTTGCGCAGATCCGGACGATGGATTTTCAGATTGATGTGCCGGTTTTTATCATATCCATGCTCATCTATTTTGCATATTTTGTGGCGTTGGCGTCGCTCTGGCATTATGTGACGGTCTTGAACCGCTCGTCGATCCCCTATTCCGAAGCGATCACATCCTACGCGTTTTCCGTACTCGGCAAATATATTCCGGGCGAAGTGTTTATGCTGATCGCGCGCTTTCCGGCTTATGAGCACCGGGGTGTGAAGGCGCGCAAGGTGACGGTCAATTTCTATCTGGAGAATTTGGGAACGTTCCTCGGCGCGGCGTTTCTGTTCCTCATTTCCTTGTTCTTTTTTCCAAATGAGATCATGATGAAATATACGAAGCTCATCCTTGCGCTTGTGGTGCTTTTGATGATCGGGATCCATCCGAGGATCGTCAATGCGCTGCTTCGTTTTCTGGAGCGTTTTATCAAGGGAAAGGATTTGCAGATCCCGATTTCTTATCTGCAGCTGTTATCGGTCGTAGGACTGTTTATCTGCAACTGGGTGTTGGTCGGTGCAGGTTTTTATCTGCTCGTCTGCTCGATCTATCCGATCCCGGCGACGCAGTTTCTGTTTGCGGGCGGGATTTTCGGGCTGGCGGTCATTATCGGCATGATCACGTTTTTCGCGCCGTCCGGACTTGGCGTCCGGGAGGGCATTTTGGCGTTGGGGCTTGGCATGATCATGCCGGAAGAATACGCGCTGATCATTTCGCTGCTTGCGCGGCTCTGGGCGACGGCGGCGGAATTATTGTTTATCCTGATCGTTTATGTGATTTATCAATGTCGAAAGAGAGGACGCAGAAAAGTGAAAAAAGCATGGTGGAAGGAAGCGGTGGTCTATCAGATTTATCCGAGGAGCTTTTGCGACAGCAACGGGGACGGCATCGGTGATCTGGAAGGAATCACAAGCCGTCTGGATTACTTAAAAGAATTGGGCGTGGACGTGATCTGGCTTTCGCCGGTCTATGAATCGCCCAACGTCGATAACGGCTATGACATCAGCAACTATGAGAAAATCCAGGAAGCGTTCGGAACGATGGAGCAGTTTGACAACATGCTTGCGGAAATCCACAGGCGCGGCATGAAACTCGTCATGGACCTAGTCGTCAATCACACATCCGACCGGCACGCATGGTTTGTGGAGAGCCGGAAGTCGGTGGACAACCCGTATCGCGATTATTATATCTGGCGCAAAGGAAAAAAGGACGCGCAAAGCGGGGAGCAGATGCCGCCGAACAACTGGATCTCATGGTTTTCGG
Organism: Clostridium sp.; assembly: GCA_023663615.1. Lineage (GTDB taxonomy): Bacteria > Bacillota > Clostridia > Lachnospirales > Lachnospiraceae > DLAJ01. The sequence goes on along the minus strand of JAMPHA010000033.1, from coordinate 15,389 downwards.
GTCCGGCGTGGGAATATGACGAGGCGACGGATAGGTATTATCTTCATCTTTTTGCCAAGGAGCAGCCGGACTTAAATTGGGAGAATCCGGCGGTGCGCGATGAAGTATTCCGGATGATGACGGGCTGGTTTGAAAAAGGCGTGGACGGGTTCCGCATGGACGTCATCAGCCTCATCAGCAAAGTGCCTGCGATGCCGGACGGCAAAAATGGGGATTTTGTGCCCTATGTCGCAAACGGACCGAAGGTGCACACGTACCTTAGGGAAATGCGCAGGCAGGTGCTTTCCAAATATGATTCGTTCAGCGTGGGCGAGACGTCCTGCGTGACGATTGAGGAGGCAAAAAAATACGCCAACGAAGACGGGAGCGAGTTGAATATGGTGTTCCAGTTTGAGCATACGGGCTTGGATGACGGGGAACACGGGAAATGGTCGGACCGCAAAATCTCGTTATTGGATTTGAAGCGCGTCATGACAAAGTGGCAGGTGGAACTGTACGGTAAGGCGTGGAATTCTCTTTTTTGGGACAACCACGACCAGCCGCGCATTGTGTCAAGGCTGGGCGACGAGGGCGAATATCGGGAGACGTCCGCAAAGATGCTGGCGACCTGCCTGCATATGATGCAGGGAACGCCGTATATTTATCAGGGCGAGGAGCTTGGCATGACCTGTATGAATTTTATGGATCTGTCCGAGGTGCGCGATGTGGAGAGCCTGAACGCCTACCATGATCTGGTGGACGGCGGCGTGTATACCCATGAGCAGATGATGTCCTATATCAGCCGCCGGGGAAGGGATTCCGCGCGCACGCCGATGCAGTGGGACGATACGCCGAACGCGGGCTTTACGACGGGGACGCCGTGGCTTTTTGTCAATCCGAATTATGTCACAATCAACGCCGCCGAGCAGATGGGCAGGGAGGATTCGGTCTATCGTTATTATCAAAAGCTGATCCGTTTGCGGAAAGAGCATGAGATCATTGTGTACGGGCGTTATTACCTGATCCCGGAGGGCGGAGAAGAAGTGTATGCCTATATGCGCTCGTATGAAAAGGAAAAGCTGTTCGTGCTGTGCAATTTTACAAAAGAGGAACAGCGTTTCGCCCTGCCGCATGAGCTGGACGGAAAAAAGAACGAACTGCTGATCGGAAATTACGCGGATGCGCCGTGGCAGACCGCGGCGGAATATATGCTGCGCCCTTATGAGGCGGTCGTGTACCGATATGATGCGTAGCGAAAAGATATTTTGTGCAGGCAGCCGAGTAACGCTGATAAACAGGGACTTTGACGCCTAAATTCGGATATTCTATATAATTCAGAGGAAATCGTATGGGTTTACAATTTTACTTTGGCGGTTCGGGCGCGGGAAAGAGCGTGCGCGTCTATCAGGACGTGATCGCATGGTCGCTGCGCGAGCCGGAGCGGAAATTTTTTATTATCGTGCCGGATCAGTTTACGATGCAGACGCAGAAGGATCTGGTTCTGATGCATCCCGACCGGGGCATCATGAATATTGACGTGTTAAGTTTCGGGCGGCTGACGCACCGCATTTTGGAGGAAGTCGGCGGCGAGGACATTCCGGTTTTGGACGACACGGGCAAAAACCTCATTTTGCGCAAGGTGGCGGCGGCAGAAAAAGAGAAGCTCAAGGTGCTGGGCGGCAGCTTAAACCGGACGGGCTATCTTCACGAGGTCAAGTCCGTGATCTCCGAGTTTATGCAGTACGGGATCCGGCCGGAACAGGTCGGCGAGATGGCGCAGACGGCAAAGGGCAGGGGACTGCTCGCCGCGAAGCTTGGCGACATGCGCATCTTGTACGAAGCGTTTCTCTCCTACATTCATGAGCGCTTCATCACGACGGAGGAATCGCTTGACCTGCTTTGCAGGGCGCTGCCGCGCTCGGCGCTCATCGCGGACAGTGTGGTCGTGTTTGACGGTTTTACCGGATTTACGCCCGTGCAGAACCGCGTCCTGCAGCAGTTGATGACATTATGTAAACAAGTATGCGTTACGGTCATCATAGATGAAGCGGAAGATCCTTTTCAGATCGGCGCGGAACAAAAATTATTCCACCTTAGCCAAAAGACGGTGGTTTCATTATGTAAACTACAGGAACAAGCGGGGGCCGGACGGGGAGAGGACGTGTACCTAAAGGGCGCGCCCGTGATCCGTCATCGGGATAATCCGTTTTTTGCGTATTTGGAGCAGAAGCTTTTCCGATACGGGAGAACGGGATACGAGGGGGAACAGACGTCCTGCCGGATTTACAAGCTGGACCGTCCGCAGCGGGAGGTGTCGTTTGTCTGCCGCAGGATCAAGGAGCTTGTGCGGACAAAAGGCTTTGCGTACCGGGATATTGCGGTGGTGACGGGGGACTTAAGCGAGTATGCCGATCTGCTTGCCGCAGAGTTTTCGGGGCATGGGATTCCTTTTTTTATCGACCAGACAAACGGGATCGTCTTAAATCCGTTTGTGGAGGGGATCCGCAGCGCTTTGCAGGTCCGGCTCAAAAATTTTTCGTACGAGACGATGTTTCACTATCTGCGCAGCGGCATGACGGCGCTTTCGATGGAGGAAGTTGATCTTTTGGAAAACTATGTGCGCGCGGCGGGCATTCGCGGAAAGAAGCAGTATGCCGGGCTGTTCACGCGCCATACAAGGGAAACGGGCGGGGACGGCGACAAGCTTGCCCGTCTTAACACGATCCGCGAAAAAGCGTACGGATCGCTTGCCGTTCTTTTAGAACCGGCGGAGACGATGGCGAAGCGCGTGCGGCAGCTTTATCGTTTTATCACGCAGGCAGGCATCGAGGAAAAGCTTGCCGCGTATGAACAGCGTTTCACCGCGGAGGGCAGACCGGAAAAAGCAAAGGAGTATGCGCAGATTTATCGGCTTGTGATGGAACTGCTGGAGCAGATGGACGGACTGCTTGGGGATGAGAAGATCGGCGCGCAGGAGTTTTATGAGATTCTGGACGCCGGACTTTCCGAAATTCAGGTCGGGGCGATCCCGCAGAATGTGGACCGTGTGGTCTGCGGCGATATGGAGCGGACGCGTTTTCAGGAGATGAAAGCATTGTTTTTTATCGGCGTCAACGACGGCATCATCCCGAAGGCGGGCGGGGGCGGCGGGCTGATCTCCGATATGGACAGGGAGTTTTTGAGCGCGGCGGATTGGGAGCTTTCGCCGACGCCGCGGCAGAAAATGTATATCCAGCGTCTGTATCTGTACTTAAATCTGACAAAGCCGACGCAGTACTTATGTCTGACGTATGCGGCGATGGGAAATGACGGCGGATCGCGCCGGCCCTCCTATCTGATCGACGTATTTTTGAATCTGTTTCCCACGGTAAGCGTATCGACGGTGGACGCTGCGGAGGAAATGGTTCTTGCGGAATCGGCGGCGGACGCCCTGCGCGCGTTCACACCGATGCTGCGCGATTATGCGGCGGGACTTTACCGGAAGGATCGGGACGCGGACGAGCAGGTGAAAGGAATGTACCGCATGCTATCCGGCAATGCGGAAACAGAGGAACAGACCGGGCGGCTGCTGTCCCAGGCGTTTTATACCTACCGTGACAGGGCGCTCCCGCGGGCTGCGGCGCAGGCGCTTTACGGAGCGATGCTTGCCAATTCGGTCAGCCGCATGGAACGCTTTGCGGAGTGTGAGTATCATCATTTTTTGGAGTACGGTCTGCGCCTTGCCGAACGTGAGGAATACGGCGTGACGCCGCAGGACATGGGGACGCTCTATCATGAGGTATTGAGCCGCTTTTCGGAGGCGCTCGCACAGCGGAAGATGGACTGGTTTACTTTTTCAAAAGAAGAAGGGCGGGCATTGCTTCATGAGGTCATGGATGCCTATGCCGCGCAGTTTTCCGGCAGCATTCTCTATAGCAGCGCGCGGTATGAGTATTTGTTTCATACGCTGCGCGGGGTCATGGAGCGGAGCATTGATACGCTGCAATATCAGATCAAAAAAGGCGTGTTTGCGCCGAAGGGATTCGAGCTGATCTTTCAGGAGATGGAGGATCTGGACAGCGTGAGCGTCGCGCTCTCCGATACGGAAAAAATGCGCCTTTCCGGCAGGATCGACCGTCTGGACACCTACGAGGATGAACAGAACGTCTATGTCAAAGTCGTCGATTATAAATCGGGAAAAAAGGATTTTGATCTGGTGACGGTCTATTACGGAGTGACGTTACAGCTTGTGCTCTATCTCAATGTCGCGACGGAAAAAGAGCAGCGGGAGCATCCGGATAAGCGGATCGTGCCTGCGGGAATGTTCTATTATCATTTGGATAATCCGTTTACGGAGCAGGACGGGACGCTCTCGGAGGAGCAAATTGACGCGGAGTTAAAAAAAGAACTGCGTATGCGCGGAATCGTCAACGCCGACGGGGGCGTCATCGGAATGATGGACCGGACAATCGCATCGGGAGGCCGCTCGGACGTCATTCCCGCGCAGATCAAGGCGGACGGTTCGGTCGCGCTGTCTTCCCGTGCATACCCGTCGGAAGTGTTGGAAACGATTTCGAGTTATGTAAATCAAAAAATCAAAGAACTGTCAAAGGCGATCCTGACGGGCAGCATTGCGCATAATCCGTATGAATATAAGGATCAGAGCGCCTGCACGTACTGTCAGTACAGTGAGGTCTGCGGTTTTGATGAGCGCCTGCCGGGCTGTGAGAAGCGCAATCTGGGAAATCCCGACGAGGCGTGGGTGCTTACGCAGATGCGGGGGAGGAAAGCGTAGATGTATTCCTTATTACTTGTTATTATTTATCTTGCGTTTATCAGTCTGGGACTGCCGGATTCGCTGCTCGGCTCCGCGTGGCCCGTAATGAGCGGCGATCTTGCGGTGCCAATGTCGTATGCGGGGATCGTCAGCATGATTATTTCTGCGGGAACGGTCGTATCGGGCTTATCGTCCGACCGTCTGACAAGGCGGTTCGGCGCCGGATGGGTAACGGCGGTCAGCGTGTTTTTGACGGCGGCGGCATTGTTCGGGTTCTCTGCCTCGGATTCTTTTTGGATGCTCTGCGTGCTGGCGGTGCCGTACGGACTTGGCGCGGGGGCGATCGACGCGGCGCTCAACAATTATGTGGCGCTGCACTATGCGTCGAGGCATATGAGCTGGCTGCATTGTTTTTGGGGAATCGGGACGATGGTGAGCCCTTATATCATGGGCGCCTGCTTAACGCGCGGACTTGGCTGGAACAGCGGCTACCGGATCGTGTCGTTTTTGCAGATCGGTCTGACGGTCGTTTTATTTTGCAGTCTGCCGCTTTGGAAAAAAAGAAAGACGCAGAAGAACGGAGCGGGGGCGGACGGCGCGGGCGGTGAGGATTCCGGCAGGGCGCTGCGGCTCCGGGACGCGGTGCGCATTCCGGGCGTCAACATGGTGCTGCTTGTCTTTTTTGCTTATTGCGCGATGGAATCGACAGCCGGTTTGTGGGCGAGCAGCTACCTTGTGACATGGCGGCATGTCGGCGCGGAGACGGCGGCGCGGTTCGCGTCCCTGTTTTACATGGGGATCACGTTTGGCAGGTTTGTGAGCGGCTTTGTCTCGGAGCGGCTCGGCGACAGACGGCTGATCCGGATAGGCGGCATGGTCGTGATCGCGGGGATCGCATTGGCGGCGCTCCCGACTTCATCCGGTATGCCAGCGCTGGCAGGACTTGTCGTGATCGGGCTCGGCTGTGCGCCGGTGTATCCGGCGGTTATCCATGCGACGCCCGCCAATTTCGGAAAGGAACATTCACAGGCGATCATCGGTATTCAGATGGCGAGCGCCTATGTCGGCACGACGTTCATGCCGCCCGTGTTCGGTCTCATTGCGCAGCATGTGAGTATCGCGTTGTACCCGGCGTTTCTGCTCGTGTTTGCCGTGCTGATGCTTGTAATGTCGGAGCGCATGAACCGCAGGCTGGATGGGGCGGCGTAGGGCTTTTTGCCGCGGAGGAAATAAAAAATGAATGATAAATACTATGAGCGTAAAATGAATGATGTGATTAGGAAGTGTCCGATAGAAGCAGGCGTTGAAATCCTTGTATATAATGTGTTGGATTATATTATCCCTTCAAGAGATGATTTGGCGCTCGTGGACATCAATCGCATTCGAAAAGATCGGGATTCGCGATTTACAACCGAGTCAGGTATTGCGGATATGGCAGTTATGTCAAGTGATTTTGAATATAGAAATGAGGAGCGCGGTGAGGTGCTTGGCTTGATAGAAGTCAAAGCTGCAAGTGTGCCGCTCCATGAGACAAAGCAGGTGCTTGAGCATATAGCTTTCACAAATCATTATGTATATACCAATGGATTGGTATGGAAATATTATGAAAACAAAAACCGCGAGTGTAAATGGGAGATACATCTGTTTGATATAGGATGCAATATAATAAAAACGCCTCAGGAGGTATCAATAGATCGGAATCAATTTAGAAAGTTAATAAAAAGATTGCAGGAAATTGATTGGAGGCAGGAACTTAACATGCTCACACCGTCGGATCCGATGTGGAACGAAGTAAGGAATTATGCAAAAAATTGTTCCTGGAGTGCCGGTCAATCTCTGGCGGATGCCATGGACAAGCATTTGTTTACGGAATGGGAGCGGGTGATCGTAGCGTTGGAGGATCACAAAATCTGCGGATATTGTACGGTCGCAAAGACAGACTGTATTCCGGACGTATGCTATACGCCCTATATCGGATACTTGTTTGTGGGGGAAGCATACAGAGGAAACCGGCTCAGTCAGCGAATGATCCGGTATGCCATGGATTATCTAAGGTCAATCGGTTTTGATAACGTATACATCGTGAGCGATCATGAGAATTTATATGAAAAATACGGTTTTGAGATCATAGACCGGAAAATGGCTCCGTGGGGGAGTGTGGAAAAAATTTATATGCGGCGTGTGTGATGCCATGAAATAGGTAAATGCATAAGTAATAAAAGATTGAAATGTCTTTCTATAACAGATATAATAAAAGTACTTCTCGACAAGCATTAAAATGGAAAAGCCGGTGTAAAATGATAACAATAGAACAATTAAAGGCATTAAATGCTTTGGAAAACATAGCAATAACCGAACATGCCCGTGTCCGTTTGCATGAACGGAATATCGGCATTGATGATATTGTGAATGGCATAAATACAGGTGAAATTATCAAACAATATGAAGATGATAAACCAATCCCAAGTTGTTTGATTTTGGGTTCTTCTGTAAAATCTGAGTATATTCATATCGTTGTAAGTTGTGATACCGATTTTATATATTTGATCACTGCGTATTTCCCTGATCCAGAAATGTGGGAGACAGATTTTAAGACGAGAAAGGAGAGTTGATTATGGTATGTATGGAATGCGGGGCAAAAGCCGAAAAAGGATATACAACAAGCGTCATGGATTTAGGAAATTGTCTGTTAATCGTGCGAAATGTGCCTTGTTACAAATGCATAGAATGTAATGAGATTATTTATACTGGCGATGTGCTCAAGAGGCTGGAGCAGATTACGGAGCAGGCGAAACAATTTACGCAGGAAATTTCTATTGTAAATTATAGCAGCGCTGCATGATGAAACGGAAGCCTTGTATTGGTATAAAAAGGATTGGTTTAAGCCGGTCCTTTTTTGTTCGCCGGATTGTTGTGCAGGAGACTACTGTTTGATGCGGGTGTTGGTAATAGATAATCTGTATTAAGAATGCGATTGGCGATTATATTCTACACAGAACTGAATACGATCACCGATCGGCAGGCAAAGTCTGTTATAATGATGCCAGTAAGCATACGGGGTGTGTGACGCCATGAAATATGTAAATGCAAAGGATGTTTTGCCAAAAGAGCTGCTTTCCATAATCCAAAAATATTATCGGGGAGGTTATTTGTATATACCAAAAGGAAATCATTGTGCAGGAAAGCGGCAGACCGACTATGAGATAGAGCTGGTGAAACGTAACCAACATATTTATTTACAGTATCTGGAGGGAAGAACGAAGAGACAGCTCGGGAAGATGTATCACCTGTCCGAGCCAAGTATGCGGAGGATTATCGCAAAAGAAAAGGCGGGGTATCAGAAAATGAAGGAGATCATCGAACAGATTCTGCCATTATGGGGAATGGAGAACAGGCAATTATCACAAATCTATCCGTCGGCATGGGAGGTCAATCATTCTTATGTCATAAAAGTATATGAGGACAAAGAGCAGCTCGAACGAAATGTAAAAATATTAGAAATATTGCTGGGTTGTCAGATTCCGGTTGCGGAGATTCTTCCTACAAGAGCAGGGGAAAAATATGCCGCGCATCAAAACAGGTATTTCCTTATGTCAAAAAAATTACAGGGAAGTAATATTTCCGATCTGAAAGACAGGACAATTGCCCGGAAAATGGGATGTGCGATCGCGCAGTTACATAGGGCGTTTCTAAAATGCGAAAGAGAGGTTGCCTTTTGGGATAACAGCTTGTTAGACGAGATGAAAGGATGGATACGGGAAAATCTGGTCCAAAATGAATGGAAGATCCTAAGCGAAGGAGAATATGTAAAAACAGTAACATTGCTGTCAAGCGTGTATGATGATCTGCCAAAGCAATTGATTCACAGAGACGTGCATTTTGGAAATTTTTTGTTTTTCGAAGGCGGGCTATCAGGATATATTGATTTCGATCTGACGCAAAGAAATATCAGAATATTTGACATCTGTTATTTTTTGACAGGATTATTAGCAGAAGAAACGGATGACGCTTTTACAAAAACAGAATGGATTGAAAACGCCAAATCCGTGACCGCGGGGTATGAAAGTATCCTCCCACTTTCGGAAAAAGAGAAAGCGGCGCTTCCCTGTGTGATGGAATGTATCGAGATTTTATTCATAGCGTATTTTATCGGCGTGAATGACACAAAGCATGCCCAAGACGCATATGAGTTGTTTCGTTTGCTGCAAAATTGGGAAGACGATATGAAAAAGATGCTCTGACGTGTCCGGATTCAGAGATCGTTTGGTTCATGCGCTTCCTTCTTGTCAATCAGGAGAAGGATATGATATTCTTAAATGGATGAAAGAAAGGCAGGATCAGGGGCGATGCAGTACACGGAAGAGCAGCGCAAGGTCATCGAACTTCATAACAGAAATCTTCTTGTCGCGGCGGCGGCAGGCTCCGGCAAGACTGCGGTGCTTGTGGAGCGCATCCTGCACATGATTATGGATGAGGAGCATCCGGTTGACATCGACCGCCTGCTCGTCGTGACGTTCACGAAGGCGGCGGCTTCCGAGATGCGGGAGCGCATCGGTATGTTATTAGAAAAAAAATTACGGGAGACGCCGGAAAACGAGCATCTGCAAAAGCAGTCGGCGCTTCTGCATAACGCGAAGATCACGACGATCGACAGCTTTTGTCAGTCCGTGCTGCGCAACCATTTTGAACTTGCGGATTTAGATCCCGCGTTCCGTGTGGCGGATGAAAATGAGATCCGCCTGATCCGCGAGGATCTTTTGGAGGAACTGCTGGAAGAAAAGTTTGCCGCGGGCGGGGAGGAATTTTTGCTTTTTGCAGACGCCTATCAGGGCAGGGGCAGGGACGGAAGGTTAGAGAACAGTATCTTGGAACTGTATGAGTATGCGTCCGGTTTTCCGTGGCCGGAGGACTACCTTGCGCTGTGCGCCGCGGGGTATGAGATCGAAACGCCTGCGCAGCTTGCGGAAGCGTCTTGGATGAAAGCGCTTTTGGGCGAACTCCGTGAAAGTGCAGAGGAGCTTGCCGATTATATCGAGGCGGCGCTTGCGGTCTGTCGGGAGCCGGAGGGACCGATCGCCTACGAAAAGGCGCTCTTATCGGATGCGGATGCGCTGGCGGCGCTGTTGCATGAGAGAACCTACGATGATTTACATAACATATTACATAACTGGAAAAAAGAAGCGCTTGCGCGGGTGAAGAGCGGGAGCTGCGACGAGGCGAAAAAACAGCGTGTCATGGACATCCGCAAGAAAGTGTATGCAGAGCTGGACAAGTTGACAAGGCAGGAGGTTGTGCTGTCCGCAGAGGAGCTTTGCCGGCTGCTTGCGGCGTGCCGCCCCGCTGTGCGGATGCTTGTCGGGCTCACGGAGGAATTTACGGTTCGTTTCCGGGAAAAAAAGCGGGAATTGAACATCGTTGATTTTTCGGATTTAGAGCATGAGGCGCTGCATCTTTTTTTAGAAAAAAAAGAAGACGGCACGCTTATGCCGACGCCGACCGCGCTCGCTTATCGGGAGGAGTTTGCGGAAATCCTGATCGACGAGTATCAGGACAGCAATCTGGTGCAGGAGCTTTTGCTTGGCAGTATCTCCAAGGAGGAGGAAGGGCATCCGAACCGGTTTATGGTGGGGGACGTCAAGCAGAGCATTTATCGGTTCCGGCTTGCCAGACCGGAGATTTTTTTGGGAAAATATGAGCGGTACGGTGCGGAGGACGGCGATTACCAGCGCATTGACCTGCACCGGAATTTCCGAAGCAGGAGCGAGGTGCTTGCCTGTGTCAACGAAATCTGCGGACGGCTGATGCGCGGCGAGATCGGACATATCGTTTATGACGAGGCGGCGGCGCTCTATGCGGGCGCGCAGTTCCCGGACGGCTGCGGAGAACGCGGAGGAAAACAGCGGGACGGCGGCACGGACTACCGCGCGGAAATCCTGCTCTCCGACGTCCCAGCCGCGTGGAAACGGGAGCAGCGGATCGAGCAGGAGGCGCGGATGACGGCGCTTCGCATCCGTGAACTTGTCGGAAATACGATGGTGACGGAGCGGCGCGTCAATGCGCAGGGAGAGACGGAAGCGTATCTGCGCCCGGCTTCCTACCGCGATATAGTGATTCTGCTGCGGACGAGCGGGGACTGGTTTGATATTTACCGCAGAGTGCTTGAACGCGAGGGGATTCCTGTTTATGTGGCGACACGGACGGGCTATTTTGCCGCGTCCGAGATTCAGACCATCTTTCATTATCTGAAAATTTTGGATAATCCCAGACAGGACATTCCGATGTACGGCGTGCTGCTGTCTGTGTTCGGCGGTTTTACGGAGGAAGAGATCGTGGCGCTTCGTACGGGCGGGGACGAGGACTGTCTGTATGAGAGCTTAAAGCGGGCGGCAGGAGATGCGCTTCAGGACGGAAGCGACGTACAGAACAGGGAAGAATCCACACATGAGGGAGAGAGAGACTTTGCGGGCAGAAATGGAGAGACACAGCCGGGCGGAAAGGAAGCGGAAGGCGGTGCAGAGTATGCGCAGTCTGCGTGCAGAGAGGCGAGCGGCGCAGATGGGTCAGCGTCCGCGCTTTGCGGTAAGGCGGCGGCTTTTTTGGAACAGTATGTAAAGCTTCGTGACAGTATGCTCTTTACCCCAATCCATGAACTGCTCCGTATGCTGATCCGCGATACCGGCTACGATCTGCTGATGGAAGCGCTGCCGGGCGGCGCGAAGCGGCGTGCGAATCTGGATGCACTGATCGAAAAGGCGGCGGCTTACGAGCAGACAAGCTTTCACGGTTTGTTTCACTTTATGCGCTATATCGAGAGCCTGCGAAAATACGAAGTGGATTACGGGGAGGCGGACATTGCGGACGAGCGCGCCGATTTGGTGCGGATCATGACGATCCATGCGAGCAAGGGACTGGAATTTCCGATCTGCTTTGTGGGCGGACTCGGCAAGCAGTTCAACGCGCAGGATGAAAAAAAATCCATCGTATTGGATGCGGAGCTTGGCATAGGAATAGATTATGTAAACCCGATCGCGCGCACCAAAACGCGCAATCTGCTAAAGTCCGTGATGAACAGGAAAGAGAAAAAGGAGCGGCTTGGAGAGGAACTGCGCGTGTTGTATGTGGCGCTGACGCGGGCGAAAGAAAAACTCATCCTGACGGGGACGGTCAAGGATGCGGAGGCTTACGGGGAAGAACTGCGTGAACAACTTTCCTTATATGGGATCGGAACCGTGTCGGGCATGGCAGGGCTTACTCCTCTGCCTGTCGGCGTTATCTGCGGCGCGTCCTGTATGCTCGACTGGGTGATGGCGGCGGTTCATGCAGGGAATCTGCAAGACAGCGTTGTCACACTTGCTGTGCAGGATGCGGAACAGCTTTCCGTGGCGGAGCTCAAAGCGGATACGGCGGAAGAATTGCGCAAGCAGTTGCTTTTCGGCGGCGTGGATGTTAAGGAAGCATGGGAAGAACAGTGCAGGGAACGTTTTTCTTTCACCTATCCGTACGAGGCGCTCCGCGGACTGTATACCAAAACCACGGTTTCCGAGTTAAAGATCGCCGCACTGGAGGCGGCGGACGGGGAGCGGGAGACGGCGGACACGATCTTCCCGGAAACCCATGCGAAGACGTACATTCCGCGGTTTGAGCGCGAAGAGGTCACGCTTGGAACGACGAGAGGAACTGCATATCACAAGGCGCTGGAGCTGATGGACCTTTCCGCAGAAAACACGCTGGCGGCGCTGGAAGCGGATCTGCGTGCGCGGGAACAGACGGGCGCGCTGCCGAAAGGCTATTATGAATTGCTCAACATGGATAAGCTTTTGCAGTTTAAGAAAAGCAGTCTTGCGGCGCGGATGCTTGCGGCGGAACAGAAAGGAAAACTCTACCGGGAGCAGCCGTTCGTGCTGGGACTTCCCGCCAGCCGCCTAAACGCAGCGTTCCCGGAGAGCGAGACGGTGCTCATTCAGGGGATCATCGACGTGTTTTTTGAAGAGGAAGACGGACTGGTGATCGCGGATTATAAGACGGACCGCGTGCAGAGCGCCGGCGAACTGCGCGAGCGCTATCAGGTACAGCTTGATTATTATGGAGAGGCGCTTGCGCGGCTGACGCATAAAAAAGTAAAGCAGAAGCTCCTTTATTCGTTTGCATTGGGGGAGGAGATCGAGCTTGCGCGTCAGTGACAGAATTATATTTTGTCTTTCTGAGATTTTCGTTTGGCTTTTTTTCCGATTTTCGCAAATACATTGACATTTTTTGAAAAATTGTTAGAATACTATTAAAGGAGAGTCCTGCCAACAAGTGGACGTTCAAAAAGCGATAGTATCGCTGCGGTGATGCTACATTCAAGGACTATGGTAACATAGTCCTTGAAATACTTTATGGGAGAATTTTATGACACAGTTACCATTAGAAGTGTATCGGATAGATATGAAGTACATTAGAAATCTGCACAATATTGATGACAGAGTTTTTTCTGTATCCCCGCAGGTAGGGAAAGATGAACGTCCTTTTTTGGGTGTGATTCTGATATGCAATGAACACAAATATTGTGTGCCACTGTCAAAACCTAAGAAAAAGCATGAAAAGATGCGCGATAAGATAGATTTCAAGAAAATTGTACATAATGGTTCGTTGATAGGAGTTTTAAATTTTAACCTTATGATACCTGTTGAAGATGCGCAGATACAACGAATTGACACGAAAATCCGTAAACATGATAATATGGATACAAGAAGGAAAAAGGAACTTCTTATTAAAGAATTGGAATGGTGCAATGAACATATAAGTGATTTGTCTAATACTGCAAATGTTCTTTACCAAAAGTATGTTTCAGGAGAAGACTTTGCTGCTAAAAAGCAATGCTTGGATTTTAGGAAAATGGAATTAGAGTGTACTAAATATAATTCAAAAATAAAGAGAGGCACTGAATAAGCCTCCTTTTGCAAGTTGGTGGGATGTAAATATGATAAGCGGATCATATGATATAAAATGTGTATCATATCAGATAAGAATATGAGGATTGGTGTATAGATATGATAAAACGAATGTAGCGTTAATTCCGGGATCTTTCAAGTTGTTTAAAGCTGATTACAACTTTTGAAGAGGAATGTTGTTTATGATGAACGAATATGTAAAGAATCTAAATCGGATTGAGTTTGTTGTTACTATGGCTTGTACCGGAAAATGTAAGCATTGTTCAGAAGGCGGACATTCTTCTTGTGCCGGACATATTGATGCCGATGCAGCGGCAAAGGCAATTTGCGAAGTATGCAGGAATTATAAAATCGAATCATTGATGACATTTGGCGGAGAACCTTTGCTTTATCCTGACGTTGTTTGCAAAATCCACGAAACAGCAAGAATGATGGGAATACAAAAAAGGGATTTAATAACAAATGGATTTTTCACAAAGGACAAGAAAAGAATCAGTGATGTAGTCGAGTCGCTTTCAAGGGATATAAAAGTTGTGGGAGGAGATCATAATGGAATACATCTTTTCCGTAGAAGAAGCCACTCAAGAATTATTTACAAAACTTTCTGAATCAACAGGCTGGAAGTATTTGAAAAGCCAACGCTGCCTAAAAAAGACGGTAAAAGATTTGGTTTTCCAGATCAACTTTTTCGCTTCAAAATGGAATGTTTCACATGAGCGGGTTGAAGTGAGCGCCGAATTTAAGCTGTGGTGCAAAAGTTATGGGAAGTCGCCTGCAGACAATGTGATTGCAATGATGTCATATTGCCCGGAGTTTTGTACTTCTGACAACAAACGCTGGTATGACATTTCTACTGAGGAAAAACTTCTGTCTGCCTTTGATGAGTTAAACCGCAAGATACAACAGACAGCGGGCAGCTTGTGCGCACAATTTGAGCAGGATTATCTTGAGGGAGTGGAAAGCCTGTTCCGGGAACATTTTGATGAATATCGTGTGTATTTGGATTTTATTGCAGATAAGCTCGGTATGTCACCCACCATACGGGAAAAGGCCCAGGAAATATACGACAGCCTTTCCGATGATATACGGCGGCAGGTATCGGAATATCAAAACGGGGCGAGAAATTGCGTTTGGATGATTAACAGAAGCAATTTGAAGTATATTGTCGATAACAATTTGATAAACCTAATTCCAGACGATTAGTCCTCAAAAACAACATTTGATTTATTGTTTACAGGCGATCGAAAATTTAATTAACAGCGATGGTCGCTCGAAATCAAACGTCACTTGACGCTCTGATTTTCGGGCGACTTTCTGTTTCTCAAAGTCTATAAGCGGGAGCAGGAACAGGGCGCGGCGCAAGCCCGTTCCCTTGCTTTTTAGCAAAGGCGCACTTATATACCACATGAATGTGGTATGTGCGGTCTTGCAGACGGCGTTTTGTGCCTCTCGGCACAAAAGGACGGGGGAACGACCCGCAGAAAGGAGGACACCCCATAGCAATCTATCATTGCAGTATCAAAATCATATCACGCGGCAAGGGCAAGTCCGCCGTTGCCGCCGCCGCTTACCGGGCGGGGGAGAAAATCACAAACGACTTTGGCGGGGAAACCCACGACTACACCCGCAAGGGCGGCGTCGTCCACACCGAGATTTTACTGCCCGACCACGCCCCCGCCGCTTTCTCTGACCGGGCGGTTTTGTGGAACGCCGTGGAGAAA
>JAMPHA010000032.1:0-25798 GCA_023663615.1 Clostridium sp. | reverse complement strand
GAGAAAAACCAGTAAAATCAATAGGGAACGGCATTTAACAAATGCCTAAAAAAGAAGAAAGAATAGGAGAATACCCGTGAGACTGATTACAAGATCTGATTTTGATGGACTTGCGTGCGGCGCGCTGTTAAAAGAAGCCGGTATTATTGACAGTTGGAAATTTGCGCATCCGAAGGATTTGCAGGATGGTCTGGTGGAAGTAAATGAGAATGACTGTCTTGCCAACGTACCTTATGTGGAGGGCTGCGGACTTTGGTTCGATCACCATTCCAGTGAGCATGAGCGCTTACAGTTACAGGGAAAGTATAAGGGTGAGAGCCGCATCACACCCTCCTGTGCGCGTATCATTTATGAATATTATGGAGGAAGGGAGCGCTTTCCGCAGTTCGACGACATGATGATCGCTGTGGACAAGGTGGATTCCGGCGACCTGACGATCGATGAGATCCAGAATCCCAAGGGCTGGATTTTGGTCGGATTTTTGATGGACCCGCGGACCGGTCTCGGAAGATGGCGCAATTTCACGATTTCTAATTATCAGTTAATGGAGAAGCTGATCGACGCATGCCGCACGATGTCAACGGAAGAAATTCTTGCCATGCCCGATGTGCAGGAGCGGATCGATACTTATTTTGAGCAGACCGCGAAGTTTAAGGAAATGGTGCTGGCACATACCGTTGTGGAAGGCAATCTGATCGTGTCCGATCTGCGCGGTGTGGATCCGATTTATTCGGGGAACCGCTTTATGATCTACAGCATGTATCCTGAGCAGAATATTTCCGCATGGATCGTCAGCGGAAGAGGCGGAAAGGGATGTAGTGCCGCAGTCGGCTACAGCATTTTGAATAAGACATCCAATGTGGATGTCGGAAGCCTGATGTTAAAGTATCACGGCGGCGGTCACAGGAAAGTCGGTACCTGCCAGTTCTCGGATGAGAATATGGATACCGAGCTCCCAAAGATGCTGGAAGAATTGAAGACATTGAGTAATCAGGCATAAAAAAGGACGCGAAGCGTCCTTTCGAAGAATCGCTTCGCGATTCTTCAAAAGAGTTTCCTATGGAAACTCTTTTTTAATGATAGATCAATTTCAGATTGTCCATTTTGGCGGAGAGATTGGCAAGCATGAGATCCAGCACGGAGAGTGCGCACATGGATTCCACGACCACGACCGCGCGCGGTACGATAATGGGATCGTGCCGTCCTTTGATGGAAACCGAAACAGGGGAGCCGTCCCTGCGGACGGTCTGCTGCTCCTTAACGATAGAGGGCGTCGGCTTGATGTGTACGGTGAGAAGCACATCCGAGCCGTCGCTGATACCGCCGAGCGTGCCGCCTGCGTGGTTGCTTGCTTTTCGAATGTTTCCGGCGGGGGAGAGGGCGGGCTTGCTGTCCTTGCAATTCCCATTGTTTTTTACGCCTTCGTCCGCAGCCGGACGGAAATCTTTGCTGCATTCCGCCCAATCGGCGGGGAGAAATGCGTCGTTGTTCTCCGATCCCTTAGCAGTAGATACACGGACGCCGTCTCCGACTTCGACCGCCTTTACGGCGCCGATGGACATGAGCGCGCCGGAGAGAACCGCGTCGAGTTTACCAAATACCGGTTCGCCGATGCCGGCAGGCAGACCGCTGATCCTGCATTTGATCGATCCGCCGGAAGAATCATGTTCCTCCATGCATGCCGAAAGATATTGCTCTGCGCGCTGATTCGCATCGAAATCCGGCATGGCGGTCGGCGTTGTATAAATGGCATCCCTGGAAAAACGGGATTCATCAATCGTAACCGGACCGATGGAATATGTGTATGCCATAATATCTACACCAAGTTCGGACAAAATTTTAAGAGCTACCGCACCGGCGGCGACCCTGCCGATCGTTTCGCGTCCGGAGGAGCGCCCGCCCCCGCGGTAATCACGGAAACCGTATTTCTGGTCAAATGTATAATCGGCATGTCCCGGACGATAATAGGAAGCAATCTCACTGTAATCGGAAGAGCGCTGCGAGGTGTTGGCAACGAGCAGCGAGATCGGAGTTCCCGTCGTACGTCCCTCGAAAACGCCGGAGAGGATCTGCACTTCATCCGATTCTTTTCTCGGTGTTGCATAACGGGACTGTCCCGGTTTTCTGCGGTTTAAGTAGGGCTGAATATCCGAGACGTCAAGAGCGAGCCCCGCGGGACAGCCGTCGATCACGACGCCGATCGCTTCGCCATGGGATTCCCCCCATGTTGTGATGCGAAAAAGATTACCGAATGTAGAGCCAGCACTCATAGCCGTACCTCCTGAAAGTGAAGTTTTTTCTATTATATCTGCGGGAATAGAAAAAAACAAGTTTTTCCTGAAAATACAAGTTTTTCCCAAAGAAGTTTGCAATTTTCCGTTTGATTTTGTTCCAAAGTGTGATATAGTAACATTGGACTATAACGTAAACCTTGCGATTGGATAGCATATGAAAGATAAAGTACTGAACCAACTCATCCGGGTTTCCAAAAAAAGAAAATGGCTGCGTTATCCGATGCTTGGCGTAATCTTTGTTTTCTTGGGATTTTGCCATTTCGGACGGTATCTGGTGAATCTGCTGCCACGCATTATCGGCGTGGCTTTTGTTGCTGTCATTTTTTTGCTCAGTTCCAGTTTCGCACTGCCGGTACTGCTGGATATTGATATGGAGAGTAAGCCGGAAGTTGTATTTGAATCCGATCTGGAGGGATTGCTGCAGACGGGGGAGTTAAATGAAGTACTGTTGGAAGATGACGTGATAACCGACGACGGCCTAGACGGTTATGAGACCTATGATGTGAGCGAGGTTGAGACGTATTCGATCGATGAGATCCTCATGGAGCATGAGGAATACCTGACGAGTATGGAAGCGGAGGAAACGCAGGAGACGTTTGGGCAGGATGAGGAGAGCATGATCTTTACGGCGGACGACTGGCGTCTGGTCCTGATCAATAAACAGCATCCGATCCCGGAGGATTATGATTTTACATTGATGACGATAACCGGTAATATGCAGTGTGACGAGCGGATTATGGAAGATCTGCTCCTGATGCTTCAGGCGGCCAAAAATGATAATGTCAATCTGATCATCTGTTCTCCGTACCGCACGGATGCGAGTCAGGTGACCATTTTTGAGCGCCATGTCAGAGCGTATATGAATAAGGGACTCAACTATATGGATTCCTTTAAGCTGGCGTCCCAGGAGGCGACGGTGCCGGGCTATAGCGAGCATCAGGTCGGCCTGTCCCTTGATATTTATACGGCGAGCCATATGATCCTGGACGACGCTTACGGTGAGACAGAGGCGGGACGGTGGCTTGCGGAAAACTGCAGCGATTATGGTTTTATTCTGCGTTATCCGAAAGGAAAAGAGTCGATTACGAGTATCGGATATGAGCCGTGGCATTTCCGCTATGTCGGCAGGGAGGCGGCGAAGATCATCATGAACGATGGCATTACGCTCGAAGAATTTTGGGAGCGCTATGTGAACGGACAGAAACAGGAATAAGCGATCGAATGAGGGAAAGGATGGCGTTAGTTTGAAATATACGATACTCAGGCAGGAGGGAGCTGCAAAACGTGCATGTCTTGAAACCGTGCACGGCACGGTGCAGACTCCTGTTTTTATGAATGTAGGGACCGTTGGGGCAATCAAGGGCGCGGTTTCCACGGCGGATCTGGAGGAGATCGGTACACAGATCGAGTTATCCAATACCTACCATCTTCATGTACGGACGGGCGATGCGCTGATCAAGCAGCTTGGCGGTTTACATAAATTTATGTCCTGGAACAAACCGATTCTCACGGATTCCGGCGGTTTTCAGGTATTTTCCCTCGCGGGCTTACGCAGGATCAAGGAGGAAGGTGTTTACTTTCAATCCCATATTGACGGCAGAAAGATCTTTATGGGGCCGGAGGAAAGCATGCAGATTCAGTCCAATCTTGCATCCACGATCGCGATGGCGTTCGATGAGTGTGCGCCGAGCAAGGCGGAGCGCGATTATGTGCAGGCGTCCGTCGAGCGGACGACGCGGTGGCTGTTTCGCTGTAAGAAAGAGATGGAGCGCTTAAACGGTCTGGAGGATACGATCAACAAAGAACAGCTTTTATTTGGCATCAATCAGGGCGCCGTATATGACGACATCCGCACGGAACACGCAAAGCGCATCTGCGAGCTGGAACTTGACGGGTATGCGATCGGCGGGCTTGCAGTCGGGGAATCCCACGAGGAAATGTACCATGTGATCGAACAGGTCACGCCGCTTCTGCCGAAAGACAAACCGACCTATCTGATGGGCGTCGGCACGCCAGCCAATATTTTGGAAGCAGTCGAGCGCGGCGTGGACTTTTTTGACTGCGTATATCCTTCGCGCAACGGCAGGCACGGGCATCTGTATACGGATCATGGAAAAATCAATCTGTTTAACGCAAAATATGAATTGGATGCACGCCCGATCGAGGAGGGGTGCGGCTGTCCTGCGTGCAGGCGTTATTCGCGCGCGTACATCCGCCATTTGCTTAAAGCAAAGGAAATGCTTGGGATGCGGTTGTGCGTGACGCATAATCTGTATTTTTACAACAGGATGATGACCGAGATCCGCGATGCGCTCGACGAGGGACGCTTTGCGGCGTATAAGAGGGAGAAGCTCGGAAATCTTAAATTCGTATAAAAGACTTGATGTGCCGTGCTTTTTTGTGTATGATGGATAGTGATGAAAAAATCAGCGATCTGATGGATGGAGGAGAACATGGGTATTTTATTAAACGAGACCGGCGCAGCAGCGGCCGGCGGCACAATGGGCATTGGCGTGATCATTGTTTATATTGTAGGTATCATTGCGGTTTTTTATTTTCTGATGATCAGACCGCAGAAAAAAGAACAAAAAAAGATGGCGGCGCTTCTTTCCACGCTGGAGATCGGAGACAGCGTACTCACGACCAGCGGTTTTTATGGAATTATCATTGATATTACGGAGGATACCGTCATTGTAGAGTTCGGTAATAACAAAAATTGCAGAATCCCGATGCAGAAGTCGGCAATCGTGCAGGTGGAGAAGCCTGACGCCGAATAGAAACAGATTTCAAGGAGGCGTTTGACAAGAACGCCTCTTTTTCAACCAAAAGTTTTCGGAAAGGATGTAGAAAAAATGAATTATCGGATCACAAGCATTCCGGGCGACGGAATCGGACCGGAGATTGTTGCCGAGGCAAAAAAAGTGCTGCAAAAGGTTGGTGAGCGCTATGGACATACGTTTACTTTTACGGACATTCTGATGGGCGGCGCGTCCATTGACGTACACGGCGTTCCGTTGACGGATGAAGCGATCCGGACGGCGAAGGATGCGGACGCCGTGCTGATGGGCTCGATCGGGGGCAATACGGTAACATCCCCGTGGTACCGTCTTCCGCCCGATAAGCGGCCGGAGGCGGGGTTGTTAAAGATCCGCAAGGCGCTTGGTCTCTTTGCGAATCTGCGCCCGGCGCTGCTCTATGAGGAGCTGGCGGCGGCATGTCCCTTAAAGGAGGAGATCAGCCGTGCCGGGTTTGATATGATGATGCTGCGTGAACTCACGGGCGGATTATATTTTGGCGAGCGGAAAACGGAGTTGGTTGACGGCAAAATGACGGCGGTCGATACGCTGACTTATAATGAGGATGAGATCAGGCGGGCGGCGGTCAAGGGGTTTGAGATCGCCATGAAACGCCGGAAAAAAGTCACGAGCGTGGATAAGGCAAACGTGCTGGATTCTTCCCGGTTATGGCGGAAGATCGTCGAGGAAGTGGCGGCGGATTATCCCGAAGTGACGTTAGAACATATGCTTGTGGACAATTGTGCCATGCAGCTTGTCAAGGATCCGGCACAGTTTGACGTGGTGCTGACCGAGAATATGTTCGGTGATATTTTATCCGATGAGGCGAGCATGATTACGGGATCGATCGGTATGCTGCCGAGCGCGTCCCTGAACGATACCAAATTTGGTCTGTATGAGCCAAGCGGCGGTTCTGCGCCGGATATTGCGGGGAAGGGCATTGCCAATCCGATCGCGGCGATTTTGAGCGCAGCGATGATGCTGCGTTATTCTTTTGATCTGGATCAAGAGGCGGATGCCGTGGAGGCAGCGGTGAAGCAGGCGTTAAAGGACGGCTTCCGCACGATCGACATTATGCCGCAGGACGGCAGTACGGATGGCGTGACGCAGGTCGGCACCGCGAAAATGGGCGATCTGATCTGTGATCGGATCGGATAAAAGGAAAAGCCTGAGAACGAGGGCAGTTTTCCCTTTGACCAAACCGCTGCAGAGCGGCAGAAGACAGGCTTATGTAAGATAAGAAGAAAGGAAGATAATCATGAGAAGTGATAATGTAAAAAAAGGAATGCAGCAGGCGCCGCACCGTTCTTTGTTTCATGCGCTTGGATTTACGGAAGAAGAAATGAGAAAGCCGATGATCGGGATCGTCAGCTCCTACAATGAAATCGTACCGGGACATATGAATCTGGATAAGATCGTAAACGCGGTCAAATTGGGCGTTGCGGAGGCGGGCGGCGTGCCCGTTGTCTTTCCGGCGATCGCGGTGTGCGACGGAATCGCGATGGGACATATCGGCATGAAATATTCTCTGGTGACGCGCGATCTGATCGCGGACAGCACGGAATGTATGGCGCTGGCGCACCAGTTTGACGCGCTGGTCATGGTTCCTAACTGTGATAAGAACGTGCCGGGACTTTTGATGGCGGCGGCGCGGATCAATGTGCCGACCGTGTTCGTATCGGGCGGTCCGATGCTTGCGGGACATGTAAAAGGGCAGAAGAGAAGTCTTTCTTCTATGTTTGAGGCGGTCGGCGCGCATGCGGCGGGAACGATGACGGAGGAAGAAGTGCGGGAGTTTGAGGAAAAGGTCTGCCCGACCTGCGGTTCCTGTTCCGGTATGTATACGGCAAACTCCATGAACTGTTTAACGGAAGCGCTCGGTATGGGACTGCCCGGAAACGGGACGATCCCGGCGGTTTATTCCGATCGGATCAAGCTTGCAAAGCATGCCGGCATGGCGGTCATGGAGCTGTTAAAGCAGAATATCCGTCCGCGGGATATTATGACAAAAGAAGCAGTCTTAAATGCGCTGACGGTCGATATGGCGCTCGGATGTTCCACAAACAGTATGCTGCATCTTCCGGCGATCGCACATGAGATCGGTTTTGACTTTGATATTTCTTTTGCAAATGAGATCAGTGAAAAGACGCCGAATCTCTGCCATTTAGCGCCTGCGGGACCGACGTATATGGAGGACTTAAACGAGGCGGGCGGCGTTTACGCCGTGATGAACGAGCTGATGGCGGCGGGACTGCTTCATGAGGACTGCATGACGGTGACGGGAAGAACGATCGGCGAGAATATCGCGGATGCGGTCAATACCAACCCCGAAGTGATCCGGCCGCTCTCCAACCCGTACAGTAAGACGGGCGGTCTGGCCGTATTGAAAGGAAATCTGGCGCCGGACGGCTCCGTTGTCAAGCGCTCTGCAGTCTGTGAGGAAATGATGGTGCACACCGGTCCGGCCCGTGTGTTTGAATGTGAGGAGGATGCGGTCGAGGCGATCAAGGGCGGGCAGATCAAGGCTGGCGATGTGGTTGTGATCCGTTATGAGGGACCGAAAGGCGGTCCCGGCATGAGAGAAATGCTCAATCCGACGTCCGCCATTGCGGGCATGGGGCTCGGCTCCAGCGTCGCGCTGATTACGGACGGAAGATTTTCCGGTGCGTCGAGAGGCGCGTCCATCGGGCATGTATCTCCGGAGGCGGCGGTTGGCGGACCGATTGCGCTGGTCGAGGAAGGGGATATGATTACGGTGGATATTCCCAATTACTCTTTGCGCGTGAATGTTTCCGACGAGGAGCTTGCGAGAAGAAAAGCAGAATGGAAGCCGAGAGAGCCGAAGGTGACAAGCGGGTACCTTGCGCGCTACCGAGAGCTTGTGACAAGCGGAAACCGCGGCGCGATCTTGGAACTGCCGCGCCAGTCGTAAGCGGCGCATACCGGACGTTGACAGGAAACGGCGGCGCGATCCGAAAACTGCTGTGTCAGCGCTGTCATAAGCAGATGATAGAAAATGATAATTTTAACCAATCAATAAGGAGCATGGATACCGTATGAAATTAACAGGAGCAGAAATTGTGATCGAGTGCTTAAAGGAGCAGGGCGTGGACACGGTCTTTGGCTATCCCGGCGGCACAATCTTAAATGTGTATGATGAGTTATATAAACATCAGGACGAGATCCGCCATGTACTGACGTCCCATGAACAGGGAGCGGCACATGCGGCGGACGGCTATGCAAGAGCGACCGGAAAAGTCGGCGTCTGCATGGCGACCAGCGGACCGGGCGCAACGAATCTGGTAACGGGAATTGCGACGGCGTACATGGATTCCATTCCGGTCGTTGCGATCACGGCAAACGTCAATCTTCCCGCATTGGGAAAAGATTCTTTTCAGGAAGTGGACATTGCGGGCGTTGTCATGCCGATCACGAAGCACAGCTATATCGTCAAGGATGTGACACAGCTTGCGGATACGCTCCGCAGAGCGTTTCTGATCGCCAAAAGCGAGCGGCCGGGGCCGGTGCTTGTCGATATTACAAAGGATGTGACGGCGAATACCTGCGAGTACAGCCCGGTTCAAAAAGAAGCGATCCGTGTGCCGAGAACTTATTCCGAGGCGGACATCAACCGTGCGGCGGATCTGATCTGCGAAGCGAAAAAACCGTTTTTCTATGTCGGCGGCGGCGTGATCCTTTCCGAAGCGTCGGCGGAGCTTCGCGAGCTCGTGGACAGAGTCCATGCGCCGGTATGCGATACGTTGATGGGAAAGGGCGGCTTTGACGGCAGGGATCCGCTCTATACCGGAATGATCGGGATGCACGGGACGAAAGCGTCCAATCTCGGCGTGCAGGAATGCGATCTGCTGATCAGTCTTGGCGTGCGATTTTCTGACAGAGTTGTCGGAAATGCGCAGAAATTTGCGCCGAACGCCAAAATTCTTCATATCGATGTGGATGCGGCGGAAATTGATAAGAACATCAAGACAACGGCGTCCGTGGTCGGAGACTTAAAGGATATTTTACAAAAATTAAATAAGCTGATCCCGAAAAAGCGCCATGAGGAGTGGGTTGCGCATGTGATGGAGTTAAAAGAGCGCTATCCGCTCAATTATCCGCAGGAAGGGCTGACCTGTCCCTATATCATAGAAGAACTTGACCGTGTGACAAACGGCGAAGCGATCGTCACAACGGATGTCGGGCAGCATCAGATGTGGGCGTCCCAGTATTACCGCTATTCCGAGCCGCGCACGTTTCTTTCTTCGGGAGGTCTCGGCACGATGGGGTACGGGCTCGGCGCCTGCATCGGCGCAAAGGTCGGCCGTCCCGAAAAAATCTGCGTGAATATTGCGGGGGACGGCTGCTTCCGCATGAATATGAATGAGCTTGCTACGGCGAGCCGTTATAATATCCCGATCATTCAGGTGATTATCAATAATCACGTGCTCGGCATGGTCCGTCAGTGGCAGACGCTGTTTTATGACAAACGTTACTCCCAGACCGTGTTGAACGATCGCGTTGATTTTGTGAAAGTGGCAGAGGGGCTGGGCTGTAAGGCAATCCGCATCACGAAAAAAGAAGAAGTTGCCCCGGCGCTTGAGGAGGCGGTCAAGGCGGGTGTTCCCGTTGTTTTGGACTGCATCATCGCCGAAGATGATAAGGTATTCCCGATGGTATCACCCGGAAGCTCCATCAGCGAGGTGTTTGACGCGGAGGATTTGAAGCAGAACGCAGGGAAATAAGAAACGCAGGACAATACCGGCATAAAATACAGCGGAATGACGTAAAACACAAAGGAAACCCATGAAGACAAACAAGAAAAAGACCATTCTGATCACCGTGATTTTCGGCATTCTTGCGACATTTGCCGCAGGATATGTATTTCTTGCTGTCTATTATGCGAAAGGGTACAGCCTCGGTACCTATATCAACGGTATTTACTGTACGGGGAAAACGCCGGAGGAGGTTCACCGGCTTTTACAGGAGGAGACTGACCGTGGGGAGCTTGTTGTGCATGTATCCGAAGAAGAAGAGGAAACGCTGGATTTATCCGGCGTTTCCTGTCAGGTGGATTATATGCCGCAGTTGGAACAGCTTCTTGCCGGTCAGAATCCTTTTTTATGGTGCAGGAATCTGCTCGGCTTCGGGCATTATCAGTTAGAGCCGGAGGTGCTCTTTGACGAAGATGCGCTGATGCACAGAATCTCAGCGCTTTCCTGCATGTCGGAGGAAGGGGTGCAGCTCCCGCATGATCTTTCCATCCAGCCGACGGAGAAGGGATATGTATTAGAGGACAATACGAAGCATATTTTTGACCGGGAGCGGGCGCTTGCAGTGATCAAAGAGGCTGTCGTCCATGGCAGGGGCAGTGTGGATCTTGTGGAGAAGGGCTGCTATTATGATCTGGAACTGACGCCGGACATGGGAGAGCTGTATGCCGTATGGGAAAAGATCGACGACTTCCAGTCGTTTTCCATGAAATACCGCTTCGGCGACTGCGAGGAGCTTGTGGACGCGTCCGTGACGAGCAAATGGATTTTGCTTGACGAGTCGATGGATTTTGTGACGGACGAAAACGGTGATCTTGTGTTAAACGAGCAGGCGGTTGCCGATTATATCGCCGGACTTGCGCAGAAATATGATACTTACGGGCTGGAGCGGCGTTACGAGACTTATACGGGAAAGACCGTAACGGTCAATGGCGGGATTTACGGCAATCAGCTCGATCAGGAGGCGGAGTGCGCATATCTGATACAGGCATTTTACGATCACAATACGGCGGACCGGGAGCCGGAATATGTGCAGAAGGCGCTGTATCAGGGAAGCGATGACGTGGGACCTGATTATATCGAAGTGAATTTAACCGAGCAGATGCTCTATTATATCAAGGACGGAGAACTGTTCCTAAAGACCGAGATTGTGTCGGGAAATATCCGTTCCGGGCACCGCACGCCGTCAAGAATCTGCTATGTGCAGGGAAAATACACCAACCGGGTGCTCCGGGGACCGGGGTACGCGTCGTTCGTCTATTACTGGGTGCCGGTCTATCAAGCGATCGGGCTCCATGACGCCACCTGGCGGAACCGGTTCGGCGGGGAAATCTATCTGACAAACGGCTCTCACGGATGTGTGAATATACCGCTGGAGAAGATGAAACTGATCTACGCGGATGTGGAGAAAGGGCTGCCCGTCATTCTGTTTTATGAGGATGAGGAGAGCGCGGAATAGTTCACCGCTTTACCAGAACGAAGTTTTTTCTTGACGGATGGCGCGAAGAAAGGTAGAATGAGATTTGTTAGTTGACAGCGACGGATTGACCGCAAGGAATAGAAAGCCGCCGTATGGAAAATGAGGAGGAGGAAAGAACAGTGTCCAGAGTGTATAATTTTTCAGCCGGTCCGGCGGTGCTGCCGGAGGAGGTATTGAAGGAAGCGGCAGAGGAGATGCTTGATTACAAGGGCTGCGGCATGTCCGTCATGGAAATGAGCCATCGTTCCAAGGTTTATGATACGATCATCAAAGAGGCGGAGGCGGATCTTCGGGAGCTGATGCAGATTCCCGATAACTATAAGGTGCTCTTTTTACAGGGCGGGGCGAGCCAGCAGTTTGCCATGATTCCGATGAACCTGATGAAGAATAAGAAAGCTGCCTACATTGTAACGGGACAGTGGGCGAAAAAAGCATACCAGGAAGCGAAGCTGTACGGCGAGGCAGTCGAGGTCGCTTCCTCGGCGGATCAGACGTTTTCCTACATACCGGACTGTTCCGATCTGGATATTCCGGAGGATGCGGATTACGTCTATATCTGTGAGAATAACACAATCTATGGCACAAAGTTCAAAGAGCTCCCGAATACAAAGGGGCATGTGCTGGTATCGGACGTATCTTCCTGCTTTTTATCCGAGCCGGTAGATGTGACAAAATACGGCGTGATCTACGGCGGCGTACAGAAGAATATCGGACCGGCGGGCGTGGTGATCGTCATTATCCGCGAGGATCTGATCACGGAGGACGTGCTTCCGGGGACGCCGACCATGCTGCGCTACAAGACGCATGCGGATGCGGATTCCCTTTACAATACGCCGCCCTGCTACGGAATTTATATTTGCGGCAAAGTATTCAAGTGGCTGAAAAAACAGGGCGGACTTGGCGCGATGAAGGAATATAATGAGAAAAAAGCAAAAGTGCTTTATGATTTTCTCGACGAAAGCAAGCTGTTCCGCGGTACGGTCAGACCGGAGGACCGTTCCCTGATGAACGTTCCTTTTGTGACGGGCAGCGAGGAGCTGGACGCAAAATTTGTCAAAGAGGCAAAAGAGGCGGGCTTTGAGAACCTGAAGGGCCACAGAAGCGTCGGCGGTATGCGTGCAAGCATTTACAATGCGATGCCGATCGAGGGCGTGGAGAAGCTGGTCGCGTTCATGAAGCAGTTTGAGGCGGAAAATGGTGGAAAATAAGAAATAAAAAAGAGAGGATAATCCAAATGTTTCAGTATTATTGCTTAAATCCGATCTCCAAGATCGGATTGGATGAGTTCAGTGCCGATTATCAGAAGACGGAGGAGATCGAACAGGCGCAGGGAATCCTTGTGCGTTCTGCGGCAATGCATGAGATGGAGCTGCCGGAGGGGCTTTTGGCAGTGGCGAGAGCGGGCGCGGGCGTCAACAATATTCCTCTTGACAAGTGTGCGGAGCAGGGCGTTGTCGTATTTAATACGCCGGGCGCGAACGCAAACGGCGTGAAGGAGATCGTCATTGCGGGAATGCTGCTTGCCTGCCGTGATATTAACGGCGGTATCGAGTGGGTGAAGTCGGCAAAGGATGACGAGAATATTGCGAAGACCGCGGAGAAAGAGAAGAAAAACTTTGCGGGAACGGAAATCACCGGTAAAAAGCTCGGCATCATCGGACTTGGCGCGATCGGCGTCAAGGTTGCGAACGCGGCAAAGCATCTCGGCATGGAAGTGTACGGTTACGATCCGTATCTGTCCGTCGATGCGGCATGGAATTTAAGCCGGGATGTCAAGCATGTGCTGAATGTGGATGAGATTTATGAGCAGTGCGATTTTATCACAATTCATGTGCCGCTGTTGGATTCGACGAAGAAGATGATCAATGCGGAAGCGATCGCCAAGATGAAGGACGGCGTCGTCATCCTAAACTATGCGCGGGATCTGCTGGCGGACGAGGAAGCGGTTCTTGCCGGAATTAAAAGCGGTAAGATCAGAAAATATGTTTCCGATTTTCCGAATCCGACGACGGTCGGTCAGCCCGGCTGTATCGTGACGCCGCACCTCGGCGCCTCCACGGAGGAATCCGAGGATAACTGTGCGAAGATGGCGGTTAAGGAGCTGATGAATTATCTGGAGAACGGCAATATCGTCAATTCCGTGAACTATCCGAATCTGGACATGGGCGTATGCGCCAATGTCGGACGCGTGGCGATCTTCCATAAGAATATCGCCAATATGATCACGAAGTTTACGGGCTGCTTTGGCGAGGCAAATATCAATATCAGCGATATGATGAATAAGTCGCGTGGCGAAGTCGCTTATACGATGATGGATATTGAGTCCCCCGCAACGGAAGAGATTGTGAAAAAGTTACAGAGTATCGACGGCGTATTCCGTGTCAGAGTTGTGAAGTAAGAGAAGTAATTGATTGCGTTTCGCAATCGCCTAAAAAAGATTCGGGTGTCAAAATCCCTGCAATCAAATCAGTGTCAGCAGATTGCACAAAAGAAATCTGTGCGCACTCCATTGTGCAAAAGTCGTTTGCCCTAATTTCTTTTGTGCAATCTGCTAAGCAGAATTTACAAGCAGGGCTTTTGACACCCAAATCCTAAAAAGAGAAGAAGGGAGCCGACTGTAAAACATACAGCCGGCTCCCCTTCGCATAAAAAGTTAAATCATTCCCATGTCTGCTCTGTCAAACAGTTGACCGACAGGGTCAATTAAATTCCTTGAACCGCTCGATCATTTCCGCATACTGCTCCTTGATCTTTAAGTACAGACCGATCGTATTTTCTTTTTCTTTCTCAAATTCGGCAATGATCTGATCGTAATGGCTCATCAGGGTTTCCACGGTGCTCTTGCTGATCTTGCCGTTATCGGCGTCACCCTGGATGATGCTCTGGATTTTTTCTTTTGGAAAGGCGTCCTTATAGCTTCGTTTCCCGTAGAGTGCGCTCAAAATATCTGCGACGGCGACGATCTGCTGGGGGAGCGTCAGCTGGTCGCCGGTCAACCCCTTGTGATAGCCGCTTCCGTCTAATTTTTCATGGTGCCGCACAGCGATCTGGAGTACGTCATTGTCCACGATTCCCTCCAGGATCATTTCCGTGATCCGGACGTGCGCCTTCATGATCTTCATTTCCTGATCGGAGAGCCTTCCCGTTGATTCCAGAATGTTTAAGGGAATGGCGATCTTACCGAGGTCGTGCAGGAGCGCGCCGTAATACAGATCCCGCAGGTCCTTGCCGCTGAGGCGTTTTAATCGTCCGAGCTGCTGCGCAAAGTTGACGGTCGCGAGCGTATGTACGACGGTATGCTCGCTTCGGAAATCAATCGTGTAAACGAGCATTTCCAAAAAGCCCTTTTTATATTGTTCGGAAAAGGCTCTTTTTGCGAGCAGTTCCTCCATCTCCTTGCGATAGCTCCCGTTTACCAGATTCGCGGTGATGCCGAAGCGTTCCTCCGCTTTCCAGAACAGATCGAGCGCGGCGCCGGAAAACTTAATATCCCGATAGAGCGTGAAATAATCTTTTTCGAGATTTTCCTCTTTTAAGTGGAGAAACGTATCCATTTTATCAGCGAGATTGAGACATTCGATGATATGCTTATAACGGCTTTGGATCAGACCGTATTTGTTGTAATCCAAATGGTGATAGAGCACGATTTCCGCCTTGTCGCCCATGGGAGAGAGGTATTTGAGAAACAGAAAACCGTAAATGGAATGCGGCCAGAGGTTTTTGGTCTCAAAATCGACGACATTCTTAACATTCGCCTCCTTGTAGAGACCAATATCATGAAGAATGCCAAGCATCGTGTAATCGACAAGCTCCTGTTCGGTGTAGTGCTGTTCACATTCCAGCATTTTGAACAGAATATAGCCGGTGACATCCCCGTGGTTCATGATCTTGGGATTGATGATACTGAGTGTCTTTCGGATGATTTCATTGACATCTTTACTGCTGATGATACTCATATCGCGGGGGTTTCCTTCCTTGGTAAATTGTTGTCGCTGCTATTTTTCATCGCCCAGATCGCCGTACTGCGTCATATTTCCGACGGTGTTCTGGAATTTCCGCTCCCGCTCGACGGAAGCCTCACTCGCGAGATCCATATACTTGATAAAGACATCTTCCACGCTCATGCCGTTCTCCATTGCGAGTTCCTGCATGACGGGGCGGAGTTTTTCAAGCTGGTAGCTGACCTGTGTTTTCTGCGGGTCAATGTGGTCGAGCACCCGGTTGGCGTAATCGTTGATGCGGTCTAAAAACTGTTGATCTTCCTTTGTCATGTCCGCTGCCTCCTTCAGAAAGAAATGCGAGTGTACCGGCACGATTAAGAACTGTAAAAAGAACATGCTGGTACATTGGTATCATAGCATTTGCGCATGGCAATGTCAAATTTCATCTTTTTATTGTTTCTGTGTGTTTCTTCTGTTAAAATGAAAAAAAGACTTTTGCAAAAAAGGAGACGAAAGAAGAGATGGCGAAGATCAGACCGTTTCAGGCATGGAAACCGGCAAAAGGGCGGGAGGCGGACGTTGCGGCGCTGCCGTACGACGTGTATTCCTCCATGGAGGCGCGCGCAGCGGTGGAGGGGCGCCCGGATTCTTTTTTGCATGTGGACAGACCGGAACTCTTTTTTGAGCCGGGGCATGATATGTATGCGCCGGAGGTGTATGAGCATGCGCGTACGCTGCTGTGGGATATGGCGGATCGCGGCATCTTTGTGCAGGATGAAAAGCCCTGCTATTATCTGTACCGGCAGACGATGAACGGGCACAGCCAGACAGGCATTGTCGGCTGTGCGGCGATCGACGATTATGTGAACGGCGTGATCAAGAAGCATGAGAATACCCGCGCGGAAAAGGAGGAAGACCGTATCCGCCATGTGACGGCGTGCGGCGCGCAGACCGGTCCTATTTTTCTTGCATACCGCCGCAATCAGACGTTGTCAGACCTGATTGCGCGAAAGACAAAGACGCCGCCCGCCTATGATTTTGTCTCGGAGGACGGGATCGGACATACGGGCTGGATCGTCGCGGACGAGGCGGACATAAAGACGATCAGTGAGGCGTTTGCCGCCATGGATGCGATCTATATCGCGGACGGGCATCATCGCTGCGCCTCCGCGGTCAAGGTAGGGCTTACAAAGCGCGCGGAGCATCCGGATTACGACGGCAGCGAGGAGTTTAATTACTTTTTATCCGTTTTGTTTCCGGATGAGGAGCTCCGGATTCTGGACTATAATCGGGCGGTAAAAGATTTGGGCGGGTTGACAAAAGAACAGTTTCTTGCGCGGCTTTCCGAACGGTTTATCGTGGAGTTTACAGGGGCGAAGCAGGTAAGGCCGGATCAAAAAGGAACGTTTGGCATGGTGATGAAGGACGGCTGGTACCGTCTGGTCTCCAAGCGGGTGGAACAGCTCTTGAAAGAGGCGGAGGAACATCCGGTGGAGGCGCTGGATGTCTCCGTTCTGCAAAACGACTGTCTCGGACCGGTCTTAGGCATCACGGATCCGAAGACGGATGGCAGAATTGATTTTGTCGGAGGCATCCGGGGACTTGACGAACTTGAGCGGCGCGTGCGGACGGACTGCGCCGTGGCGTTTGCCCTGTATCCGACGTCCATTGACGAATTATTTGCCGTGGCGGACAAGGGGCTTCTGATGCCGCCGAAATCGACATGGTTTGAGCCGAAGCTGCGCAGCGGATTGTATCTTCATCAGTTTTGACGCGGAAAAATAAAAAGGTGGGGGAAAGCAGGATGACAAAAAAATTATACCGTTACATGAATTGGCGTGAAATGGAAGGTATCATTTACTCGGACACGGACGAGCCGGGCGAGCTGCTCGGACCGCACACGGCAGGTTCCCAGACATTGGTGCAGGTGTTTCTGCCGTCAGCGGAAAAGATCAGCGTCATGGCAGGAGAGCCGGAGAAAGAATATCCGATGGAGCTTGCGGACGAGGAAGGCTATTTTGCCGTTCTGCTGCCGGGAAAGAAGCAGCCGGAATACCGCTTAAAGGTGACGGACAAAGATTCCGGAAGCGTACGGGTTCTCCACGACGCTTACGCCTATCCCGCATCGGAATGTCTTTATGCGGAGGAAAAAAAGAAGGGAAAGGCGGAAGATACGCTGAGCGATCCGGCGCAGATCCGGATGTTCCATATGGGAACGCAGTATCATGCATGGAAATACATGGGCGCGCACCGCGCGGTATGTCGTAACGTGACGGGCGTGCTGTTCCGCGTCTGGGCGCCGGAGGCGGTGCGCGTCAGCGTGATCGGCGCGTTTAACGGCTATGACGGGCGGGTACACCAGATGAACCGCAGTACGGTCACGGACCTGTTTGAACTGTTCATTCCCGATCTGGAAGGGGAAATCGGTTATCAATATGAGATCCGCAAAAAGAACGGGGATGTGATCGTGAAGTCGGATCCGTATGCGACGAAACTGTATGATGAAAAGGGAGAAGAAGAGGCGCGTTATCTGATCGCCCTTCTGGAGCGCGGTGATTACCGTTTTAAGGACGGCGCATGGAAAAAGAAACAGATCTACCAAAAAGGCGGCGCGCTTTCTATCTGTGAGATTTCCGCGGAGGAATTGTTTGGTGAAGAGACGTCGGAGACGAAGCGTATGACGGCGTTAAAGACAAAGGCAAAGGAATTGCGGGACGCCGGCTATACGCATGTCAGCTTACAGCATACGATGCTCGAAAATACGGACAATCACAGCGTTCATGAGACGGTGGCGTTTTATGCTGCGGGAATGTGTTTCGCGCGCACGGCGGCGCTGAAAGAGACGGTTGACGTGCTGCACGAGGAGGGGCTTTCCGTTATTTTCGAGTGGGCGCCGGGCTGTTTTTCCAAGGCGGAGGAGCTGCTCGCGGAATATGACGGCAGCTGTCTGTATGAGCATCTGGACGGCAGACAGGGATTTCATAACCGGTACCAGGTCAAACTGTTTCAGTATGCGCGGCCGGAGGTGCAGTCCTTTTTGCTCTCCACGCTCACCTATCTGATCGAGGAGCTGCATGCGGACGGCATCCGGGTGTGCGACACTTCGTTTATGCTGTATCTGGATTACGGCAAGCCGGACGGAGAATGGCTTGCGAATCTGTACGGCGGAAATGAGAATCTGGACGCGATTGCTTTTTTGAAACATGCCGTATCCATGGTAAAAAATCTATATCCCGACGTGCTGATGATCACGGACGAGGCTTCGGGATGGCAGAATCTGACAAGACCGCTCGCGGAGGACGGGTTCGGGTTTGATTATAAGTGGAATTACGCGCTCGTCAACGACCTGCTGCGCTATCTGACGATTCCGTACGGCGACCGCAGAAATGCGCACCATGAGCTGACGCTGTCTTATCTTTATATGTATAAAGAGCGCTTTATCAACGCGCTCAGCGCAGATTATATTTTAAGGTCCGACTGCGGGCTTGCCTGCATGAATACGGAGAATGCGCCGCTCCGCGCGGCGGCGGCAAGACTGCTTCCGGCATATCTGATGCTGCATCCGGGCGCGAAGCTGTTCAATCCCGGATTTCTGCCGGAGGGGATGGAAGCGTATCTGACGGCGCTGAATCAATGTTATCTTACAAATCCGGCGCTGTATGCATGGGATGATAAGGAAGACGGCTTTGAGTGGATGAACGCGATCTCCGCAAACGAGTCGGTATTATTGTTTTTGCGCAAATGTTCGGAGCAGACGCTGCTGATCGGTGTGAATTTTTCGGATCAGGCATGGCTGAATCATAAATCGGGCGTGCCCGCAGACGGAAAATATAAGGAAATCTTTAACACGGACAGCGAAGAATTTGGCGGAAGCGGCATTGTCAACGCGCGTGTCATAAAGGCAAAAAAGGACGAGTGCGACACGCGGGAGTATTCCGTGCGCATTCATTTAGCGCCGATGTCCGCCGCGGTGTTTGCGTATGTTCCTTATACCGAAAAGGAGCTTTCCGGGATGCAGGAGAAAGAGGAGGAGCGCAGGCGCAGACAGGCGGAGGCGCAGCGCAAAAAGGAACAGCTCAAAAAGAAAAAAGAGAAGATCCGGGCGTCCTTAAAAGAGGAGCTTGCCCGTAAGATCGCGCAGGCGGAAGCGGAGATCGCCTCCGGAAGCGAGCGGAAATAGAGCATTTAGGATTCGGGTGTCAAAAGCCCTGAAGTGAAGTCGGTGTCAGCAGATTGCACAAAAGAAATCTGTGCGCACTCCATTGCACAGGACATTCCAATGAGCCTCAAAGCAAACATCGTGTTCAGCAGAGGCTTCCACGATGTTAGAGTCTCATCTCCATTGTGCAAAAGTCGTTTGCCCTGATTTCTTTTGTGCAATCTGCTAAATAAAATTTACAAGCAGGGCTTTGGACACCCGAATCGCATTCAGACAATTGCGAGACGCGCCATACAGGCGGTGCGATTGTGGAAAATTTAGGACAGGAGATACCGTGGGATGAATGAAGAGATGCTCCATGAGCTGGCGGATAAGGCGCTTCATTTCGGATTAAAGGTCGTATTTGCCGTCGTGACGTTTCTGATCGGCGTGCAGGTGATCAAGTTGGTCCGCAGGATCGTCCAAAAGGCGCTTGCGCGTGCGGATGCGGAAAAGGGTGTGCAGCAGTTTCTGGATTCGCTTTTGAAGGTAGCGCTTTATCTGATTCTGCTGTTCATGATCGCGACGTCGTTCGGGGTGAGCGTTGCCGGCGTCGTGACGCTGCTTGGCTCGGCGGGCGTGGCGATCGGTCTTTCTTTGCAGGGCAGCCTGAGCAATCTTGCCGGAGGCGTGTTGATCCTGCTGTTAAAACCGTTCAAAGTCGGAGATTATATCATTGAAGATACCAAAGGAAACGAGGGAACCGTCACGGAAATTCAGATGTTTTATACAAAACTGACGACGCCGGACGGGAAAGTGATCATTTTACCGAACGGAACGCTCGCCAATACGAGTCTGACGAATGTGACGGCGAATAAAGAGCGGCGCTTGGACTTAAAAGTAAGCATTGCTTACAGTGCGGATTTACAAAAGGCGAAAACGGTCGCGGAACAGACCGCGCGCTCGCAGGAGCATATTTTGACGCAGCAGCCCGTGACGGTTTTTGTGGATGCGCTTTCGGAAAGCGCGGTCGTGCTCGGCGTGCGCTGTTATGTGCCGGGCGACGATTACTGGGACGTCAAATGGGCGTTGACCGAGCGGCTGAAACTTGCTTTTGATGAAAACGGGATTGAGATTCCGTTTCCGCAGCTGGATGTGCATACAGATGTACGGGACAGCGGCGGCGTGGAGCACGCAGACTGAAATACGGCAGATGTTACTCGTATGAAACGCCGGTCTGACGGCGGCATGGAGCACGCAGACTGAGATACGGCAGATGTTACTCGTATGAAACGCTGGTCTGACGGCGGCATGGAGCACGCAGATTGAAATACGTTGAATGTTGTCTGCATGAATGCATGGTTTGCGGCGGCATGGAGGATTAGGATGAATCGGAAAGAATGGAACGCGTATTGTCAGGGGCGCTACGTGATCTTAGACGGCGCGACCGGATCGAATTTGATGCGCGCGGGGATGCCCGCAGGCGTCTGTCCGGAACAATGGATCGTGGAACATCGCGATGTGATGCTTTCCCTGCAAAAAGAATATGTCGCGGCGGGGAGCGATATTCTTTATGCGCCGACGTTTACCGCGAATCGGCTGAAGTTACGGGAATACGGACTGGAAGAAAAACAGCGGGAACTGATACAGGAACTTGTGGGCATTTCCAAAGAGGCAGCGGCGGGGCGTGCGCTGATTGCGGGCGATCTGACGATGACGGGCGTGCAGCTTGCGCCGATCGGAACGCTGGACTTTGAGGAACTGGTCGATATTTATAAAGAACAGATCCGCAATCTCTGCGAGGCGGGCGTCGATCTGCTTGTCGTGGAGACGATGATGAGCTTACAGGAGACGCGCGCGGCACTCATTGCGGCAAAAGAAGTATGCGACTTGCCCGTGCTGGCAAGCCTGACGTTTGAAAAGGACGGGCGGACGCTCTACGGGACGGATGCGGTCACGGCAGTCATCACGCTGCAAAGTCTGGGTGCGGCGGCGGTCGGCGCGAACTGCTCGACGGGACCGGAACAGATGGTGCAGCTCATCGGGGATATGGCAAAGGTCGCTAACGTGCCGGTCATTGCAAAGCCGAATGCCGGTATGCCGGTGTTAATGCCGGACGGCACGACCGGCTATTCCATGACGGCGGAGACGTTTGCGGAGGAAATGATGCGCCTGACCGGAGCGGGTGCTGCCGTTGTCGGCGGCTGCTGCGGAACAACGCCAAAGCACATCGGACAATTGGCGCGTTCCCTTGCAGGAAAGACGCCGCCGGACAGAAAAAGGACCGGGGCGGATGAGAGCGGCGTCTATTATCTGACATCGGAGCGAAAGACGGTTTCATTCGGTTTGAACAGTCCGTTTCTGGTCATCGGAGAACGCATCAATCCGACCGGAAAAAAGAAGTTACAGGCGGAGCTCAAAGAAGGTTCGCTGTCCATGGTATCGGAATTTGCGGAAAGTCAGGAAAAAATGGGCGCCGCAATTTTGGATGTCAATATGGGAATGCCCGGTATCAATGAAAAAGAAATGATGTTAAAAGCGCTTGACGAAGTCGGCATGGCGTCCAATCTGCCGCTTTCCATCGATTCGTCCCATGTGGATGTGATCGAGGCGGCGCTTCGGCGTTATCCCGGAAGGGCGCTCATCAATTCGATTTCTATGGAAGAGGCGAAGTGCGAACCGCTGCTTCAGCTTGCCGCCAAATATGGCGCGATGTTCATTCTTCTTCCACTGTCGGATGAGGGGCTTCCGAAAAGTCTGGAAGAAAAGTTTGAGATCATAGAAAAAGTGACGAATCGGGCAGCCGCGCATGGACTGACCAGACAGGACATCGTAGTGGACGGACTTGTCATGACGGTCGGCGCGGATCAGGAAGCGGCGCTCCTCACATTACAGACATTCGCGAAATGTCACGAACTCGGCTATGCGACGACCTGCGGACTTTCCAATATTTCATTCGGTCTGCCGGAGCGGAGCTACGTCAACGCGTCGTTTTTGACCATGGCGGTCCAGAACGGGCTGACCATGGCGATCGCGAATCCGTCGCAGCAGCTTTTGATGAGCACGGCGTACGCCGCCGATCTGCTGCTGCATAAGGAGGGCGCGGACATCCGCTATATTGAGTATGCCGCTTATGTCAAAGAGCAGGCGGAGCAGGAAGAACAACAGAAACTGCAAAAGCTGACGGAATCCGTCGGAAAAGCAATGCCGCAAAGCGCCGCAGGACAGGACAACGCGCCGGACAGCGCCGTACCGGATATGCTTCGCCCGGTCTATGACGCCGTGCTAAAAGGGATGCGCAGCCGGATCGCGGAGCTGACCGAAAGCCTTTTGCGGGACGGACAGAGTGCGCAGGATATTCTGAATCTCGCGCTCATGCCCGCCATTGACGAGGTTGGTATTCTTTTTGATAAAGGGAAGTATTTCCTGCCGCAGCTGATCAACAGCGCGGAGGCGATGAAGCTCTCCATTGCGGTACTGGAGCCCCATCTTATGGGGGAAGGCGGAGAAAAGGAGCAGGCGTGCGTCGTCATTGCGACCGTAAAGGGCGATATTCATGATATAGGAAAAAATCTTGTCGCGCTCATGTTAAAAAACCACGGCTTCCGCGTGATCGATCTCGGCAAAGACGTGGAATCGGGGCAGATCATCGAAACCGCAAAAAAAGAGCATGCCGACGTGATCGCGCTCTCGGCGCTCATGACAACGACGATGATGCAGATGAAAGAAGTCGTGCGCATGGCGCATGAACAGAAGCTGACCGCAAAGATCATCATCGGCGGCGCGGTCATTACGCAGGATTTTGCCGACGAGATCGGCGCGGACGGATATTCCCGCGACGCGGCGGAGGCAGTCGTGGTCGTCAAAAAACTTTTGGAAGAAAGGTGCAGGTAATCAAATATGATCGGTGCAGATGCAATGGTAAAGTGTCTCGAGGAGGAGCATGTCAGCATGGTGTTCGGCTACCCCGGCGTGGCAATTTGTCCTTTTTATAACAGTATCCTGCAATCGGACATCCGGACGATCCTTGTCCGGACGGAGCAGAATGCGGCGCATGCCGCAAGCGGCGTGGCGCGGACGACGGGCGGCGTCGGCGTGTGTGCAGTTACGAGCGGTCCGGGCGCGACCAACCTGATCACGGGGATCGCGACCGCGTTTGCGGACAGTATTCCGCTTGTCTGCATTACGGGACAGGTCAACAGCGAACTGCTCGGCAGCGACGTGTTTCAGGAGGCGGACATTACCGGAGCCGTGGAATCGTTTGTCAAATACAGTTATCTCGTGCGGGA
This sequence comes from Clostridium sp., assembly GCA_023663615.1. Taxonomy (GTDB): domain Bacteria; phylum Bacillota; class Clostridia; order Lachnospirales; family Lachnospiraceae; genus DLAJ01. Next base: position 2,092 of record JAMPHA010000032.1, on the reverse strand, counting down.
CGCGGCGGATATTCCGCGCATTTTTAAGGAAGCGTTTCATATCGCGTCCACGGGGCGCAAAGGGCCTGTTCTGATCGACGTGCCGATCGACGTACAAAATGCGCGCATGGAGAAATGGAGCTATCCGGAAAGCGTTTCGCTCCGCACATATAAGCCGACGGTCAAGGGAAATATGGTGCAGATCAAAAAGGTTGTAAAAGAGCTGGCAAAGGCAAAGCGCCCTCTGATCTGCGCGGGCGGCGGCGTGTTGCTCAGCGAGGCGCAGGAAGGTCTGCGCAGCTTTGTGGAGACCTATCGGATTCCCGTCGTATCAACGATGATGGGGATCGGCGTCATGCCGACGAAGCATCCCCTCTATTACGGTATGGTCGGAAATAACGGTCAGCCCTATGCCAACCGCGCGATCAGCGATTCCGATCTGTTGATCATGGTGGGCGCGCGCGTGGCGGACCGGGCGGTCAATCAGCCGGATCTGATCACAAAGGATAAAATATTGGTGCATATTGATGTAGATCCTGCCGAGATCGGCAAAAACGCGGGTCCGACGATCCCGCTTGTCGGGGATGCGAAGCATATTTTCGAGGATCTTTTGGCGCAGGAGATCACAGGGGAGTATGCAGAGTGGCTTGCGCTGCTTGACAGCTACCGGGAGCGGATGCAGCCGCGCCGCGAGGAATACGCGGATCATGTCGATCCGGCAAAATTCATCCGCATGTTGTCCGAGGCGATGGAGGAGGACGCCGTTTACGTCGCGGACGTCGGGCAGAACCAGATCTGGTCCTGCGCGTATCATATCGTAAAAAAAGGACAGTTCCTCACATCGGGCGGCATGGGAACCATGGGTTATTCCATTCCGGCGGCGGTCGGCGCGAAGCTCGCCAATCCGCACAAGCAGGTGGTCGCGGTATGCGGCGACGGTTCGTTTCAGATGTCGATGATGGAGCTTGCGACAATGCGGCAGCATGACGTACCGGTCAAGATCATCGTGTTAAAAAATAATTATCTCGGTATGGTCCGCCAATATCAGCATTTTACCTATCACGACAATTATTCGGTCGTTGATCTGAGCGGAAGTCCCGATATTGCGAAGCTTGCCGCGGCGTATGATATGGAGTGCATCGTGCTTAACAATATGGAACACGCGGAAGAAGCGGTCCGCAGATTCCTCGATGCAAAAGAACCGATCCTGATGGTATGCGAGATTCACCCGATGGATCTTGTCTGAGATGACCGGTTTGGAAAGGACGTGATCTTTTATTATGAAAAAAATATATTCCGTACTGGTGGAAAACCGTTCCGGCGTGCTCTGCAAAGTGGCGGGGTTGTTTTCCAGAAGATGCTTTAATATTGATTCGCTTGCCGTCGGCGAGACGGACGATCCCGCGGTTTCCTGCATGACGATCGTGAGTACCGGCGATAAGCGGACCGTGGAGCAGATTGAAAAGCAGCTCAATAAGAAACTGGACGTGATCAAAGTCAAGACATTTGACGAGCCGCACAGCATCAGCAGGGAGCTCATGCTCGTCAAAGTCAAATACAACAAGAGCAACCGCAGGGATATTATGGAGACCTGCGACATCTTAAACGCGCAGATCGTTGACATGTCAAAAACCATGATGACGATCCAGATCTGCGACGAACCGGACCGCATCAATCTGCTGATCCAGATGCTTAAGACGGTCAGCATCGTCGAAGTGGCGCGGACAGGTACGCTGGCGCTTCCTAAATGCATGGAGTCGGAAAACTGACGAAATACTGACAGACGCCTGCGTGAAATACTTTTATAGCGTCTACAGCCTGCATGAAGGGTGATGCGTCAGTGGAAATTTAAGCAAATGCTATTGCATTGAGTACATAAAAAAAGTATAATAGTATTACAAGTTTAGATTGATTGTGGATTGAAAAAGAGAAAGGAGGGAAAGGAACTGTTTTACGTGATAAAATGGGAAAAAGGGGGGGATGGCTTAGAACATTAGTTTAGAATTGAATTTAAGAATATTATAAATCAAATCAACAATAATCAAACCATAACAATAGTTTAGGTAATTGTTAAATAATTTTCTCCTTGGATGTGGATAACTTTCACCATATA
>JAMPHA010000031.1:0-27318 GCA_023663615.1 Clostridium sp. | reverse complement strand
CGGACAAACGGTTTTCAAGACCGCCTCGTTATGACCACTTCGATACCTCTCCAAACGTTTGCTCAAACCGAGCGCAAAATTTATATTACCAAATATCGGATACCATGTCAACACAAATTTTGGGTTTTTTATTTAAAAACCGGCTGTCTTTTGTACCGCATGCAGATAAACTTCCGCCAGTTCCATGTCCTCCGGCGTTGTAATCTTCATATTATAATAAGAACCCTCAAACAGCTTTACCCGTTCTTTGCTGAAATATTCAACGACCATCGCGTCATCCGTAACCACAACCGACTGTCCGCCACACGCCCCCTCATTCTGCTGCCCGGAACGCGCCTCCATGCCCGCCTGCGCCGGACATGTCTCTTCATTCTGCCGCCCGGAACGCGCCTCTTCGCCCGCCTGCGCCGGACATGTCTCTTCGATCTGCTGCCCGGAATATGCTGCCTCGCGCTCCATCAGCCTGCGATATGCCCGCATCGCCAGCTCATAAGTGAAGCACTGAGGCGTCTGCATGTTCCACACGCTCGCGCGGTCCGGCGTTTCTTTCACATAACCGTCGCAATCGGCAATCTTGACGGTATCTTTTGCCGGCACCGCCGCCGCGCATGCCGCATGATCGCGCAGGTTCTCCCTCGCGCGCTCTAAGACTTCTTTCGTTAAAAAAGGACGTGCACCGTCATGAATAAGCACACAGCCCTCCGCTCTTGCGGCGCACAATCCGCTGTATACGGAATGATACCGTTCCTTTCCTCCTGCCACGATCTTTGTTACCTTGTGGAAACCGTACGCTTCCACGATTTCTTTTTTACAATATGCAATCTCCTCCTGTGCAGTGACAAGAATGATCTCGTCCACATAGCTGTCCTCGAATGCCCGCAGCGCATAGTAAAGCAACGGTCTGCCCCCGATCTGCATATATTGCTTGCGGACGCTGCTGTTCATCCTGCTTCCGCGTCCTCCGGCAAGCACGATCGCCGTATAATACATACCCTGCACCTCCCCTGACGTGCATACAAAGGTGGGAGAGAACAGTCCCGCCCGCGCATATCATAATACCCACACTCGCTCAGACATGCATCCAAAAGCGGAAGATCACAATCCCGCCCGCGCATATCATGATACCCTGCACCTCCCTCACACGCGCTCGCCTAGCCGCAGGTTAGGAACCGCGTTCAGATCAAAGCCGTGACGGACGCCTCGCCGGTATTCGTAATAAGCTGCCGCGCCGATCATGGCGGCATTGTCCGTACATAAGACCGGTGACGGATGATAAAAACGAACGCCACGCTCAGCGCACGCCTCCGAAAGCGCTGCGCGCAGTCCCGTATTGGACGCCACGCCGCCCGCAATCGCAAAGCGTTCCGCGCCGAAACGCTGCACCGCCGTCATGGAATGCTCCACAAGCACGTCGATGACTGCTTTTTGAAACGAAGCCGCCACATCCGCCTGACAGACGGAAATTCCTTTCATCTGACACTCGTTCAGATAATTTAACACGGCGGACTTCAAGCCGCTGAAACTGAAATCTAAGTCCGCCTCATCGACCTTTGCACGCGGGAAATGAACCGCGTCCGGATTTCCCTCCCTAGACACTTTATCAATCTTCGGTCCGCCCGGATAACCAAGCCCGATCGCGCGCGCAACCTTGTCAAACGCCTCGCCCGCCGCATCGTCCCTCGTTCTTCCCAAAATCTCATACTCGCCGTAATCGCAGACACGGACCAGATGCGTATGCCCGCCCGATACGACAAGACACAAAAACGGCGGTTCCAAATCTTCATTTTCTATGTAATTTGCACTGATATGCCCCTCGATATGATGCACGCCGATCAGCGGAAGATCCGCCGCAAAACTGAGCGCCTTTGCCATGGACACGCCGACAAGCAGCGCGCCGACCAGTCCCGGTCCGCACGTCACGGCAACCGCATCCATCTGCGACAGCGTGCATCCCGCCTGCGCGAGCGCCTCCTCCACGACCTGATTGATCTTTTCGATATGCTTGCGCGAAGCGATCTCCGGCACGACCCCCCCGTAAAGCGTGTGCAGCGCGATCTGGGAAGAGATCACATTCGAGCAGACCTCGCGTCCGTTTTTCACGACCGCCGCCGCCGTCTCGTCGCACGAGCTTTCGATCGCCAGTATCGTGACATCCTCATCCTTCATCATCCACAAGCTCCCAACCGTAAATCTTCCAATAACCGTCGCTGTCTTTCCTTAATAAAAAGCGTTCCGTCGTCCGCGCCGTTCCGCCTTTCGTCCGCATCGTATAATAGCAGTACACGCGCGCCCACTCATAGCCGTCCTGCTTAAACTTGGAATTCTCAATATCCACGCTCGATGACGTCGTATAGGACGCGATCGTATAGCCCGCCTCCTCGAACTCCAGAATATCCGCTTTCAGATCGGTCAGATACTGTTCCTGCGTTTTATTTGCGATCAGCTCCTCATCATAAAGCCGCTGCGCCTGCTCCGCTAAAAGAATCAATTCCTCCTCCGTGTAGGATTCATTATAAAAGCATTTGCTGATCTCGCTGTAATATTTGATGACCTCCTTCGGCGTCGGCGGATAATTGCTGCTTAGATCGCGCAGCAATACCTCCTGCACGGCAGTGGACTGCACGTCTTTCTCTGTGTCCGCCTGCCTTGTCCGGTTGGACAGCCTAAAATAGCAGATACCGATCACCAGCGCGAGCGCAACAAAAAGAATGACCACCTTGATCACGTTTTGTTTTTTCTTCGTTCCACCACTCATCGCATTCCCTCCATTTCTCAAAGATCGGCTCATTCTTCTTGTGCAAAGCACAGATCCACCGTCTTGCCGTCTTTTCCCGCATATGCCGCCGGAAAAATCTTTCTGACATCCTTCATATAATCTTCGGCGCGCATGAGCGCGGGACTATAGTGCGTCAGCCACAATTCCTTTACCGCCGCGTCTTTTGCCAGATGCGCCGCTTCCTGGAATGTCATATGCTTATAGCCCTTGGCTTTCTCTAAATTCTCCTGCTCGCCGTACATGCCCTCGCAGATAAACAGATCCGCTCCCGCCGCGTTTTTTACAATGCTTTCCGTAGGGCGCGTGTCTGTGCAGTACGTCAGCTTAATGCCTTTTCTCGGCGGTCCTAACACCATGTCGGATGTAACGACGCCAGATGCCGTGACCACCTCTTCGCCTTTTTGCAGTTTTCCCCAATCGCGCTTTTCCACACCGAGCTCCATTGCTTTTTCGGGATGGAATCTTCCGATCCTGTCCACGGCGATCGTATAGCCATAACAGGGAACGCTGTGATTAACCCTGAATGCCTCGATCCGTAACCCGTTAAAAGAAAAACATTGTTCGGGCTGCGCGATCTCCATACACTGAATCTCAAACGGCAGTTCCGGCGCGATCACCCGAAGCGCGTTCACAGTCCGCGCAAGTCCCTTGGGTCCGATCAGGAGAAGCGGCTCCGTGCGCTCCGCATTTCCCATTGTCAGGAGCATCCCCGGCAGTCCGCTGATATGATCCGCATGATAATGGGTGAAGCAGATCACATCGATCGGTTTCGGGCTCCACCCTTTTTCCCGCAATGCGATCTGCGTTCCCTCTCCACAGTCTATCAGTACGCTTGTCCCATTATATCTCGCCATCAAAGCGGTCAGCCAGCGATATGGCAATGGCATCATTCCGCCTGTTCCTAACAGACATACTTCTAACATGTTTCCTCCCGGTGTCCCGATCCATCCGAACCACGCGGCTTAGCATCTGCTCTGTGCCCGCGCCACAGCAACTCACGGTATTCCGTCCTGCATCTGCATCAGATTCCAGCAGCCCGCCCTGCATCCGCATCAGATTCCGGCAACCCGTTCCGTGCTGTACTGCCCGCAGTTCACAGCAGTTCCGTCGCCTCCGTCCGTGTGACCGGCAATTGAAATTCGGATGTTATTTTATGGTAGCACTCCTCACAAAGATCAAATTCCTCACAGTCTCCATCTCTTGACGAAAAATAGCCGAACGTATCCTTCGCGTGAAAACATCCTTCCTTCAACATGCCGTTCTCCATCCGGAGCGCTCGTCCACAACCGTTACAAACAATCTGAATCAGTTTCTTTTCCGTGACAGTTTCATATTGGCGCATTGTAAAATCCTCCCATAATTAAATAACGTGTGTTTTTGATAATTTTAACAATGCGGTTGTTCTTTTTCAAGTGGTAAATCTTAGGAACGACCGTCCATCCCCCATGCGTTCTGTTTTCCATAAAACATGCGTTATTTATCAAGGACGCTTCCACATGATGACGGCGTCCTCCGCCGGCTTCTCATAAAATCCCGGCCGGATTCCCTCGGACACAAAGCCAAGCTTTTCATATACATGGATCGCCGCCGCGTTGCTTTTCCGCACTTCCAGCGTAAATGCATGCATTCCCGCCTCCTGCGCTTTACAGAGTGCCTCGGCGATCAGGCGCTGTCCCAATCCGCTGTTACGGTATTCCTCGCGGATCACCACGTTCGTCAGTTCTCCCTCGCCCGCAAGATTGCGGATCCCGCAGGTTCCGCATACGCTGTCGCGGTCAACAGCCACAAAATAATAGGCGTCGGGATGATTCACCATTTCGCGGAACGCCGCGATCGACCACGGCATGGAAAAGGTCTCCTCCTCCAGCCGGCTGACCTGTTCTAAGTCCTCCTCCCGCATCCGCCGTATGATGACCGCATCATTCCGCTCCCGTTCCGCCTGTGAGACGCGCAGATAAAACGGTTTATGCTCCGCGGCGCTCTGCATGGCGCCCTCCGCCGCTTTCACCATGGCAAGCGCCGCAACCGAAGCCGCACTCTGCATGCACCGGTGCGGCGGCGCAAAGGTATAGGGTACCGTGAGCAATTGCGCCAAGCGCTCTCGAAATACAGGGACGCCGTCTCCGAGAAATAAAATGCCTGTCCGGTACCGACGCGCAAGCTCTTCCGCGCGCTCTGCAATCTGCTCGATCGGGAGCGCACATGCCTCTTCCAAAACGATGAGACGCTCGCGCTCGAAGCGGTACACTCCCGTATACACCTGTCCGCGCCGTGCATCCATGATCGGGCAGACAAGCTGTTCCGTCCCATAACAGTTATAGGCAAGCGCCTCCAGCGTCGGCACGGCAATAATCGGAATGTCCAGCGCCATGCCAAGTCCTTTTGCCGTCGCCGAACCGATACGGAGTCCCGTGAACGACCCCGGTCCCGCCGATACCGCGACCGCATCCAGCGTGCTTAGATCCAGTTCCGTCATCCGCTTTAATTCTTCCAGCATCGGAAGCAGCGTCTGGGAATGTGTTTTTTTATAATTCACTGTATACTCGGCAAGCAGCGTTTCGTCCTGCATGAGCGCGACGGATGCCACGAGCCCTGAGCTTTCAAGTGCCGCTATTTTCAATGTTGTGACCGTACCCTTTCCGAGTGAAAAAAACATGCCGCCTGACCGTTGCCAATCCGCGGCGGCGATCCTATTCCGACCGTCATGAACCTATCGTCAATCAACGTCCGCGATCGTGATCCTGCGGTAATCCGCACCGCGCGCGGGCTGTTTTTCTATCGTGATGACCGCCGCCTCCGCCGGAATGATCTCGCGGATCCGTTCCGCCCACTCAATCAGGCAGACGCCGTCTCCAAAAAAATAATCCTCGTAACCGATCTCGTCCATCTCGGCGGCATCCCCGATCCGGTACGCATCAAAATGATACAGCGGCAGACGCCCCGTATCGTACACCTGCACGATCGTAAACGTCGGGCTGTTCACCGGCTCCGGAACGGACAGCCCCGCCGCAAAGCCCTGCGTAAACACGGTCTTCCCCACGCCAAGTTCTCCGTTCAGCGTATAAATCTGTCCCGCCGCCGCCCTTTCTCCCAGGCGCCTTCCGATCGCAAAGGTCTCCTCTGCGCAAAACGTCTCATAGATCATGATATTTTCCCCTGAATGCCGACGTTACGGTCAACAACATGTCCAACTCCCGTTCCCGTCAACGGATATTGACCTTCTTCGGCGGCATATGCGTCGAAATCATTTCCATCACCTTTTCCTGCACGTCCTGTTTTTGGAGCTGACGCTTTGGAAAGATCGTCGCGTTGCGCTTCGTCGTATAAAGAAGCAGGCTCCCCATCGTCGCACCCGCCTTATAAAACACATCCCAGCCATGCGCCTGCGACTCATCCCCCTGCGAAATCTCCACGCCCTCGTCGGTCATTCGGTAGTGGATCGGCTTTTTGAATACCGGATTTAAGGACTGCTGCTTCGCCCGCAGATAAAGGCTGACCGGAAGGTAGCAGAGCACCAGCAGACCGCAGATTAAAAAAAGAATCTGACGGCTGAAAAAAAACTCTACCAAAAACAGCGCGCCCGCGCCCGCGCCGACAAGCCCCTGTAACGAAGTATAGGTATAATGCAAAAGATAATCGTACAGACTCCCGCATGTGATCGTAATGTCAAATTCTACTTCCATAAGCGTTAAGCCGCACAGCGGCGGCGCTCCTTTCGTCTGATACCGGATTGCGCAATCCGTGTATGTGTCCGATGACAGAGCGGATACACATCTTCAATTATAAACAATCGTCTGCAAAGTGCAAGTAAAAAAAGCTGGAATTCCTACGCCGCCATCCCAAACTGCATCTCAGCGCACGCCCTTGATGAGCGGCGAAATCCTCTTATAGATCAACAGGGTAATGATCACGCAGAATGCCGCTTTGACAAACGTAAAGGGCATGTTGAATATCACAAGGCAGGACAACAGCCCGTTCACGTTCGGATTGATCGCCTCGTATGCACCGATGATCTGCTCTAACGGCATGAACTTCGTATAAACCGGATAAACCAAAAAATAATTGGACGGCACGGAAATCACCGCCATCACGACCGCTCCGGCAAGCGAACCGATGACCGCCATTTTTTTGTTCTTTTTATGCTTGTAAATCATCCCTACCGTAAAGACGAACGACGCGCCGAGAATAAAATTGGACAGCTCGCCGACACCGCCGGTCGATGTTTTCATCAGATGCAGCAGGTTTTTTACAAGGCAGATCGCTACGCCTGCGAGAGGTCCCATGGAAAACGAGCCGATCAACGCCGGAAGCTCCGATAGGTCCATCTTGATGAACACCGGCATAAAAGGCACACTGAATTCAAAAAACATCAGCACAAATGCGACTGCGGAAAGCATTCCGGTCATTGTCATTTTTCTGATCTTATTAGTTTTCATCTTCTCCTCCAACGCTGCGGCTGTATTGGCGCCGGGTGAATGTTTTCATTTCCGCGAAAGAGACGCGCAGCCTTCTCTTACACAAAAATGCCCCGGACATGATTCGTCCGGGGCATGGTCTTCCTTCTTCCTGTTTGATCCGCCTGCTGTCTGCGCCATACATCGACACGCTGCTGTCTGCGCCGCCGTCATGCGTCATACATCGACACGCAATGCCGTCGTCACATAGATACTCTGACCGCCTGCTTTCACAAGAATTTTCTTCTCTCATCCAGACTTTACTGTCGGTTTTGGAATCCTCTTTACAAGAAAGAAGTTTCTTTCTATGAAAGAAATCTCTTTCTATGAAGAAGTCACCAAATCAGCCGTCACGCATTTGCACCGTGACAGGTCGCGGACTGATACTTTCGTAATCACCGCCGGTAGGGAATTTCACCCGTCCCCGAAGAATCACTTTATCAAGTTGTATCGTGGGTATTGTAATACGCTATGGAGGAAATGTCAACATAAACGCACATTTGAATTTCGCCGCGGCTCTATCGTACATTTGGGGTATAAATGAAAGATACCTATTTGATACCCGTTTACTCCGTTTTTGCCCCACAAAATCTCTACCGCACTCTCCCGCGTTCACTCCACGAATTCCACCGCCGTAAGGTCCTCCCACAAAAACGCCGCTTTTTCCCGGATCGCGGCTTTTCCATGCTCTCTGACCGCAATAAACGGCTTGATCTGCAGCTTACGGTTCTTCTTTTTCCATGTTCCGACGGCTTGCCCGTCAAGCAGCACCGTCGGCATGACGATCCCGGCAAGATTGAAGACTGCCCGCATATGTTCCGGCTGTAAATACAGGCTTTCTTTTTTTTCATATCCCAGCATCATCTGGTCGAATCCCGCCAAAAACAGACATTGCGGAATATCGTGTGCGTACGATTTTCCGTTCTCTATATAATAGTAGGTTTTCCCGTCATATTCGGCAGTCACGACCGGCAGCTTGGAAAGCCACTTCTTTACCTGCGCCGCGGACGCATGAAAAAAGTACATGGCGTCATGGATCGTCGCAGGAGCGATGTTCGTAAAATATCTTCTCGCAATCTCAAACTCCGCTTCTTCCTGCGGAACGGGCGAAAACGCCGGCGACAGGCAGTATGCTTTTTTCTCCTGCACCACATAGTTAAGGAAGCCCCGCTCGCACAGCTCGCGGATCCCGCCGCCCCACGGGTCGAACATGCTGCCTTCCTCCGCCTCCGTCATCCCGTTTTCCCTTAAAATGCGCTTTAGTTCATCCCGCGTGCACGGCTTCTCCCGAAGCGCCTCCAAAATCACTTCCGATAAGAATTTCTGCCGCTTTGGCGTCAGCGCCCAGCAATCCCTTTGATTCCAAAAACTACATCCGTTCCACTCGTTCCGCCTATAATCCCTGCCGTCGTTGCAATGGAGAAAAACCGGCAGATCGTCTTCGGCAAACACATGAACCGTTCCCCGTATCGTCCAGTTCTTGACAAGTCCGTTTTTCACGGTGGACTCGTCATAATCATGGCACCGGATCTTGAGCGAATGCATCGCATTCACCATAAATTGCGACTGAATCCCGCACAGGTCGCGAACTACCGTCAGCTTGTCCGACGGAACAATCAGATATTGGTTGGTTAGCTGGCGGATCTTGAGTTCCTCTGCCGTCATGGGACTCCTCCTGTCGTGGTTCTGCAAAAAGTCAGTCAGTTTTGCGGTTATGAATCGCGGGCTGTCTATGCATGTTTTGACTGATCGCAGGCTCCAATTTCAAATGCAAGGGCGGCGGTCCGCCGATGCTTAGTTTCGTATCGTCTGTTATTTTAATATAATCTTCCACTCCCCGTCTTCGATCACATACTGAAATTCAGTCAGATCGTCCTTTACGATCACTTGAAGCAGTTCCGAAAAGTCATTTACTAAATTCACATTTAACAAATCTTCTTTTTTAATCCAATGCATCGCTCCTTCTTCCGAAGAACGAAGTTCTCCCTCAAAGGTATCCGCCGAAAAAAGAAACACAAGATACCGACCGCCCTCTATCGGGAACTGCTTGAGTCCGCAAAGTCTCGGATGCCGGATCGTCAGTCCGGTCTCCTCTTTCATCTCGCGGATCACGGCGTCTACAACAGACTCTCCGGGTTCCACATGTCCGCCCGGCAGAGTATAGCCTTTCCAATCCGCTTTGATCCGGTCCTGCAAAAGGTATGCGTCGCCGCTATGCACTAAACATAACACCGTCAATTCTACTTCTTCCGTCCTTGCCATCGGTTGACTCCTTCTGATTTTTCCATCCACGGCACAAACGATTTCTTTCAGGACTTTTCGCCCATGCCGCGAAGCAGCCCATTCTCCTCTTTCCTACCGCGTCCCAGAGCGGCTCTTCTCTTCTTTCCTGCCTCGCCGCGACTCTACTCTTTCTCGTCAAGGCGCATCGTCAATGCAATTCTCTTTTTCACCGTATCCACTTCCAGCACTTTCACATCCACAATGTCTCCGACGCTGACTGCCTCCAGCGGATGCTTGATAAAGCGCCGGGTGATGCGCGAGATATGTACCAGACCGTCCTGATGCACGCCGATGTCAACAAACGCGCCGAAATCCACAATATTACGCACGGTTCCCTTCAGGATCATTCCCGGCTTTAAGTCCTTCATGTCCAGCACGTCGCTTCGCAGAATCGGCGCGGGCATACTCTCACGCGGATCGCGCGAAGGCTTCTCTAATTCCGCGACAATATCTTTTAAGGTGATCTCACCGATTCCAAGTTCTGCGGCAAGCGCCGCCGGATCGGATATTTTAGACGCAAGGACGCTGCCGCTTCGCGTTATGCTTCCGCCGCTCATTCCGCCTCTCCCCGCCTTGTCACTTTCGCCGGCTCCGTCTGCGCCGCCGGCGTTTGCGTTTGTGCCGCCGGCGTTTGCGCTTCCGCCGCTTCCGTTTGTGCCGCTTCTACCCGACGTGCTTCCGCCGACTTCTTTTCCGCTGCCCTTTGCCTGTGCCGTATTTCCTGCGCCTGCTCCCCGCTTTCCTGCAAGCTGCGCATCAGGAAACGCCATTCCTCCCATCGCGGCGGCAAGCGCCTTTCCCATTGCTGTGTTCGTGTTGCGGATCACAAACTGACTCCTCTGCTCACGGCCATTTCGTAACGACTGTTCTTTTTTATTTCCGCCTTTTCCCGTTCCTTGCGCACTCTGTCCGCTTCGCGCTGTCCGTGCACCGTCTACGCCCTGACCGCTCTGTACCGCGCCTTGACCGCCCTGTACCGCGCCTGCGCCGCTCACACGCCCTTCGCTTTGTGCCGCGCCTGCACTCTGGGTATCCTGCCCGTCTTGCTTCTTTCCCGCGCTCTTCCATGCGGCGCGCACATCCTCCATCGTCAGCCCAAGCTGCTTCATGAGTTTTTCCGCCGCCTCGTAAGATTCCGGGTGCACGCTCGTCGCATCCAATGCGTTTTCGCCGTCATGAATCCGCAAAAATCCTGCGCACTGTTCATACGCCTTCGGTCCCAGTTTCGCCACGTCAAGAAGCTGTTTTCTGTTTACAAAACGCCCGTTTTTTTCTCTGTAATCCACGATATTCTTGGCGATCACTTTGCTGATACCCGAAATATATTCCAAAAGCGCGGCGGACGCCGTGTTTAAGTCCACACCGACCTTATTCACACAATCCTCCACAACGGCATGAAGCGCGTCTCCCAGCTTCTTTTGATTCATATCGTGCTGATACTGACCGACACCGATCGCTTTCGGCTCGATTTTCACCAGCTCCGCAAGCGGGTCCTGCAAACGTCTTGCGATCGAGGCGGCGCTCCGCTGTCCGACGTCAAACTGTGGAAATTCCTCCGTTGCAAGCTTGCTTGCGGAATAGACCGACGCCCCCGCCTCATTTACGATTACATATTTCAGCGGTCTGTTCACTTCCTTGATGAAATCCACGATCACCTGCTCGGATTCGCGTGACGCCGTGCCGTTTCCGACCGATATTAAATCTACATTGTATTTTTGTATTAACTTTTTCAATTCTGCTTTTGCCTCGGCTACTTTATTCTGCGGAGCGGTCGGATAAATGACCTTGGTATCCAATACCTTTCCTGTCGCATCGACAACCGCCAGCTTACAACCCGTCCGGAATGCCGGGTCCCAGCCGAGCACTACCTTCCCGGCGATCGGCGGCTGCATCAAAAGCTGTTCCAAGTTCTTTCCGAATACGTTGATCGCGCCGTCCTCCGCCTTTTCCGTCAGTTCATTGCGGATCTCTCTTTCAATAGCAGGCGCTATTAAACGATCATAGCTGTCCTCGATGACTTCCTGTAAGACCGGCGTTGTCACCGGATTCTCTTTTCCGATCACCTGCTTTTCCAGATAGCGCAGAATGCGCTCCCTCGGCGCGCGGACGCTGACGGTCAGGATTTTTTCATTTTCACCGCGGTTTAGGGCAAGAATCCTGTGTCCGGCTGCTTTTTTTACCGGTTCCTCATATTGATAGTACATTTCATAAACGCTCTGCTGTTTCTCGTCTTTTGCCGTTGACACAAGTACCCCTTCGTCCACGGTCGCCTCTCTGATATAGGTCCGATAGTCCGCCTCGTCAGAAATCCGCTCCGCGATGATGTCCTTCGCACCCTGCAGCGCCTCCGCCGCGTCAGCTGCGCCCTTTTCCTCACTGATATAGGGCGCAGCCGCATCTTCCAAGCTCCCCGTGTACACCTGCTCCAGCAGAAGCTCCGCGAGCGGCTCCAATCCTTTTTCTTTTGCCACACTCGCCCTTGTCTTGCGCTTCGGACGGTACGGGCGGTACAGATCTTCGATCGCCACGAGCGTCTGCGCCTCCAAAATTTTATGTTTCAGCTCGTCGGTCAGCTTCCCCTGCTCCTCAATGCTGCCGATAACCTGCGTCTTTTTTTCCTCCAGATTCCGCAGATAGGAAAGGCGCTCGTCCAGATCGCGCAGCATCTCGTCGTTCAGCGAGCCCGTCGCCTCCTTGCGGTAGCGCGAAATAAACGGGATGGTGTTGCCCTCGTCGATCAGCTTGACCGCCGCCTCCACCTGCCATTTTTCCACTCCCAGTTCTTCTCTCAGTTTTGCGATGATGTCCATTGTTCCATGCCCTTTCTGAATCTTTTTCTACCGCGCCGCGGCCGGATTTCTATGCTGATTCTATCATGAATTTCGATTCATGACCAACATTCGCCGCTCGCTCCCGCTTGCTCTCATTATAGCATGTCCTTCCAAAAATTTCATCCCCGCCTTGTTTTTTAGAACGACGCACAAAAAAATGTATTTGTCATTGTCCTGCGGGCGTGCTAAAATAGAAAAAAAGGAGAGAAAGCTATGGATTACGGCAATCAAAATCAAGGCGATCCGTATATGCGCTATCAATTTGAGCAGACTCTGCCGCCGCGGAACGGTATGGCGTCCGCCGCTTCTATTTTGGGACTTGCGACGATCGTTACGACGATTCTGTGTACGGTATATATTCCCTTTATCACCGGATCGCTGGCAATCTTGTTCGCGCTCCTTTCCAAAGGGAACAGCCGCCGGATGAACCCTTCCGCTTCAACCGGCGTGACAACCGCCGTGGTCGGGCTTATCATGAATGTCGTACTCATTATCTCCGTGGTCGTACTCTACCTGACAAATCCCACGATCCACGAACAGTCCAACAGACTGTTTGAACAGCGTTACGGCATGACGATCGACGAGATGTGGGAAGATTTTTGGCAAACGGAGTCTATCAATTGATCTATAAAGGAAAGGCAGGCGTATCATTATGAGAATCGGCGGAATCAGCAGCGCTTACGATGTTTCCAGCGTCGGCAGTTATCTAAAGAACCCCGGAGAATCTACGATCAAACAGGCGGGACGCAAGTCCTCTCCCGCCGAATGTGAGACCTGTAAGGAGCGGAAATATCAGGACGGTTCGGATGAAATGGTCTCTTTTAAGTCCGCTTCCCACATATCGCCCGAAGCATCCGCTGCCCGTGTCCGTGCGCACGAGCAGGAGCACGTCTCCAACGCGTATAAGAAAGCCGCGCAAAAAAACGGCGAGGTCCTGCAGGCAAGCGTCTCCCTCAAAACCGCGATCTGTCCCGAATGCGGGCGCAGCTATGTTGCAGGCGGCGAGACGACGACGCAGATCAAATACTATAACGAGGACAATCCTTACCAGCAGGATAAAAAAGCAACCGACAGCCTTCTCTACACCGGCATGAACGTGGATATTGCTTGTTAGAAACGAGGAAAACAAAAGTAATGAATATGACAAAGAGTTCCGCCGAGTTAAAGGCTTCCGCCAAAGCGCAGCTGCTCGGCCATTACGGAAAAATGATCGGCGCTTTTCTTTTGATGGATTGCGCCTGTGCTTTCATTCTCTATCTTGCGGAAGATTTACTGTCCTCGCCCACGCTGGCGAATCAGATTCTTTATTATGTCATTGAGCTGTTGGTCTATCTGCTGCTCGGCGTGTTCATGCTGGGACAGGCGAGATTATATATGAACTTTGTAACGGGACGCCCGGTTTCCTTAAACGACCTGCTTTACGGTTTCCGCTCCCGTTCCGAGCTTGGCATCAGGATCATGCTTATTTATATTGCAAATATTCTTATCTGCCTGATCCCGTTTGCGATCGCGCTTTCCGTCTATGTCTATGTCGGTCTTGTGCATCTGCTCCCGCTTGTATCCGTCCTTTTGGTCGGCGGGATGATCGCGGCGTGCATCCGGCTTTTGTCACTTTCCCAATGTTATTATATCGCGCTTGATTTTCCGGAATACCGCTTCAGACAGGTGTGTGCGATGAGCCGGCGCGTCATGAAAGGCCAGCGGGCGCGGCTTTTTTATCTCTATGTCAGTTTTCTTCCGCTCGCGCTCTTATGCCTGTGCAGTTTCGGTCTCGGTCTGTTATGGCTTTATCCGTATATGCAGTGCACGCTGACCCATTTTTATTTCGATCTGATGGATTATCACACAAGACAGTATGCGTAAACGCCATTGGAACGGTGCGCACGGAACCGCTTTTCCAAATGCCAAACGGGATGATCGCTTTGCGATTCACCTTTTGGAAACGCCGACGGATGCGCCTTGAGACCGTTCGACTCTTTCCAGAGGGAGAATACGATTTATGAATGAAAACAGTTATGAAGAATACAAACGGAATTTTTCCCGCAATCAAAAAAGGCAATACAATTTCCGCGGCGGGAGGATGTGCTTTTTTGTCGGAATCGGATTTCTGATCTATCTGCTGTACATTCTTCCTTTCCATGCGGATCATGTGAGCGAGATCCACGGAGACGAAGTAAAAGCCGGGAAACTTTATTCCCCGGAAAAGGTTTGTTACATAGAAGATTTGCAGATTTTGCGCGCAAAAACAGACGTCGATGACGACGATGAACTATACTGCATTGCAAAATTTCTCGACTGCGACGGAAATGAATGGCTCATTTCCTTTACGCCCGGCAGAAATGAAGAGTTGGCGGAATGGATCCGCATAGCGGGTTCTCTTCGAACCGATTTTCGCGAGCGCCCATTGACGGTAAGCGGATATTTTCATTTACGGTATTTGGAGGAACTGCCTTTCGAAGCGGATTCTTTCTTTTCCGTATACGGCAGTTCCTACGCTGACGGTCAAAATATGCTGAGTATCAATGCCGAATACCTGTGCGGCAAGTATGACAACTATACCTTGCAGATTCTCCTGCATCCCGGTCTGCCGTTACTCAGCCTTGTCGTCGGTCTTCTCTCTACCGTATTCGGCGGAATTTCCTGGCTCAGAAACCGTCCCCGCAAGACGGCATAGCATGGGAAAGTAATTATAACAATCAGCCATTATAAAATACAGCATTTTGAAAATAGGTGATTGCGTTTCGCAATCGCTTCATTTTGAAAACATGAAAGGAGCACGAACTATGATCGCATCCACAGACAACAAACTCTATCAGAAGCTGATGAAAAAAGGAAAAGGCAGCATCTTAAAAGCCATTCGCATTGATAAGGGAGGCGGGATGGGGCTGATCGCCGGCGCGATTGTTCTTTTGATCTTTACGCTCCCCGTTACGGTCATCTGTCTACTCGCAGACGCCGGCGACCTGATCTCCATTCTGATCTCTGCGCCCGGACTTTTCATGCTTGTAATCGGAATCATTCTAAAGAACAAACGGACGGCTTCGTGGCTTTCCTACTATCAAGAACAAACCGGATTTGCGGAAACGGAGCTGTTACAGGTCGATCGCGAGCTGGCTTTGCCGTCCACGACGATCGTAACCTGTCGATTTCCAAATACCACAAAAGACAGTTACGTTGCCGGATTTTTCACGGAACATTATGTTCTCATAAACGGCGTATATCCCTATCTGCGGCGTTTGGAGGACATCATCGCCGTTGCCTTTTCCGACAGCACGGACAATTGGTGCATGGCATTTTTAACCGTAAGGGACAGTGCCGCTTTGGCTGTGAATCTTGTTACGGCCACCGCGCGAAAGGAAACGCTTGCCAAGGAGATCATGCAGGAGCTGTCCCGCCGCAATCCCAACATTCTCTGCGGTCAGGAGATCGTCTGCGACGACAAACTCTACATCTTAGAGCGCGACGGCGCGCAGATCCTGCGTTTGTATAAAGAAGGACGCACGCTGACGCTGAAGGCATAAAAAATCGCGCTTCGCGCGCTTTCAAAGAACTGCCGTTTGCGGCAGTTCTTTTGGGCTTGCGAAAATTTCTATAAGTATAAAAAAGAGTTCCGCTTGCGCGAAACTCTTTGATACTCTTTGTGCAGACTTCGGAATGAACGCAACAACCGCATTCAATATCTTTGCACGGGTGTCGTTCGAGAAAGAAAAATTCCATTCTTAGTCTAAGTCTTCCGTCACGGCAACACTGCCGCCGACACTCTTCCACTTCAAGTATGCATTGATAAACGGATCGAGCGCGCCGTCCATCACCGCGTCCACATTGCCGGACTCTTCGCCCGTACGCAGGTCCTTCACCATCTTATACGGCTGCATGACGTAAGAACGGATCTGGTTGCCCCAGCCGATCTCCGTGACATTACCGCGAATATCGGAAAGTTTATCCGCATTTTCTTCTTTTTTGAGCATAAACAGCTTTGCCTTGAGCATCTGCATCGCCTTGTCTTTGTTCTGGAACTGCGAACGCTCATTCTGACAGGTCACCACAATGCCCGTCGGAAAATGCGTGATCCGGATGGCGGAGGACGTCTTGTTGATATGCTGTCCGCCCGCGCCGCTGCTTCGGTATGTATCGATCCGAATATCCTCGTCGCGGATCTCCACGTCAAGGTCTTCCTCAATATCGGGCATGACGTCCAGCGACACAAACGAAGTCTGCCGCTTGCCCTGCGCGTTAAACGGGCTGATGCGCACAAGCCGGTGCACACCTTTCTCGGATTTAAGATAGCCGTAGGCGTTCTCGCCGTTCACCTGGAACGTGACGGATTTGATGCCCGCCTCGTCGCCGTCGAGATAATCCAGCACTTCGAGGGCAAAGCCCCGCTTTTCCGCCCAGCGCGTGTACATGCGGTAAAGCATACTGCACCAGTCGCAGCTCTCGGTCCCGCCCGCGCCCGCATTGAGCTTTAAGATGGCGTTATATTTGTCATACTCCTCCGATAAGAGCGTACCGATCCGCAGCTTTTCAAATACTTCCTGAAAAGAAGCATATTCGTCCATGATCTCCGGCACAAGACTCTCATCATTTTCCTCGTTCGCCATCTCAATGAGCGTCAGAATATCGTCTTTTTGCGTTTCCAGTTCATGGAACTGCCCGACGGTATCCTTCATGTTTTTTAATTCTTTCATTTTCTGGTTGGAACGCTCCGGATTATCCCAAAAGGACGGTTCCTCCATCTCACGCTCCAACTCTTCGATCCGCTTTGCCTTATTTGCTAAGTCAAAGTGAATCCCTCACTTCCGCTAAAGGTGTTTCGTATGCCTGCAGCTCTATGCGCAGGTTATCCAATTCTACCACTTAACGTCACCCACTTTCTTTTTTTATACTTTATAGTTTATATTTTTTACCTTTTACTTTTCAACAACAGCTACTATTCGAATTTTAGATCATATTCCAACGGAGAGTTTATATCAATCGTACAAAATCGGTAGTTCCCCTTATGTGCATAGGCTTGGGAACATATATAAACACCTTTTACATTCTTGACAGCCTGTTTTCTAAATACCTTTTTAAGCTCATCATATATTCTTTTTGCCGTCCTGTCATCATAGTGCATCGTACTGATTTCTGTTGGAAAAATTGCATTTTCATGATAAACTCCATTGAAGTCAACACAGATACATGCCACATTTTCGTTTCCCAAAGCGCTATATCTTGTTACTCCCCGACCGTCATCACATTTGTATTGATATGCTTTCCATAAACATTCTGTATCTTTCAAAAAGATAAGCATTTGCATATTTCCAATATGAGAACCCTGAAAATTAACTCCTACATTTTCTATATCCCTAATTCCATTATAAGAGGTTTTACCTATATCAGAATAAGCCGGCACATAGTAAATTTCCAGTCTGTCTTGAAATTCTTCAAATACCGCCCGTAAATCCTCCTTTTCCCCATAAGCACGAAATCTTCTGATTTTCATAGCAAAAACTCCCGTAGCCTCCACGAAAAATAGCATCTATATCCGCTGTCCGGTCTATTATTCTTCTTTGGCATCTTCTAAACGCTGCTCAATATTGAAACGTTCTCTTTCTATTTCTTTTTTTAATTCCTCCTCTGACGGTATATAGAGTTTGTATTTAGAAGCAAACAAATGCTCATTCTCATTCAAAATCGAATATTTCACCATTGTTTCATTCTTTTCTGAGCAAAGAACGATTCCTATTGTAGGATTGTCCCCCTCCGTTTTGACATTCTCTTCAAAATATTTCACATAAAAATCAATCTGTCCTATGTCCTGATAGGTGAGTTTATGTGTTTTCAGGTCAATCAGAACAAAACATTTCAAAATATAATTATAAAACACTAAATCCACATAATAGTGATCCCCTTCTATCGTAATACGCTTTTGCCGTGCTACAAAGCAAAACCCCTTTCCCAACTCAAGCAAAAATTTCTGTAAGTTGTCGATCAATCCCTGCTCCAGCTCATGCTCTAAATATGCCCTATTCTCCTGTAATTCTAAAAATTCAAGAATATAAGGATCTTTTAGCAAATATTTAGGGTTCTTGTCCGGTTCTAATTTCCATATTTCATCTTTCACCTGTGCTTTTTCATTTTCATTGGTGGACAGGATTCTCTCATAATAAAACGAATTAATCTGCCGCTCCAGTTGCCTGACGCTCCACGCACATTCCACACATTCCTTCACATAATACGCTCTTTTTTCTTGGTCTTCTATCCGCATCAGTAAACGATAATGTGACCAGCTTAATTCGGAACACACTGTGTTCCATTTTGGAAATGCTTCATAAAACTGCCTCATATTACGCAGATTTCGCTCATCAAATCCCTTTCCGAATTCCTCTTGCAATTGTTTTGACGTATATTTTATCAATTTTTTTCCATAAATAGAACCCGTTGATACTTGAACGTCATATAATCTTTTCCCAACAGTCCAATAAGCAGCGACCATAGCCGCATTGACAGTTGTTGCGACCTTTTCCCGAGCCTCTAAGACCGCTTTTCGTATATCGTCAAACTCCGGAAAAAACTCCGCTCTATTTTCCAATATCCTATTTTCATTTTCCAAGCAGGAAACCCTCCCAAACTTCTTCTCACACTAATCATCCATGCTGACGCAAGCCTGCGAGTTTGGGCGTCAGCACAAATCTCGCGATTGAAAAATCTTTGATTTTTCAATCTATTTCCTGCCGCAGCAGTTCTTATATTTCTTGCCGCTTCCGCACGGACACGGATCGTTCGGATAAATCTTAGCGCTTGCGCGTCTGATCGGTCCTTTTTGCAGAGAATCGTCCTTGTTCGTTCCCGTCACTTTCGCAACCTGCTCGCGCTCCACTTTCTGTTCGATGCGGACATGGAACAGCATCCGCACGGTCTCTTCCTTGATGTTCTCCGTCATTGCGTCAAACATTTCGTAAGCGTTCATCTTATATTCCACAAGCGGATCGCGCTGTCCGTACGCCGCAAGTCCCGCACCCTGACGAAGCTGATCCATATCGTCGATGTGGTCCATCCATTTACGGTCGATTGCTTTCAAAAGAACAACACGCTCGATCTCGCGGATCGCCTCCGGCTCAGGGAACTCCGCCTCCTTACTCTCGTAAAGTCTGACCGCTTCCTCTTTGAGCTGCTGCTTTAAGCCGCTCTTGGTGCGGTTCTCCACGCGTCCCAAAATAACGGGTTCGATCGGCACATTGCCAAGAAGCACGGAATTTAACTCCGTTAAGTTCCACTCCTCCGGTTCCGCGTCGTCGCCGATCACCAGATCGACCGCATTTTCTACCAGATCGGTGATCATTTTGTAGATCACGTCCCGCATACTCTCGCCGTCTAGCACGCGCCGCCGCTCGGCATAAATGATCTCGCGCTGCTCGTTGTTGACCTGATCGTACTCTAACAGATTCTTACGGATGCCAAAGTTATTGCTCTCGATCTTCTTTTGCGCGTTCTCGATCGCTTTCGAGAGCATCTTATGCTCGATCTCCTGTCCCTCCGGGATCCCCAGCGCGTTAAACATGCTGATGAGCCGCTCGGAACCGAACAGGCGCATAACATCGTCTTCCAGAGAAATATAGAATTTGGATTCGCCCGGATCGCCCTGACGACCGCTTCGTCCGCGGAGCTGATTGTCGATTCGCCTCGACTCATGGCGCTCCGTACCGATGATCTTGAGTCCGCCCGCCGCTTTTGCCTCGTCGTCCAGCTTAATATCCGTACCGCGCCCCGCCATGTTCGTCGCAATCGTGACGGCTCCGTGCAGACCTGCGTCGGCGACGATCTCCGCCTCCATCTCATGGAACTTCGCGTTCAATACCTTATGAGGAATGCCGCGCTTCGTCAGCATCGCGCTGATGACCTCGGACGCGTCGATGTTGATCGTGCCGACAAGCACCGGCTGTCCTTTCGCATGCGCCTCCTCTACGGCGTTGCAGATCGCGTTCAGCTTTTCGCGTTTGGTCTTGTAAACGGCGTCCTGTAAATCCTCGCGGATGACCGGGCGGTTCGTCGGAATCTCGATGACGTCCATGCCGTAAATATCGCGGAACTCTTTTTCCTCCGTGAGCGCCGTACCCGTCATACCCGCTTTTTTATCAAATTTATTAAAGAAATTCTGGAATGTGATCGTCGCGAGCGTCTTGCTCTCACGCTTTACCTTCACATGCTCTTTTGCCTCGATCGCCTGATGCAGACCGTCGGAATAGCGGCGCCCCGGCATGATACGACCCGTAAACTCATCGACAATGAGCACCTGATCGTCCTTTACGACATAATCCTGATCGCGGTGCATAAGGTTATGCGCACGCAGGGCAAGAATAATGTTGTGCTGAATCTCCAGATTTTCGGGATCGGCAAGGTTCTCGATATGGAAGAACTGCTCCACCTTTCCGACGCCGCGCTCGGTCAGATTGACGACCTTATCTTTTTCATTGACAATAAAGTCGCCCGTCTCCTCCCGCTCCACGCCCATGATGGCGTCCATCTTGGACAGCTCCTCCATGTCCTCGCCGCGCTCAAGCTGGCGCGCGAGAATGTCGCAGGCGTCATAAAGCGACGTGGATTTCCCACTCTGTCCGGAAATGATGAGCGGCGTCCGCGCCTCGTCAATGAGCACGGAATCGACCTCGTCAACGATCGCATAATGCAGATCGCGGAGAACGAGCTGCTCTTTATAAATGACCATGTTGTCACGCAGATAGTCAAATCCCAGTTCGTTATTCGTCACATAGGTGATGTCGCAGGCATACGCCTCCCTGCGCTCGTCGGGTTTCATGGAATTTAACACGACGCCGACCTTTAAGCCGAGAAATTCATGCACCTGTCCCATCCACTCCGCGTCGCGCTTCGCCAGATAATCGTTGACCGTGACGACATGAACGCCTTTTCCTTCCAATGCGTTCAAATAAGCAGGCAGCGTTGCGACCAGCGTCTTTCCCTCGCCGGTACGCATCTCGGCGATCCGCCCCTGATGCAGAATGATCCCACCGACCAACTGCACCCTGTAATGCTCCATATTTAAGACGCGCCGCGCCGCCTCGCGGACCGTGGCGAATGCCTCCGGCAATACGGAATCCAGCGATTCCCCGTCCTGCTGCACCCGCTTCTTGAATTCGTTTGTTTTTTCACGGAGCGCGTCGTCCGAAAGCGCCATCATGGACGGCCGAAGCTCCTCAATCTGATCCGCCAGCGGCGTAATGCGCTTTAGCTCCCGCTCGCTGTGCGTGCCGAATACCTTCTGTATCATACCCATATCGGTAAACCTGTCCTTTCTGACAAACCTAATGCTTATTGTAACAGATTCCATTTTTTTATTCAACCGCAAGTCTATGAACATTCTATTAACGAAACGGCCACGGAAACCACCTGCTATGACCGGAACGACTGCGGATCGACTATGAAATAACTGCGAAACGACCGCCATCCCCGCCTTGACCTTTGCCCGCCGTGGTGCTATATTTGAAGTGGATTCTTTTGGAAATCCATATGTTTCAAATGGAAGAAAAGAGAAAGAGTGAGGTATGGACAAATGAGCAAAAATTTTGACGATTTATTATCCAAAGTATCAACTTGCAGCAAGAAGCGGCTGTCCGTCGCCGTCGCACAGGATCTGGCGGTTTTAGAGGCAGTCAAAGCGGCAAAGGAGCGCGGTATCGCAGATGCGATCCTTGTCGGTGATGAGGCAAAGATCCGCGAGATCGGCACCTCTCTGAACATGAATATGGACGACTATGAGATCATCGACGAACCGGATACGGTAACCGCTTCTCTGACCGCGGTCAAGCAGGTTCATGAGGGACGGGCGGATATGTATATGAAAGGTCTGCTCGACACAAAAACGTTCTTAAAAAGCGTCCTCGATAAAGAGGTCGGTCTCCGCACGGGACAGCCGCTTTCCCATGTATGCGTATTCGAGATCCCCGGCATTCCCCGGCTCCTGTTTTTGACCGACGTGGCATTCATCCCGTATCCGACGTTAGAGGATAAAAAAGTCATCATCAAATACGCGGTGGAGGTTGCCAACGCCTGCGGCATCGACTGCCCGAAGGTTGCGCCGCTTGCCGCCGTGGAGCTTGTCAATCCGAAAATGCCCGCGACCGTGGAAGCTGCGGAGCTTACCCGCTTAAACGACGAGGGTGAGATTACCGGATGCATCGTGGACGGTCCGCTTTCGTTTGACATTGCGATCGACATCAACGCCGCGATCGAAAAGAACGCGCAGAACCGCAAGGTCGCGGGGGATGCGGATATTCTTCTTTTCCCCGACATTCACGCGGGCAATCTGGTTTATAAGTCCCTGGTACATCTTGTTCCCGGCATCAAGAACGGCAACATTCTGACCGGCACAAAAGCTCCGGTCATCTTAACTTCCCGCTCCGACACCTGCGAGACAAAAGTTCATTCCATCGCGCTGGCGGCAGTCATGGCGGAGCAGATGAAAAAATAGTTCCGCGTTTGCGGAACTATTTTGTATAAATAACACATCATGATCCAAGAAAGGAAAGGTATGTTATGGCAATCAAAAGTTTGATCATCAATCCCGGCTCCACATCTACCAAAATCGGCGTATTTGAGGACGAGACGCTTCTGTTCGACGAAACGCTGCGCCACTCCACGGAGGAGATCGCACAGTATGCTTCCATCATCGACCAGAAGGATTTCCGCAAAAACATTATTACAAAGTTCCTTGCAGACAAGGGGTTTGACATGAAATCCCTGCAGGTCGTTGTCGGACGCGGCGGTCTGTTAAATCCGATCCCAAGCGGTACCTATACCGTCACGGATAAGCTTCTGGCAGACTTAAAGATCGGCGTACAGGGACAGCACGCAGGCAATCTCGGCGGCATTTTGGCACGCGAGATCGGGGATTCTCTCGGCATCCCTTCCTATATTGTCGATCCCATTGTCGTTGACGAGCTGATCCCGGAGGCTCGGATTTCAGGCTGTCCGGAGCTTCCCAGAACAAGCATTTTCCATGCATTGAATCAGAAGGCGGTCGCAAAGCGCTATGCAAAGGAGACCGGAAAGCCTTATGACAGCTTACGTCTCATCGTCGTTCACATGGGCGGCGGCGTTTCCGTCGGGGCGCACCGTAACGGCAAAGTCATCGACGTATTTAACGCGCTTGACGGAGACGGTGCTTTTTCTCCTGAGCGTTCGGGCGCCGTTCCTGTCGGCGCTTTGGTAAAGCTCTGCTTCAGCGGTCTGTCGGAAAAAGAAGTATACAAGAAACTGGTCGGGAACGGCGGTTTCAACGCCTATCTCGGCACAAACGATATGCGCGACGTTGACAAACTCTGCGAAAACGGGGATGAAAACGCCGCTTTGATCCGCGATGCGTTCTGCTTACAAATCTCCAAAAACATCGGCGCGATGGCTTCCGTGCTTGAGGGCAAGGTCGATCGGATCATCGTGACCGGCGGCATTGCCTACGATCAGTATGTCGTAGACAGCTTAAAAGCGCGCGCAGGCTTCATTGCTCCGTTCACGGTTTATCCCGGCGAGGATGAGCTTCTGGCGCTCGCGCAGGGCGGACTCCGCGTCATGACCGGCGAGGAGAAGGCGTTGGAGTACTAAAAATTTCAGTTTTTCAACGCCGTTATCGGTACAACAAATACGCCGTCGGGGCGTCGATATGCCGCATTTGCCAATCCACTAAGGACGCAAAGCATGATCGGCGCCTTTCCGGCGGGTTCTTCCTCTATCTGCCTTTTAATCTTCAACAGATTGGCTGCTGCAGCGTCAATCTGATTTGCACCCAGCTTGATCTCAAAGGCGCACCAGTTTCCGTCCGGAAGTTCAATGACGGCGTCAATCTCCTGATTTTTATAATCTTGATAATGATATAAATTTGCGCCAAAGGACTCCGCATAGATACGCAGATCACGTTCACAGAGCGCCTCAAACAAAAAACCGAGCGTTTCTAAATCATTCAGCAAACCGGCCGGCGTCGCTTTCAACACGGCGCAGGCAAGCGAAGGATCGGCGAAATGCCGTTTCTCCGCTTGTTTCACGCGTACAGACGAACGGATACCCGTGGAAAACGGCGGCTGATTGTCTGTAATGAACAATCTCTTAAAAATATCTAAATACGCCGAGACCGTATTGGAATCCATGTCCTCATCATCCACGATTTTCATATCTTTCATAAGCGTCTTGTTAGAAACGGTCGTACTCTCATTCCTTGCTAAGGAGCGGAGCAGCAGACGCATTTTGAATGTATCCCGACGGACTCCGTCTATGCGATATACATCATCATCAATGACGGCGTTCAGATACTCGGCAGGCAGCAGCGCCGCCTGCTCCAAGGATAACCCCAAACTTCCCGGCCAGCCGCCGCGGATAATCAATCCGATCAATTTTTTGAGCTCTACGCCGCCCGTCATGGCAGGTTCCATGTTGCCTGCACACAACGCCTTCAAAGAAATCCTTCCGCTGGAATCTCCCGACTCATAAAGCGACATCGGCCGCATCCTGAGCCTGGCAATCCGCCCCGCTCCGCTGTGAAGAATCCCTTTGTGGTTCGGGGTTGCAGAACCGGTCAGGATAAATTGTCCTTTCTGCGCTGTCTCATCCACCTTGAACCGGACAGCATCCCATATCGGCGGCACCTCCTGCCATTCATCTATCAAACGCGGCTTCTCGCCGTCCAATACAAGCACGGGAGACATCTCCGCCAACTGCCGGTTTTGAAAATTTCCCGCAGGATCGCCAATGTAAAACGCACTATTGCAGTGATAGGAGGACGTCCAAGTCTTTCCGCACCATTTGGGTCCCTCGATACAAAGAGCGCCAAAAGCCGCGAGATATTCCTTCACTTTCTGATCAATGATGCGCGGCTTATAATCTGAATGTTTCATATGAATAACCCTGCCTTTCCCCTTCATCATAATCCATTCAGACATTTTTTGCAATCTTAATCATTCAAATTTTTATTTTCTATTCAGTCACTTTTTTAACATTTACGACAATCCCTCCAACAATTGATACAAAAGCCGGTATAACTGCTGCGCTTCCTGCGGCTCCATATTCACGCAGGCGCTCAGGTTCGCCGGAACCTGAACTGCCTGCTCCTTTAACTTTTCACCCTCCTGCGTAATGGAAACGATCAAATTCCGCTCGTCCTCTTTTGAGCGCTCCCGCACCACATACTTCTTTTCTTCCAGTTTCTTCAAAAGAGGCGTGAGCGTGCCGGAATCCAGATAAAGACAACTCCCAAGTTCCTTCACCGTTACTTCTTTTTTCTCCCAAAGCACCATCATCGCGATGTACTGGGTATAGGTGAGATCCAGCTTGTCAAGATAGGGCTTATACCTTCTGATCACCTCTTTCGAACAGGCATAAAGAGGAAAACATAACTGATTTTCCAGTTTCAAACAATCATACTTATTATCAGGCATCGTATCGCAACTCCTCGTCCCTATCATGCGTTCTCC
The DNA here is from genome assembly GCA_023663615.1 of Clostridium sp. GTDB lineage: Bacteria > Bacillota > Clostridia > Lachnospirales > Lachnospiraceae > DLAJ01. Next base: position 1,517 of record JAMPHA010000031.1, on the reverse strand, counting down.
GTTTTCTGCTGCTCCTCATATGCCGCCCGGCATGCCCTTGCAAGCTGGTCGGCGCATGACGTCGGTCTGCGCCCGCAAAGAACGCCGGACAGTTTCGTTTCAATCTCTTCCACGGTCCAGCCGTCCACAAGACGCGGGATCGCTTTCAGGTTTCCGTTGCATCCTCCGGTAAAAGAAATATTTGTCACCACATTTCCGTCGATATTCAGTTTTATTTCACTGGAACAAGTGTCCTTGGTCTTATAAATGTATTCCATTGTAATCTCCTCTCTTTGCTCATCCTGTCAGGCGATTGGGAAGCGCATCCTGCAATCCATCCTTCATTTCTCATAACAGTGCTGCGATTTTTTCCTCCACTTCCGCCATATCCGCGGTCGGCTCAAAACGCGCCACGACGACGCCCTCCCGGTCGATCAGAAATTTGGTAAAATTCCATTTAATGTCGCTCTTTTGCGCGTAACCGGGATCCGTTCTTTCCAAAACGCTCTCCAGCATCGGCGTCAGCGGATGCTCAGGATCGAACCCCGCAAATCCTTTTTTCGATTTCAGATAAGTATAAAGCGGCGCCTCATTGTCCCCGTTCACTTCGATCTTGGAGAAAATCGGAAACGTGATGCCGTACCGGGAGTCGCAAAAGCTGACGATCTCCTCATTGCTTCCGGGCGCCTGGTGCCCGAACTGATTGCACGGGAAATCCAATATGACAAGTCCGCTGCTCTCGTACTTTTCAAAAAGATCCTGCAAGTCGTCATACTGAGGCGTAAAACCGCACTCTGTCGCGGAATTGATGATCAGAACCACTTTTCCGGCATAATCCGCCAGCGCTCTTTCCTCACCATGCGCATCTTCCATCTTAAAATCATAAATATTCATCGAATCATCCTCTCTTTCCCATTATAACAATTTTTTAATCTGCTCTTCCAGCTTTTCCGGCGTGACCGTCGGCGCAAACCGCTCGACTACCTGTCCCTTTCTGTCCACCAGAAACTTTGTGAAATTCCATTTGATCTGATTTCCCATCACGCCTTTCTTTTGGGATTTCAAAAACGTATACAGCGGTTCCTCGCCCTCCCCGTTTACCTTGATCTTCTTAAACTGCGGAAACGTCACGCCATACCGCGACTGGCAAAAATCCGTGATCTCCTCATCACTGCCGGGCGCCTGGTGCCCGAACTGATTGCACGGAAAATCTAAAATCTCGAACCCCTGCGGCTGGTATTTCTCATACAGATCCTGCAATCCTTCATACTGCGGCGTAAAACCGCACCCCGTTGCCGTATTGACGATCAAAAGAACCTTGTCCCGATAATCTGCAAGCGCAATGTCGCCGCCATTTTGCGCTTTTACGGAATAATCATAAATTCCCATTCTCGTTTATCTCCTTTCTTTTTTGTTTTGCAAAATTTAATTGCGTACAATCTTTATTTTGATTGTACGCAATCTATTTGCATATGTCAAGAACTTTTTGGTTCTTTCCTAAGTTTGTTGCATTATCTTATACTGCTCCCGCAACAATA
>JAMPHA010000030.1:0-28863 GCA_023663615.1 Clostridium sp. | reverse complement strand
AAGTAATTTTGGAGAAACAAGGCAGGATATAATGGAATTTACCTTTCAAGGCTGACAAATTCAGGGAATACTTGAAATGCCTACCGGCATATGCTATAATGCCGGTAGGCAAAATGATGCGAGTGTCCATGTTGGCACAGCGAAAAACCCCGGAGTTGTGACCTCTGGGGTTTTTCTATTCCATTTTGGGAAGGTGGCTTATGCCTTAGGCTGGCTACCAGTTACTCATCCCCGTCCAGCCATTTGCAAACATAGTAGGCAACTATACTTGCCATGACGGAGAGAAGAAATGATGCAATCAAATCCATGTTGGCTCACCCCCTTCCTCTACCTGTCTAGGGGTGGCAGCAAAAGCAGTATAACATGGCTGATGCTTCTTTTCCAACTATTTACGATTTGGGCTATAAAAAGATCATTCTTGACACAAATCTGAATAACCAACGGGCACAACACGTCTACGAGCAGCTCGGTTTCGGAAGGTCCGCGTTCGTGAAAACGCATGGTAGGATCATCTGGGACAATGGCAGTCCGCCGTTGATTATGAATTGATACCGGATGATTTTGTGGATCATGCGCGATAAAGCTTTCTGCGTCCGATTTTTGCTTTCATGGTATCAGGCATCAAAACAGCCGTCCACCAATCTGATTTGGCGGGCGGCTTGTCTTGTATTTTGATGGTGGCGCAAACCCGCGCCACCATCCTGTTAAATGTCTTATAGCTATGGATTTAATATGCCGGAATAACTACAATATCTCCGCTAAGTACGCTAACGCTCCCATCATATTCATTCACTATATATTGATCTATCGTCCCATTGGCATTGTACTTTGAAATATCAACATTGGGAACGGTTTTAAGTACATCCGCATCATAACTGTTATGATTTTATAAGTCCCATTTTTTGCAACGTAACAAAAATATCGCTTCCGTATATATTTTCTATTAACTGAGGCTCACTTACATCCAGCAAATATGGGATGGAATGTCCAAACAGCCACACTTTTACTAGATAAGTGCATATTGCACAACATAGTACTCGAATCATGATATTGTAAATATAATGATCCTTCTTTTTCGAAACAATTTCTTCAATAAAAATGAACGGAAGCCATATCACCAACTGAATGATAAGATGCAGTCCCGGTATGATCAGACTCCCCAAAAAATTAAATAGCTGTCCGATTATCCCCATCATACCGCTGCCTGCCAAAGCCGGAACGCACATAAATGTTCCCCAAATAAAGCCATAGATACCAATGATCAGCGCTTTATATGCTACGGATAATACATTTACTACGGCAATTCCCCGTTTTCGACCCTTATTCATATGATAAGCCCAAAACGTAATGACTGACACAATCAGCAGATTGAGCACAAAAAATACAATAAAAATTCCCTGTACGTTCTTACTCACAGCACTCGCAACAGCCGCGCCACCGTCAATCTGCGTTGCCGCCATAATCAAGAAAAAATATATGAACATTTCAATAATAGCCGATAACGGAACAATTATGAACAATATCATTCTCTCCTCCAATACCGTCAGATATTCCATGGTTACAATTTGCCTGCCATCACCAACAATCAATTCGATAAGGGACTAATACTTTCAATGCTTCCATCCACCCTATAAAAGATCACATTCAAACGATTTCCATCCTCGTCAACTTCCTCCTCCCACGAGATCGTTCCATCGCCTCTATAGCCGGCTACATCTACATAATGCCCATTGCTTTCATAGATTACATCATAGGATACCTCTGTATAATCAGCACTGTGAGTACCGCGCCTTAACCGCTCCCCATTCGCATCATACACCGTAAACTCATATATTTCTCCGTAACGCCAGCGAGCACCGCTCCCAAAAATCTTCGCGACTTCTCCGCCGCATTCCTCAACCCATTGCACTGCCCCTTCCGCACTGTAACAGGTTATCTTCACGCAGGAACCACGTCCGTCATACTCTTCAACCGCATACCAGTCCAATATTCCGTCTGCCGTATATCTGGTAAACTTTTTACAATTCCCTTCTTCTTCCACAATCACATAAGAGTTCCATTCCCCCGCCTGCGCAAACTCATTTTCCTCGGTAGAATACCAGCTTACTTTCACCTGTTTTCCATTTTCATCATATTCCTCGATCCAGTAGCCGTATCCATTTAGATCATCTACCCGCTCTTCTCTCGCGCCATTTCCCGCTGCGTCTTCCTGCACCAATAAATTACCATCTTTATCATATTCATCGACCCACAGGATTGTCCCATCTGCTCCATATTCAGTACTTTTAACAAGGTTTCCGCTTTCGTCACATTCACAAATACGATAACTTTGCAATGTCCCGTCAGCATCATAGTCCGCGTATTTCAAACAATTCCCATTTCTGTCATATTCCTCATAAACCGTATAAGAATCGATCTCCCCTTCGGCATCATACGTCGTAACTTTTTTGAGATTACCATCTTCGCCATATTCATAGACGTAACAGCCGTTTAGCATTCCTTCGGCATCATACCAATGCGATCTATCGAGATTACCGTCTTCGCTATATTCAACAATCAAATAACTTCCGTCATCATTATAAAAAATTTCTTCTTTCGCAGCATTCTCCTCTGCATTCTTCTGATCCGCTTCTTCCTGCTCTTGCCCCGCTCCATCCTGCGCCGCGCTTTCCCCTGCCTTGTATGCCTCCCAAGCAAGCCGCACTTCCTCTGCATACTCAGCCAGTTCCTCCGAACCGGTCCGCTCCAACCCCTGATTTAGTACCATGATTGCAGTCTCATAATCTCCTGTCTGCACATATAATTCCGCCAACGCACGATGGGCTTCTATATGATTCGGATCTATCTCTATCGCTGCCTGATACTCCGCGATCGCCTGCTCATATTCAAGCCGCTCTATGTACTGTTCCGCTAATTCCATATGCTTTGCGCAGTTTCTGCTATCGCCTCCGAATGTCATTCGTACTGCTGCAATTGCGATAACTGCGGCAAGCAATACTCCCACCGTAATTCCAATTATTAGTTTTGTTTGCTTTTTCATTGTCTCCTCCTCCGTGCTGTTTCAAATAACGATCTTGTGGCAATCATAGAAACAGCAGATTTTTTCTTTACGCAAAGCTGATAACTTTGCGTAAAACAGCCGCCTGATTCAGCAGAATGCAGTTTCTTGCATTCTTCTGACCACATTTTTGACCCCTCATATTGTCAAAGAAAAACGTTCCATATTTCGACGTTTCAGTTCCATTGAAGAATGAACATATCGGTTTAATGTGATGCTGACATTGGCGTGACCCAGAATTTCGCTTAATGTCTTCGGATCAAACCCTAATTCGATCGCCCGGCTTGCAAAGGTATGCCGAAGTGCATGAAAACAGTAATCATTCGATAGGTCGCTATTTCGAAGATAAGATTTGAACCGGTTTTGATAGGTTCTGGGCTGCATGAACTGTCCCGAACCCGTTAAGACATATGCAGAGGCGTCATCACATTGATATTCACACAGATACTCCGCCAAAAATTCGGGAATCGGTATGTCCCGTATGGATTTCTGCGTTTTGGGCGTATCAATCAAAAATCCTGTACTCCCCTCCTCATTACGAACTCTTTGTATGGTTCTTCGCACTCTTATCACACGATCCGTAAAATCAATATCCCCCCATTGTAAGCCGCATATTTCTCCCAATCTCATCCCTGTATAAAGACAGATCAAAACACCCAGTTTCTGCAAATTAAGCTCCCGACTCAGGAACGTCACAAGCTGTTGTTGTTCTACCAGAGAAAATATTTTCATCGTACCCGCATTGTCCTTCGGCAGCTTCATTTTTGTGATGCTTTTCCCGCACAACGCCCGTTCCTGCGCATACTTCAAAATTTGGTTAAAGATCGTCAATATATCCCGAACCGTTTTAGGTTTTCTTTCCTGCATTAGCTCTGTAAGAAAATCCTGAATCATAATATCGTTTAATTCTGCAATTCGTATATTTTTGAAAAAAGGATCAATATGCTTTTCTATGACGGACAGATAATGGAAGTAGGTTGACTTCTTAATATATAGCTTTTTGTTTTGAAGCCACATATCCGATACTTTCGAGACCAAAAGCCCACTGTCAGAGCTCTTGTCAGAAATGTTTTTTCCTGCAGCTGCCTCATAAAGCTTTTTCTTGACCTCTGCATACGTTCTGCCGTATACGGAACGATACTTTAACCCGCCGTCCGGCTTGCAGCCATCTGCGTACCGCCCCTCATATCTTCCATCCTTTCTTCTGCGAATGTTTTCTCCTCTTCTTGACATGCCAATCTGCTCCTTTCCTGCGGTCTCTTCTTTTTTTGCAACAAAGTACGTCGAATAGTGGTTGCAAAAAAAGACATCTTGTATTATCATTAAACCATAACTTACAAATAGTGATTATTTTTACTTACGCAAAGTTATCAGCTATATGTAAAATTTTTCATTTTCGGATTCCTTTAATATTAAGCATGTCAATAAAAGAAGACAAAAAAGAAGCCATACCGTTTCTCAATGGAAACTTGTATGACTTCTTTTTATTGCATATTTTCTGCTATTACATTCATGCCGTTCTTCAACGCAGCTTCCTTGTCCTCCTCCATCGCGTTTGCCGTCATGGCAATGATGGGAATGCAATGATAGGAATGGTTTCCTCCTTTTTACGCCTCGAACCGGAAGCTTACAAGGTCAAAATCGCAGCCTGGCAGAAAGTCAAATTTCACGTCCGCTCTGCCCGCGGGAACCTTGATCGGGAATGTGTGCTCCGTATCTTCCCCTCTGCGGGAAAATTCCAAAATTTCTTTTTGCTCTCCCCATTCTCCGACCACGCGCATATGCACGGAATCGTGGGCGTGATGCGTGTCTCCCTTGATCGTCACGCTTGCGGCTCCTCTTACAAAATCAAGCCCGTCAAACTCCAGGAACACATTATTTCCGATATGACGGACGGCACGCTCCTCCACGGTATACTGATCCCCACGGATCCCGGAGTATTCGCATGCGTCAATTTCCGCGTACGCCTCCTCCACGCCCTCAAACTGAAATCCGCCGAAATACACCCGCTGCTCCGTCGCCTCGAATACGAAACAAAGATCCTTCGTCCCCGTCAATTTCCGTGCAAGCCGGTAGCTGTTCGGGATGTAGGTCTGCCATACGAAATCCGCCTGATACGTGAAGTCGCCGAGCTTTTCGGAACCGTCCGCATCCGGCATACCGCTCCATAAGGAGAAAGAAAACGGCGCATTGCTGTGCCAGTGAATGACCTGAATGAGGAAACGGTCGGAACCCGCCCTGCCGAAAGAAACATTGCGGAAGCCGACCACGCGCCGTCTGCTCTCTCCGGCTTTCACGCCGCCCTCGGATACCTCGTCCAAGGTTTCCATGCTCATATTATAAAGGCTGCCCTTGACAAGCGCACCGTACGGATCAATGACCGCGCTGCCAAGTCCCGTCACCGTCATTTCCAGCTCCGAGATCACGTCGGGCGCAGGCTTCCCGTTCCTGCTGTAGCAGCGCAGACGGAACGCGCCGTCCCCGCACACGCGCACAAGCGCACGGTTGCCGTCTCCTGCTCCCTCCGCCGGCACGACACTGTCTCCGGCACAGCCCTCCGCCGGCTTTGTGCCGCATCGTTCTCCGTCCGGCATATCCGTACAGCCTGCCTGCTTTGCCTGCTTCGCACCGCCTGCCTGCGCCGTGCAGTCCGTCTCAAGCGCCGTCACTTTGGCGATATTCGTTTCCACGCCGGTCTGCGTGACCGCCGCCCATTCAATCCCATATATCGCTTCCGGCGGGTACACGACCGCCTCCACCACCGTTTCCAAATGCGCCGCATCAAAGTTCTGTCTGTGCGCGGTCAGCTCAATCTTGCGGATGGGTATATCTTTTGCCCGTTTCGCCTCTGCCCCGGCATCCGACTGATTCTTCGTTCCGACATCCAACCCATTCTCTGCTCCGGCACCCGGCAAATTCTCCGTAAACGCGTCGCTCGCACCTACCGGCATCGCCGCCCGCTCCGCAAACAACGTCCGTTCCGCGTCGGGAAGTCCCGGCGAGGTCACACGCACGAAAATCTCCCCGCCTTCACGCTTTCCCGCAATGATGGCAAGCAATTTTCCGCTAAACAGCCGCTTGGAGGTTCCCTTATATTCATCGTAATCCGTGCTGTCGCCGCTGTCTAAACCCACAAGCCTTCCCGCCCCGCTCACTGCGACATCGACGCGGTTTTTCGCATTTGCGACAAACACCCCGTCCGCATCCTGCGCAGAGATCGTCAAAAAAATCAAATCCTCCCCGTCCGCCCGCATCCGCTCTTTATCCGGCGTTAAGCAAAGGCGCGCCGTATCCGAAAAAGAGACAGTTTCATCCTCCGCTGCCACCGCACCGTTTTCATCGTATGCCGCCGCGCGGAGTACGCCCTTTTCGTAGGGCACCTGCCAGTCCGCGCTGTAGCCCGTGCCAATGCTCTTTTTCCCCAAAGATTCCCCGTTCAAAAACAACTCTGCGCAGGGCTGGTTCGTGTAGACCATCACGTCAATCAGTTGTCCGTCGTTAAAATCCCAATACGGCAGAATATGAAGCACGGGCTTATCCGTCCACGCCGCCTGATACAGATAATAGCCATCTTTGCGAAAGCCTGCCGTGTCAATCTGCCCATAATAAGAATTTTTGGTGGCATAGGGACTCGGCTCCCCGATATAATCACTGCCCGTCCAAATAAACTGTCCTGCGCAGAACGGCGTATCCCGATCGGCGATGATCGACGTCTGCGCCGTGCGCTCCGACACGCCCGCGCGGCAGTTTTCCAAAGAAGAACATTGCAGATCGTCATGCGTGATATACGCCGCCGATTTCGGGAAATGATAAATGCCCCTGCTCTGCACGCGCGCCGCCGTCTCACTGCCATAAATACACCATTCCGGAAAGCGCTCATGATGCTCCTCGTAGAGCCTCTCCCCGTAATTGTAGCCCACAAGCTCAATATGCCTCGCACAGCGCTGCGCGCCTTCCCACGCAATATAATTCGATCCGATGGTCGTGCAGGCATTATGCCATGCATCGTGCTTTTTTACCTCGGCGCAGAGCGCCTTCGTCACTTCCTCGCCGCGCTCGGACACATGCGTGTCGTAAATCTCATTCCCGATGCTCCACATGATAACCGAAGGGTGATTCCGATCGCGCCGGACCCAGCTCGCCACATCTTTTGAACAATGTTCAGGAAAGAAGCGCGCATAATCATACGGCGTTTTCTGCAGCTCCCACATATCAAACGCCTCGCTGTCCACAAGAATCCCTAGCTCATCACAAAGTTCCATAAACTCGACTGCGGGCATGTTGTGGGACGTCCGCACGGCATTCGCGCCCATTTCCTTCATGGACAAAAGCTGCCGTCTTAACGCCGTCCGGTTCACCGCCGCGCCGAGCGCGCCCAGATCGTGGTGCAGACAGACACCCTTGATCTTCACCCGCTTTCCGTTCAGCCAGAATCCGCTGTCCGGTAAAAAAGCAATCGTGCGGAAACCGATGCGGCAGCGCTGCACATCCGCCTTCCTGCCGCCGCAAAAAAGAACCGTCTCCAGCGTGTATAACTGCGGATTCTCTATGTCCCACAGCGCCGGATCCTCCACGGAAACGCGCGTCTCCTCGTCCGGCTTTCCCTCTACGGAAAAAAGAATCTTTCCCGCGCCGTCGCTTGCGGTATAGCGCACGGAAAGCGCGCCGCATGCATTTGGCGCAGTCCCCGACGCACCGCAGGCATCCCGCATGGTTTCCGGTGTTTCGCTTTCCGCCTTCCGCGCACCCGCCGCGCTCTGCACGCCTGCCGCCGCTTCACAGGTAAGTCTTATATCCCAATGTTTCCCGCCATGCAGAGCATGTTCTGCATTCTCTGCATTCCCTTCCTGCAAAACATGTTCTGCATGCTCCATACGCTCCTCATGTCCCACATGCTCCGCATGAAAATACACGCTGTCGGATTTGAGGTACGCACCCTCATGTTCCAGCAGATAGCAGTTCCGATAAATCCCCGCGCCCGAATACCAGCGCGAATTGGGCGCGCGGTGATCGACGCGCACAACAAGCTCGTTTTCTCCCTCCCGAAGCAGCCCCGTCATTTCTATTTCAAACGTCGAATAGCCGTACTTCCACTCTCCCGCCTTCGCCCCGTTGACGTAGACCGTCGTATCCATGTAGACGCCTTCAAAACGCAGAATCCGCGTTTTCACCGTATCCTCCACAACAAGGTTCTTCCGATACCAGCCCGTGCCCGTCTCATATAAATCCTTCGTCTGATAGATCAGCCAATCATGGGGAATATCGACACGCTCCCATCCCCCGCCCTTTACAGCCTCTTCCAACGTGCACTCGGTCTTTGTTTTTCGAAAACTCCAGCCGTCATTGAATAACCGCCGCATTTTATGCCCCTCCATCCGCTTTTGCTAATCGTCCATACCGCCGCATCCACAAACACACTAACTGCTTCCGGTTCCCCGTAACGCCCGCCTTATAACTGATAATACCGACAAACGTCAGTGCGCCCGGCGCGCTCCACAGCCCCGTAACGCCCGCCTTATAACTGATAATACCCCGCATGACAAGGCGGCGCCGTGATTACGCCGTCCGCACAGCGGATCTCTCCGCCGATCGCATAGATTGTTTTTTTCGGCAAAAAAGCATCGGAGAACGTCTGCTCTTTTCCCGACGGATTCAGCACGACAAGGATTTTCTCGCTCTCACAGCTCCGCACATACACGAGCGGATACGCCTGCCCCGAAACGTCCGCAAACGCAATCTCCCCGCTCGCCAAAAGCGCCGGATGCGCGCGCCGCAGCGTAATGAGCCGCCGGACCTCATGATAAAGAGAATTGTCATCCGCCATCTGCGCCTTGACGGTCGGGCGGTCCGCGCTCCCGTCTATCGGAATATAAAGTTTTTCTTTTGCGGCGGCGCTGAATCCCGCATTCGCGGTATCGTCCCACTGCATCGGCGAACGCGCTCCTGTCCGGTTATATCCGCCCTCCACGGAAGAAAGCCCCTCCACATACCGCATGCCGATCTCATCCCCATAATAGAGGAAGGGCGCGCCCGGCATGGAGAGCAGGAACGCAAATGCGATCCGCATCTCATCCTGCGTCAGCGTGCGCGCAAGGCGGTCCATATCGTGATTGCCCGACGGAATGCAGATCAGTCCCTTTTTCTCCGTCTTCGCGTAGTTCTCCCGGTACTTCCTGATAAAAGCGGACGCGTCGCCCTTTCCCCGCGAAGAAAAGTACGGCTCGCCGCACCGGAAAAGATCATTGTAATGGGACGGTCCAAAATGAAGCAGGAAATCCATATGAAACCCGCCGAGCAGCGATTTATCCGGCTCCCCCCATTCCGAAATGATCGCCGCTTCCGGGAACTCCCGGTCGAGGAACGCGCGCACATCCTGCCAGAGCCGGATCGTACCCTTTCCGTCCTCGTCCCCCTTTACCAGCGAACCCGCCATATCGACGCGGAATCCGTCGCAGCCCATCTGAAGCCAGAAACGCATGATATTTTTCATTTCCGCAACCGTCGCCTGCGGTCCGGGCGCGTCCATCGGCTGCTGCCACGGTCTTTGCGGTTTGTAATAGCCATAATTTAAGGCGGGCTGGTGGGAAAAGAAATTGACGGCGCAGGCGCCTTCCCGTTCCGAAATTCCCCTAAGACTGCCCAGCCCCTCCGGCGCCTCCCAGACGTCGTTCGTCCAGATATAGCGGTCGGTAAATTCATTTTTTCCGGCTTTCATCGACTCACGGAACCATGGATGCTCCACCGAAGTATGTCCCGGAACCAGATCGAGGATCACATGCATGTCACGCTCGTGCGCCTTCTCGAAAATCTGCTTCAATTCCTCGTTTGTCCCATAGCGCGGCGCCGCCGTATAATAATCTGAAACGTCGTAACCGGCATCCAAAAAGGGCGACGCAAAACACGGATTCATCCAGATTGCATTGCACCCAAGTTCCTTAATATAGTCCAGTTTTTCCAAAATCCCCTTGAAATCGCCAATCCCGTCGGCATTCGTATCCCGAAAGGACTGCGGGTAAATCTCATAAAATACGGCGTCTTCCAACCACTTCGGCATGATAACACTTCCTTTCCGTCAAAAAATGACTGTATTCATTTTGCAAAATGACACTACGCACAGCATAAGCTGTTTCTATTTCCATTTCTGTTTCTATTCTATTTCAACTTTCACGCTATGTCCACTTTTTTTGATTCACTGTTTGCTGCTGCCACTTGAAAAATCTTTCATCTTCCAAACAATCTTCTCCCATCACCCCCTTTCTGAATCCGAATGGATGTTGAATAAATATTCAGAATCAAGTACAATGTAATAAAAAACAAGAAAAGCGGGGTAAATTTCGCAAATGACGATCTATCTGGATAACTGTTGTTATAACAGACCCTTCGACGACCAGACGCAGGAAAGAATTCATTTAGAAAGCGAAGCCATTTTAACCATTCTGAATATGGGACTGTTAAACAAAGTCCTGATCGCCGGAAGTGAGATTTTGGAGCTGGAGATATACCGTATGCCGGACGAAAATAAAAAGCAAAAAGTGATTGCGCTATATCAATCTGTTGCTTTGCGGATTCCCTATACGGAAAAAATCAAGAACCGTTCCGCCGATATTTTATCCATTTCAAAAATACGTACCTTTGACAGCCTGCACATTGCATCTGCGGAAGAAGCAGGGGCTGATGTGCTGCTCACTACGGATGACAAATTGGAAAAAATGGCAGAAAAATTAGCGCTGAAAACGCGGGTGCTCAACCCGCTTCGATTTGCTTGGGAGGTGATTTAGATGTTAAATGTGAACTTGAATACGCCGACAGAAATCAGAAACGCCGGCATAAAAGCATTGCAGGAAACATTAGGACCTGTAGGTATGGTAAAATTTATACAGCAGTATGACACCGGGTACGGCGACTATACAAAAGAAAAACAGGAACAGACAGAAATCAGTTTAGACGAGGTCGATCAACTGCTGAAAAAATAAGGGCATATTCACCATATGCTCCAGTGTCATTACTTTACTCTATATTTCCGATCTTTTACCGGATCGGCTCTTTGCTCTTTAACAGAACAAAGGGTGGGAACTGCTGAATATTCGGCATTCCCACCCTCTTTCTCCGCGTTTATTTCGCTGCGATCGCCGCCTTTAAGCTCTCGGCGAGCTGCGGAACGATCTTGTTTAAGTCGCCGACAATACCATAGTCAGCCACGTCAAAGATCGGCGCATCCTCATCCTTATTGATCGCCACGATAATATCGGACTCCTCCATACCCGCTACATGCTGGATCGCGCCGGAAATGCCGATCGCAAAATAAACATGCGGGCGAACGGTCTTTCCGGTCTGTCCGACCTGTAAATCCTTCGGCTTCCAGCCTGCATCCACAACCGCACGGGAGCAGGATACCGTACCGCCAAGCACTGCCGCAAGCTCTTCCAAAATCTTGAAGTTCTCCGGTGTTCCGACACCACGGCCGCCGGATACCAAAATCTTGGCATCCATAATGTCAACCGTATCGGTGACTGCCTTTACCACATCCTTAATCGTCACATAGCGGTTGTTCGGCGTGAAGCCCGGATTAAACTCCTCCACGACTGCCTTTGCACCCTTGACCGGCTCGATCTTCTGCATCACGCCGGGACGGACCGTCGCCATCTGCGGACGGTTGTTCGGACATGCGATCGTCGCGATCGTGTTGCCGCCGAACGCCGGACGCGTCATAAGAAGCTGATTATGCTTCTGCTCCGACTCCTTGCCCGGAACGGCAACAAGCGGGAAATCACCGATGTCAAGCTGCGTGCAGTCCGCCGTTAAACCGGTCGCCACCCTTGCGGACACGGTCGGTCCCAAGTCACGTCCGATCGCCGTTGCACCGACGAGCATGATCTCCGGTTTATATTTGTTGATGACTGCGGCAAGCGCATGTGCGTACGGCTCCGTTCTGTAGTCCTTTAATTCGGGATCATCCACAACAATGACCTTGTCCGCGCCATACTCTGCAAGCTGATCCGCCAGATTCTTAATGTCGGAACCAAGCAGAACTGCCGTTACTTCTTCTTTCAGATCGCCTGCAAGCTGTTTTGCTTTCCCAAGCAGCTCGAATGCAATGCTGCTGATCTCATTGTCAACCTGCTGCGCAAATACATATACGCCCTTATATTCTTCTAAATTCATGGTTATACCCTTACTCCTTTCTCGCTGTTAAACAATAACCCCATATTAGATCACATGCTTCTCCTGAAGCTTGCCTACAATGTAGCTGACTGCCTCTTCCGGTGAATCGGGAACAACCTTTTCGCCCGCACCCTTGCGCACCTTATCGGATGCCTTTGCGATCTTGGTCGGGGAGCCTGCAAGACCAAGGTTGGAATCGTCCACATCCTTTAAGTCCGCCCTGCCCCATGTCGTAATCTCTGCCGCACACGCATCAAAGATGCCGCCCGGAGTCATGTAACGCGGCTCGTTTAACTCAGACAATGCGGTAATCAGACACGGCATCTGCGCCTCCAAAATATGGTATCTGTCATCATACTGACGCTGAACCGTCACTTTATTGCCGTCAACCGTGATTGCCTGCGCATAAGAAATAACAGGAATACCAAGGTGCTCCGCGATCTGCGGTCCCACCTGTGCGGTATCGCCGTCGATCGCCTGACGCCCCGTAATAATCAGGTCATACTCAAGATTTCTGATCGCGCCTGCGATCGTTGTGGAGGTAGCCCATGTGTCGGCACCGCCCAATACTCTGTCCGTTACAAGGATGCCCTTGTCCGCACCCATCGCAATCGCCTCGCGAAGTACGTCCGCCGCCTTGGGAAGTCCCATCGTCAATACCGTTACTTCTGCACCATACTGATCTTTTAAGCGGAGAGCCGCCTCTAATCCTGCCTTGTCATCGGGATTCATGATGGCAAGCATTGCACCTCTGTCAAGTGTTCCGTCCGGATTGAACTTTACGCCGCCCTTGGTATCCGGAACCTGTTTAATACAAACGATGATTTTCACGATAATTTACCTCCTATTTTAATAAGTCAGAAGAAATAACCATACGCTGAACCTCAGAAGTTCCCTCGTAGATTTCCGTAATCTTGGCATCACGCATCATTCTCTCTACATCGTATTCCCTGATGTAGCCGTAGCCGCCGTGGAACTGTACGCACTTCGTCGTTACTTCCATTGCGACCTCCGCCGCGTATAACTTCGCCATTGCCGCCTCTACGGAATAAGAAATCTTCGGGTTCTTTGCATACTCTGCCTTCTTCATTGCCGCCTTATAGACCAAAAGCTGCGCTGCCTGCACCTTCGTCGCCAAATCCGCAAGCTGGAACTGGGTGTTCTGGAATGCGGCGATGCTTCTGCCGAACTGTTTTCTCTCTTTGACATAGTTCACGGTCGTCTCCAGCGCACCCTCTGCAATGCCGAGCGCCTGTGCCGCAATACCGATCCGTCCGCCGTCCAGCGTATGCATCGCGATATTGAAGCCCTTGCCCTGCTGCCCTAACAGGTTTTCCTTCGGGATACGGCAGTCCGTAAAGATCAGCTCATAAGTAGAGGATCCGCGGATACCCATTTTATTCTCTTTTGTGCCGAACGTAAAGCCCGGTGTTCCTTTTTCTACGATGAATGCGGAAATCTCTTTGAGCATCTTGCCGCGCTTCTCCACCTTTCCGGTCACGGCAATAATCACATACACGTCCGCTTCTTTTCCGTTTGTGATGAAGCACTTCGAACCGTTCAATACCCACTCGTCGCCGTCAAGAACCGCTTTGGTCTGCTGTCCCTGCGCATCCGTTCCGGCACCCGGCTCCGTCAAGCCGAACGCGCCTAACTTCTCACCCTTTGCAAGGGGGATCAGGTATTTCTCTTTCTGCTCCGGCGTACCGTAGGTCTGAATCGGATCGCAGCAGAGGGAGGTATGCGCGGAAACAATAACGCCTGTTGTTCCGCAAACCTTGGAAAGTTCCTCCACACACATTGCATAGGTCAACGGATCGCAGCCCTGTCCGCCGAACTCCTTCGGTACAGGAATGCCCAAAAATCCGTATTTTGCCATCTTGTCCACAGTGACTCTCGGGAACTGTTCGTTCTCATCGACCTCCTGCGCAAGAGGCTTTACTTCTTTTTCGGCGAAATCCTTGAATAACTGTCTCGCCATTTCATGTTCTTTGCTTAACGTGAAATCCATGATCTTATTCCTCCATATAAAATTAAATGACATGCCTTTCTGCTCGTTCTGCGGCTGTTTTACTTTTTGCTGTAATCAAAGAAGCCTTCGCCGGTCTTCTTGCCAAGCTTGCCGTCTGCAACCATCTTCTTTAAGAGTGGCTGCGGCGCGTACTTCTCGTCCTTTGTCTCATTGTAAAGAACTTCCATGATCGCAAGGCAGATGTCTAAGCCGATCAGATCACCGAGATGAAGGGGACCCATCGGATGGGAAGCGCCGAGCTGCATCGCAACGTCGATGTCCTCTGCGGAAGCGGTTCCTGCATCCAGCACGCCGATCGCCTCGTTGATCATCGGGATCAGGATTCTGTTGACAACAAAGCCCGGCGCCTCTTTGACCTCAACCGGCGTCTTGCCGATTTCCGTCGCGATCGCTTTGATCTTGTCCACCATTTCCTGCGGCGTATTCTCGCCCTTGATGACTTCCACGAGCTTCATTCTGTCAGCCGGATTGAAGAAATGCATACCGATCATCGGTCTGTCTAAGCCCTCGCCGATCTTCGTAATGGAAAGGGAGGAGGTGTTGCTCGCGAACATGCAGTCCTTCTTTACGATTCCCATTAACTCCTTGAAGATGTTCTGCTTGATCTCCAGCTTCTCAAGCGCAACTTCCACGATCAGATCGCACTCGCCGCAGATATTGTTCAGACCGGTTGTGATCTTTCCCATGACCTCGTCTGCTTTTTCCTGTGTGATCTTCTCCTTGCTCACAAGGAAATTCATGTTCTTTAAGATTTTGGCTTTGCCGCCCTCGGCATACTCCTCCTTAATGTCGCAGAGACATACCTCGTAGCCGTCCGTCATTGCAAATGCCTGCGCGATACCGGAACCCATCGTTCCCGCGCCGATAATACCTACCTTCATGTTGTTTCCTCCTTTTATTTTCCTAGCGGCTCATACGCCGTTTTGATCCTTGTTTCGGCTTCCGATCAGTTGTTCGTGAAGTTCTTCTCTTTTCTCTTCTCCAAAAATGCGGTCATGCCCTCTACCTGATCGTGGGTCTCAAAGCAGTCCCCGAACAGCTTCTCCTCGATCACGATCGCCTCGTCCATGGATACGTCCAGTCCGTCGTTGATCGCCTTCTTGCAGTTGCGGACCGCAATCGGTGCGTTTTTCGCAATGCCTGCCGCCATCTTCTCCGCCTGCGCCATCAGTTCCTCCTGCGGGTAAACAGCGTTGACAAGTCCGATCCTGTATGCCTCGTCCGCTTTGATATTTCTCGCCGTATAAATGAGCTGCTTCGCCATGCCTGCGCCGACCAGTCTTGCCAGTCTCTGCGTTCCGCCAAAGCCCGGCGTAATGCCAAGACCGACTTCCGGCTGTCCGAATACCGCGTTATCCGAGCAGATCCGAATATCGCAGCTCATGGAGAGCTCGCAGCCGCCGCCTAATGCAAAGCCGTTTACCGCCGCGATCACCGGAACCGGCAGCGTCTCTAACTTGCGGAATACATCGTTTCCTTTTTTGCCGAACGCCTCGCCCTCCGCTTTCGTCAACGCGCTCATCTCGCCGATGTCCGCGCCCGCGACAAAGGATTTCTCGCCTGCGCCGGTCAGCACGAGACATCTGACGGCGGCAAGATCCACGCCGTCGATCACTGCGCTCAGTTCATCAAGCACCGCGGAGTTTAACGCGTTGAGCGCTTCCGGGCGGTTGATCGTGATAATGCCGATTGCTTCTTTTTGTTCATATAATACAAATGCCATGGTCGTATGTTCCTTTCTTTGATTTTCAATCTATACGCACAGTTAGGAGAACACCCTTGGGGTATTCTCCTAATCGTTTTTTGATTCAAATGGCTTAGTCGCGCTCTACGATGGTCGCGCAGCCCATGCCGCCGCCGATGCAGAGTGTCGCAAGACCTTTCTTGGCGTCTCTCTTTACCATTTCATGAAGCAGCGTGACAAGGATCCGGCAGCCGGATGCGCCGACAGGATGTCCGAGTGCAATCGCGCCGCCATTGACATTGAGCACGTCGTTGCTGAATCCCAAGTCTCTCTGTACCGCAAGGGACTGTGCCGCAAACGCTTCGTTCGCCTCGATCAGATCAAAGTCGTCAATCTTCATGCCGGCTTTCTCCATTGCCTTCTTCGTCGCCGGTACGGGACCAACGCCCATGATGGAAGGATCCACGCCGCCGAGCGCGCCCGCAACGAACGTTGCCATCGGCTTAACGCCCAGCTCCTTTGCCTTTTCCTCACTCATCACAACGATTGCAGCCGCGCCGTCGTTAATGCCGGATGCGTTTGCTGCCGTTACGATGCCGTCCGGCTTAAACGCGCCGCGCAGCTTCGCAATGCTCTCTTTGGTAACGCCCGCGCGCGGTCCTTCGTCGGTGTCCACGATCACGGTCTCTTTTTTCTTCTTTACCTCAACAGGAACGATCTCATCCTTGAATTTGCCTTCCGCCATTGCCTTCTCGCATTTCTGCTGGGACCATGCTGCAAACTCGTCCAACTGCTCGCGGGTCAGTCCGTACTGCTCCGCCACATTCTCCGCCGTGATACCCATATGGTAATCATTGAACGCATCCCACAGCGCATCGTTTACCATGGTGTCCACCAGTTTGCCGTTGTTCATTCTGTAGCCGTAGCGTCCCTGCATCACTGCGTAAGGAGCCATGGACATATTCTCCATACCGCCCGCAACCACAATATCGGCGTCGCCCGCCGTAATCATCTGTGCTGCCATATTCACACAGTTCAATCCGGAACCGCACACAACGTTGACGGTAACCGCAGGCGTCGTCACCGGCAGCCCTGCCTTGATGGATGCCTGACGCGCAACGTTCTGTCCGAGTCCTGCCTGAATCACGCAGCCCATATAGACATGATCGACAGCATCCGCGGGAACTCCCGCTCTGCTTAAGGCTTCCTTAATCACGATAGAGCCGAGAACCGATGCCGGCGTTGTGCTGAGCGCGCCGCCCATCGTGCCGATCGCCGTACGGCAGGCACCTGCCAAAACAATTTTCTTTGCCATTGCTAATCCCTCCTGATTTGATTTAAGACCCGTTTCGGGGCATGTCAATGATTGTTATTTTTTTATCATTGTGCTCTGCTGATATTCTAACATAGAGACCCAAGTTTTGCAATGAAAAGTGCGGGATAGCCGGTGTTATTTTTCCACTTCCTTTTCAAAACTGAGAATCTCTCCCGTGGCGGCGTTGACGTCACAGGAATATTCCGTCCGTCCCACGTACCATTGCACCTCATATTCGGCTCTGCCGTCGTCATAATCATATTCCACTTCCAGATACTGCGTCTCCGTCTCGGCAACGCCCGCGTATTCCAGCGCGATCCGTTTCGCGTCGTCCGCGCCGATCTGAGCGCCTGACGCGGCATTGTTCCCTCCGTGATGCGCATCATGATGCGCATATTCCGCATCGCAGTCATACGCCAGCACCGCGCCGCTCACCGCGTCGATCTCATAATCATACTCGGTCGTATTGTCATGAAATTCCACGTCGTAGATCCAGCACCCGTCGTCCCATTCCAAATGCGCGTGCAGAAAGCGCACCCCGTCCGCATTCAGCCCGGCATGATAAAGCGCCGCCTGTTTTGCCGCCTCGGCGCCGATATACTGCGCCGCCCCGGACTGCGCATTTCCTGACGGTGCGCTCTGCTGCGTGCCGGCGGACGCTCCGCCCGGCTGGGTGTCTGACGATTCACCGCCCGGCTGGGTTCCCGGCGCTCCGTCTCCTGACTGCATTTCCGACGCCGCTCCGCCCGGCTGGGTGTCCGACGCGCCTCCGCCAGACTGGGGATCAACGGATGTTCCGTCCGACCGGGCGCCTGACGCGTCTCCTTGCTGCGTACCCTCGAACGTCCCGCCTGACTGCGTATCCGCCCCCGGCTGCACCTCCGCCTGCATGTCCGCATCCGGCACGCCTGACTGCATTTCGGGCGGCAGAATCTCATCGGGTACCGCCGCAATGTTGTAATCGCCGATCTCAAAGTTCACGGAAAGGATTTCTCCTGTCCTTGCATTGACCTCATAATCATATTCCGCCGTCTCGCAGAGAAATTCAACCTCATATTCCGCAGCGCCGTCATCCGTATCCAGATGGATCCGCACAAACCGGACCTGCTCTTCCGAATCCCCCGCGTTTTCAAGGACTACCGCCTTCACTTCTTCCATCGTGAGATAGTTTCCGCTTCCGTTCCCTGTCTGACCTGTCTTTGACGCACAGCCCGATAAGACCGCCAGAACAGCGCACATGACAATTCCTTTTCTATAGCTATTTTGACTCATAGGCTGCAGCCTCCGTAATTCTTTTTTCATTAAAATAGTTCCCGCAACGTAATCTTCTAACAATTGATATACTCATACAAAGCGTCTTTTCCCTCATCCAGTTCCTTATTACATGCTTCGCACAAATATTCATTTGTCTCAAGAAAGAGTCGTGTTTCAGAATCAAGCAGCAGCTTATACAGCTCCATTTTCAATAACTTTTTATAAGCCGCCTCATGCCCGATATTCTGTCTCTTCATCAGATGCTTTGTCAATGCCACGACACACATTCCCTTTGTCGTTTCAATTCTGCTTTCATCCATTGACTTACCTCCATGCGATCGCCTGTATATCCTTAATGAGTTGATCTGCCGCCCCCTGCTTTCCTATAAAATACTGCACCCCTAAATTTTCCGTTTCTAAATTATCAAGCAGGATCTTTTTGGCATTCTCTGAACCGACTTTTCCATAAAACCCGTCCCAATATGCTTTTAGACAAAAAGCCGTATCGTCATCTGCAGTCGGTCCGACCACCATATCATAATCGTGCGGCATACCACCTCTTTCTCTGCACATCAGAACAAAATCCAGCCATTCCGAATCTGCTGTGGAAAACATTTTTATTTTTAACTTGGAAAAGCAGCTTCCATCCAGCGTAATCTCATACAATTTTTCTGAAAAAGCCTCATCCTGTTTTCCCCTGCTTCTTCTCACGACCTCCCGATACTTTTTATGCATCATCCCGATCGCCTGCTCTTTTGAGACTGCCATATAAAACCCTTTTCCGAAATCTTTCCTCTCCCGTCCAAGCGCCACATCGACCTGCCGTATCTCCGACGCTGTTCCGTGGTATAAAATGGTTTTAAGCTTGTGACACATACTGCTCCACCTCCCCGGCCATCTCTCCGCTTGTCAGGCTGTCAAATACATCCGGGCATTCTGCCACATAATTCAGTATTGCATATTTTTCGTCCAGTTCCAAAAATTCTTCCACAGAAATATGATGCTTATTACAATAGCTTTCTGTCACCAAATACATAAGAAATATAATATTATTCAACCTTTTTTCCGGCATTGTCATCCCTCGTTTCCGCCAGCACGTAACGCCTGACATCCAGATCATACGATAACGATCTAAAATTAAACTTATTATACCACAAATCCACGCTTCATGATATATGTTTGTCTGATCATATTTTCAATTTCTATATAAGCTGGTTTGTCCGTCTGATTGATTTCCTATGCGATTTCATTTCCGTATTTCATTCCACAGGATGCTCCTCCGCATACGCCTCCGCCGCCGGATCGTTCATGGGAACGCTGCGGACCCACTCCCTGGTATCGCCGACTTTTTCCACGGCGCTCCGATAACCGGATAAAAAGTTCGTCAGTGCGTAACAGTCCACCCAGATCTCATTGTTTCCGTTCTTCTGCGACTCGTCAAAAATAAGCTGCAAGCCCCAATGCAGATGCACCGTCTCGATATTGTTCACATTCTCCGTCGTACTGTAGCCCGTGTGTCCCATATAACCAATCACATCCCCCGCCGTCACGACGCTTCCCTCCGCAAGCCCCTCCGCGTAGGGATAATTCTGCCGCAGATGCGCGTAGTAATAATAGCGCCTGCCGTCAAAGCTACGGATGCCGATGCGCCAGCCGCCGTAGCGGTTCCATCCGAGCGCCTCCACATAGCCGGACTCGACCGCAACGATCGGCGTGCCGATCACACCGAGCATGTCATGCCCCAAATGCGGGCGCCGGTAGCCATAACTCCGCGACGCGCCGAAATCGTCATAGTCGCTGTACGCAAACCCTTTTGCGATCGGTGAAAACACCTTGACGCCGTAAACGCGTTCCATGACCGCGCTCCCGTCCTCCGCCTGCCGCCCAATCTCGTATTCCCCGACATAACCGCCCAGCACCGCGGAATACGCCTCATAATAATAGTCAAAATAAGAAAGCTCGTTCGAGAGCTTTTCCACCGTCGTCTCGTTGTTTTTCATCCGCTCGGCAAGATCGCGGATATAGCCCAGCGATTTTGCCGAAAACTCTCCGCCGCCGCGGCAGCCCGCATACGCAAGCAGCACGATCCAGTCAATATGGCAGTCGCTTCCGTAGGTATCAAGGTCATATTGCAGGGCGCAGCGCATGGCGTCCGCCGTGACATTGAAGTCCACCCATGTGATGTAATCCTTTTTTCCGCCTGCCGTTTCCTCTGCTTCTCCATACCATCCGGCATCCGCCGAAAGCGTCTCGCTTATCGCTCCGTCTGCCTCTTCATACCAATACCCGTCCGCCGAAAGTGTCTCGCTCACCGCCCGGTCTGCTTTCCCATCCTGATACGCGTCCACAGGATCTGCCGCGTCC
Organism: Clostridium sp.; assembly: GCA_023663615.1. Lineage (GTDB taxonomy): Bacteria > Bacillota > Clostridia > Lachnospirales > Lachnospiraceae > DLAJ01. Next base: position 7,994 of record JAMPHA010000030.1, on the reverse strand, counting down.
CCGGCGTTCCCAATACTCTCATATTGGTATCCGTCCGTTTCCGCTCCTGCCGTTTTGTCTTTTGTATGAGCGCCAAAAAGAATCACCGCGCATATGCCCGCCGCCTCCACCGCAATCCCGATGCGTATCAGCCGCCTGCGCCGCTCCGTTTTCCCACACTTCTTTTCCATAGAAATAACCATGCCCTTCCTGCTCAGCCTGCGAAAGAACACCGCAAAGCGTCTCTCTCTATTTTATTACAAACAGAAAAACAGTATGAGAAAAACGGATTAAGATATTCTTAACGCATAAAAGGGGCATGTCCGCTCCGGACATGCCCCTTCTCATTCATCCTCTTATGTTCTTCTTTCATACCTCAGCGTCTTCCTTATGTACTTCATCCGGCTTTGGTATCTCTTTCATACCGGCTTAAAGCTCCGGCTCGATCAATCCGTAGGTATTGCCCTTTCTCTTATACACGACGCACACCTGATCGGTCTCCGCATTACAGAATACAAAGAAGCTGTGTCCCAACAGTTCCATCTGGATGCAGGCATCTTCGGGATACATCGGCTTAATGTCGAACTTCTTGCTCCGGATGATCTTGATCTCCTCTTCCTCCGGAAACTCCCTGTCGATATAATCCTTCTTAAAATAATTCGCCGACTGCTGCTGTTCTACCAGCTTCGTCTTATATTTCTTTAACTGCCTCTCGATAATTTCCTCTACTAAGTCAATGGAAACATACATATCATTGCTGACCTGCTCGGAACGGATGATATTTCCCTTTACGGGAATCGTAACCTCGATCTTCTGTCTCTCCTTTTCTACGCTCAGGGTTACATGCACCTCAGTCTCTGTTGTAAAGTACTTCTCGAGTTTACCGATTTTGTCCTCGACTGCGGATCTGAGCCCTTCTGTCACTTCGATGTTCTTTCCTAAAATAATAAACTTCATAGCATCATCCCTTTCGTTCTTATATTGTGTAATGATTATATCACAAATCCCCCTTTTTTTGCAACATTATATGGAATTGTCCGAAACTTTTTGACATTAAGAAAGTCAAGCGGTTTTGACGTTTTTTTTGCCGTTTTGATATTTTTATGATTTCTACACAAAACATTCGTTCCTTATGGTTTCCATAAAAACGGTTCGCTTTCCATCCTCTTTTTCCGTGGATAATGTGGATAACTTCGTGTATAAATAAAGATTCCGCATAAAACCGCACTTTTTCATGTGGATAACTTCGTTTCAAAAAAAAGATGATTTTTTCAAAAAAGCGCTTGCTTTTTTTCCTTTTGTGTAAATTTCCTAAAACGCGTTTGTGACACGCACGTCACACGCAAACCTCTTTTCACATCAAGAGTCTCACCACGAGGGGAATCTCCACTATGGCGCATACCCAGACGATCGTCGTCACACTGCTTTTCATGCGGCGCTCCATCAGATAGGAAAAAAGCATCACGCCCAAGAGCATCACATACTTTCCCACATATCGGAAACACAGGTAGGTAAAGATGGAAATGCCGCCCCAGACCCCGTCTAAATTCTGCAGACTATAGGCGGGTGCATCCATAAATGCCGTCCCCCAATAACGCAGGAAGGTCACAAGCTGCGGCAGCCAGAATATGGCGAGCAGAACAGCCGCAATCAGCATTCCGATCAACAGCTTGGAAACAATATAAGCTCCCCTACCCTTTTCGGTTGAATGGATCAGACGATCCTCGCCATGCTGATAATCAATGGACATCGTAAGCACAAAACATACGACGGCAAACGCATACATGATAATAGATGTCATGGTATTCTGACGATTCAGTCCGCTGTTTCCTCCCGTAAGCGCCGTATATCCCGGATTATAAATGTAATAACTGTTCTCATGCTCCGACAGGTACTGCGCATAGTCCGACATCCAAGTAAGCGCTTCCTGCATGGACTGATACAGGACTCTCTGTCCCTCCGTCAGATCCGGCTGCATCATTTGCGTGCGGACCGTCTCGCTGTTCTGACGGATAAAGTCATTGATCCCGTCCGTATAGGGACCTTCCACCGCTTCCGAATACCGATAATAGAACACCTCTGCAGCGGAAGCCGCATATTCGGGCAGCCCCGGACTCTCGAACCAGGCAACGAGCACCGCAGCCGCCAAAACGAAAAGGATCCTTTGGGAAATCAACGTTTTGTACCACTCATGACGCAGTAATCCCACGTTCCACCTTTTCTTTCTGTCAAAAAAAGAATATCTGTCCGGTACAATATTTTTTCACAGGATACCGCAAACCCTCTGACCGCAGCCGCAAAAAACAGGATTGCAAGCACGCCGCAGATGCACGGATACAAGAAAAGCTTATTGACCGCCATTCCAAATACATTGACACATTGATAGCGTTCTAACAGCGCTCCCGCCTGACCGAACGCAATCGGATTCATGGTCCTGAGCGGCGCCAGATAGGATGTTTCGGAAATACCCAGATACAGGCAGAGCAGCAGCCCCGTCACTCCCGAAAGAATCAGAAAAATAGGGATCGCTTTGCGCAGCAGGCAGCAGACAAAATAGCATACCGCCGTACACAAAAGATAAAAAAGCATTTTGATGATCATGTAAATACAGAGATACTCCAAAATATTGATCCGGAGCGCACAGTAAGAAAATACCGACTGAATCGGATGGAAAAACGATGAGAACGGATAAATGCTTCCTATGACGAGAATACTCTCCACAGTCAGCAGTACGGTAACGAACAGGCACAAGCTTCCAAGAACAGCCGCTTTTACGATACCGTGCGCTCCCCTGCCGCGGCGGGTCGTCTTTGATAAAATAATCAATTCGTTTTGGCGTTCCACCGTCACAAGCTGAAGCACCGCAAGCAGCAGGATCAATAAGCAGCAACAGTCTGTGACCGGATTATCCACCAGCGCCCTGATCCCGCGGGAAGGGTAAAAAACCGGCTTTACCTCCATGAGGTTTTGATAGACCTCTCCCGTTTTCTTAAGCCTGCTTTCCATAAAGCTTCGTTCCATGGCGCCATCGTTTCCCGTCCCCGCTCTTCCCAAATGCGCGTCCACATTTTGGACAATCGCTCCGATCCGGTCCTGATAGTCTGCAATCTGGCTTAACTCCGCCCCGATCTCCTGATACAGCTTGGAGACCAGAGAAAATTCTAACGAACCCGAAAAATCCGTCGGATTCTCAAGAACAAGCTCCACCCCGGACAATTCTTCCAGCCTTTCCGAAACCACCTCCAGCTTTTCCCGATCAGAAAGAGGCGCCAGCTCCTCCACAAGCTGGCGATACTGAAAAGCCGTGGGCTCCAGCCTGTCCGCATGGATATCCAGCGACCACTTGTAATAAAAACCGTTCAATAATAACATGAGAACAATGAAAAGCAAAAAGATCCGATTGCTCAGTATTTTAATCAATTCATTCTTAATCATATCGCTTCCCCCGGAAACGGGCAGGCAGAAAATTCTCTCTGTCCGGACATTTCAGATTGCTATTGAAACAGGCGGATATACATTTCCTCCAAACTTTCTCCATCGATTCTCTCTTCCTCAAGACATAATCTTTTCAGTAGTTTTCCATCCTTGAGCATCAAAATCTCCTTTGCGATCGGCTCAATATCCGCGATCACATGGGTAGAGATCATCACGATCCGATCCTCCGCAAGATCGCGGATCATCTCCCTCACTGCCATTCTCTGCAGCGGATCAAGCCCCGCCGTCGGCTCATCTAGAATGATAATATCCGGATTCCCCAAAAGCGCCTGCGCGATCAGCGCCCTCTGCTTCATTCCGCCGGAAAAGCTTCCCATAAACCGGTTCCGCTCCTCCCACAGACCAACCTTTTGTAAAAGCGCCCGTATCTGCCCGTCCGCTTCCCTTTTTGACATGCCCTTCAGCGCCGCAATATAATACAGAAAACGCATCAGCGTGAGATTCTCATACACCGACTGCTGCTGCGGCATATACCCGATGTGCGATATATATTCTTGTTTTAACGTCTTTGCATCCACACCGTTTAACAGAATCCGCCCCTCGTCACATTTCAGATTCTGGGTAATGAGATTCATAAGCGTCGATTTCCCTGCCCCATTCGAACCGAGCAGTCCGTAAATCCCCTTCTCAAACCGATAAGAAAAGTGATCCAGCGCAAGCTTCTTTTTATACGATTTTGTAAGACCAATCAGTTCCAGTTCATACTGTGCCATTTTTCCCACCGCCTTATTCCTACCAACAATAATCCACGGTCTGCAAACCTGACTTTGACAAACGCCGTGAAACTCCATATTCCCACAACTTACTATGCTACGGGTTCTCCGATTCTGTTCCGTAGGAAAGAACGTCATGATACCTTGCGTCTTCGTACCCGATATAAGTGCCCCGCTCCGTCAGGTTTTTGATGTCCGACCTGTCCGCCCACCACATTTTTCCCTCCGGAAACGCTGTACAATAAATCAGCCTGTCTCCCACGACACCGTAAAATAAAATATAATCATCGTAGTGACAAAAATCTATCACTTCCCCCGCCGCGTTCAGTACGGTATATTCCGACATATAGTTTCCTTCTTCCATGGAATAATCCGTCAGAACCCAGATTTGATCTTCAAACACCGCAGCTTCCAAAAAGAACTGATCCGTCCCCGCCTCTAACACTTTTCTCTCTTCCTTCGTTTCCATATCCATTGCATAAAGAACCGGTTTCCCCTGATAATAATAGTAAACGTTGTCCTCGATCACTCCGAAAAAATAGGGGGCGTCGGAATCAAAATACATGATCTCCTCACATTCCCCCGTCTCCTCATCAAACCGATACCACGCTCCGCGCCCGAACCATGCGTCACTTGTCCTCGCATAGATAAGTCCGTCAAATACGCCGACATAATAGGAATAACTCATGCTATCCTTTCCATCCGCCTCCGCAAACAACCGCACCGAATAATCCTCCAGATCAACGGCATAAAACGCGTCGCTTTGGATTACCTCATTGCGTGAAACAACGCCCTCCTCATCGTATTCCATGACAATGCGGCTCTCAATCGGACCTCCAAAATAAAGGACGCCCTCTTCCAAAACCGCCGTAAAAGCCAGCGAAACATTGGCAATACCGCCATCAAATGACAATTTACGTTTCCTGTTCTCTCCGTCGAGATCAGCCTCGTACACATCCGTATGCCATACATAACTGACATCTACCTTTGTCACTCCGTCAATGACATGACTGCCATGATCCACATGCTCCTGATAAGAATGCACGATGATCAGTCTGTCATGATAGACCACACCAAGATTCTGTTCCTGAACACTGTCGTCCTGATATGTCCGGGCGGAACACGAGTCCGATGTATGACTACAGGTCGGATCGGTACAAATATATTCAAATCCGATTGGTTCCCATTCGGAATACAGAAACCGTTCCGGTGCAGACAGAACAATGATATTGTCTTCGTAAAAACAGCCCAATTGCAGGATTCCCGATGCAGGTTCCCCTTCCGCCGTCTGTCCGTTCCTTCCACAGGCGCACAGACATACTCCCATCATCAATAGCATTATTGCGGTGATCCTGTTTTTCGTGTTTTTCATGTCAATCTCCATTTAAGGGGATTGTCTTTGAAAAAGGCAATCCCCTCGGCAACGTCTACGACTCCCTGTTAAAACAATGTAAGATCGCAGTAATTAGATGCTCCCCCTATCGTGGCATAGTGATGTGAATACGCTGAAATGAGAATATGGCCAGAGGGCGGCGTCATTGTTGTTGATATACCTCCCGGCGCATTTACGGGGTTAGGCATGGCCACCAGCCCCCGGACTTGTGTCGTTCCCGGAATTTTGGCACTGCCACCCACTATGAGCTCCAATACCCCCGGTCCTTTCGTATAGGAGGTTTTACCCGTCACCCCATTTGCATCACCCGATAGTGAGGCATATACCGTTTCATCATCCACTATAAAGGTGGCATCTTTCACCGCTGCATAGGCAACACTGGGTTCCAGCATCTATGTAAAAACTGTAACAGTTAAAATTACTGCAACAACTATCGTTCTCATTTTGCTTGTTTTCATTCTACCTATCATGTTCATTCTCCTCTCTGTTCATAAACTCTACCCACACTTAATTAACAACTCCAAACTCTTTCCTCCCCCCTCTCGTGAAAACTCCTCCATTTATCTTAGTTTTCATTGTACTACAAACGTATCACTTGGTCAATATCGTTATCTCCAATTTTCGCAAAATATACGGGATGTTCTTCTCTTTTAGATGAAAATTGAGTCACTGCAAAAAAATCTACAAAACCCAAAAGAGGGGACAGCCCTCCGGCTGTCCCCGACAACTCTTTGTTTAGTTAAAAATTCTGCGGATACATGCGATCGGCTTGTAGGTCGCGCTGGAAATCTTGATACCGGTTCTCGGTGTGCTCGCATGAACGATCTGCCCGTTACCGATATAGATGCCGACGTGACCGGAATAGCACACCAGATCACCCGGCTGTGCCTCCGCCAAAGTTCCCACCGCAGTTCCCATGCTGCGGTCCGCTGTCGCCGAATGCGGCAGGCTGATGCCAAACTGGGCATATACCGCAAGAACAAAGCCTGAGCAGTCCGCCCCGTTTGTCAGACTTGTACCGCCATAAACATACGGGTTTCCGACAAACTGCAATGCGTAATTTGCAACCTCTGCTCCGCGTCCGCTTCCGGTAGATACCGGCGCCGGCGCTTCTGCCGTCATAACCACTTCACTGGATTCCGCGGGCTGCTGCGCCTGCTCTGCCGCCTGTGCCGCTTCCTGCGCTGCGAGCTCCGCCGCCCTGCGCTCTGCCGCCTCACGCTCTGCACGCTCCTCGGCAAGTCTTGCCTCTTCTTCCGCTTTTGACTCTGCGGAAACAAAGGAAATCGAAACCGTCACATAATCGGCGGATACATATCCCTGCGTACCGTTGACGTTGACCTTGATCCAACCGCTTCCGTGATCGGACTCTAACACTTCAAGCTTATCGCCATAAGGCAATAGCTGCAATACTCTCGACTCTGTGGAGCCCTCCGCGCGAAGCTTCAAGGTCTGCGCATCCACCGTTGCGATCTGAATGCTGACCTCGTCAATAAGCGCCTCCGCTTCCTCGCCGGACACACAGTAATCCGCGCTGACATAACCCGTAACCGTACCGGATGCGATATAATACCAGTCACCTTCCCGCCGGATCAGCTCGCCGACGGAATTATTATAAAGCTTTCCGACGATCTCGCTTTCCGTTGTGGGACCGCTTCTGACATTCACCCAGTCGCGTACTCTTGCGATCACAAGGCTGCCGTATCCTTCCGGCATTTCCTCGTCATCTTCTTCTGCATCCTCTTCATCCGTAAGATCGGCATCCGCCTCAGTATCCTCCGGTTCTTCGCCGTCCACGGCGTCCATATCTTCTTCTGTTGTCTCTTCCGCATCCGGATCGGCGTTCTCACTGCCGTCCAAAGCATCTGTGTCCGCGTCTTCCGCCGGATTCTGTGTCTCGTCGGCTCCTGTATGCTGTTCTCCGCTGTCCGCTGCCGTTTCTCCCGTTCCCTCCTCAGGAACAATATCCGTCATCGCCGGTTCGGCGATTCCCGCCGCCACCGCCATGCCTGCCTCCTGAGACAGGGTAAGAATCTCTATATCACTCTGCGCACCCGGCCGCACACTCTGTTCCAATTCTTCAACCGTCGTGCTTTCCTCAAGCGCCAGCTCCACTCCCTCTGCCGGAAGCAGTGCCGCAACCTGTGTCGCGTTCGCCGAAAAGTCCGCCTGAGAAGCGCTCAGCACTCCCGCGAGTAACACCGCCGCGGCTTTTAACTCTTTTCGTTTCATTCCCTTCCTCCAAAAGATTAACAAAGGTCATTTCTATCGTATTGTGTTAAATTTGTTACAAAATTATTACATCCTGTTGCTAAATATAACACGCGATGCTTTCCTTGTCAACCCTTGGGGGAATTTTCCAGCCTTGAAAGGTAAATTCCATTATATCCTGCCTTGTTTCTCCAAAATTACTT
>JAMPHA010000002.1:0-150230 GCA_023663615.1 Clostridium sp. | reverse complement strand
AACAACGAGAAAAACCAGTAAAATCAATAGGGAACGGCATTTAACAAATGCCTAACAACAAGAATGCAAAGGAGAAGAGAGATGTTAGTGACTTTAATCGACGGACAGAGGATATTTCATGTTCAACTTCCTGAAAAGATAGCAGGAAAGTATTGGATCATGGATGATGAAAAAACGCTGGGCAGCAGCAGAATCCTTGCAATAGAAGCGGATGATGAGGGGAAACGGTGGGTCGTAAAAGCGAGCAGACGGTTAAGGCTTTATGAAGAGACACAGGGGCAGTCTGGTAATCAGGATCATTTGTGCACGGATTATGCAGGATTGTCGGAAACCAAAAGAATAGAGCTGGAAGAAGGGAAAATGTACCGGGTATCTGTCGGTCAGAATGCACAAGAGGCATTTCTGCTGGCAGAACCCTCTACCGAGGACCGGGGGATTTATAAAAAGTATGTGGTCACGCAGGATGCGATGTTGGAAATCGGAAGAAAAGAGGAGAATCAGATTGTGATTTCTACGCCTTATGTTTCTTCCCATCATGCAACGTTATCTTATACGAACGGGGCATGGGTGTTATGCGATCATCATTCTACAAACGGAACCTATGTGAATAGGCATAGGGTCGTTGGACGGGTGAGCCTGAATGTTGGAGATACGGTATTTATTTTGGGGTTTAGGATCGTGGTGGGCAGTGATTTTATTGCCATGAATAATCCGGATCAAAGAGTTCGGGTTCATGCGGATTGCCTGAAGGAGTTTCACAAGAATGAGTTTGTGGATGATGAAATCTTAGAATTGGAAGAACCCTCCTGCTATTACAGATCACCTCGGTTTGTGCGGGAGATTACGCCGCTTGAGCTCCAGGTGGATTCCCCCACAAGGATGGAAGATCGGGAAAACACCCCTCTGCTGCTCACGCTCGGTCCTTCACTCATCATGGGAGTCGCATCTTTTTCGGTAGGGATGTTTTCTGTTGTGAATGCCGCAAGAAGCGGCGGAAACGCATGGACCACGATTCCAACCATGATAACGTCCATATCCATGCTTCTGGGAATGATATTGTTCCCGATCATCATACGGAAGCGCGAGCGGAAACGGAATAGAGAGAAGGAAGCAGAGAGGAACCAGAAATATCTAAAGTATCTGAATAATCTTCGGCAAGAGATAAGAGCCAATATCACCCTCCAGGAAGAAGTGCTCAATGAGAATAACCCGCCCATCACGGAAGTGACTGCGTCGGATGATTTTTGGGAAAGAAAACTATGGAGCAAGACTCCGGCGCAAAATGATTTCCTCTATTTGCGTTTTGGGGCGGGAAACCTGCCGATGTATGCTGACCTGAAATTCCCCGATGATAGGTTTTCTATCGATGCGGATGCTTTGCGTGACAGTCTTTTGGCATTTCAAAGAGAAGAGAGGCTTCTCATGAACGTTCCGATCGGCGTATCGCTGATGCAAAGCAGGGTGCTTGGGATCGTGGGTGATGAGGAAGGTGTTCATAACCTGCTGAATCATATATTGATGCAGCTTATGCTGCTGCATAGTTATGATGAGATCAAGCTGATCTGCATATATGAAAAGAAGGATGAGAAATACTTATCTTTTGTGAGGTTTGCGCAGCACGTCTGGGATAATGAGGGAAAGAAGAGGTTTTTGGCGCTGACGGAGGATGATCTGAGGGAACTTTCCATAGAAATGGGAAAGATCATAGCAAACCGAAGAGAAAAATCAGCGGCTGATAAAGAGATTCTTCCATACTATATTATCGTGTCGGCAAGCAAGGCGTTGTCCAATAAGTGCGCATTTATTACGGATGTCTTGCAGAATAAAAATCTCAAGGGATTTCGTATGATATGTGCATATGATGAGATGAAAAGCCTTCCCAAGGAGTGTAGTACCGTAGTATGTGTAAACGGCAGTCAGGGAATCATGTATGATACGACATGGAATGCCGGCGTCAATGTGAATTTTGTGCAGGACGCGGTTCCGGTGAAGTATGCGCAGCAGATGATACGGAATATGGCTGACAGGCAGTTGGATTTGAATCAAGGCAGATATGATCTTCCGGACATGCTTACGTTTATGGACATGTTTGGAGTGGGTAAATGTGAGCATTTGAATATATCTCAAAGATGGAGGAATAACGATCCTGTCAAGAGCTTACGGGCACCGATCGGAGTGGATACTAACGGAGAGACATTCTATTTGGATCTGCACGAAAAGTTCCATGGTCCGCATGGTCTGGTAGCGGGCATGACGGGATCCGGTAAGTCCGAGTTCATCATAACATACATATTGTCGATGGCAGTCAACTATCATCCTGACGAAGTGGCGTTTGTTTTGATCGATTATAAGGGCGGAGGTCTTACGGGGGCGTTTGAAAACGAGCATTACAGACTGCCGCATTTGGTTGGAACGATCACGAATCTTGACGGGGCAGCGATCATGCGGTCTATTCTTTCCATCAAGAGTGAACTTAGGAGAAGGCAGGCGGTTTTTAATAAAGCGAGAGACATTGCCAATGAAGGGACTATGGATATTTACAAATATCAGAAGATGTATCGGGAGGGACAGGTAGATGAGCCGATTCCGCATTTATTTATTGTTTCGGATGAGTTTGCGGAGTTGAAGAGTCAGCAGCCCGAATTTATGGACCAGTTAATATCCACGGCACGGATCGGACGGAGCCTTGGTGTGCACCTGATCCTTGCGACACAGAAACCAAGCGGCGTGGTAAATGAGCAGATCTGGGCAAATTCAAAGTTTAAGATTTGTCTGAAGGTACAAGATCGGGCGGACAGCAATGACATGCTCAAACGTCCCGACGCAGCGGAAATCGCAGAGACGGGGCGTTTCTATCTTCAAGTAGGCTACAACGAACTCTTTGAACTGGGTCAGTCGGCATGGGCAGGAGCGGCGTATCCGGATACGGACAAGGCAGGAACAGAGCCGGATAGCTGCATTGATGTGCTGGATGAGCTGGGGAACGTGGTGGACAGGATGAAGGGTCAGAGGTCTGTACCGCTGCAGGATCACGGCAGGCAGATTGTTAAGATCATGAAATATCTTGATCAACTGGCAGAAAGCGAAAGCATAAAGGAACGGAATCTCTGGATGCCGGAGATTCCGGCGGACATCAGGGTGGATGAGCTGATCGAAAAATATTCGTACAAAGCGGCGGATAAAAAGGGCTTGTGTGCTGTGATCGGAGAATTGGATGATCCGTATAACCAAAAACAGAGAATTTTCGATGTGAACTTTGTGGAAGCCGGCAATGTGCTGATATATGGCGCTCCGGGGGTCGGAAAGGAGATGATGCTTCATGCGATGTTATATTCTTTGTGTAAAGAGTATACGCCGGAAGAGCTGAATATTTATATTATGGATTTCGGCACGGAAACAATGAGAATGTATGAGAGTATGCCGCATACGGGCAGCGTCATGATAGACGGGGAAGACGATAAGATACAAAACTTTATCCGCATGGTCGATGAAGAGATCAAGAGCCGCAAGAAATTGTTTGCAAAGTATGGCGGTGACATGGGGAGATATAATGCCTCGGAAAAGGATAAAGCGCCGTACATTCTGGTGATCGTAAATAATTATTCTCATTTTTATGAGAGCTATGAGAAGTATGAGGACATTATGATCACGCACACGAGAGAATGTCCGAAATATGGGATTTATTATATTTTTACAGCAACAAATACCATGGCAGTGCGATACCGTATGTTGCAAAACTTCCGTCAGATGTATGTGATGCAAATGAATGATAAGGCGGATTACACGTCCATATTGGGAAATACAGGGGGTGTTTTCCCGCCTGCAATAAAAGGAAGAGGCATTGTAAAAACAGACGAGACCTATGTATTTCAGGCGGCGCATGTGGTCGGTGAGGAGGAAGACTTAACCGGTTTTATCGGGGAGCTTGCGGAGTCGCTTTCGCGGCGCTTAGGGGGAGCAAGAGCGAGGCGGATAGCTGCGGTACCGGAGTTTATTTCCGGGGAGTCCATGGCAAGGAGCATGAGATCCTTTGAACAGGTGCCGTTGGGGATGAGTTGTGAGACCCATGACATTGTGAGCGTCAATGCAAAGGAAAAGAATGTCCTGCTCGCGCTGGCGGAAGAAGGAAAGGATGCACTCCGATATGCAGGCGGCATCATCGAAATGGCAGCTACGGCGTTGGATATACGGGTGGTTGTATTCAATGGCGGAAAAGAACTCAGCAGGATCCTGGATGTAGAGTACGACCTGGTAGAGGAAGATTATGAGGAGCGGATCGTCGAATTGTTTAACATGTCCGTGATCAGAAATAATGATTATAAGGATACGAATGGACATCCGACAAAGAATATGCCTCCGATCCTGGTGGTGCTCCACGATTATGAGAAGATTAAGAAGAATTTGTCCGGGGATGGCGCGGACAAGCTGATCACGATGCTCAATAAGGTCGAGGGGTTCTGCAATATTTATTTTATTGTGTGCGACAGTTACAGATCAGCGAACTTCTATTACATGGATGAGTGGTTTAGCAGCCGATGCCGCGGCGAGGGGGTATGGATCGGAAGCGGAATAGAAAATCAGATGCGTTTGGATATAACGGACAATAGAGATAAAATAGGCGGAAAGCTTAACGCCAAAACCGGATTTTATGTGGCTGGCGGACATGCGGAAATGATACGCCTTGTTATGCCGGCGGGGCTTTCCGGGGAGGTGCTCAATGATGAAAAATAAAATTTTGCTGGAAGTTTACCTGCCGTCTGCGGAGCAGAGTTATGAGATTCGGGTTCCGGAACAGCTTAAGGTTGCGCAGGTGACGGATATGCTCGTAGAATTCCTGCGAAAGAAGGGAAACGGATACATCCCCACGGAGGAAAGCGCGCTATGGGATATGGAGAGCGGCAGAGGATTTGACGCCAATGCGTTTATTGCGAATATCGGTCTGCATAACGGATCACGGGTGATGTTGATATGACTGCCGTTTGTTACAGAAAAGGTGCAGATGGTTACATTTTAATGCAGGTTGTCAGAAAAATTTATTATGATAAACGAAGAACCAAGATTACACGTGAAGGAGGAGATTCAAAATGGAAAGTATTCAGGTAACACCGGCAAATCTGCGAAAGGCGGCCGGAGAAGTAGAAACGCTTGCAGGCACTTATAAAAAGCAGTATGGAGAGCTTTTTGGCTTGGTGGAGACTTTTACGACAACGGACTATCAGGGTAAGGATGCCAAAGAATTTTGTGCAAAAGTAAAGGACTTTGAAGATGATTTCATGAAGATGAAGACGCTGATGGACGAGTATGCACAATTTTTGAGAAAAGCGGCGGATGACTATGAGAGCAATCAGGAGAATCTGAGCAGTCAGATCGCAGGCTTACAGAGCTGATTGCAGGCAATTATATCGAATGGGGAAAAGGAGAGGATAAACCATGGCAGACAATGGACAGATCATTATAAATTATGGAAAATTTGACGGACATGCAGACAGCATTGACCAAAAGAACCGGGAAATGCGTGCGACGCTTGATGATATTCAGACTAAGATCAACAGTCTGAAGGGCGACTGGGAGAGTAATTCCGCCGAGACGATCCGGCAGAAGATAACCAATATGAGCAGCCGTTTTGAAAACTATCAGCAGGTTGTAAACAGTTATGTGAAGTTTATCAGAAATGCAGCGGCACAGTCCAAAAATTTGGAGAGTACGATCAACAGCAATGCCAGTCAGTTCAAATAATGACCGGCGCAGGGGGATGTTATGAGACGGGATCACAGAAAGAGAAAAGGGTTGGTGTATGGGTTCGCGCTGTTGTTTGCCGTGGTATTGACAGGCTGCGGCAGCAATGATCGTGCGACTGACGCTGAGAGTACGGGCGGGGTCATTTCACGCGCCGAATACATTGGTATGCTGGGAGAAGGCTTCGGATATGACAGTTACGTTTCGGAGACGGATCTGTTTTCCGATGTGCCTTCGTCAAATGATCATTATGCTGAGATACAGGCTGCGGCGGAGTGGCAGATCATTGACGCAGGGACCGCGTTTGAGCCTGATGAGCCGGCAACGCTTGGCTTTGCTCTGGAGAGTGCGGTCCGGGCGATCGGTACGGATGAGATAGCGGCGTCAGGCGCATCGATCGACCTAAATAGTCTGGCACAATTTTATGTTGACAATATTGCGCAGATCGATCTGAGTAATGCAGAGACTTCGATCGATGCGGACACTGCCCGGCAGATTATAGCATATGCCAAAGGGTATGGCGCGAACCTCGTGCTTCCCCAAATAACGGAAATGGAGTTTGTAGAGGGCGTAAAAACCGTAAATTCCGGAATCGGGCTCAATGCGGATGGAGAAACCGGCATGTTTGCCGCAGACGGCGATTATCATGTCGGAGATATTATTTATATAGACGCCACAGATACCTCCCTTGCGAGAGCGATTAAAATAACCGGAATCGATGGGGCGGATTTTACATTTGAAGAAGCCTCTGTGGAGGAAACATATGCCTATTTGAATATTCAAGGCACCTTTCCGGGGAAAATCGTGGAAGCGGTTTCCGCCTCGGAAGGCACTGATGTAGCGCGGGGGCGGGAAATCTATGATGAGATGAGCGCCTATCCGATGTCGATCGAAAGCAGCGACGGCGCATTGATCAATGTTGCAAACTCTGCGAAGGTGGACAGCAGCGGTGACCATATTGTATTCACGGCAAATTTTGATGTAAAGAAGAATGAGAGAGTGGAGGCGGCTGCAAATGGTCAGCTGGTCGTAGGGATCAAAAACATCAGGGTGGATGTGAAATATGAGTCTGCGGCATGGTACAGACCTTTGGAACCGAAGATGGTAGAGCTGAAGTTTCATTTTGACACGGAAGTTTCTGCAGAAGTACATGGAAATGTAGCCGCGTCCATTCCTTTGGGAGAGGCATATATTCAGGTCTGGGGGCCATTAAATATTAAGCTGATGCTGACGGCGCATGTGGGAGCCGATGGGAATGTTTCTGTCAGCTACACGACGGAAAATGTGCTAAGGGCAGGATGGCGGAAAGGCGCCGGTCTTGGCAAAAGCTTTGACAGTAATGCAAATGCGGATGCCTCCGCGGATGCGGCTTTGACGGCGGAAGCGACATTGTTGGCGGATCTGCGGATCGGGTTCAAGAAGGTTTCTTATAGTGTGACGAATGCGCAGGTTACATGCGGTGCAGTGGCGGCCGCGAAAACGGAAGCAGACCTTTTGGGAGATCAGCCGACGTGTGTGGATCTGCAGTTATATGTACCGCTGAAATGGGGAATCAATCAGGCGGGATGTATCATAACGGATATTAGCAGCAATTGGAAACATTCAGGAGTTATATGGGACTCTTCCAATTCTCCGGTCAAAATACATATTCATTTGGAGGACTGGCAAAGGACGCCCGGAGATCTGTGTACGAGAGGTGAGGCTGTTGAACAGGAGCTGGTCACACCGGATGGCGAGCCGCTTGAAGAATTGGATCCGTTTGAGTTTGAGTGCTTGGAGTTTGATTTCATAGAGCTGGTAAGCTATGCCATGTATCTGGGGGAAGAGGAGTCCATGCATATCGGGTTTGAAAGTATACCAGATGGATACACGGAGGCGGATTTACAATATGAGGTCTTAGATCCGGCAGTGTGTTCGGTATCGAACGGAACGGTACAAGGTAAGGCGGCAGGGAGTACGATGGTGGTCATAAGTACGGGAGACGGAATGTTTATGGTCAGGCTTGCCGTTACCGTCAATGAAGATTACTCGATAGAGGGCTTCCAGAGCCTGTAAGCGCAGGGTAAGGGGACATTAGAGAGGTGCGGAAGATGATGCCGTATGGAGTGGGATACGGCATCATCTGTTACATGGAGTTGACAGCGGTGTTATGACCGGATCGCATGATAGATCATGTGGGAACGAGATGCTTCGGGGAAATGGAAATGGCAATAGACATTGAGACGATAAGGCTGCATCAGCGGGAACTGAATAAGGTTTCAGATGAGATCGCATTTGCCGGACGTAAATTGAAAGGTTATCAGAGTGCGCTGGATGAAGCGTGGAAAAGCGCAGAGATAAGAGGTATGGATTTTGCGATAGAAGATATTACCCGCCAACTGAACAGAATAACGAGAGCATTAGAGGATCTTGGACATGATGTGATCGTGACAGGAGAAGAATTGGAAAGAGAAGCAGCAGAATTAGACAGCATGGCGTAAAGCGAAGGTTAAGAGCGGAGGACGGATCATGGCGGCGATCGACATCAATATCAAAAAGGTGCAGGATGCGAATACCCGGCTTCCGGCGGTACGGGCTGAATTGCTGACGCAAAAAGAGCATATCCGGATGTTGAAATGGAAAATTCCAATGGAAATACAGGAGCGGCGGTATATCGGAGAGCGGCTTACGGATATTTTGCGGGATTTGAGCAGGGCGGAAGAGCGGATGAAAGAATTATATCATGTAACAGAAGGTGCAGTGACGCAATACAGAAATACAGAGAAAAAGATTACGGCTAACGCTGAGAAATTTCGATAGAAGGGAGAGACCGCTGAAACGGCGGAATGGGAAGATAAATGAAGAATATCCATAAGTGTATTTACAGGATTGCAGGTGTGATGTGCATACTTGCACTTTTTTCATGTCTGATAGAAATCAGGGTATGTGCTGAAGAAAATGTTTCTCAGGCGGCCGTCGTGAGCAGCAGGACAGCAGAGGACGGCATCTATATTTATATAAAGGGCGTCAGCGACATTATGAGCGGCACAACCGTTCAGGTGGGAACGACATTATGTGAGGATATTCAGGCAGCGGAGATCGCTTCCACAGGTATGCCGATCAGAACGTGTATTCTTCTGGATAATTCGCTTTCTGTTTCGCGGCGCTGGGGAGATCAGGCTAAAATGTTGATCAGGGAATTGATTGACGGGCATGCAGAAGGCGAAGAATTTCAGATCGTTACTTTTGCAGACGGCTTCAATGTGGTAGCAGATTTTTCCACCGAGTATGATTCTTTGAAATCTGCGGTGGAGGAAATTGCGTTTTACAATCAAAGTTCTTATCTTACGGACATTCTGTATGAGCTTCTTTCGCGGGAATATCGCAGCGGTGAAGTGAACTACACACGACTCATTATTATTACGGATGGCGCTGATGACAATGATATAAAGTATACGCAGACGGAACTCTTAAATCTTATGTCGGACAGCGGTGTAGTCATACATGCGGTAGGGATAAGGACAGAAAATAACAATGCGTTGTTGGAAAACTTATTTGCATATGCGAGAATGACAGGCGGCGTTTATGCGGCGGTGGATCGGAACGTGAGTGAAGACGAAGTGAGGAGTATGATTGATGAAGACTATTCGCTTTTTTGTTTACGATTGATTCCTGATACAGGTATGATGGATGGAAGTAAAAAGGAAGCAAGGCTGACTCTGAACACATCCGACGGAACGGTCGTGCTGAACGCCTCTTTGCAAATGCCGTTCGCCAATGTAGACAGTGTGCCGCCGGAGCAGAAGGAAAACGAGGAAGCAGAGGAGGAGCCTGCCGCACCAACGGAGGCTGTAACGGAGAAACCGGAAATGCCAAGCATCGAAGTACAGACACAGGCGCAGGAGGAGCCGAAAGAGAATAAAAGGCTCGGAATCGTGCTTCTTGCAGTGGGGGGCTCGTTGGTTTTTGCGCTCGCTGTCGTTGTTGCGATCCTGCTTATTTTGAAAAATAAAAGGAGAAAGCAGAGTGATACGGCGGATGCGGATTACCATGCGGATCAAATACAAAATCGCTGGTCCCAGACACGCGGCGGTGAGCAGACTGTTCTGTTGCAGCCGGATGGAAAAAATTCGGGAAATAAGGACGGGAAAGAAGACAGCGCAGGGGACAAGACGGTGTATCTGATGGGGGGAAATGGTCAGGCGGCCGTGAGACAAGCTTATATTACGCTTACTGACATCAGCAATCCTTACAGAAGTTATCGCGCACCCATTGATACAAGGATCGTAATCGGACGAAAGGCAGGAGATATTTTGCTGGGACATGATGCAGCAGTGTCGCATACCCATTGTGAGATCATTAAGAAAGGGAATTTATTCTATGTAAAGGATCTGAAGTCCAGCAATGGAACTTTTTATGGAAACAGCCGGGTGTACGCTGATACGCCTATCATAAGCGGGGGTATCCTTGCGGTAGGAGAAGGAAAATATAAGATTACGATAGAGGATTAGGGCGAATCCTTAAGTGGAAGGGAAATCAGATCATGGAGATGCGAAAATGTATGAAAGGGCATTATTATGATGCTTCCCTTCATGCAGACTGTCCGTATTGCAAACGTCGGAATGAGGGCTGGATGACAGCGTCTGCTGATGCTGAAGCAGCTTATTGTCTGGAGGATGATGAGAGAACGCTGCCGTTGGGATACATACCGATGGCGCCGCCGTTAAGAGTGGCGGCAGCAATGCCCCGGGAAAATGAGGGGCTCGATGCGGATGATAGGACAGTCCTGTTGACGCAGCAGAATATAGGAATCAATCCGGTTGTCGGCTGGCTTGTATGTACAGAGGGAAGAGAGAAGGGAAGGGATTATCGGATTCATCGTGATCATAATTTTATTGGCAGAAATGGAGAAATGGACATCTGTGTGCCGTGGGATGAGACAATCTCGTATGAAAAGCATGCGGTCGTCAGTTATGATAGTCTGAACCAAACCTACCATATCTCCCAAGGAAACGGGGGAGGAAATGTCAGCTTAAATGGCAGGGCGCTGCTAAAGCCGGCAAGGCTGGAGGCGTATGATGAGATCATGGTGGGACAAACAAGATTTTTGTTTATTCCCCTATGCGGGGAAAAATTTGATTGGATCGGCGGAAAACAGTGATGGAAATGAAAATCACGATGACAATCTGTGCGGTAAGTATGATCGCGGTGCTGATTTTGTGCGCGATATTGATACTGAGATATAAACGGGATCAGGAAAAACGGACCGGAGAGCAAAATATGGAGGAGTCGGAGAGCTTTGTTTTTGGTTCTGATTGGGATGCGGAGCAGTATATGCTCCAAACCGCGCCGGTCTTGTCCGTGCGGATCGGAAAAGTCCATGGAATCGGAAAACGGGAGGATCAGCAGGATACGCTTGCCTATTCTGATGTTGAGGATGAGACTACGATCCGTCAGAATGGAATCCTGTTGATCGTTGCGGACGGCATGGGAGGGTTAGAGTTCGGAGCCGAGACAAGTTCGCTTGCAGCGGTGGAAATGCTGCGTTACTTCGATGCGCATCCTATGATGGAGAGACCGGCGGAGGCGCTTAAGGATGCATTGCTTTATGCGAACGGAAAAGTGATTGCTTTTTTAGGAGAACAGAGAATCGGGACGAGCGGCTCCACGCTGGCGGCGGCACTGATTCAGAATCATAACGTATATTGGATTTCCGTCGGGGACAGCAGTATTTTTTTGTATCACGAAAAGAGGATGAGGCGGTTGAATGAGCTTCACGATTATGAGACGGAGCTGCAAAAAAGAGTGGAACGTGGGGAACTGACGGAGGAAGAGGCGGCAGGGCATCCGCAGCGGGGAGCATTGACAAGTTTTATCGGACAAAGAGTACCTGCGCTGATTGAACGAAATACGCAGGCGCTTGTGTTAGGCGCAGGAGATCGGCTGATACTTGCGACAGATGGAATTTGCAAGACGGTCGGCGTGGCACAATTAGAGGGATTGATGCAGTTTGAAGCAGGGGTGTCTGCACAAAAACTACAGTATTTCATTGAAGCGGAAAACAAGAAAAATCAGGATAATTATACGGCATTCATCATAGAGAAGCTGTAGCAGGAAAAGGGGTAAGAAATGATCATAGCGGCAAAATGCACGGACATTGGCGGCAGAGAGATCAATGAGGACCGATGCGGAATTTTTTGGTCGGGAGAGACGTTGTGCACTGCTGTGGCGGACGGACTTGGCGGTCATGGCGGGGGAGAGAAAGCCGCGTCCATGGCTGTTGATATACTGGAAAAACAGTTTTTGCAGATGAGGGCGGACGGTTCCGTTCCGTTTGGCGATTGGTTCCAAAGCATCAATGAAAGCATTTATCAAGCGCAAACGAAAGAATGTAAGATGAAGACGACGCTTGCGGCATTGTGGACGAATGGTGCACAGTGCCTTTTGGCGCATGTGGGAGATACGAGAATTTATCATTTTAGGGAAGGACATCTGGCGTCGGTCACATTTGACCATAGCGTATCGCAAATGGCGGTTCTCAGAGGGGAGATCACACAGCAGGAAATTCGCCATCATGTGGATCGGAATCGGCTTCTCAGAGCATTGGGAACGGAAGAATGTGTCAGAACAGAGGTGTCCGGTCCGATTGAGATAACGGGCGGACATCATGCTTTTTTGTTATGCACGGATGGCTTTTGGGAGTATGTCCTGGAGTCTGACATGGAGGAAACACTGCAGAGCGCCGGGACACCGGATCAGTGGCTGGAGCTTATGCATGAACAGATCTTGCAGCGTGTGGCGGGGAGCAATGATAACCATACGGCCGTCGCAGTCTGGATCGACAATTCTTAGGGGCGAAAGAGAAAGCGCACAGAAACAGGCTATCGGATCATAGAAAAGAAATACGGATGAACAGGCAGGGGGGGAAAATAACATGGAGTTTGATAAGCTGTGTCCGGGATGTATGCGCATCGTTGAGGAAAAGCAAAGTATAGAAATATGCCCGCACTGCGGATACGACTTGAAGAATACGAAAATAGTACCGCATCAGTTAAAGCCGTTCAGTATCTTAAACGGCAAGTATCTGACCGGAAAGGTGATTGGGGAGGGCGGTTTTGGAATCACTTATCTGGGAATGGATCTTACGCTGGAGATGGCGGTCGCGATAAAGGAATTTTATCCGAATGGATTTGTAACGCGCGATGCGGCGGTGAGTCCGGAAGTAACGATCTTTGCAGGTCAAAATATGCAGGATATAGAGAGGTGGCGCGACAATTTTATAAGAGAGGCACGAAGCCTTGCAAAATGCAATAATCTGGAGGGAATCGTAAAGGTACAGGAGTTTTTTTATGAAAACAATACGGCATATATCGTGATGGAATATGTTGACGGGACCACAATGAAAAACTACTTGAAGCAGAATGGAGGGAAGCTGCCGGCGGACAGGGTCTTTCACATGATAGAACCGGTGATCCGGTCCCTGCAGCAGGTTCACGAGACGGGGCTGATCCACCGTGACATCAGTCCGGATAATCTCATGATCACCAAACAGGGAAAAGTGAAGCTTTTAGATTTCGGAGCGGCAAGAGATGTGTCCGGAGCAGCAGAAAAGAGCCTTTCTGTCATGCTCAAACGTGGATATGCACCGGAAGAACAGTATCGTTCCAGAGGACGGCAGGGAGCATGGTCGGATGTGTATGCGCTGTGCGCTACGATCTATAAATGCCTCACCGGTGTTACGCCGCTCGAATCAGTAGAGCGTTTACGGGATGATGATCTGAAGATGCCGGGGGCGCTTGGGATCATCCTGCCTGCAGAACAGGAGGAGGCGCTCCAAAAGGGGTTAGCGGTTTGCGCGGAGGATCGGATTCAGAGCATGCGGGAGCTGTACCAGGCATTGTATGGAGGAAAAAGGGTGCAGCCGCAGGGGTGGCAGAGCGGGGAAATCGTGCGGGAACAGCAGACGGAGGTTCCGGTCAAAAGCGGCCGGTCATCCGCAAAGGCAAAATATATTCTGGGCGCAATCGCCGTAGCTGCGTTGTGCGTGACAATCTGTGGAATTTATTTTTTAAGAAAAGAGGCTGCTGCTAAGCCGGAGAATAAGAGAGTGCAGGATGTGTCCGGCGCAGCGGAGGAGACACAGGGAGAAGAAGAGAAAACAGGTGTAGAACCGGAAAGCGGGGAATTGCTGCCGGAAAGCGGATCACAGGATGCGGAAAATGTGCAGGAGCCGTTTGAAGAGCCGCATGAGGAAAATACTGCTGCGTCGGAAGAAATGCAAAGGGAGCTTGAGGAACTAACAGACAGGGCCGAGGAGGCGGAGCAGCAGAAGGATCCACTGACGATGGCAGAGATGTTGTCGGAATATTGTGAGTTCGCGCAGAAGTATCAAAATGCTGATGTGGTGCGGGAAAGAGTTCAAACATATTATACACACTACGGGGAATACTTGCTTGCGCAGCACGATGTATTCTATGGCATGGATGTGTCTGTGCCGCTCTATATTCAAATGAGTGGCGATCTGGACACGGCAATTGGAATTACAGACCAGTTAAATGCGATAGGGATTTCTGTCGATGGAACGCTATTTGCGGAAAGAAGGACGGCATTGACTGAAAACTATCGTATTCGTCTGGCAGAGGCATTTGATGCACAGGCAAATGAAGATATTGCAAAGAATGGAGTTATATCCCGTACGACGCTTTGGAAATTGATGGAAGGGATACCGGATACGGATCTGATGGATCCGGAGAATCCGGAGGATCCTATTATGAGGCGGTATGCTGCTGCATTAGCGCTGCATGTGGACAGCGAGTTGGATTCACTTGACAACACGCAGGCAATCATACGGATCTATGATGAATTAGAGAACACGGATTATAATCCGCTATTGGTGTATTATCTTGCCTATCGTTATAGTGATGTAAGAGCCGTGGAATGGATGAACTATGTGGATGAAGAAGTGATATATGGCTTTTCCTCATTGGGGGCAGCGGAGATGAAGAATTTGGCGGTCACACTTTATACAAATACGGAATATGCATATTCGCGCCAACTGCTGCGGGATTACATGGATATTCATTTTTCAAGACCGTAAACCTAAATAGGCAGACAGCAGAGGATTGTTATGAGCAGAAAGAAAAAAAGCGACAGAAGCAAAAAGCTGTGGGAAAGAGCAAGACGGGGTGGAGAAAAAAGAAAAAAGCAAAAACGATATGAAAAAGTAATACTCGGTGTGATGATCTTTTTTTGCGTGCTGCTTTTTGCAGCACTGTTACATTTATTTTGGCTTATGTATTCAGAGCAAAAGAAGCCGCTGGAGCAGGAGCCGGCGCCGTCGGTAACTCCGTCCGCAGCGCCGCCGGCTGTTCCGGAAGAGATCACATCCATGCCGACAGTTTTGCCGACACCGACATGGATAGCAGGTGAAGAGCCTGAGCCGACGCCGGGATACCGTATGCCGGAATATGCATTTCAGACGGAGGAGATCGTTGTTGAAATTCCGAATATCGAGCAGGAATATGTAATTGCATGGGTAAGTGATCTTCATATGGTTTCTGATCTGGAAGCGGCGGAGGATGTACAGGAAGAATATATGGAAACGATTCATGCCAGACGTGAGTTTTTCAAAACGTCTGACGGTGTATATAGTGCGGAACTGTGGCCGGAAATTGTTGATTTTTTGAACTATGGGGGATATGACGGCGTCATATTTGGCGGCGACATGATGGATTATTGCAGTGCGGCAAATTTGAGCACATTCATGGAGGGGTATCAACGTTTGGATGTTGGACAGATCATGTATATCCGCGCGGATCATGATTATGGCTATTGGTATGGCGGAACTGCATTTATGGAACCGGACGCGCATGATGCACATGAGGCGATCGATGGAAATGCGTTTGAAAGTAAGATCATGGATTTCGGTGACTTTCTGATCGTGGGAATCAATGATTCCACCCAAAATATGACGTATGATCAGTACGATATTCTGGTAGACGTTCTGGGACGGGGAAAACCGGTCATGATTGTTACCCACGTTCCGTACGAGTCTAAGGTGGACGAGAGTCTGGAGGAATTGTCGTTGGACTTTAGAGGAAAGATCTATTATTGGGGAGGCGGGGATTATGTGCCATACAACGCGACGGAACAATATTTTGAAATCGTATACTCAGATTATACGTCAATCTGTCAGGTGCTTGCCGGTCATCTTCATAAGCCGTGGGACGGAAACATTACGGAGAAGGTAAAGCAGCACATCTTTTCACCTGCTTTTGAAGGAACAATCGGAATCATTCACGTCGTGCCGGAAAGCCGGGAATGATGGAACCTATGCGGAGGAGACGAGATATGCATCGGAAAAACACAAAAGAAAGAATCGGGAGCGGATTGCTTCTTGGGATAGTGCTCATGATGGCGGGAATCTGCGTTCTGTCGGGAGTCAGTCTGGCGGCGGAGCAGGATATTCCGGGCGGACAGGAATTGTATAGTGTGTCAGAATTACCGGTGGAGAAAAGCGGGCAGGTTATCATTACGGACATGGGAATGCAGCGGGCAGAGAAAGTTTCGTTTATTGATATTTACTATGAAAATCCGTTGAATTCTTATGAAGAATTGAAAGTACCCTCTCAATATATTTATCAAGGCGGTTACTATTTTATTGTAGATACATACCATGATCAGGTGCTCTATACGAAAAATCCGGCGGAGCCGATCAAAAATTGGCGGGTTATGGCGGGAGGGCTGCATTATCCGCATGCGATCGCAGGTGATGGAGAAGTATGGCTGGTAGCGGATACGGATAACGATTGTGTTCTGATATTTGAGCGGATCAACGGAAGATTTGAAAATACGCAGCGTTTGACACAGGTTGGCGTTCGGCCGCATGATATAAAGTATGATGAAGCGACAGACAGCTTTTGGGTATGGAGCTCCATGACGGGTGAGATGTACATATTAAAGAATGACGCCGTGTCCGGTCGGGTATGTATTCAGGAAATCCGAAAACTGTGTGAATTAGAAGATTACTATATCCGCTCTTTTACAATAATGGGGGATATGGTCTTGTTTCCATCGGGAACAAACGGTTATATGCTGACGGTGGATAAAGATACATTTGAAGTACTGCAACGCTATCCGGTTCCTGATGAAATTGCGGGAATGGCATGTGTAAGGCTCATAGGGGATAATTTCTATATATCGGTAGCATGTGATTTATACGGCGGGCAGGAGAGCGCGGCGTTGATCCGGACGGATGATCTCGGCAGACTGCGTGAGGGCGGTTATGAGAACATAAGTGAGCTCTACGGTTTGTGTGGGATACCCTATTATATCGAACAAGTAAAGGATTGTTATTATATGACAATTCACGGCACACCAACAAGCGTCCTGAAATTTCGCGCGGCGCATGGCGGGCTGGGAGCGCCGGAGGCGGTTTATTCCCGCGGGTAATGAGCCGAGTGGCTGCATCGAAGCTTGCTGTAAAGGATTTCCATTTCCTAAGGTCATGTCTTGTAAGGGTTTCTCATGTCCCATGATCAGTGGACAATTATTTTGTGATGGTGTACAATATAATTCGTGTAAAGAGAGAAAGCTGTGCGCTTTGGAGTAAACATAGGAAGATCATGGCATTCTTTTCGTACGGTTTTATACAGCAAATGATAAAAATTTTGAAGGGGACCATATGATTTTCAATTCTGTAGAATTTTTATTGTTTTTCCCGATCGCAGCGCTTGGATACTATCTGATCCCGCACAAAGCGCGTTATTTATGGCTTTTGGTATGTTCCTATTACTTTTATATGTGCTGGAATCCGACGTATGCGCTGCTGATTCTTTTTTCCACGACGGTGACCTATGCGGCGGCGTTGGCGATGTCTGCATTAGAAGGTAAAAAACGGGCAAAGCTTTGGAAAAAATGTTGTCTGGCGGGCGGTTTTGTATTGAATCTGGGACTTTTGCTGTATTTCAAATATGCGGATTTCTTTCTGTTAAATGTAGGACGTCTGGCAGAGGGACTTGGACTTAAGTGGACGCCGCCCGGAGTGGACCTGCTGCTTCCGGTGGGAATTTCATTTTATACATTTCAGGCGCTGGGATATATTATGGATGTATATCGCGGAGACACGGCGGCGGAGAAGAACTTTTTCAAATATGCGTTGTTTGTTTCATTCTTTCCGCAGCTTGTGGCAGGTCCGATCGAGCGTTCCCAAAATCTGCTCAGCCAGATCAAGGAGCGTCACCGGTTTGAATTTGAGACGGTCAGAGACGGGTTCATGTTAATGCTGTGGGGATATTTCCTTAAAATGGTGATTGCGGACAGAGCTGCTATTTTCGTGGATGCGGTCTACGCCGAAGAGCATTTGTACGGAGGCTGGTATCTCGTGGTCGCAACGATGCTGTTTGCGTTGCAAATATACTGTGACTTCGCGGGATATTCGATCATTGCCATGGGGGCGGCCAGGGTCATGGGATTTCGCCTGACGGATAATTTTAAGAGTCCGTATATGGCGCAGACAGTGGCAGGGTTCTGGCGGGGCTGGCATATTACGCTGACAGGTTGGTTCCGGGATTATCTTTATATACCGCTTGGAGGAAACCGGAAGGGCAGATGGAGACAATATTTGAATATTATGATCGTATTCGGACTCAGCGGGTTGTGGCATGGCGCAAGCTTTAGTTTTCTTGTGTGGGGGCTGATAAACGGTTTTTATCAGGTGGCGGGGAAACTGTTGCAGCCGCTCAGAGATAAGGCAGTCGCTGTGTTACAGATTAACAGACAGGCGTTCAGTCACAGACTGTACCGGGTACTGGTAACGTTTCTGCTGGTTGATTTTTCGTGGCTGTTTTTCCGTGCAGGTGAACTTGGGGAGGCAGTGTGGGCGATCGACAGTATATTCCATGCCGGAAATATGGAGGTGCTGTTTGACGGATCGCTCTTTGAGGTCGGACTTGATGCAAGGAACTTTATAATACTTGCGCTGGCGGCAGCGGTGCTCATTTTTGCGGATGTGATGAAGCACCGGGGAATTGTGCTGAGGGAATGGCTCTGCAGGCAGGGGATATGGCTTCGTTGGCTGTGCCTGTATGCCGCGGTGCTTGCAGTACTTGTATTTGGCGTGTATGGCGTAGGCTATGATGAGAAGGCGTTTATTTATTTCCAATTTTAGTGAGACCGGCATTGGAGGAAACGGGGTATGCTGAGAAAGATAAAAAGGGCGGTCGCAGTCATCGTGTTTTGGGCATTGCTTGCAGGGACATTCGTACAGCTGACCTATCTGTATCGCGGAGCGCTTGCACATACAAGAGCGCATGTTTCCGGCTTTTATGATGAAAAAAAAGATTCGCTGGATGTGATCATGATCGGTACGAGCGCTACATTTTCCGCGTTTATGCCGATGGAGGCATGGAATGAGTACGGAATGGTCTCTTACAATTTTTCCATCAATACCTTATACACGAATTCTATTAAATATTATGTCAGGGAGGCGCTGAAAACACAGTCGCCCAAGCTCTTGATCATTGATATTGCGCCGTTTTTATTTGGGCACCACTCTTTTGGAAAGATGGAGGAAGCATTTGAAGTGCCGACGAGGTATAATACGGACGGACTGTCGCTTTCCAAGAATCGGTTTGATCTGATCAATGAGGTTGTTCCGGTGTGGGGGGATAGACTGAAATTCTATTTTGATCTGTTCTATTATCATGGAGATACGATTCCTCAGCCGGCATCCGTTCAAAATCGGCAGCACAGTGTGAGCAAGGGATATGATAATCTGCCGATCAGGCAGATCTATGCAAAGGGCGAACTTGAAGAACGCGGTCAGGCGGAAATTGTGTTGGATGAAGTGAATAATGAGGCGTTTTTGGAGCTGTTGGAAGAATTGCAGGGCTATGACATTCCGATACTGTTTGTTTCTCAACCTTATCTGAATGTAAAAGACCGCAATGTGGACGGACTGGCCGCGTATATGGAGAGGGTGATCGGGGAGTACGGCTTTGCGTTTCTGAACCTGACGGATTATGCAGGGGAAATGGGGATTGATCCTGTGCTGGATTACTCGCTGGATTATCTGCACTACAATTCGACCTCGGCGGAAAAGATCACGGCGTTTTTAGGGGCGTATGTGATGGAGAATTATCCGATTCCTGACAGAAGAGCGGACGAAGCGTACCGCGGCTGGCATGAAGATTATGCGCTGTGGCAGGAGATACTGGAAGAGGATCGGAGAGAGACGGCAAGACAAAGGACGGAGATATTTGAGCAGACGGAAGAACCTGAGGAGTATTTGAAGCTGCTGCGGTCGGGTTATGTCAGCTGTTGTATCTGGATTTCTACGGAGTCTCCCGTATATCTTGACACGGTATTATGCGAGAGGCTTTCGGAATTGGGGGTTGTACTACAGGCTGGGAATGCGTCAAGGGATAGTCTGATCGTGGTCGATCATTCGCTGGACAGGCAGACACTGTATGATGAAGCGGATGAGTTTTTGCTTAGTTCATCTTTTGGAGAAGTCCGATATACAGGAGGGGTATCCCGGTTATTCATCAACGGTGCGGAGTATAGCGATTATCTGGAAGACACACCAATGATGGCGGTCATTGTCGCAGAGAAGGCGACAGGAAAACTGATAGATTTTATTACTTGGGATTCGGATGAGGACGGTTATGCAGTGATCCGCCATGAGACGAAGTACCCGTAGGAGAATAAGAAGCCTCCGGCAGGGAGACGGGGGTGCCGCCGGATAAGGGGGCGGCATTGCGCCTTGACAGCTTGACTGCTTTTGTATACAGTATAAGTACGATCGTGCAAGGAAGGAATCAGAAGGATGAAGGTATCGGATTACATTGTTGAATATTTGATCCGGAACGGTATTGGGGATGTATTCGGTTATCCGGGGGGAATGGTGACGCATCTCATGGATTCTCTGGGAAAACGGAAGAGTGAGATAGCGACACATATTACTTACCATGAGCAGGGGGCGGCATTTGCGGCGTGCGGTTATGCGCAGGCATCCGGGAAGGTGGGCGTGGCGTTTGCCACGAGCGGTCCGGGCGCAACCAATCTGTTAACCGGAATCTGCAATGCATATTTTGATTCCATCCCGACCGTGTTTATTACCGGGCAGGTGAATACGAATGAGGCAAAAGGGAAACTGCGGGTACGCCAAAAAGGCTTTCAGGAGACGGATATTGTGTCTATGGTATCGGGGGTGACGAAGGAGGCAATTTATATTCGGGATGCCGGAATGGTGCCAAAGGCGCTGGAGCAAGCGTTTTCTCTTGCCATGAATGGGAGAAAAGGACCGGTATTATTAGATGTGCCAATGAACGTGTTCCGCGCTGAAATAGATCAGACGGAGGCGGAGCAAAAAGAGGGGCAGGACAATACGGAAAGCCGGAATGCCTGCCAGGACACCGCGTTTGAAGAATGCCTGAAAGAAGCGTTTTCTCATGCAAAACGGCCATGTCTGTTGATCGGAAACGGGATCAGGACTGCGGGGCAGATAGAACAGATCAGGAGGATGATATTTCATTGCAGGATGCCGGTGGTATCCAGTATGCTCGCCGTTGATGTGATACCGGAGGATATTGGGCTGCAGGGGATTTATTATGGTTTTATTGGCGCTTATGGAAATCGAAGCGCTAATTTTGTGGCGGCCAAATGTGATCTGCTTATTTGTCTGGGGGCGAGGCTGGATATACGGCAGGTGGGCGGACAGCGGGAGCGCTTTGCACCGGATGCGAAGATTATCAGGGTGGATATTGATGCCGGCGAGCTGGAGGTTAAGATTCGTGAGGATGAACGGCAGTTTTTGATGCCGCTTGAACAGGCGGTCGTACTTCTTCAAAAGGCGCTGCCGCAAAAGAATCTCTATGAAGAATGGCTTGCAGTCTGCCGGACGATCAAAGAAAAGATAAAGTATATCGATGAAAAAGAACCGAACAGGGTTGTCAATGCAATCAGCCGCCTGACGGAGGATGACAGCAGTATTGTGGCGGATGTGGGGCAGAACATGGTCTGGGTGGCGCAGTCTTTCCATATGAAACAGGGGCAGAGGCTTCATATGTCCGGCGGACATGGAGCGATGGGGTATGCGCTTCCGGCGGCAATTGGTATTTATTATGCGACACATCGTCCGGTGGTCTGCTTTAGCGGTGACGGGGGTATTCAGATGAATATTCAGGAGCTGCAGTTTTTATCGGCAAACCGGCTTCCGATCACGGTCATTATACTCAATAATCGATCTCTGGGGATGATCCGCCATTTTCAGGAAATGTATTTTGAAAGTCAATATTATGGAACTGTTTCGGATCAAGGCTATACGGTTCCTGATTTTTGCGCGATTGCGGAAGCCTATGGGATTCGGTCAGAGCGGATTGAAGGGCTGGATGAAGTAAAAAAGATACGGTTTGATGAACGGCAGCCGAGGTTGTATGAGGTCTTATTTGATGACCGGACGGTGGTAAGTCCCAAGTTAGAATTCGGAAAACCGAATCAGGATCAGGAGCCTTTGCTTGACAGGGAATTGTACGAATATTTGATGGGACTTTGAGAAAAAACAACGAAAGGAACCAAAACGTTCGTTTATCGGAGCTGAATGAGAAAATCCGCAGTGGGGGAAATATGAAAAAGACGATCAGTGTCCTTGTTCCAACTTATAATGAGGAAGAAAATGTAGAGCCGTTGACAGAAGCGGTTGTAACTATTTTTCAACGGGAGTTGAAAGAGTATGAATATGAGTTGGTTTTTATTGACAATAATTCGACGGATGGAACACGGGAAAAGCTGCGCGCAATCTGCGCAGGGGATGAATGCGTGAAGGCGATTTTCAATGCGAAGAATTTTGGACAGTTTAATTCCCCTTATTATGGTTTGCAGCAGACCACGGGAGATTGTGCGGTGCTGCTCTGTGCAGATTTTCAGGATCCGATAGAGTTGATACCGGAGTTTGTAAAGGAGTGGGAAGCCGGATATAAGATTGTCATCGGGAAAAAGACAACGAGCAGGGAAAATAAAGGCATGTACCTTTTGCGCTCGATTTATTATAAGATGATCAAGAAGATGTCTGAGGTGGAGCAGATCGAGCATTTTACCGGATTTGGACTTTATGACCGGGAATTTATCGAGGTGCTTAGGAATCTGCACGATCCGACGCCGTTTTTGAGAGGAATTGTGGCGGAGCTTGGATGGAAACGCAAAGAGATTCCCTATGAACAGCAAAAGCGCAGGGCAGGAAAAACAAAAAATAATTTTTATCGGTTATACGACGCCGCCATGCTGAGTTTTACTTCCTATACTAAGATCGGTCTGCGTCTCGCGACATTTATGGGTTTTCTGGTGGCAGGCATCAGCTTTCTGGTGGCGGTGTTCTATATTATCATAAAGCTGACAAATTGGGACAATTACGGAATGGGTATGGCGTCGATTGCGGTAGGATTGTTTTTTCTCGGATCGGTTCAGCTTATTTTTATCGGACTGATCGGAGAATATATTT
Source organism: Clostridium sp. (assembly GCA_023663615.1). Classification (GTDB taxonomy): domain Bacteria; phylum Bacillota; class Clostridia; order Lachnospirales; family Lachnospiraceae; genus DLAJ01. Next base: position 127,018 of record JAMPHA010000002.1, on the reverse strand, counting down.
TGAGCATGAATCAGCGGATCATGAACAGACCGCTTGTGATCGAGGAGGAACGGATCAATTTTAAGATAGATCCAGTCAAGAGGAACGCGGTATCGGGCGAAATGCCGGGAGAGGGAAGCAGAGAGCAGGAAGAGAACGCGGGGAGGAAAGAGACAGCAAAGCAGGGGGAAGGAAAATAGATATGCGCGCTAAGATAGCGGATGTACTGAAAACAGACCGATTACAGGCTTTTATCCTGGGAATGCTGGCTGTTGGCTGTGTCTATCTGAGTTTTGGTTTTTCTACGATCAGCCATATAGACCGGCGATTGATGCTGGGGCATCTGTTTTTTGCAATCTGTGCAGGATTGTGTTATTTGTTTTTATGCAGAAAATCGCGTAACCAGAGTGTTTGGATCAGGCAGCTTAAGGCGTGGAACGGATGGTATCTGGTCTGTGCGGCGGTGTTTTTTGTATGCAATCTGGGGATGCAGATGCGGAATAAGAACTGGTATGAGATCGTTTCCCAGTTCCTTTATCTGATCATTGCCGTCTTGGCGGAAGGAGAGCTTTTGCGGCACGGCGGGTACCGGAAGAAGGGGGCTGATTTTTTGCGGCTGCTAAACGAGCATAAGGGTGTGCTCATGCTTTGCGCAGTCGCATTGTTTTTGGCGCTCGACCCGGATATGATCCAGTTTCGGTGGGACGGATCGACTTATTATGAGGCGAACAGCAGGGCGTCTCTATATTCCATAAGCAGTATGGGATTATGCGGACATATATCACAAACATTTTCAGGGCTTAGTCTGTTTTTGGGGTCTGTTTTGGGTCATGATGTGGGATGTGGAATGGCTGCCGGAAATCTGGTTCTTTATCTGGCAAGTATTGGCGCTGCCTACGGAATTTTGAAAACAATCCTTCCGGGATACCGGGAACGGCAGTATGTTTTTGGCACGGCCGTTTATGCATTTTCGCCGTTTGTTCTGGGGATGGTGAATTATTATAACGCGGATTTTTACAGTATGTGCATTTTTATGCTTGTGGTGTACTATACTGTCAGAAGACAATGGATTCTCCAGGTTATTTTCGGCCTGTTCTTTTCGTTTACCAAGGAGCCGGCATTCCTTGTATATGGTATGTTTTGTGTCGGTGTGATTTTGGAAGAGATTTTTTTTCAAAAGCAGGGCAATTTGTGGGAGCGGATAAAACGGCAGTTTTTCCGCATGAGAAATTATGGTATGCTGATGGTGGCCGCAATATGGGGACTGACGGTGATGAATCTCGGAATATGGGGCGCAGGCGGAGATTATGGAGGGTTTGCGCTGGACAGTCTTTATATCATAAAGAAGCTGCAGGTTTTATTCGTGTTGAATTTTAGCTGGCTTTACGGAATTCTTATTCTATGTGGTCTTGTGACCGCCTGTTATTTCAAAAGAGGGTTAGGGAATTGGAGGGGATGGATTCTGCCGGTTCTATGTGGAGGCGGAGCATATACGCTGTTTGGCTGTCTGTTCAGAACCGTGAATCATCCACGCTATGTTTCGATCATGCCGACAGTTTTGTATCTGTTGGCAGTGTATGCGCTGATGGTCCTGTTAAGGAATCGGTACCGTGGGAAGCTGCTTGAAGGAGTGCTGCTTACGCTCGCGTTATTGATGCTGGTATCTTCTTTTCGGACAATCGACCCGGTGTCTAAGAGGGTCTTTCCAACGACGCAGATTGGAACCGTAAAGATGGTCACAACGGGGGCGCCTTTGGGAGATGCTGCTATTTATAACAGACAGATGCTTTGGTCTGAGCGTGCGCTCTGCAACGCGATGAGAGAAGGAATGAATACGGAGGATATGCTTGTCTTTCCAATGATGAATAATGCGAATTATCGTTTCGACGGCTTAGTCGGTGCAGGTATGGGCACGGTGAAAGCCGATGAGTATGCCTGCTATACGCAGTATTGGAATGAGGCTAAGAGCAGGAGAGAGTTGTTTGCATCAGAACAAAACGAGCCGTTCAGTTTGTATGAGGTAACAAACGAGCAGGCGCTGGTCAAACTCTTGTCCGAGAATGGGACAGGTCAGCGATATAGATACTTTTATCTGGGATTTGCGGGAAAAGAAATTGCGGATGCCATAAAAGCAGGTTATACTGTATTGGGAGAAGAAGAATTCTATTATCGGGGCTGGATCGTTTACGAGATTTTGTTTGAAGGCGGGGGGCAGTAGGATGAAGGTAGTGATCTTAGCAGGCGGAATGGGAACGAGGATCAGCGAAGAGTCGCATTTAAGACCCAAACCGATGATCGAGATCGGCGATAATCCGATTTTGTGGCATATTATGAAAATTTATTCCTATTATGGTTTTCATGAATTTATTATCTGCTGCGGTTATAAAGGTCAGATGATCAAGGAATATTTTATGGATTATTATATGATGGAGTCCGATGTGATCATTGATCTTGCGCATAATACTTCGACGATTTGTGAAAACGTAACGGAGCCATGGAATATTACGCTTGCCAATACGGGGCTTCATACGAATACGGCGGGGAGAATACGGCGGGTTCAGAAATACATCGGCGACGAGCCGTTCATGCTGACTTATGGGGATGGCGTTGCGGATATTGATATTCCGGCATTACTTGAGTTTCATAAGAAAAGCGGGACGATTGCAACGATCACTGCGGCAAAGCCCGGCGGAAGATGGGGGACGATCCAGATTGATTCTCAAACAGGGATCGTGGAGAGCATCCGGGAAAAGGATAAAGAGGATGAGGCATGGGTCAATGCGGGATTTGCCGTGATGGAACCGGAGCTTTTTCAGTATTTGACGGATGATACACAGCAGCTGGAAAAGCAGCCATATGAAACATTGACAAGAGAAGGGAAGATGTCGGCATATCAGCATGAGGGGTTTTGGCAGCCGATGGATACCATGCGTGATAAAAAGCTGTTAGAGGAACTTTGGGCAAGCGGGAATGCACCGTGGAAGCTGTGGCAGACTTAAAGTGAAAGATGCCGGAAACAGGTGTCAGCACAAACTTGCAGGTTTGCGTCGGCATGGATGATTGGTGCGAAGGATGGGAGAGCGGATAATGGAGTTGTCTTTTTATAATAGAAAAAAAGTATTGGTCACGGGACACACCGGCTTTAAGGGAAGCTGGATGTGCCGGGCGTTAGTAAACGCGGGCGCTGACGTAGTCGGCTATGCCTTAGAGCCGCCGACACAGCCGAATCTTTTTGAGATAAGCGGGCTGTCGGACAAGATGACTTCCGTGATTGGAGACGTCAGAGACTATGCGGCGTTATCACGCGTGTTTACGGAGCATCAACCGGAAATCGTCATTCACATGGCGGCGCAGCCGATCGTCCGGGAATCCTACCGTGATCCGCGCGGGACGTATGAGACGAACGTAATGGGAACCGTAAATGTATTGGAATGTATCCGGTTGACGGATTCGGTGAGATCCTTTGTGAATGTGACGACGGACAAGGTATACCGGAACCGGGAGTGGTGCTGGGGGTATCGGGAAAACGAGGAATTGAACGGCTATGATCCGTATTCAAATTCCAAGTCCTGTTCCGAGCTGGTCACAGGAAGTTATGTCAGATCGTTCTTTGCAGGCAGGGAGATTGCAGTTACAACGGCGAGAGCAGGAAATGTGATAGGCGGAGGGGATTTTGCGGTGGATCGTATCATTCCGGACTGCATTCGTGCGGCGCTGAGGGGGGAGGATATTGTGGTGCGCAATCCTCATTCTACGCGTCCGTACCAGCATGTTTTAGAGCCGGTCATGGCGTATCTGATGATGGCGGCGAGACAGTACGAAAAACTGGAACTTGCAGGCTGTTATAATGTGGGACCGGATGATGAAAACTGCATGACAACGGGGGAACTGGTGACACTGTTCTGCCGTTGTTGGAATGAAAGGAGCGGGAAGAGCTCTGCGGGGGAAGATAATCTGACAAAGGGAAGCGTGGAAAACGGTGGAGAGCATTACGAAGTACCGACGCGGGAAATCAAATGGATTGACCGGAATGACGGTGGTCCTCATGAGGCAAATTTTTTGAAGCTGGATTGCACAAAATTGAAAAATATATTTGGATGGCGGCCGCGCTGGAATATGGAAACTGCCATAAATAAAATTCTGGAGTGGACGGACTGCTATACGGCGGGCAAAGATGTAGGCGCATGTATGGATAAGCAGATTGAGGAGTACTTATCGTGTGTCAGGGAAGTCTAAGGAAAAAGGAATTTACAATTTGAGGTTTACCGCATGAATATTTTGATCATCCACAACAAATACAGGTTTGCCGGCGGGGAAGATACGGTGGTGGAGAATGAGGTACAGCTTCTTCGCAGCCATGGACATCATGTGGTGACTTATCTTGTTTCCAATGAGCAGATTGGCAGAACGGGAATTGCAGGAAAGCTTTTTTTACCGTTTCGGACGCTGTATTCCGTTCGAAGCAGGCGGGAGACGGAAAAATTGATACGGGAGCACCGGATCGAGGTGGTGCATGTGCATAATACGCTTCCGCTGGTCAGCTTTTCCGTGTACCGGGCGGCAAAAAAGAACGGATGCAGGCTGGTGCAGACGATTCACAATATGCGGTTTGTGTGTGCAAACGGTCTGTTATACCGGGAGGGGCATGCCTGTGAAGAGTGTTTGCAGAAGGGCATGATGCATTCGGTAAAATATGGCTGTTACCGTCACTCCAAAGCGCAGACATTTCTGGTAGACCTGATGTTTTGGGTACACAGACGGCTTGGAACGTTCCGCAAGCCGGACTGCTATTTGGTCCTGACAAAGTTTTGTATGGAAAAACTAAGACAGGCAATTCCGCAGGAGAAGATGATTCTGAAGGCAAATTTTGTGGCAGAAAGGAAAGAAATCACGGAAAAAGAATCGTTTTTTGTCTGTGTCGGACGGACGGAGCGGATGAAAGGGACGTTTGAGGCGGTGGAGGCGTTTGAGAAGCTGCCGGAGGAAAGGCTGGTGCTGATCGGAGAGGGTGAGGATGAGGCACAGCTGCGGGCGCTCATTCATGACAGGAAAATCGCCAATGTGGAAATGAAGGGGAAGCTTTCTCACGAGGAGTCGCTGTCCTACATTGCACGGGCAAAGGGATTGCTTTTTACTTCCCATTTGTATGAGGGAATGCCGATGACGATTTTGGAAGCCTACGCAGCCGGATGCCCTGTGATCGCAGCGGATACGCCGAACGTACGCACAATTGTCAGAGACGGGGAGACGGGATTTTTGTACCATGTCTGCGACAGTGCGGATCTGAGGGAAAAAATCAAAAAAGTAAGCGCCATGCCGCAAGAAGGCTATGAAGCATTATGCAGGGGCGCTTTTGCCGAATATGAACGCAGTTATTCGGCGGAAACCATTTATCAGGAATTGATCGAGGCTTATCAGGGGTGAAAAAATAGCCGATAAAACCATTTCAGCGGCTGCCACGAATAAAGCTTGACATCAACAATCTCATATTGCTTATTTGCGCCATATGTGTGTGTGCCATACAACTTATGGTGTTTTAGGGATGGAATGCGATAGCTTTCTGCGGAAAGCTTTTTTAGCAATGTTTCCCTTTTTGGGTCTTGCACGTTTCTGTCATAGCGATAAAGATATAGTTCTTTTCCGTAGGTGCGGGAGGTGCTGGACTGGACAGGATGGATCACGAGATCGGGATCCGTTCCGGTACAAAGCGGTCCGGCATTTCTGGAACAGTAATCATAATCCGTTCCGTCATTGTAGGCGGAAAGCGGAGTCAGCTTCCAAGCCCCGTTTGACAAGGAGAGATCATATTGTACCCATTTGCAGGTGAGCGGGGCATCTTTGGGGTTCGCGCAGGAAAGAAGCCGGACGCCGTTTTCGCATGTTCCCCACACGATCGTGTCCACCAGAGGATATTCGGTCGGAAATTCCGCACACAATTCCCAACGATCGGGAAAGCGCGTACAGCGGTAAAGGTACAGACTGTCCGCGGCGCTGGATTCCGGTATCATATAAAACGTCTGATCAAAGGAAAAAATCATAGGAAAGGAAAGGTGGCATTTTTCCTCAAGAATGATGCGCGGAGCAGTCATATGCCCGTCTTCGATGAGGCTGTATCCAATCATGCCCTTTTGCCTTTTCCGGTCGAAAATTTCCATAAAAACATAATGATTCTGATCGTGTTCTATCAAGATAGGGTCCGCATACCAATAGGCGTGTGAGTACGGAAGATGATGAAAAACGGGTTCGCCCTGTCTGCGAACGGCACAGGTGAAGATTTCTTCATAGCCGATCGCTTTTTTGACGGTATCGACGAAGCCGATGGTTCGCGCGCGTTTGAGATAATACCCTAATTTGAACATTGTTCAGTTCTCCTTTCTCAAGGAATCGATCACATCGAGGATAGCGGCGGCGGAATGGGACCAGAGATATTGGCTTACAATCGCATGGTGCGCCGCGCGTTTTTGATCCGCGGTGATCGTATCCGAAGCCGTGATCGCTTCGAGCAGCTCCTGTGATGAGGAGCAGAGGCTGCCGCCGGGGCAAGTATTCAAAATGCTGTCCGGACCGGGAGCGTGCAGGGCGATAACCGGGCATTCATAATACAGCGCCTCCAGAATCGACATGCCGAAGATTTCGTGATCATTTAAGTTTACATAACACATGGACATGCAATACAGTTCCCACATGCGGCTGTTTTCCAGTGCGGGGAGCAGACGGACAGAGTGGGAAAGCGCATGTTCATGGAGATAGGCATCCACTTCGTCTTTTAATGGTCCCTGACCCAGCATTAGAAGTTTGTATGTGCCTTGACCGGCTAACGCGGTAAAAATCTGCAGCATCAACAGAGGCTGTTTTTCCGGGACGAGCCTGCCGATAAACAGAATGACACGATCGGCAGGATCAAAACCATAACGCTGGAGCAGGGCGGCCTTTGAGGCATTCTGATAGTTGTGGAACAGTTTGGTGTCGTCTAAACAGACAGGAATTGTGTGAACCTGTTTCATTCCCAACGCCGACAATTGCGCCGTGAGATGGGGGGTTTTTGCGAGCAGCGCGGGCAGCCTTCGGTAATAGCGCATGTTCCGGGAAAGAATGCCGGAGAGAAGCCGCTTTATGGGCGACGGATTATTGCTGGCGATCACGCCGAGGTAGGGCAGGCATAGGATGCCGCGTTTTTGGCAAAAGCGGTACAGTATGGGAAATCCCGCATAATGGTCGGAAAAAGGAAGAAAACAGTCCGTGTCTTCTTCCCATACAGAATCGGGCGGGAAAGCATGCAGTCCGATATGCCGGCAAGGAATATATTTCAGCGTGAGGTTTTCCGCAGGATGCTGTTCCAGACACGATCCCGCGGCAGAGTCCTGTGCGGATGAAGAGTTTGTAGTGGCGGAATCAGCGTGCTGTATGTCCTGCGCGGCAACGAAATGATATACTGTGACAATATGCCCCAAGGAGGAAAGTGCAGCGCCGAGACCGTTTTCCTGAGAGTTATAATAGGCGGATGCCGACATTTGTTCTAAATTAAGAGAAGTAATACCAATTTTCATAAAGCTCTCCACACATGCGAAGTTGCAGGGCGCCTGCCCCAAGGTTTTGAAAAAGAAAACGGGCGGAAGCTTACGTGCCGTTGAAGTCCTTTACATCGTCAGAGCCTTTCGCATCAACGGCGTTCGGCGCAAACAGTCTGCGCAGATGAACGGCGGATGCCAAAAAGAAGAGAGGGATGATCTGGTATAACGCGCGGAGTCCCGAATTATCAATATTCAGTTCCAGATTTCCTTTATTCCAGTAAATGATCAATGTGAGCAGCGCGGAGCCGGCTGTCGCAAATAACAGATAGTCATACGGCGGTCTGCTCAACAGGATCAGACAGACCAACAGAAGGATGCCAAGGCAGGAATAGCCGAAGGCAGTACCGGCAAGATTGCGGATCCAGGTGTCCGTGTAATCAATAAACCGTCCCACGTCTTTTACGCATAAAAGAAGAAGCACCAGAAGCAGGAAAACGGTTACGGCATGCGGCAGATATTTTTTGAACAGCTTTTCCGCAATGCTGTGCAGAAAAAGCAGGTACAGCAAAACCGCGGCTGCCGCAAGCAGGATCATTGCCGAAAATTTGTCGCTGAGCAGGGAAGTTCCGTATGCCAGCGTTGTGCGTGCATAAATGATATGGCGCAGATAATAGATATAAAACAGCTGGTAGCCTGCCGAGGGAATAAACAAAAGCGTGAGAGGCAGAGAGGAACGGCACCATGCGCGGAAGCAGGATGCAGTTTTCCCATGGCGGCGGGGCTGCATGGAGCCCTGTATACGCTTGTCATCATTTCCGCAGGACGCGTTTCTGTCAGACGGGCGGGCCTGTCCCTGGGAAGACCACATCCAACTGTAGCAGATAAAAAGAAAACAGACAAAAGCGATGCCGTCTTTCCGCAGCATGGTAACGGCGACGGAAAAACCGCAGATCAGCAGCGCACGGTCGGCATCCAGAGGGGAGGAACCGGCGCCGAATAACGGGAAGGCGTGATCTTCCGGACGTTCCTTCATGCCCAAAAGAAACAGGAAAAACAGATAGAACATGATCCAGGTGTTGGATAAAATCCAATTCGTAAACAGCAGGAACGGCGAGCAGCTTATGAGCAGCAGGGTAAAAAGCACCGTATAGCAGATTGCTCTTTTCACAGGGAAGGCGCTTTTGGCATAGCGGTAAACGCAGACGGCAAAGGCGGCGAGCAGGTTCAGGATCATGAATCCCTGAATGGGGATGATCGTGTCTATCTTAAAATACGTAGCGTAGGAGCTGACAAGCGGCAGGAACTGTCCGATATTTGTCATGACGAAGCTGTTGTCGCTGACAATGTCCTTGTAACTCATCATCAGCGTCAGCGCCTTGCCGTAATCGGAAAAGTAGAAGTAACTGTCATAATTCAGAATAATATAGTTATAACCGGTAGAAACAAGACAGGCGGCACCCACAATCACAGCGATCGTTTTGAGGATTGGAAGCGTCGGTCTGCAAAGCGGAATCCTCCGGAATCTGCGGATAAAAAAGCATAACAGGATGAAAGCGGATATGAGAAACAGGACGCGCAGAAAACGGTAAGTGAAATCCGCAAGCAGTAAAAATTCACTCATAAAACACCAGAGACAGATTGCAGCGGGAAATGCCAGCAGGCAGACCCATAACCCGTCCAGCCTGTGCTGGATCGTTTTCAGAAACAGGTATCCTAACAGATAAAGGAACAGAATGCAGAGTACCTGCCGGAGCTGATACAGGCAGACACTGCCTGCGGCGAGCGCATGAAAATAAGATCTGTTCGTGAACATGCTGACGGTAAAAAGCAGCGCAGAGCAGACCAAAAACAGATAAGGTCCTGCGGAATACAGTATAGGAAAAAGCCTGGAATTGCGGCTGTCCTGTGCGTTCAAAATGCTACCTCCTGCGTCATTTCATAAAAATCGGTTTCGGACATCAGGTATAGATTCAGATGTTCATCAATCACGGCAACGAGTGTGTCCGCGCCGTTCAAGCCGTCGGTACAGACATAGAGAAGCGGTTCGCCAGCGATCAGATGGTTATCCGGAAATGCGTAATCCATCAGGGTTACGAGATGGAGAATGCTTTCGTGGGAAAACTGTCCGGAAGAGGATGCAACCAAAGCGGCGTCCTCCGGGCTGATCTCAATTGTACGCGTATCTTTGGAAAATGTATGGAGAAACAGATCATAAAACCCGCAGGAACTGTCTATTAGAACCGTCCGATCCTGCAGGATCGGAAACAGGATGTGACAGGGATATTGGGAATCCGCCTTATAAAGAAAGAGGTTTTCACGGCAGTCGCCAAGCGGAACCGTCTCATCCAGTACAAATTCGGGAAACAGATTCTTCAGATTATAGCAGATATTCAAAAAAAGACTTCCCAGAATCAGGCAGAAGGAGACGATCTGAAAAGCCCGCTGTTTTCTGGAAAGCAGCAGACGCAGCAGAAAGAACAGCAGGATAAACAGCAGAATCGTGACAGCGGCTTCCTTGAACATAAGAGTGCGCTCCTTTTGCAATTCGCCTAAAAAATCTGATGGTGAAAAATATTGGAAATCATTAAGGCTATCTTACATGATAACCAAAAAAAAAGCAATCATTCTTTCTGGTGCGGATCAAGTACCACAGAAAAGGATTCCGTGGAAGATCAAAGCCCATGGTGCCACAGACGCAATCCTATGCAGCAGGGCTTGAAGTAGTATATATTTTGTATTAAACTACAAAGTAGGATTCAAGAGCCGAAACTATAAACTAAGTACATAGCGGGGAACAATCATTGGGGGAACAGGCATGGGAGAAGCCTGCTCTGTGGAATACATCAAAACTGCGGATTCCCAAAGAAGCGTCATGGTGGCTTCGGCGCGAGAAGCTGCTTTCAAGTATTGAGAGCGGGGATGAGTGCGCTGTTGTGTTTCATGCGGGCGCGGGCTATGGAAAGACAACTGTAATGGCGGAGTGGGCGGGGAGCCATCGGGCGAAGAGCTGCTGGTACCGGCTGCACGAATCCGACAATCACTTTTATCGTTTTTTATATGGAATCGCGGCAGCGCTTTCAGGCGCTGTGAATGTGGATCTTTTTGATGGAGGAAAAATGAAACTGACAGGGCGCGAGAAACCGGAACGGGTGAGCGAACTGTTTTTTTCGCGCTGTATCCCCGCATTGCCGGAGGATGGCTTTTTTATTTGTCTGGATGACCTGCAGTTGATTTATGATGAGACCGTGTTGGATTTCCTTTTACGCTTTATGGAGTATGGGGAAGGAAGGGCACGGTTCTTTTTTTCTTTAAGGGGCGCTTTTCCGGGCTTTCTTGCCGCCTGTCTGATGCGGGGGACGGCGCGTGAGATCAAAGAGGATGAGCTTCGGTTCGAGGAGCGGGAGACCGCGCTTTTGCTGCATAAGATGTCCGGCAGGGAGCTGCCGCAGAAAACGGTGCGGGAGATTCATACGGATACGAACGGCTGGCCGGCAGGCATCGCGTTTGCAGGGCTGGACTTAAAGGAAGCGCGGCCGATGCCCGCCCGCACGACCTTGTTTGACCGGACGCGGCTTTATGATTATCTGTTTTATGAGATTTTTCGGAAACTGGCATATGATACGCAGCAATTTCTGACGGAGTCGTCCGCGCTGGAAGTCGTAACGCCGCCCCTGTGCGACCATGCGCTGGGACGCGGGGACGCCGCGGGGATGCTGCGCTATCTCGTGCGGGAAAATCTTTTTTTATCACGCATGGAAGAGGAGGATGACGCGTATTGCTACGACGGCGTGTTCCGGGATTTTTTGAGAAGCAGGCTGCCTGCCGGGCGGCGCGGCGAAATCTTACTGCGGGCAGCGGAGTATGAGGTGCGCCATGGAGCGTGGGAGGCGGCGGTCGGTTACGGTATGCAGTGTGGGGAAAAGGGCTGCGCGCTTGTGGCGGCAGTGCTGGAGAAGCGGGCTGCCGGGATGGCGGAGTCGGGACAGCATACGCTTTTGCGGGTGTGGATCGATCATTTATACGGTTTTCGGGAACGGCTTCCGGATACGGCGCTCTATTGTATGTACGAGCAGTTGTACCGGGACGGTGAGCGGCAGCGCGGGGAAGAACTGCTGCGGGCGGCGGCAAAACAAGCGCGTGCGAAGCTGCGTTATGACAGCAGCGAGCGCTATCTGCGCGAGCTTGCGGCGTTGGGGAAGCAGGCGGAGCAGCAGGGCGGTACGGCAGGAGGTACGGGCGGCGCTGCGGACGCGGGGGACGATGGCACACGGCAGCAGAGCGGAGGCATCCTGTCCGTGCAGTGCATGGGTTCGCTTTCCGTGCGCGGCGCGGGCGGAGAGATCGTATGGCGCACGAAAAAAACAAAGGAATTGTTTGCATGTTTGTTTTACGAAAAAGGCAGATGGGTGTCGCGGGATGTGCTGACGGAGCGGCTGTGGCCGGAAAAAACCGCGGAGAAGGCGGCGGTGTTGTTTCATACGACGGCATCGTATCTGCGGAAAGCGCTGGCAGGCGCGGGAGGCACGGACTGTCTGCTCGTAAAGAATCAATCGTACGCGCTTAATATGACGAGGATGCAGTCGGATGTTGAGGAACTCGATCGTTGTTACGGATGCTTAAAGCGCGGAGAAATGTTAAGCAGGGAGCGTGCGGCGAGGCTTGCCGCGCTTTATGGGGCAGGGTATCTGTATGAGGAGGATTATCTTTGGATCGGCGCGTACGGGGAGGAAGTGGAGCGGCGTTATCTGTGGATGATGAATACGCTTGCAGACAAGGCGTCTGCGGAAAAAAAGCACGAGGAAGCCGCCGCGTATCTGAAAAAGGCGCTGGAGGTGGACGGTTATGCGCTTGCCGTGATGGAGCGGCTGGTGGAGTGCCTGCTTTTATGCCGGGACATCACGGGTGCAAAGCGGGCGTACGAGCGTCTGCGGGAGGCTTCGCTGGAGGTGATCGGCGAGGAGCCGGAGCGGGCGTTTGAGGATTATCTGTATAAAAACTAAAATCCCGCATGGTTGTTAAGAATTTGTTAAGTCCCCTTCTGTAAAATGGTGTCGAATCCAGCAATCGATACAGAAAGGGGAGGAAGGTATGGCGGAATACTTGTCACCGGGAGTTTATGTGGAGGAGTTCGAGTCCGGCGGTAAACCGATGGAGGGCGTGGGAACGAGCACGGCGGGTTTTGTCGGACTTGCAGAGCGCGGCGCGGTATGCGGCGTGCCGCAGCTTGTGACAAACTTTGCGGATTTTAAGCGGAAATACGGCGGTTATCTGTCGGAAAATGAATTTGGGGAGAACCGGTTTCTCGCCTATGCGGTCGAGCATTTTTTTATCAACGGAGGCGCGCGGGCCTTCATTTCCAGAGTCGCGCCGCAGGACGCCAAAGCGGCGCAGGGGCTGCTTCCCGCGGAACCGGCGATTCTGACGGTTACGGCGAAAAATCCGGGCGCATGGGGAAACAACGTCAACATCGTAATCACGCCCGCTTCCAAAGCAAAGACGCAGATTTTGGAGATTTTAGAGACGGCGGGCGGCAAGCGGTACCATGTCAAGAACGGCGCGGGATTTGCGGCGGGCGATATTGTCATGTATACGGATAAGACGACCGTGACCTATCACCGTGTTGTCAAATGTCAGGACAATATCGTGGAGTTTTCTTCAGAATTTGACGAGAGCGCCGTCGATAAGGATCTGATCCCGACGAGGACGATCTCTACCTGCGAGATTTCTTTGGAAGTGCGCATGGACGATCAGGTGGAGTTATATGAAAATGTTTCTTTTAACATTGACGCGCCCAATTATATTGAAAAGAAGACGGCAAAATCGGAGTTGATCGCGGTTTCCTGCCAGATTCCGGAAGGGGAACCGGACAACATCATGCCGCCGTTTTTGGCGCTTGCGCAGGGGGATGAGGAAAAGGCGGTGCTCACGGTTTCCTTAAGCGGGGGGAGTAACGGCAGCGTCGCGTCACTGACGGCGGCGGATTTTATCGGAACGGACGACGGCGCGGGAAAACGCAGCGGGATACAGGCATTTCTCGATAATGATAACGTATCCATTATGGCGGTTCCGGGCATCACGGATCCGAACGTGCAGCTCATGCTTGTCGCGCACTGTGAAAATACGGCGAGCCGCGTCGCGGTGCTCGACCTGCCGCGCGATGCGAAAAAGATCGACGACGTACTCGCGCACCGGGAGATGTTCGATTCCGAGTACGCGGCGCTCTATCACCCGTGGCTGACGGTATTTGATCCTTTGGATAAAAAAAATATTGCGATTCCGCCTTCCGGTTCCGTCATCGGTATTTATGCGCGGACGGATAACACGCGCGGCGTGCATAAGGCGCCCGCAAACGAGGTCGTGCGCGCCTGCGTCGGGCTGGATTGTCCGTTTAACAAAGGAGAACAGGACATCTTAAATCCCAAGGGTGTAAATCTGATCCGCAGCTTTCCGGGCATGGGCATCCGCGTGTGGGGTGCAAGGACGGCGACGAGCAATGCGAGCTGGAAATATATCAATGTCCGCCGATTGTTTATTTATATAGAAGAATCCATTAAGGCGAACACCAACTGGGCGGTATTCGAGCCGAACGACGAGGTGCTCTGGGTGCGCGTCAAACGCACGATCGAGGTGTTCCTGCTCGGCATGTGGCGGGACGGTTCCATCGCGGGGACGTCGCCGGACGAGGCGTTTTTTGTGAATATCGGACGCGATACCATGAGTCAGGACGACATAGATAACGGGCGTTTAGTCTGCGTGATCGGCGTGGCTCCCGTGAAACCTGCCGAATTTGTCATCTTCCGGATCTCCCAGAAGACGGGGGATGCCCAATAGCGTGGAACAGTAGAAAGGAGGAGGATGACCGATGGCAACATATCCATACGGAAAGTTCAGATATAAGGTGGAGATCGACGGGATTGACGCGTGCAGTTTTTCCGAGGTCACGGGGTTCGACGCGTCCATTGACGTGATGGAGTACCGGGAGGGCGACATGGTTCAGACGCCCATGAAGATACCCGGATTAAAAAAGTACGGGAATATCACGCTCAAAAAAGGACTGGCGGACTCGCACGCGCTCTACGACTGGCTAAACGACGGCGTGACAGGGGAGGTCACACGCAAAACAATCACGATCTCGCTGCTTGACGCGACGGAAAAGGCGGTCGCATCGTGGCGTGTCATCAACGCATGGCCGATCAAATACACGGCGCCGGATTTTAACGCGACGTCGTCCGAGGTTGCAGTGGAGACGCTGGAGATCGCACATGAGGGGATGACGCGTGAATCTTAAACGCGGGAAAGAAAGGTGGAGGTGGCAATGGCATTCCAGACAGAATATGAATTTGAGTTACCGAGAGGGTATTTGGACAGGGACGGGATTCTGCATAAAACGGGAATCATGCGGATGGCAAATGCGGCGGATGAAATTCTGCCGTTAAAGGATGCGAGAGTGCAGCAGAATCCGAGCTATCTGACCGTGATTCTGCTCGCACGCGTCGTCACATCGCTCGGCACGCTTCCGGCTGTGGACACGCGTGTGATCGAGGGACTTTATACCATGGATCTCGCCTATTTACAGGATCTGTACGAGCGGATCAATACGATGGAAACGCCGTGTTATCGGACCGTTTGCCCGCACTGCGGAAAGGAAGCCGAGGTTCCCATAAATTTTATGAGTGCCGGTCAATAACAAGCTATCCGGCGGAGCAGATTTATGAGGAAGCGGCGTTTATCGCTTATTATATGCATTGGAGTCATGACGACATCATGGCGATGAGTCATTTGGACAGGAAACGGTGGTGCGGCGAGATTTCCAAGATCAACAGGGCATTAAACGACGAGCCGGAGAATGTGTTTACGGTGTGAAAAAGAAGAGGAAGGTTCAGAAATCATGATATGAGGCGGCCGGGAGACATAGGGAGGCATGGACAGATGACATCGGAAAAGGAAAAGAAGAAAAAAGCAGTACAGGAAGGATATGCGGCGGATTTTCGTTTTTTGGTGATGATGGGGCAGGGGCAGACGAAAGGCAGGCTCACGGCGGAACAGACCGCATCCGGGCAGAAAATACGCTTTTCCAAAGTTTCCGGGTTGGAGTCTTCCATGGAATATGAGGAACTTTCCGAGGGAGGAAAGAACGATGCGCCGTACATTTTAGCGGTGCCCCATAAAAAACATGCGCCTCTTTTGCTGGAACATGGGATCGTTCCGGCGGAGAGCCGGTTCGCCGGGATGAAACCGGGAATGTGCCTCGGAACATGGCTTTCTGTTATTTTGCTGGACGCGAAAGGGCAGATGACGGACCGGCGGTTTTGGATCGCGGACGGCATCATCACAAAGCGGGAGGTAGGAAATCTGGACGCGATGGGCAATTCCATCCTGATCGAGCGGTTTGAGATCATGCATGACGGGATTCAGTATACATGATCTGCACAGAACCGACGGAAAAGGAGAGAGCGATGTCCGTGGAGGCTGAATTTGCGGAACGTATCTTAAATGGTCCCGGAGCCGCATTTGCGGCGCGTATCCGGAAGCATTGGCTGCCGTCCGGCGCAGAGATTTTTCCGGAAACGCCGCGCGTCCTGTTCAAACCGCGGCGGGCGGCTTCTTCCGATCAGTATTTTTATCAACTGCTTCTGCGTCTCAATCGGGCATGGCAAAAGGAGCAGGCATGGAAAGCGAAGAGCACCGCGCGCCGGGAGGCGTTTGCGCAGAGCATCGTGAAGCGCATGGAGCGCTTTGTAATAAGGACAAAGGCAGAATGGAGCGGAACGCCCCTCATGCAAAAGGAACTGACGGTGTTCCGGGATATTGCGGCGATCTTTGTTCACCGCGGGAGCCGCCCCGACCTGGCAAAAAAAGCGGAGCGCGATCTTGTAAAAATCCTCAACCGGGAATACAGGGAGCATGATCCGCCAAGGAATACGGGAGAAGCGCCTGTTTATCAAAGGAGGACCGCACACGAGGAGCTTGTCACGACAAAGCGCACGCTTGCCGGGGTGGAAGAACAGCTGAATAGGCAGAAGACCTTGCTTCTTCAATTGCAAAAAAGCATGGAGACCGCGATACGGACGCCGGAGCCGGACATGGGAAAGCTCACGGATGAAGTCATGAAACGCATGGAGCGGGAGATGCATTTAGAGCGATTGCGCAGGGGCTAAGGATTAAAAAATAAGCGGGAGTCTATTTTTTCTGTGACAGACTGTTAAACGCACAAGGGAGCGTATAGGAGGAGCAGCGGTCAACCGGGAGAACACCAAAATGCAGACGTTTTCTATGTATACAAATTTGTTCGGATGCCGAAGCCTGCGGGCTGCTGCCAGAGGGGAATGGGGAGAGAAGGAGGAACACAATGGCGGAAAAGGCGGTCATCAAGGTGGAGGGCGGGAGCGAGATCGAGGTGATGTTCAATCCCGAATCCTATCAACTGTCGCAGAGTGCCTCTTACAGTGAAAAGAAGATTCCGGGTCTGGACGGACCGGTCAGTCAGTTTATTTCCGGGGAGAGCATGACACTGGATATGACGCTCTACTTTGATACCTATGTGCCGCCGACAGCGGAAAAGGGAGAGAGCGGAACAAACGCGGCGGCAAAGGTCGGGGAACTGACGAAGCTATTGAAGATTGACGGCTCGCTGCATCGTCCGCCAAGTGTTTCTTTTTGCTGGGGAAAATTAAAATTCTACGGATGTGTGACGAGCGTTAAGGCAAGTTATACGATGTTCCTTGCGGACGGCACGCCCGTGCGGGCAAAGGCGGACGTCTCTTTCCGCTCTTTGCTGGATGCGGATGAAAGCAGGCGGCAGGCGCCCTTTGAATCGCCCGACCGCACAAAAGTACGCGTGCTGCATGAGAACGAACAGCTTTGGCATTACGCGTGGCAGGAGTACGGGGACGCGGAGCGCTGGCGGGAGATCGCGAGGCAGAACGGGATAGAGAATCCGCTTGACATCGAGGCAGGGATGACGCTTACGCTGCCGGCGCTTTAGAGAGGAAAAGCTTCGCGGTTACTTGAATAGGCTTTTGATACCCGAATCCGATCGCCTGATAGCACAGAAAGTGAAAGGAGTCGAAACAATATGGCGAAAGCAGAGGAAGCCGATCTGCTCACCGCAGTGTTTGAAGCGGACAAACTGCGGGAGCGCTATCAACAATACGCGGCGCCGGCCGCAAAGATATGGATCGGAACACCGCCGCAGGAACTGGTGCAGGCGGCTGGCGTGCGGATCGAGCATATCCGCGTTTCGCTCCATATCGATTCCGCGGCGAGCGCCGATTTCAGCGTGACGGATATTTGGGACGGTAAGCAGAATGCCATCAGACAGACGGTAAAAAAGTATCTTGTCTGCGGCGCGATGGTCAAGATCGAATTAGGCTACGGTTCCGAACTGGCTGATGTATTTCACGGATTTATTTATGAAACGGGAGTCCAGTTTTCAGAAATGCCTTCCATGCAGGTCACGGTCATGGATGTGAAGCGGCTGATGGCGGACAATGAGGAGATCGACAAGGTATGGGAGGAGCAGACGCTGACCAATCTGTTTTCCACGCTGATGGGAAAATACAGCGCGTTTGGCTTAAACGTATCCGTGGAGCAAAAACAAAAAGGCGGAGGGAGCGGAGAGGGGAGCAGCCTGAAAACCTTTGTCCAACGCGGCAGCGATCTTAGTCTCGTGCGGAAACTGTGCAGGGAGCATGATCTTCGTTTCCTTGTTTATGGGAAAGAAGCAAAGCTGACCGCAAAAAGCGGGGAGGCCGCCGTTCTGACGCTGACGTGGGGAAAGGATCTGGTTACTTTTTCCGAAAGCAGCAGTTATGTGAATATGCAGATCATAGTGCGGGGGACGATAAAAAAGCCGACGCAGAAGAATACGTCCGGGAGCGGAGAAACACAGGCAGGAGGCGTTGGGAACACGTCCGGAAGCGGGAGCGCCCAAACGGGAGAATCCGGAAAAAAGGGCGGAAGTACGGAACAAAAAAAGTTCATGATCGAAAAAAAAGAGACGGTCATGTCCGACAAAGCCGCGCAGACAGGCATTCTTAAATCCGTGAAGGTCATAGAGCTGACGAGCATGAAATCCGAGGATGAAGCGGAAAGCCGCCTGACGGATGAGGTGGAGCGCGTGAAAGAGTCGATGCATTCCGGGCGGGGGAGCTGTATCGGTATGCCGGTGCTGATTCCGGGGCGTTATCTCGGCATTGACGGGATCGACGATGCCGTGAACGGCGAATATTATCTGAAAGCGGTCAGCCACACGTTTGGCACGGACGGATTTACAACGGATTTTGTGCTTGGAGGGAAAAAATGAGTCTGTTTGACGAGCTGCAGACAAAGTCTGATTATGATGCGGAGGAGCTTGTGACGGGCGTCCTGCTCGGAGAGGTCAAGGAAAATTGGGACAGCGGTCATCCGGGTATGGTAAAAGTGAAACTGCTGCTCGGAACGGATACGAAGGACGAACTGGACTGGGCGCCTGTAGCATTTCCGTATGCCGGAGCAGGACACGGACTCTACATGCTCCCGGAGATCGGCGCAAAGGTCCTTGTTGCTTTTTATATGGGTCAGCCGCAGAGCCCGTACGTTATCGGAAGTCTTTATACAGAGGATAACGTGCTGCCGCCGGAGGCGGCGGATGAAAAAAATGTGGTCAAAACGTTTTACACAAAGGGCGGAAACAGCATGACGGTCTGCGACGGCGGCGAGAACGGGACGATCACGGTCAAAACGAAATCGGGACACACGATCCGGCTTGACGACGAAGCGCACAAGATTTCCATACAGGACGCAGAGGGAGACAATGCGGTCGAGCTGGACACCGAGGGCGGCGTTCTGACGTTCAAAGCGGAGAAAAAAGCAGTTTTCAGCATCGGTGGAAAAGAAATGCTTGTGCTGGACGGAGAAAAGAAAGAGGCGGAGATTTCAGCGGACAGCGTCAGCTTAAAAGCGGGGCAGAAGCTGCATTTCAAGGGGCAGAATACGATGCTGGAGGGGAGCAGCACGCAGATCAAGGGGCAGAATATCAAGGCGGAGGCGCAGGCATCGCTGGAACTAAAGGGAACGGCTTCGCTCAAAGCGGAGAGCAGCGGGATCTTTCAGGCGAAAGGTTCGCTTATGAAGCTAAATTGAAGAGCGTACGCATTGTGCAACAGTTTACGAGGATTTAGAAGTAACGCAGTTGATACAGAGCGTGGCATTGATCGCCGAAAAAGACATGAGAAAACGAACACTGCGCAAATAACGGAGGCGTGCGCGGTGCAAGCAGACAGGATAGAGACAGGACGAAGGCGCGACGGAGACAGGACGGAGACACGGTGAGGACACGACGGAAAGAGGAGAAGCTTTATGGAAGGGCGGAGAGCGGCGGATTTCTTAGGCTGCGGCATTTCATTTCCGCCGCGTGTGGATGCGGTGACGGGGCGGATGCAGATGTGCGCGGGAGAAGAAGACATCGCGGAGGCGGTCAGACTGATTCTTTTTACGGGAAAGGGGGAGCGCGTCATGCGTCCCGAATTTGGCTGCGATATTCGGAGATATGCGTTTTCCACGATGAACATGATCGACCAGAAAGGCATGGAGGAGGAGATCAGGGCGGCGCTTGTGCGGTACGAGCCGCGCATTACGGATGTGGAGATCGCGGTGGACTGCGGGCGGCTTGGCGGGGGCGTTGCCGAAATACACGTCGGATATACCGTGCGTGCGACAAATAATCCTTATAATCTGGTTTTTCCGTACTATAAAGACGAGGGGATCTGAAACGTGGACAGGCGGATGCAAACTGCCGGGACCGGATAGGGAAAGGCGTTTGCCGCAGGAGGCAGCAGGGCATGAGAAAAGGGAAGGAAAGCGGTGCGGAAGAAATTCTGGCACAGATCGCATATCTTGCGAAATCGTATACGCCCGAATGGCGTTTTGACAGGGAGCATCCCGATGCGGGTACGGCGCTGGCAATGCTGTTTGCGGACATGTTTGCGGGCACGGAAGCGCGTTTTACGCGGATTCCGGAAAAGCATAAGCTTGCTTTTTTTAAGCAGATCGGATTAGAGACAAGACCGGCGTCTGCGGCGCGGGGATATGTCACATTCGGGCTGTCCGGGGATGAGTACGGCGGCACGTTTCTGCCAAAAGGCGTCGTCGTGTCCGGCAGGGCGGGAGGGGATGCGTCCGTGCAGACGGAGGAGATTCGTTATGAAACGACAGAGGCGCTCTATGTGACGCCTGCAAGCCTGACAAAGGCGCTTTTTGTTGACGGGGAGCGGGATTATATCGCAAAAAAGGATGTGTCCGCAGGGTTTGCTCCTTTTGCGCGGGAGGAAGAGAATTTGCAGGAGCATGTGTTTTATCTCTGCCAGAACGAGGTTCTGTCCGTGTCCGGCGGCGCCGAGATCACGCTCGCGTTTGCTGCAGAGAACGGGGGCGGCGGGGGGAACGTCAGAGGCAACGGCAGGAAAGACGCCGGAGAGCATGACAGGAAAAGCGCTGGTGAGAACGATCCGGCGCACTGGCTGTCGGACGGGGAGGCGTGTTCTTTTTTTTACAGTACGGAGGACGGATTTGCGGAGTACGGGACGCGGCGGTGGGACGCGCGCGGACTGACGCTTGCAGTGGAACCGGGCGCAGAAGCGCCGGCGAAAAGGGCGCTGTTTGGAAAAGAAGGATACTGGCTGGGCTGCCGTTATCAAAAACCATGGCTGGGCGCGCCGTTTCGGGTAAACGGAGTCCGGATCGCTTCGCGCAGGGAAAAGGCGGAACCGGACCTGATCTGGAATCAGGAGGGCGAACAGGAAAACGGGCGCTTTCTGCCGTTTGGGGAAAACCCGGCGCCCTTTGCGGAGTGCTATTTTGCATCGGCGGAGGCGCTCGGCAAGCCGGATGCGCGCGTGACGTTATCGTTCCGGCTCGATTATGAGAATATCCCGTTCGATCACAGCGTGAAGACGGACAAGCGGTGGAAGATGCTGATGAAGCGCGCGGACTTCGTGCCGGATGCGGAATATGACATCACGATCCGGCAGGTCGTCTGGGAATATTACAACGGGGCGGGCTGGAGCAGGCTTGCGGTGGAAAAAAAGGATGAAACGTTGTTTGACGGGACGGGAGCGAGAGCCGGGCAGCAGGTGCGGATCCTGTTCCCATGTCCGCCGGATGCGTCTCTCTTGGAATGGCAGGCGGCGCCGACGCGCTACCTGCGTGTGCGCGTCCTGAAAATGACGAATCTTTATCAGCCGAAGGGCGCGTATATCGTGCCGGTCATAAGCGGGGTGCAGTTTGCGTTTGATTATGGGGAACGGGGAAAGACGCCGGACATGCTTCTTTCACAAAATAACGGCTCGCAGCGCGTATATGGAACCGCCAAAAAGGGCGCGGAGAACGCATGGGAATTATTCTGCGGACAAAAGGAAACGGCTCCTGCGCTGTATCTCGGATTTCACAGACCGCTTAAAAAGGGACCGATCCGTATCCTGTGCGCGATGCAGGAGGAATTGGCGGGAGGACTCCCGTATCTCGCATTTTCGTATATGGGGGCGCAGGGATTTACGCCGCTGTCCGTCGTGGACGGGACGGAGAATTTCAGAAAAAGCGGTACGCTGACCTTTATGGGAAAAGAGGATTTTGTGGAGGCGTCAGTGTGCGGAGAGACGGCATACTGGCTGCGCGTGCAGGACGTAAAAGGGGAGTACCGCGCCCTAGAGAAGCGGGGGAGGATGCCGCGTATCACGGGATGGTTCATGAATGCGGCGGGAATTTCGGCGTGTGCGGAACAGACGGGACGGCAGAGCGGCAGTGCGGGGAATCAGGAACCCGGAGGCATTCAAAAACTCATCGGTTCTTACGGCTATGTGAACCGGGTAACGAATCCGATGCTCGTTTACGGCGGCTGCGGCCGGGAGGGAGAGGCGGAGGCGCTTACGCGCGGCAGCGCGGCGCTGCGCCATGGAGGGCGTGCCGTGACGGTGTGGGATTTCGAGGCGCTTGCGCGCGAGGCATCCTCTGCGGTCAAAAAAGTAAAATGTTATCCGAATTGTAATGCCGACGGAAATTATGAACCCGGCGCGGCGGCGGTGGCGTTACTGTTAAAAGAATTTCAGGGCGGCAGCATGTATTTTGACGCGGTCCGCGCGCAGGTGGCGCAGTATCTGTCTGCGCGGATGGACGTTTGCCTTAAAAGACGGGGGAAACTTTTCGTCGTGGAGCCGGTGTTTCTTGAGATGGACTGCGAGGTGGAAGCGGTCGCCGCGGAAGACGGGAATCCGTTTGAGATTCAGGCAGAAGTGGAAAGGACTGCGGCGCGCTTTCTGCATCCGCTGTCGGGAAATTACGACGGGAACGGATGGGAGATCGGGACGATGCCGAACGAGGCGCAGATGACGAACGCGTTAAAAAGCGTGCCGGGGATTCAGTATATCCGAAGTCTGCGGCTGACTGCCTATCGGAATGCAGGGCGGGAACGGGTATGCGTGGAGCTTGGCGGACGGGACAGACGTGCGTTTTTTAAGGCGTCCGGCGGGTATTCGGAGCGCTTCATGGTGCCGCTGCCGGGGAAATGCCATGTCGTGATCTGCTGACACCGATTTGATGGCATGTTTTTTGAAACGGAAATCCTGTGATAGGCGGTTGCGTTTCGCAATCGCCTAAAATCCCATGAACGCGAAAGGAGGGGGTGAAATGCTGTTTGAAACGGTGCTGGATGATGAGCGGTTTGCCGAAATCGCGGAGCGGGCAAGGGAGCAGATCACGGACATTGCTCCGTTTTGGACGGATCATAATGTCCACGATCCGGGCATGACCATTCTTGAGCTTTTCGCGTGGATGAAAGAGATGCAGCAATTTCACATGGATCAGATCGGCAAAGCGCATACTTTGGCATATCTGCGTCTCATGGGGCTTTCCCTGTTAAAAAAGAAAGCGGCAAAGGCGGTTGTCCGCCTGGACGGCGCGGCGTATCCCGTTTTTTTTCCGCAGGGCAGCCGGTTTTATGCGGGAGACGTCTGTTTTGAAGCGGCGGAGCCGATCCGGATCGGCGCGGAGGAGATCACGCGGATCTCCGCCTATGCCGGCGGCGGAAACGCGGCGCGGCCCGAAGTCCGCCCATGCCAGAACGGGGAAACGGGAGAAGCGGGCGCTATGCGGATAGGGAGCGGCAGGGGCGTCCGTGTATCGCGGGAGGCGTCTGCAACGTATGACGCGCCTGCGGGCGCGGCAGGGGACATCCGGTTCCCGGCATTTGGAGAGCGCCCTGAAAAGGGGAGCGCGCTGCGGATGGAGTTAAGCGGCGCGCTGGAACCGCAGGTAACGCACTGCCTCAGCATCCGGCTGTCCGAATGCGGGGCGGGCAGGCGCAACCCTATCGGGGAGGAAGATGCGTTTTATCCGCTTTCGGAGCTGTCCGTCCGCTACCGCGGCGAAAAGGGGGAATGCACGGCGCGTCTTGTGGAGGATACAACAAAGGGATTGCTGCAAAACGGAATGCTGCGCTTTTGTCTGGAGCAGGAAATGTCACAGGAAAACGGATCGTATGCGTTGTGGCTTGTTTTGGAGCGGTGCGAGTATGACATTCCTCCCATGCTTGCCGGGATCACATTTCACGAGCGGGCGCTCGTGCAGCAAAGGACGGTTGCGGAATATCATGACGGGCGGCTGCGCGGCAGCGGACCGATCCGTCTTTGTACTTATTTGGCGATGACGGGAGAGTTTCTTTTGTTCCGGCAGGAGGGCGAATGGTTTTTCCCGTATGACGGGAAGGTGGAAAAAAAGATCAGCGACGAGGCGGCATTCTTTTTTTTGCCGGAGCACGGACAGGAAGAAATGGCGTATCGGCTGATCTGCTGCGAGAAGGGAAAGAAGGAGGAACTGCTCATCGCAGAGGGCAGCGGTCTTCCGGATCAGGAATACAGAGTGGGGATGGCGGATCTGTGCGCAGAGGGAATGTGTCTCATGATGGAGACGATAAAAGGAAGCGGGCGCTATGTGAGCGCTGCGCTCTGCGATGATCTGCTTCAGGCGGGCGCGTCGGATGCGGTATTCTGCTATGAGGAGGAGAGCGGCAGCATCCGTTTTGGGGACTGCGACCACGGCATTGCGCCGGAGGGAAGTATCCGGATCGCGGCGGCGCGCAGCAGTCTCGGCATTGGCGGAAACGTGAAAGAGGGGAGCATCCTCCGGCTGGAGGACGGAGCGCGGGGGATCGCTGTGGAAAACAGGCATCCTGCGGAGGGCGGGAAGGATGCGGAAACCATTTCGCAGGGCGGAGAACGGTTGAAAAAATGTCTGGCGCGGGAGACGCGCGCCGTGACGGATGAGGATTATGAACGTCTTGCGCGTAAGACGCCGGGGCTGATGATCGAGAATGTCCGCGTTCTTTCGGCGCAGGGGGAAAGAGACCGTGGCGGCATTGCGGAGGAGGCGTGTGTCACGCTCGCCGTGAAGCCTGTTCAAATGGACGCCGTCGCGCCTTTGAGCGAGGCATATCGGAAAAATATTCTCCGCGCGTTGGAGAAAAAGCGGCTGCTCGGCACAAGAATCGTTGTGCTCTCACCGGAGTACATCGGTATCTCGGTCTATGCGGAGATCGTCTCAGCCGGACAGGAGCAGCGTGCGAGAAAGGAGATTGCAGAGGCAGCCGGGAAATTCTTTGAGAAGATGCGGGCGGCGTTCGGTGCGGCGGTGCGCGTCAGCGCCGTCTATGGGATGCTTCATGTATTGGATGCGGTGGCGGAGGTCGTGTCGCTGACACTTGACGCGCAGGGGAAGGGGATCAGGCGCAGCAGGAACGGGGATCTGATCCTGCCCGCCAATGGACTGCCCTACCTAAAGGAGTGTGTTCTCAGCATGTCGCCGGGGAACGGGCAGGCACGCAGATGACGGTATGCCGGGGAACGGGCAGGCACGCAAGTGACGGTATGCCGGGGAACGCAGACCGAATCGAAGGAGGAAGGAAGATGGCGCGCCGTGGAAATTACTTTTTGCTGAATAAAAAAGAAGACTTTGCGCGGGGCAGCGGCGTCGGCGTTGTCATCGACGATGAGGGAATCTCGCTTGCGGACGGATGCGATACGGGAATTTACGATACGCGCGTGTTCGACTGCGGGGAACGGGGAACACAGTGGCACAGACTGCTGCTATATGGCAGTCATCTGCGCGGAAACGTCTCGGTCACGGTCTATGCGGCGGATGAGGAGACGCATGTTTCCGGGGAGAATACCCCAAAAGCAAGTTTTCGGGAAGCGGAGGATGTACTGCTGACCGGTGTGAACGGGCGCTTCCTCCGGCTGAGGATTCAGTTAGAGAAAAAAAACGACGTGCATGTCAGGATTACGCGCATGAAAATCTGTTTTCCGAGACAGACGTGGCTTTCCTATCTGCCGGAGCTGTATCAGGCGCATGTGCGGGAGGATACTTTTTTGGAGCGTTACCTTGGTATTTTTCAGGCGCTTTATGAAGATCGGACGGAGCGGATCGCACGCATTCCGCAGCGGCTTTCCCCCTTTACGGAGAACGGGGAGGCGCTCCGGGAGCTTTCGGAATGGTTTGCCATCGGGGATGAGGGAGTTTGGAACGAGGAGCAGAAGCGCTATCTCATTTTGCATGCGGCGCGTCTCCTTCGCATCCGGGGGACGGCGGAATACATAAAGGAACTGCTTTTTTTGGGAACGGGAAGAACGGTCTATATCGTGGAGTACGGGCAGCTCATACCATATTTTGACGGGGGAAAGGAGGAGGAGCGCTTAAAGCGTCTCTACGCCGCCGGTCCCTATGAGTTTGCCGTCCTGATCGATACGGAGAGGCAGGAAGAAAAGGAGCTTTATCGGGTCGGGAAGATCGTAGAAATGACAAAACCGGCATACATGGCATGTCGGATCGTCGCGCTGCAGCCTTACTTATTTTTGGGGCAGCATTCCTATCTCGGCATCAACAGTGTGCTCAGCCGTTACCGGAAGCTTTGTCTGGACGGCAGATGTGCGATGCCGTTTTCGGTCTTAGCAGGAAAGGAAGGCGGATCATGAAAAATCTGAAATATTTTCCGTATGAAAGAAACCGGTACTTTTATGGGAAGCTGCTCGGCGTGGATGACTTTGAGGCGGAGCAGAAGTATATGAACGATAAGCGCAGACTGATCAACCGCTTTATGCACGGCTGCGGGGTCGTCTGCGGACTGAACGTTGTTCAAATCGGAGATGACGCCATATCGGTGGAGCCTGGGATGGCGCTTGATTTTGCCGGACGGGAGATCGTTTTGGATGA
Source organism: Clostridium sp. (assembly GCA_023663615.1). Lineage (GTDB taxonomy): Bacteria > Bacillota > Clostridia > Lachnospirales > Lachnospiraceae > DLAJ01. Next base: position 100,292 of record JAMPHA010000002.1, on the reverse strand, counting down.
GCCGGTCACACGGAAGCTGTCGGAACTGGAGGGATTTTCCGATTATGCTGCAAGCATGGAAGCGGGCGGCTATCTGTATCTTTGTATTGAGTATGAGGAGTACGAAAAAAATCCGGTCTATAGTGTGGCGGACAGCGGGGCAGGGGAGGACGTGCAATGTAACCGGATCGCCGAGGGCTATCATATTTATGTGACGGAACAGGAGCCGGAACAGGGAAACAGCGGGAGCTGCGCGTATTATGAGGCGTGGAAGACGCTTTACTGGGGAAACGGGATCCGCATCAGTCAGGTGTTTCCGCGTTATGCAAAGAGCGGCAGCGAGTTTGAGGCGCGGATCGTCGTGGAAAATATGGGACAGAAGCAGCCGGTCTCCTTTCATTATGAATTAGTCTTTGACTGCATGAAAAAGGACGGGAAACAGTACTTCCGCGCAGCGTTTGATGAGAACGACCATGAGAGGGCGAAGCGCTATGAGATCCCGTTCACACTGGAAGCGGGAAACGGAAAAGGTCTGTGCGGATGGGCGGCGCTCAAGGAGGGAAGCTTTGCATTAAAGATCGGCGGTCATGAAGTGGATGCGCAGGTGTCTGTGGAAAACACGGTTGAGATCACGGACGAGCCGGTCGGAGAGGTCATACGGCGGCGCTATTTTGCGCAGGCGATGCGACAGGTCCAGAACGAGACGTATCACCAAAGTCTTTATCTTGCAAAGATCAGTCTGTTTGGCGTGGGAAATACGGTTGTCATTGACGATGTGGAGGAGATGCCGTTCGGGCAGTATATATGCAGCGACGTGTTGTCCGGTATCCGCGAGCTTGCCGCCGGGCAGGAGCAGAGAGCGCTGGAGCGGCGGATCGCATCGGGCGCGGCGGCGCAGGGAACGGAAAAAGCAGCGGAGCCGCGCAGGGACGCTGCGTTTAGTATTTCCGGCACGGCGGTCATCGAGCTTGGGATCGGCGGATTAAAAGGGCAGAAGTTTTTTTCGGCTCCGGTCACCCATGGATTTGGACCGGGAAATGTGTCCGTCGTATGCGGGATCGCGGGAAGCGCGGCAAAGTCGTCCGCCGTTTATTACGGCGCGCCGGAGGTGTTTGCGGATGCGGAGCGCGAAGTGTCGGCAAGAACGGCGGTAAAGGTCGATACGGTGGGCGGGACGTTTGTGATCGGCATCGTGTTGACGGAGCCGACGGCCGCGGAGCAGATCAAGGTTCACTGGACGGCGTTTTGCGACTGCGGGGAGGCATACGGGGAGCAGGAAGAACGCGCGCTGTTTTTGAAACCGGACATGGTCTATTTAGCGCTTCGGGAGGATTACTATTTTGAGCCGGTGCTCCGCGGAACGGATGACAGGGATTTCATCTGGTCTGTCACGGAGAAGGAGGGCGGCAGCATCGACGAGAACGGAATGTATACGGCGCCTTCTGTGCCGGGAATCTATGAGATCGTGGTAAAGAGCGCCGCCTATCCGAAGCTTTCCGCGGTGGCGTATGCGGTGGTGCGCGATATAAAAAAAGGATAGAGGTTCGGGCGTCAAAAGCCCTGCAATGGAATTGGTGCCGACAGATTGCGCAAAAGAAATCTGCCAAGTGAAGTTGACGGGCAGGGCTTTTGACGTCCGGATTGGGTCAGGGGAGTGCAATATGCGGTGATGAGTAGAGAACTTGATATTGAACAGTGTTCGAATATTGGAATGCAAAGAGGGGATTTTCCATGCGGATTGAAACGGCGGGCGGCGCATATCATGTGATCCGCGTATTGAAAAAAGAGCTTTCGCTCTGTTCTTATCTTGCCGGAGATGCGGAGCGCGGAAAGGAAACGGACAACAGGCGGGACGATGGGCGGCGGATTCTTCTTTTAGAAATGACCAATCCGGCGCTTGCCAGAAATATGATGCCGGTATTTCTGGAAATGCGCGAGGCGGCGCGGGGGAGCGTGAATGGAGAGCGGGACGGGGAAGGCAGTCCGTTTCCCGATTTTGTGGATTGTTTTGTAAAGGAAAAAGCAGTGTGGGCGGCGTTTCGCTATCATGAGGGGATTCCTCTTTCGGAAGCGGCGGCGCGGGCATCGTCGCATGAGGAGAGGATGCTGCTGTGGGAGGGACTTTTGGAGCGTCTGTTTTTGCAAAAAATTCCTCCGTATCTGCGTTATGAGGCGGCGAATCCGGCAAACATCGTCGTGGATACGGAGTCGGCGGTGTGGGTGAATTATGAGCTGTATGATACGGACCGGCTGCATGACGATCCGTTCTGTGGGCTGCAGAGACGGCTGTATGAGAGTTTTTGTCTGCTTTTTGGGGCAGACGGAGCGGACGGCATGACGCGTTATGCCAAAAAGCTGGCAGGGGAAGGCTTTGGAAATGAGACGGCGTTATACCGGGAATCCCGTAAGCTGCGGACGCTGACCTTTGGGGAGGAAGATGGCGGGAAGAAGGAAGGCGTGATATTACTGCGGGCATGGCGTTTTGTGCTTGGACATACGGAGGCGGCAGTGAAGTGCGTCTGCTGGGTTGTTATGCTGGTATTGTGGGGAGTATTTTTTTGGCTGTGTACCCGTCCGCAGACTGCGCCGGAAGAAAGGGAGCGGATTATGGTGATCGGGACGGTGGAGGCCGGGGAGCCGGAGCGGGACGCGGCGGAGTGAAGAAAAGTGGAACGGAAGCGGGACAGAATGGCGGGAAATGTGGTGAAAACGCGGCGGAGTGAAGAAAAGCCGGAGTGAAACGAGGACGTGGCGGAAACCGGAACGAAATGCGGCGGAAGAACAAAAAGTGGAACGGAAGCGGGACGGAATGGCGGGAAATGTGATGAAAAGTAAGGCAGGAAAAAGGATGAGGGCAGCAAAGACGCTTCAATATTGGATCAGGCGATTGGAGCGCGTCTGTATCGCCCCTGTCAGAAAAGGGTGTCTCAACATGAAGCGTAGTCTTGTCCCGGCAGATTTTAAGGAACAGGCGGCAAAGGAATTAAAAGACAGGAAGGAGGCACTGTCGGCAAAACAGCGGTCCGCTTCGGACTATGCGGCGTTTGGTTCTTATATGATCGCAAAAAAAGGACTCTATACCGCCGGGCTGTTACTGCCTCTGCTCGCGATCGCAGTCACAGTATGGCTTGTTCCGTTTATGGAATCTCATTTTTTTACAAAGACGATGGAGATCAATGCGCCTGAGATGTATCAATATTCGGGGAAAGTGCGTCTGCTTTTTCCGGACAGCGGACGCGTCCTGTTCGAGGGGCGGATCGCGGACGGCAGGATCACGGGACGGGGCAGGCTTTATGATGGGGAAGGCGGGCTTGTCTATGAGGGCGATTTTGTGTCGGAGAGGTATGAGGGGGAGGGACAGTGTTATTACGGGAACGGAGGATTGGCGTACCGGGGCGGCTTTGCGCAAAACCGTTATCAGGGGTTTGGGATGCTGTACGACGAGCGCGGATACCTGATATATGAAGGAGGTTTCGCGTCGGGGAAATATGAGGGAGCCGGGAAGCAGTACGACGAGTACGGGAGGCTGGTCTATGAGGGGGACTTTGTGTCAGGAGAGTATGAGGGAGCCGGGAAGCAGTACGACGAGTACGGGACGCTGATCTATGAGGGGGACTTTGTGTCAGGAACGTATGAGGGAAAGGGAGAGCTGTACGGAGAAGACGGGGCATTGATCTATGCGGGAGGCTTCGCATCGGGGAAATATGAGGGGGTCGGAAAGCAGTACGATGAATACGGGAGGCTGATTTATGAGGGGGACTTTGTGTCAGGAACGTATGAGGGAAAGGGAGAGCTGTACGGAGAAGACGGGGCATTGATCTATGAAGGATGCTTCGCATCGGGGAGATATGAGGGGGAAGGAAAACTGTATGACAGCAGCGGAGCGGTTCTCTGTGAGGGAGTTTTTGCAGACGGAACGATGGTGCAGGGAAACGGCGTTCTCGTGATCAAAGAGACGGACAGACACTATGAGGGTGCGCTTTATGAAGGGCTGGCACAGGGATATGGGAAGTTGTATAGCGAAAACGGTACGCTGTTATACAAAGGAACTTTTGTGAACGGACTCTATGACGGCGGAGGGATATGCTATCGCGAAGAAGACGGGGAGCTATTATATGAAGGCGGCTTTGCGAACGGGGTCTACGAAGGGGAAGGAGAACTGTACGGAGCGGACGGGGAGCTGTTGTATCAGGGGGGCTTTGTGTCGGGAGTGTATGAGGGAAAGGGCGTGTTATACGGAGCAGACGATACGCCGATTTATGAAGGAGACTTTGTGAACGGACTCTATGAGGGCGAGGGTATGCTTTACGCGGACGGGGATGCTGTCTATTATGAGGGCGGTTTCCGCGCAGGAAGAAAGTCGGGGCAGGGAGTACTTTATCATCCTGTTACGGGATTTCTGCTGTATGAAGGCGGTTTCCGGATGGATCAATATGACGGATGGGGAAAATTGTATAACGGGGACGGAAATCTGTTGTATGAGGGAATGTTCCTGCTCGGCAACATGAACGGTGAAGGTACGCTTTACAATGGAGACACAGGTGCGGTCGTGGAGGAAGGCATATTCAGAGACGGGGTATTGTGTACGCCGAAAGAACGGCAGGCGGAGCAGCCGGAAGAGCAGCCGAAAGAACAGCAGGCAGAGCAGCCGGAAGAACAGCAGACAGGGCAGGAAACGGTGCAATGATTGGGGAGAGAAGCGCATGAGATATACGGGGATCGCACAGACAGGGGAGCTGCTGGTCGCGCTCTTACAGTCCGCTATGGTGCCGGAGATTGTCGGGCACCCCGCGCAGATCGGATTGTGTGAACCGCAGGAAGCGGGGGATTTTACGGTAGGCGTGTGGCTTTACGATATACGGGAATGTATGCAGATGAACCGGCACGAGATGGTGACGATCGACGCCAGAAGGCAGAAATATCCGTCCGCCTATGTAAATCTTTATTACATGATCACGGCGCGCTCCACGGGAGACCTGCAATATCGGGCAAAAGAGGAGGCGCTGATGCTTGGAAAGATCATGCAGACGATGAAGGATGCGGCGGTTCTTGATTTTTCCGGTTTGGAGGGTACGGATGGGGGAGAGCCGGTCTGCCAGATCGTTCTGCAGAATTTGATGATGGAGGAAAAACAGCGGATCTGTCATGTGCCGGACGGTTGTTATAAAACGTCGTTATTTTATGAGATCGGACCGATCGAGATCGCTTCCGAGAAAGAGAGAGCGGTACGGCGCGTCACGGAATTATCCTATGAGATTGATGAGAAGGCGGGGCGGCAGGCGTGAGCGGATATGCGGGGAATGACGGGAACCAGTGCGTGGAAGATACCATGAAAGAATATGAAGAAAGCAATGCAAAAGAGAAAAAAGAAGGCGGAACGGACAACTGCGCAGGAATGCGAAGCGTCGGACGGATCTGCTGCATGCTTGCCGTGCTGCCGGTGGATGGGTTTACGGACAGACCGATCCTTGCGCGGGACTTTACCGCGGAGGTTGACGGGGCGCGTCCGCCGATGAGGAAGCGGGACGGTTTTTTTGTTTTTTCACAGGGAAGGCATTTTTGTCCGGGACAGGAAAGTCCGCCGCCGGAAAAAGAGGACGCGCTGACCGTGCGGCTCAAGGGGCGCGGGTATCAGGAGGCGGTAGTGCATGTGCCTGTCGGTTTCAGCGCTCCGAAAAGTCCCGTGATCACGGTCCGCATGAATCCGGATGTGTCCTATCCGTTTCCGGCGCAGACGATACGGCTGGCAGGGCGGCTTTCCGAACATTGCTGCCTGCGTGCGGCGCTTTTACAAAAGAAAAGCAGCTTACGGCTCGCGGAGGATTATCATGCGGGGGAGGAGTGGATCTGCGTGTATCGGGGGGAACAGACCAGCCTGGCGGGCGGATTATTCTACATAGAAGCAGGCGCAGCCTGCGGCGGGTGCGGAGAGTTTATTTTGTTTAGTGACGCGGAGAGCGGGGAGGCCGGGCGTTACCGCCTGTCCGCACCCATGACCGGAAACTTCGACAGGAGAACGGCGCGGCTGTATCCGGCGCGGATGCAAAAGACGGAAGAGCGGGAGGAAACTTATTTTTTTGCATTCCGAACGGACAAGGGTGCGGCAAGTGATGTCCCGGCAGGTGGACATTACCGCGTTGCGGAGGATAGGGCCCCCGATTCCGGTGGAAAAGCGCCTGCGCAGACGGGATGTGACATGCTCTGCCGCGTGGAGACGGCGGACGGCATAAAAGAGCATCGTTTCTTTGCAGCGTGCGGAGAGACGAAAAAGATGGATTTTTGACGCGCCGTGTGGATGACGGCGTATCGGGATTGGTGGGGAATCAAAATGGGATTTTGTGTATGTGCGGGGGCGATGTGCGCGTGCAGCTTCGGCGCGGCGCCGTCGGCGCTGATCGTCACCCCGGAAAACAGAGTGCTTGCGGGCGGGGTGCCGATGGCGACGATCATGGACTATGTTCCGCTTAAAAATATTCTGCCGTTCGGCATGTGCAGCTCGATCGCGAATCCGCAGGTTGCGGCGGCAACAGCGGCAGCGCTCGGCGTATTGACGCCGATGCCGTGCGTTCCCGCGGTCATAGCGCCGTGGATGCCGGGGACGCCGACGGTGCTCGCGGCAAATAAGCCGGTGCTGAACGCAGACAGTAAGGCAGTCTGTATGTGGGGCGGCACCATTCAGATCACAAATCCGGGCAATGGGACTGTGTTGGTGCCGTAGGAGGAACATGTCGATGAAAAAGGAGATTCATTTCCGGTTCGGGCTTCGCGCAAAGCTGACATGTATTTTTATTTTATTCGGGAGCGTGATAGCAGGTGCGGCGGTCATCAGTATGAAAGGCATCATCAACGAGATTTACACGGAGTATTATAATGAAAATCTGGCGGACATTGCGGAAATGGCGGCGGAGTATTTAGAAGCGCTCGGCGTCGGCGCGGAGGAAATTCACGGCTATGTGCAAAGCGGCATCCCGGATGAACGCTATCAACATGCTTTGGCGGGAATGCAGGAAATGCGGGAACGCTTTGAATTGGAGTCGCTCTATATCATTTATCCGACGGGGCAGAATGAGCTGGGAATGGAAACGGCAGTCTGGTTTGCCGACGCGTCCGTAGAGGACGTGAAGAGTCTCGGCATGGAAATGGAGGACTATGCGGATTACGCGTCGCGGTACATCCGCGAGACTTATGAGTCGGGCGAAAGAAGCAGGGAGATGGACTGGACAAGGATGACGGCGGCGGAGGAAGACACGGAGAGCGGGAACGGGAGCGAAGCGGAGGAGAGCGGAGACAGCAGAGAGGCGGATGGCAGGCGGGAACGTGACGAAAGCGAGAGCGCGGACGAACATGCGCGGAAAGAATGGTTTTTGATCTCTGCATATTATCCGATCAAGGATGCGCAGGGGAACAGCGTTGCCGTCGTCGGAGCGGACAAGACGGAGGACGATATGCGGGAGAGGATCCGGCGCAGCCTGGATGAGGTCGTGCGCATGATCCTGTTCATCGTGGCGGCGTCAACGGCGCTTGTGCTCCTATTTGTGCAGGCGGATATGGTACGCGCGATCCGGCGTTTGAAGCGCGGCGTGCAAAAGCTTGGCGAGGGAGAATCCGGGGTGCGGGTTTCCGACGGCAGGCGGGACGAGCTGGGGGAGATCGCGCGCGCTTTTAACCGCATGGCGGACAGTATCGGGCGGCATTTCGGGGAGATGGAGGAATTGAACCGCGCCTATCAGAAGCTGATCCCGCCCGGTATTTTTGAGATATTGCATAAAAAAAGCATTGTGGACTTCCGGCTTGGCGACCAGGCAGATGTCGATCTGACGGTGCTTGCGATGGAGCCGGAGGGGGCGGGGCGTATTTTGCCGGAATTATCGTCGAAGCAGACGTTTTGCTATATCAACGATATGCTCGCGCAGACGGTTCCAGCCGTGGCAAAACAGGGCGGCGCGGCGTGGAGTTTTGCGCAGGCGGGTGTGTATTCTTTTTTTCGGGAGTCTGCGCAGGATGCGCTGGAGGCGGCGCTTTTGGCGGGGAGAAGGCTTAACGGGCAGGGAGAACGGATTGCGGCGGGAATCGTAAAAGGGCAGGTGATGGTCGGAGTCGCGGGACATGAGGCGCGCATGGATGTCATCAGCATTTCCGAGCAGGGCAGGATCGCGGCGTTTTTGATGCGGGTCGGAAAAAAATATCAGGCGTCTGTTCTGATCGGAAGGAGCGCTGCGGCGCAGATCGAGGATTTTACAGGGCGTTACCATGTCCGTTTTCTCGGATATTTGAGGATTTCCGCGTCAGAGCGTCTGGAAGGCGTTTATGACGTCTTTGACGGGGATGCGGATTCCGGGCGCAGGGAAAAGCGGCGCACAAAGACGGATTTCGAGCGGGGGGTTCTTCTTTTTACAAAGCAGAATTACCGGGAGTCACGCGAGGCGTTTATTGATGTGTTGAGGCAGTGCCGCGGAGATGCCGCGGCGCGGGAGTATTTAAGACTCTGCGATCAAATTCTGGCGGGAGAGGAACAGGAAGAACGGGTCTGGTTTGAAGAGCTAGGCTGAGAATGGTCTGCCGCGGCGCTGGGACAACGGTGGCAGACAGGTTGGTCTGAAACGTGAAGTTAAGAATGGAGGGGCGGATTGCGCTATCTGGAAAAAAGGATCCGGCAGGTGATCCTGCGGGTTTATGATCATATGGAAAAGACAGGCAGGCAGGACAGCTTCGCGCGCTTTCCCTATCTGGAAACGTTCGTGCAGAGCGGAAATGTCCGGGGAACCGGATCGGGCGCAGAGCGGAGGCGGTCGGAGCATGAGTTGTTCAGACAGGAGGAGCGGTCGGAGCATGAGCCGCCGGCGGAGTGGGAGCCATCGAAGGAGGAGGCGCGTTACGAAGCGTTTCTCTATAAGCTATCGGGCGGAAAAGAGGACGCCGTCTTAAAAACTGCCGTTGATTTAGCGCTTGCCGCGACGCTGATGACGGAGTTTGCGGCATATCTGAATTATTATACCGGGAACCGTGCGACACTCCAGCTTGCTTTTGAGATCTGCGGGGAGCTTTGTCCGGATTATGCAGAGGTCAGGAAGAATTGGGAGCGGCTGCGGTGTGCCTTTTGCGTGGAAAAAAAGAATCCGATCGGCTATGCCAATATTGAGGCGGATCATGAACTGATCTTTTATCTTGCCGGCGATCCCGCATGGAACGGCGTCTGGGAAGAAGAGACAGAGCGGTTTTGTCACGAAAGCAGCCTGCATCCAATGTATATCCGGGAAGAACTTGCCGGGCAGGGGGCGGACCTGCTCGGAGAGGGAAATGTGATCCTGCATATTTGCGGCAGGGGCGGGAAGCGCTTTCTGGTAAAGCATATCGCAAAACGGATGGGAAACGATGTGCTTTTTGTGCAGGCGGATCAGATCTGCGGGGATGGAGAAGATGAGGAATATCGACGGATGCGGATACTTCGCAGGGCTTTTTTGCATGATTGCATGGTCTGTATCCGAAAAGAGGAACAAGGGGCGTCAGAACAGGAACACGGAGCGTCAAAGCAGGAGGAGACGGCGGAGGAGCTGCTGCGTGCGGCGCGTGCTTTTTTGGAAGCGGGAATTACCGTGATCCTCTGCACGGAGGATGCGTTGGAGTTTTCCGCCGCGAATGGCAAAGAGCGGATTGCAGAGTTTTCCGCCGCGAATGGCAAAGAGCGGATCGCGGAGCTTTCCGCCGCAAATGACCGGGATGACATCATGGCACGCCCGTCAGCCGCAGCAGGTGCGGATCGGATCGAACTTCTGCGCGTCAGGATTGTCCGAATTGAACTGACGCCGCTGTCCAGGGAACAGCGGATGCGCGTATGGAGCGGATTTGCAGAGCAATACGGCATGGAAGAAGATATTGAACAATGTTCAGTTCTGTACAGACTCAACGCGGTCGAGATCGCACGAGCAGTCGGCGAGTGGGAGAGCGGACGGAGTGGGAAGGTTCCTGTTCTACATGAAGACGAAGGTATGGATGCAGGGAACGGGGGCGATCGGCCGCCGGACAATTGTGCAGCGAGCCTTACCGATATTTGCTGTCGGATTCTCTGCGCCGAGGAAACGCAGAAGCTGGGAACCGTGATCAGACCGTCTGTGGAACTTTCCAATCTGATCGTATCGGGGCAGATGAAAAGAAGATTAGAGGAAATCTGCTGCGGCGCGCTGCAGAGGTATCGGATTTATGAGGAGTGGGGACTTGCACGTCAGTATCCGTATGGCAGGAGCGTGTCTCTCCTGCTCGCGGGGCCGCCCGGTACCGGAAAGACGATGACGGCGCACGGGTTGGCGCATGAGATCGGGATGCCGCTCTATCAGGTTGATCTGTCCCATATTATGGACAAATATATCGGAGAGACGGAAAAGCATCTGGAACAAGTCTTTGATTTTGCCGCAAAAACAAACATGGTATTGTTTTTTGACGAAGCGGACGCGTTGTTCGCGAAAAGGGGCGAGGTCACGGAGGGGAAAGACCGCTATGCGAATATGGAGGTGTCCTATCTGCTTCAAAAAATGGAGCAGTTTGACGGTGTTGTGATTCTGGCGACGAATTTTTATCAACATATTGATAAGGCGTTTTTGCGCCGGATCAAGTATGTTTTGAAATATCAGGAGCCGGATGCGGCGATGCGGAAACGGATGTGGGAAAGCGTGCTTACGCCGTCGCTGCCGCGGGAGGAGATCGACACGGATTATCTGGCGGAGCAGTTTGCTTTCAGTGGGGGCGTGATCAAGAATGTCATCCAGAACGCCTGCATCTGCGCCGTTTATGAGAAGCGGCCGCTTCGCATGGAGCATGTGCTGCGATCGGTCCGCATGGAATACGAAAAAATGGAGCGGAACATGACGCCCGGTTTTTGGGGAGAGTATGGATATTTGATGGAGCAGGAGCAAGGGCAGGGCTGTCCTTAGAGGACGTACGGGTGCACTATCGTTCAAGGCGTTCATAATGATGCAGTGCAGAGGAAGATCGATCCGCGCGGAAATGAGCATGTGGATTTACCGCGAGGGAGATTGTCTGTGGAATTACGGTTCATCAGAAAATTTAATGACCAGCGTTCCTGACACGGCACGGATATATCCGTCTTCCGGGTAGCATGGCATATCGCGCACAATGTCGTTTTCCGAAAGTGAGGGCAGCTGTTCATCATCCATCGGGGAAAAGGAGAGCCCGTGATAACGTTCGAGAAGCAGACTGTAGTGCAACGCGTGTGTCATAATATAGCCGTCCGAAAATCCGGTCATGTCGGGCGGCAGATTGAGAGAAACCCTGTCGTTTCCGGCGCGCGTGCCGATTACGGCGATCGTATCGCATTCCCGCAGGGATGGATCAGCCGCAATCCTGTCAGCAAGACGCGCGATCTCATTCATGGAGCGGGATACGCTTGTTTCCTGTGTCCGATAACAGATGTTGGCGGTCAAAATAAACTGGTATACGAGCAGTGCGCATACGATAACGCACAGCCATTGCCAGACGACACCCGCCGCCTTTTGCGGCTGCCTGTCAGACGCAGGCGGAGCGCCCGCCGTTTGGGCGCGATCATACAAAATAAGCAGCAATATATAGACGAAGTAGAGACTGCCCTGCATTAACATGTGGTAGGATACGTCGGGAGTTAAAAAATAAATCGCGTAGCACGCAAAAGGAATGAGAAGCGCAAACAGCAAAACGAAGCAAAGCCGTGCAGGCGAGCGCCAGAGCCTGCGTCTGACGATGCGGGCGGCCGCGTCGAAGAGGAGCAGAGCCAGCATGCAGAGATTCAAAATGGAATATGCATTCATGCGGTCAAGCGATCCGGTAAAAAAGTAGGCAAAGTCAACCAGGCATTGTTTTGCCGCAGTCAAAGGGGCAAAGCCGCTGCCTGAGCCGCCCAAAGCGCTGACTCCCTGATAATCGGCGAGCGTGACATGCTGTATTGCCAAAAGAATCCGATTGACGACGGCATAAAGCGCATACCCCAGAACTGCGCAGAGAAGTGCGCGCAGCCATTGAAAGCCAAGCGTGGAAAGCGGTGTATCGCGGTGCAGCAGCTCGTCTAAACTATAGACGATCACGAGCATGGCGGCAAAGGTAATATACGCCTGATAACAGCCGAAGCCAAACATCAGAAGAAGCGCGCCGGGAAGAAAACCGAAACGATGCTTCAAGGTGAGGTAAATTGCAAGTGTCATGCAGAGCATGGCAAGCATGTAGCCGTCCGCTGTATACAGATAACCGAATGTGCTCGTTACAGAGGGGAATGCCGCAAGAAGCGCACCAAAGAGGACAAGCGAGCTGTTTTTTTTGATTTGGAGCAGTTCGCAGATCAGAATGGCGCTGATCGTGAGATAACAGAGTGACAAAAACCCATTGAGCCAGGATAGATCATAGTAGGAACTGATTCCGCAGGCAATCGTCAGAAAACAGCGTCCAAGGTGGATCGTATTCTGATCGGAGTAGTAACTGATGACACTATCCCAGTTTGGAATATAATTGAAGAACGCATAGGCATGCGCAAGCAGTCCGGATAGGAACACGCTGACAAAAACCGTCACCCAGGACGGCTTTATTTTTTGCCTGACTGTTTGGAAAAATGTTTCCGGATTATTCATAAGAAACTCCTTTTTATTTTCCTTGATAGATGTGGTACTGCTTTCCTTTTTTTAGTGCATGGGCGGTTCTTTTCATCATGTAAACGTGCGCTCTCCGGAAGATGCTTAGGAAAAGCGGTCCGGGCAGGAAACGATATAAAAACTTCTCAATCTTCATGACATAATTGGCGTCGGAGGGCTGTTTGATGTAGTCGCTCCACTCGGAAATTTTCAGGTATCGGTCAAAAATATCATTGTCCGGATGAACGTTGCCGCGGTGCCATGGGAATTCCCCCATAAAACGGAAAAAGTGCAAAATAACAGGATTTTCCCTTGCATACTCAATTTCTGCTTTGTCATAGTAAGAAGCCCTGAGATAGTATTTCCAGTAATCCTCTGTGCGGAAGACCAGATGCATGGGCTGCAGATTAAATTGCGGAGGCAGGCGGTAGATTCTGTTTTTGCAGACAATGTTCAACAGATCCTGATCAGGAGAGGAAAAATTCGGTTTTTCTTTTATTACATATGCTGCAATTTGATCGGATAGTTTTTGCTCTTTCCATTTCTGCATCTGAAACAGGATCACACCGGAGTTGTAATAATCCTCCTGCGCGGAAAAGCCAATATTTTTTCGCATGTTGGATATGACAGAATCAAACGCCATTGCAAGCGGATATGCGCCGAGATCGATCCGGAGCAGCTTTTCAAGGTTCGTTAACACAATGGTATCGGAATCCAAATAGAGAAGGCGGTCAACGCTGTCATCGAGCAGATCGGCTAAAAAAAGACGCATATTAGCGGCATAGGAGCCGCGATAAGACGGAAGTCCCATCTGTTTCATGCGTTCGATCATGTCGTCGATGGAAATAAAACGGAGCTCACAGCCATATCGGTCCGCCATGCGCTGAAAACGAGTCATACTCTCCGCAGTCAAACCTTCTCCAAGTATAAAAATGCGGATTTTTTCCATTTCCTGATTCGTCTCCAGCAGAGAAGTCATGGAAACGCCTGCATAAGGTGCGTATTTTTCATTAAACTGATAAAGTACATCTAAGTTCATCCTGTCGTCCCCGCCGATTATGATCATAAAACCCACCGTGTATGCACAGTGTGTTGAAGCGATAAAATATAATATATTAGTATATCACAAAAGAATACCCGCGAAAACGTTGTTTTTTATTATTTTGTGCGATTCCGGGATAAAGGGATAAAAAGAAAGAAGTTTTTGGCACAGGCAGAGGAGAATGTGCTATAATATCACTTGTCATTGCAAAATGTGGAAGAAGATTTGAATTTTTGTTTTGGCAGTATGAGGTGTGACAATAGAAAAATGGCATACAATACACGTTGTTAAAAAAATAAAAAAGCAGAACAGGAGAAAGGAACGATGAAGGAAATGTACAAAATCGCAGTCGCCGGAACAGGCTATGTCGGACTCTCGAACGCTGTGCTCTTATCACAGCACAACGAGGTAAAAGCGGTGGACATCATACCGGAAAAGGTGGAGATGATCAACAAAAGGAAATCGCCGATCGTCGATCGGGAACTGGAGGAATATCTGGCAAAGCCGGAATTGAAGCTTACCGCGACGACGGACGGTGAGGCGGCATATCGGGATGCTGATTTTGTCATTATCTCAACGCCGACCAATTATGATCCGGTCAGGAATTATTTTGACACCTCGTCCGTGGAGGCGGTCATCCGGCTTGTCCTAAAAGCGAATCCGAATGCAGTCATGGTGATCAAATCCACGATCCCGGTCGGTTATACCGAGTCGGTGCGGGCAAAGTTCGGGACGGATAATGTGATCTTTTCGCCGGAATTTCTGCGGGAGGGACGGGCACTTTACGATAATCTGTACCCTTCGCGGATCATTGTCGGCGCGCCGATGGAAAATGCGCGTCTGGTCGAGGCGGCGCATACGTTCGCCTCGCTCTTACAGCAGGGCGCGATCAAAGAGGACATCCCGACGCTGTTTATGAATCTGACGGAGGCGGAGGCGGTCAAGCTGTTTGCCAATACGTATCTTGCGCTCCGTGTTTCCTTTTTTAACGAGCTGGATACTTACGCGGAGGTCAGAGGATTGGATTCCAAGTCCATCATTGAGGGCGTGGGGCTCGATCCCCGCATCGGCACGCATTACAATAATCCTTCGTTCGGATACGGTGGTTACTGTCTGCCGAAAGATACGAAGCAGCTTCTCGCCAATTTTAATGACGTGCCAAACAACATCATCGGCGCGATCGTGGATGCGAACCGGACGAGAAAAGAATTTATTGCGGAGCAGATCATGGAAAAGGCAGGCTATTATGACCGCGCGACGGGAACGTTTGGCGCAAAAGGAAAGGAATGCCGCGTCGGCGTGTACCGTTTGACGATGAAGTCGGATTCCGACAATTTCCGCCAAAGCTCCATTCAGGGCGTCATGAAGCGCATCAAGGCGAAAGGCTTAGAGGTCGTCGTCTATGAGCCGAGCTGCAGGGACGAGGAATTTTTTGGCAGCAGAGTCATCCGCGATCTTGAAGAATTTAAGAAGATGAGTACCGTGATCATCGCAAACCGCTACAGCGAGGACTTAAAGGACGTGCTTGACAAGGTGTATACGCGGGATCTGTATTTTAGGGACTAAAAAAGAGTTTGCCGGGGGCAAACTCTTTCGAAGAACTCCGCCTGCGGCGGAGTTCTTCTGGGGCTAGCCTGCGGCGGAGTTCTTCTGGGGCTAGCCTGCGGCGGAGTTCTTCTGGGGTTTGCTTTTGGCAGTTCTTTTGGGAGGATAGAATCGTTGTCCTGCGTTTTGGTTTGGGGAGGATTTGTGCATGAAACGACTTCCGGTCTGCGACATCTTGGGCGTGCATGTCTGCGTGACAAACATGTCGGAGGTGGTGGCGCTGTTAAAAGAGCACATCGAGGAACTGCGCGGAAAATACATCTGCGTTTCGAATGTGCATACAACGGTGATGGCATACGAAAACCCTGATTATATGGCGGTTCAGAACGGCGCGGCTTATGTGCTGCCGGACGGGAAACCGCTGTCCGTCGTCAGCAGGAAACGGGGCTTCCCGGAAGCGCAGCGCGTTGCCGGACCGGACTTAATGGGGGAGCTGTTTCAGGATGCCGAAAAAAATAGAACAGCGTTCAAACATTATTTTTTTGGCGGATCGGCCGAGACGATTAGGGCACTGGAGGCAAAGCTGAAACAGACGTATCCGCATTTGAAGACAGCGGGATTTGTCTCGCCGCCCTTTCGGGAACTGACTGCGGAGGAGGACGAGGAAGCAGTGCGCCTGATCAATGAATCCGGCGCAGATATTTTATGGGTGGGTTTAGGCGCGCCTAAGCAGGAAAATTGGATGAGGGCGCATGAGGGAAAAGTACACGCGGTCATGCTCGGCGTCGGCGCCGGCTTTGATTTTCATGCGGGCACAATAAAAAGAGCGCCGAAATGGATGCAGAAATGTTCCCTTGAATGGCTGTATCGTCTGTGTCAGGAACCGGGGCGGCTGATGAAGCGTTACCTTACGACGAATCTGAAATTTGTAAAGCTGGTGCGCGCCGAGAACCGCAGACTGCGCGCGAAAGGGAAAGCCGACGCGGATGGACCGCGCCGGATCTAAAACTGTGATAACAGGTGATTGCGAAACGCATCCAACCGCATAGCCCGCATGGTGCGTTTCGCAATTGCCTGACTGTGATAAGAACGAAAGGAGTCTCTCTATGCTGAAAGGAATACCGGAGATCTTATCTCCCGAACTGCTGAAAGCGCTGTGTGAGATGGGACACGGCGATTATCTGGTCATTGCGGACGGCAATTTTCCGGCGCAGTCCGTCGGAAAAGATACACGCGTGATCCGCTGCGACGGGCATGGCGTGCCGGAGCTGCTGCGCGCGATCTTAAAAGTCGTCCCGACGGATACATATGTGAAGTATCCGATTAACTTAATGGCGCCCGAACCGCAGGATCCCGATCATTTTCCGATCTGGGATACGATTTCTGAGATTGTGGAACAGGCAGAGGGGAACAGCAGGGAAAAGATCGGATATATCGAACGGTTTGCTTTTTATGAGGAGTCCAAAAAAGCATTTGCAGTCATCGCGACGGGCGAGCAGGCGGTGTATGCGAACGTGATGCTGCAAAAAGGCGTGATCACGCCGGACATGCTGGCGTAAGGAGAAAAACGAATGGAGAATCGGTACGCAAAGCTGAATAATCTGTTTTTAAGGCAGAGCTATATGGATTCGTGGGAGGAGTATGTACGCGGGATACGCAGTAAGAATGCGATCCATTGGGATCATGTCATTCTCACGGCGTCCAATGAGGAGCAGGCGGAGGTATACCGGCAGCAGATTGCGGAGCGCATAAAGAACGGGCACCTTCCGCGGCAGACGGAGTATGCCGTATTGCCGGATCCGCAGGGAAAGCGGGTAGGCAGCGGCGGAGCGACGTTTCATGTGCTGAAATATATTGCGCAGTATCGGGAAAAAGAAGAATGTGCGGCGGAACGTGCAGCAGAGAAGGCGGGGGCGGCGTGCGCAGAACATCGGACCAAGGATGGAGGCGCGTTGTCCCCGACGGATATTTTTCGGGGAAAGCGGATCTTAGTCATTCATTCCGGCGGGGACAGTAAGCGCGTGCCGCAGTACAGTGTGTGCGGGAAACTTTTTTCACCCGTGCCGCGCGAACTGCCGGACGGAAGAGCGTCCACGCTTTTTGATGAATTTATGATCTCCATGGCGGGGGTAGCGGGCAGGATTCCTGAGGGAATGCTCGTCCTTTCGGGCGACGTGCTTCTTTTATTCAATCCGCTGCAGATCGATGCGCAGTTTCACGGCGCGGCGGCGATTTCCGTCAAAGAAAATGTGGCGGTCGGAAAAGAGCATGGTGTTTTCTTAAATAACGGAAACGATGTGGTCGGCCGCTTTTTGCATAAACAGTCCGAGGAGGAACTTACGCGGCTTGGCGCGGTGAACGACAAGGGCTGCGTGGATCTGGATACGGGAGCGGTGCTTTTGGACGCGGAACTGCTTGGCGCACTGTTTTCGCTCATATCGACGGATGGCGTTGTGGATGCGGATAAGTACGGGCGTTTCGTCAACGAGAGGGCGCGGATCAGTTTTTACGGGGATTTTCTGTATCCGCTCGCGGAGGAGGCGACGCTCGATCAGTATTATTTAGAGGCGGCTGAGGGCGAGCTCAATGACGAGCTGCATGAATGCCGGACGCAGATATGGCAGGCGATCCATTCTTTTTCCATGAAGCTCATCTGCCTTTCGCCGGCAAAATTCATCCATTTCGGTACGACGGGGGAGCTGCTCGCGCTCGTGACGTCGGGCGTGGAGGATTATGAGTTTTTAGATTGGAAAAAAGAAGTATTTTCCGTCTGCGGCGGACATGTATCCCCGCCGCAAAATACGGCGATGCACCATTCGGTTGTGGAACGGGCCGGTTCGCTTGGAAACGGCGTTTATGTGGAGCAAAGCTATGTGGAGGCGGACGCTGAGATCGGGCATGGCAGTATTCTTTCCAATCTGCGGATCGGCAGCGTGCATGTGCCGCCCGGCATTGTGCTGCACGGACTGTATTTAAGGGATGGCGGGTGTGTCGTGCGCGTTTACGCGGCAAAAGATAATCCGAAGGGAACGCTTGCAGGCGACGCGCCGTTTTTGGGAACGACTTTGAAAGGTTTGCTCCGGATCATGCAGACCGGCACGGCGGCGTTATGGTCTGATCGTGCGGAAGAAGCGTGCTGTCTGTGGAACGCGGCGTTGTATCCGGTCTTCCGGACGATGGAGGAGGCTGTGGCTTCGGCACTGTTTTTGCACCGCGCGGCGGCAGACGGCGCATGTGCTCCGAAAGAGCGGGAGAAATGGCTTTCTGCAAGGCGGTTAAGTCTGGAGGAGAGCTTTCGGGAGGCGGATACCGCGATGATCCCGAAATGGCAGAAACAGCTCGAAAACGAGATCATTGTCAGAAAGTTTCTGTATGCCGTCAGGAAAAGGCAGGATTATCTTACATGTCTGCAAATATTCGGAGAGCGCGGCGTGAGCGGGCAGCAGCTCACCATGCTGCTTCAATATGCACAGACAGCGGATTTCTCGGAAAAGATCAGAATTTACTATCATTTATCCCGTGGTCTGAGGCAGGGGCAGCGTTCCGTGGCAGGCTATGACGACGGGATGCTGGAAGGCATGTGCTTTGATACGATCCGCGACGAGATTTTCCGCGAAGGCCGCGCGGCGCTGCCGGAAAGCGATGGATTGAACATTGTTCAAGAAGATGTTTCCGTTGCGCTCCCTGTGCGCGTCAACTGGGGAGGAGGATGGACGGATACGCCGCCTCAATGCAATGAGCAGGGCGGCGTGGTATTAAACGCTGCCATTACCTTAAACGGTGTGCTGCCGGTTCAGGTGCGTGTACGGAAGATGAGCGAATATTATGTTGCGTTTGAGAGCGCCGATCTTGACGCGCGCGGTGAGGCGCATTCTGTGGAAGAGATTCGGGACTGTCATAATCCGTATGATTTTTTTGCGCTGCATAAGGCGGCGTTGATTGCGTGCGGGATTATTCCGATGGAGGGAGAGGCGGACTTAACGCAGATCTTAAGGCGGCTGGGCGGCGGCATTTATCTGTCAACGCAGGTCGTGGGTGTGCCGAAGGGCTCCGGTCTTGGCACAAGCTCCATCCTCTCAGGCGCGTGCGTGAAAGGAATTTTTGCTTTTTTAGGCAGGGAGCTTTCGGATGAGGCAGTGTATGAGACCGTTTCCTGTATGGAACAGATCATGAGCACGGGGGGCGGCTGGCAGGATCAGGTCGGCGGTCTGACGGGCGGTATCAAACTGATCACGACGAGACCGGGACTGCATCAACAGATCAGGGTTTCGTATGTCACGGTCCCGGATGAGGCAAAAAAGGAATTACAGGAACGATTTGCGTTGATCTACACGGGGCAGAGACGATTGGCGAGAAATCTGCTGCGGGATGTGGTCGGCAATTATATCGGCGGCAGGGAGGAGTCGGTTGAGGCGCTTTACGAGATGAAGCGTGTCGCGGCGATGATGCGGTTTGAACTGGAGGAGGGGAATATCGACGGTTTTGCCGCGCTGCTGAACCGGCATTGGGAGCTGTCGAAGAAGCTGGACGCCGGTTCGACGAATACCTGTATCGAGCAGATATTCCTTGTCTGCGAGGATCTGATCGACGGCCGTTTCATTGCCGGTGCGGGCGGCGGCGGATTTATTCAGGTGATCTTAAAGAGGGGCGTTACCAGACAGCAGCTTGGCGAACGGCTGCGCGAGGTGTTTCAGGACAGCGGGGTCGCGGTCTGGGAATGCGCGTTTGTGTAAAAAAGGACGCTTTGCGTCCTTTCAAAGAAATGCCTGTGGCATTTCTTTTAGAATCTGCGAAGCGATTCTTCCAGACTACGAAAATCCTATAAGTTAAAAGGACGCAAAGCGTCCTTTCATTTAGGAGCGTTCTTTTTGGGCGCGGAAGCGGCTGTCGGCGTCCATCAGCGTGATCTCAAAATCGCGCCGGTTCTTCTGATTCAGGTTAGAAAGGATCAGACCGGAAAACAGCGAGATAATGCCTGCGAGCGCCGTAAAGCAGCAGACGAACAGCGTCGGAAATTTCAGCACAAGTCCTGTGCGCAGAAATTCGCTGAATACGGGAATAAAAAATCCGATCGCAAAGGCGAACAGGATGAGGGAGAACAGTCCGTAAAACGCCATCGGTTTATAATTTTTGAACAGCTTTACGATCATGCGGAGCACTTTGAAGCCGTCGGAATAGGTGCTGAGCTTCGAGACACTGCCCTCCGGGCGGTCTTTATAGTCAACGACGACATTTTCAAGCTGCATATGATTGTAGACGGCATGGATCGTCATTTCTGTCTCAATCTCAAAGCCGCGTGAGAGCACGGGAAAAGTTTTGACGAAATTGTAGCTGAACGCGCGGTATCCGGTCATAATATCCTTGATTTCCGAATGAAACAGACAGTTGATGCTGGAGCGCACCAGACTGTTTCCAAAATTATGGAAGGGGCGCTTGTTCTGGGTAAAATAAGTGGAGGAGAGACGGTCTCCGATGACCATGTCCGTCTTGTGGGAAAGTACCTTGTCTACCATTTCTTCCGCGCAGTTTAATGGATACGTGTCGTCCCCGTCGATCATCAGATAGCATTCCGCGTCAATCTCGCGAAACATCCGGCGGATCACATTTCCCTTGCCCTGCATATATTCATGGCGGACAATAGCGCCCGCCGCACTTGCGATCTCTCCGCTGCCATCCGTTGAATTATTGTCATAGACATAGATCACGGCGTCCGGCAGCGCCGCTTTCGCATCGGTCACGACCTTTTTTATTGTCTGCGCCTCATTGTAGCAGGGAATCAAAACGGCGATCCGGTCCATAGATGTCTGTGCTCCTTTCTGGTTTGACAAAGGCAGGCGATTCGCGATTGCCTGTTGATAAATAGAGAAGATTTACCTGTTATTCAAAATCGTCCCGTGTGCAAAAAGTTTTCACAGGAACCTCTTCTTTCATTCTTATTATCATATAAATATTCGCCGATGTCAAATATAGAAAGTTGTATTCCGCCCCCATTTCGGCTATAATATGCATAAGCATTGAGCAGTACCCGGATCAGAACAGAACCCGATTGACTGCTTGCAGTCAGATCGGGTTTTGTTCTGATCCGGACAGGGCGAAAGCCCTGACGCGGGAAATCGAAGATTTGCCGCGTGTACTGCGGAGCGGAGGGAAACAGTGACAAAAAAGTATTATCCTGAATTGGACAAGTTAAGAGGCGTCGCGATCCTGATGGTATTGCTCTATCATTCTATTTTGGTGTATCCCGTGGATCTGACGCAGAACTTGTGGTGCAGGTATCTGCAGAGCTTTTTGTGGATGGTGGAAATGCCGCTTTTTTTCCTGATTTCCGGTTTCTGCTTTCAATACCGGGGGCAGTATGGCACCTATCTGGCGGGAAAAGTGCAGAGAATTTTGGTGCCGCATCTTGTGTTCGGCGCGGCGGATACGCTGATCCGTGTCGTACCGAATCCGTTTGTTCACCGCGCGGTTGACTGGCAGGGGGCGTTGAAGGAGTTTTTTTTATACGGAGCCAACGATTGGTTTTTGTTGTCTTTGTTTACGATTTTTCTGATTGCGCCGCTTTGCGGCAGGCTGATGCAAAAAAAAGGCGGAACGGCTGTAGTCTTTTTTCTGGCGATGGTCCTGTATGTGTTTTACCGCTATGTTCCGGCAGAACTCTCGCTTAGGAACAGCAGTACCTTTGGAATCTATTTTTTGATCGGTATGATCCTGCGGAAGAAAAAAGAAGAAGGCGTGCGTGTGCGCGTGCGTTTTTTGCTGCCTGCGCTTTTGGTCGGCGCTGTTGGTTTTTATCTGCTGATGAATCAGCATTGGATGGTTTATCTGGGCGCGAAGCTGTTTGCGGACATGCTGGTCGGTCATGTGATCCGGCGGTTATTGGAATTGATAACGCCGCTTGCGATCTGTTATATTGTATACTGTGTGGTGAAGCGGATGCAGGGACGCAGCCGTATGGTCGATGATTTTTTCACGCTTTGCGGCAAGTATTCCCTGCAAATGTACCTGCTGGACGGCTATGCGCTTGTTGTGACAAGAACGCTGCTCATCCGCGTGATGGGAGTCAAGATGCCGCTGCTGCTCATTTTGGGAAATTTTGCGGCGGATACGGCGATCGTGCTTATCGTGACGTGTTTTATCTTGAAGCGTCTGAAACTGACGCGGGTTTTGTGCGGTCTGAAACCGTGATGTGCGGGTAACAGGCGGCGTGAGGCAGGAGCCCGCAGGCGGGTTTTGTGCGGTCTGAAACCGTAACGCGGGAGTAACAGCGGCGTGAGGCAGGAATCCGCAGGCGGAGGCGCGTGACGGAAACCGTGACGCGGGACTTGCGCGGGGCAGGGAAGTGCAGACAGAACTGCCGCTTCCTGCACCAGAATAAAAAAGGGGAGAAAAAACATGGGCGTACTGCCAGTGGCAACGGTTGTGCGGATTTTCATCGTGATGTGTGTGCTGCCGTTGATGTGCGGTTCTTTTTTTGCTGCGCGCTTACGGCGTCATGAGGGACGCGGCTTTTTTCTGAACGCCTATGTATTTGGCTGGATCGTTGTTTTTGTGCTGTTCGAGCTTGTCTGTACGCCCTATGTGGTAACGCTTGGCAAATTCAGCAGCTTTTATCGGGTATATAATCTTGTTCTTTTGATTGCGGCGGCCGTTTCCGTGATCACAGCGGCGGTCATATTATGCAGGGATAGAAAACGTGCCGGGGCACGGACTGGCGGCGGGCGCGCATCCGAAACGGGTGAGGAGCCGCTCGCGGAGACGGACGGGAACGAGACGGTGGGGAACGAGACGGACGGGAACGAGACGGACGGGAACGAGACGGACGGGAACGAGACGGTCGGGGAAGCCGCAAAGGATAAGACCGCCTGGTGGGCGTGGCTCCTTTGGGGCGTCGTGATCGTATCGGTGGCGGCGCAGATGATTTTTTTCTATTATTATAATCACCTGAACGGGGATGACTCCTATTATATCGCGCAGTCGGTGATCACGGACTTTGTGGATACGATGTTTCAGCGGGATTCCTACACCGGTTCGCCGCTCGGAGGTCTGGACGTGCGTCATGCGCTTGCCGTGCTGCCGGTCTTTGTGACATGGCTTGGGCGGGTGTGCATCCTGCATCCGGCGGCGGCGGCTCATGCCGTGCTGGGGCCGGTGCTGCTCATGCTGTGTTATGGCGTATACGCGCTGGTCGGAAAAGCGTTATTTGCCAAAAATAAAAGCGTGGTGCCGCTGTTTGTCCTGCTGATCCAGGTATGGTATTTGTGGGGGAACGTGTCTATCTATACGCCGGAGACCTTTTTGTATACAAGGACGTGGCAGGGAAAGGCTGTGTTTGCCAATATCATTCTGCCGCTTGCGTTTTATCTGCTCTACCGGGTGCTGACCGAATGGAAGACGGTCTATCTGATATTGCTGATGCTTTTGAGCGTTGCGGGAGTCTTTACCACGACGGCGTCCGTTTATCTGCTCTCGGCGCTGTACGGTATCACGGCGTTATACTGCCTGGTCACGCAAAGAAGTTTTCGGAAGTGCCTGCGCATAGCGCTCTGCATCATACCCGCATTTCTGTATGGGATCATTTATATCTGGCTGCTGCGGATTTACTAAAAAATCGCGCTTCGCGCACTTTTGCCGGCATAAGAGAGGAGGGACCGTATGGGGGAGACAACGCATATCATCGCGGAAACGCTGCGCAGTTATAAAGGAGAGAGCCTCTATCTGACCTGCTATCTGCTGGCTGTGTGTTATCTTTTTGCCGCGGAAAAAGAAAAACAGAAACGCCTGCTCTTTTTATATGTTCCGTTTACGGTGCTTCTTTTGTTTGTGTTTCCGCCGACAGCGCATGTGATCATACACACGATCATGGATAACGAGATCTTTTATCGCCAGCTCTGGCTGCTGCCCTGCGCGGCGACGGTCTGCTATGCGGTCTGTCACGCGGCGGTGAACGGGGAACATAAAGCCATCCGGGTATTCGTGTGCGCGGCGGGAATCGCAGTTGTGATGGCGGGGGGGAAGAATGTGTTCAAAAGCGGAAACTATACGCTTGCGGAGAATCCGCAGCATCTTCCGCAGGCGGCGATCAATGTATGTGACGAAATTCTGAATGACGATGTGGAATACATGGTTGTTGCGGCGTTTCCGCTCAGTCTGATCGAATACACCAGACAGTATACGGCGGAGATCGTATCGCCCTATGGGCGGGAGGTCATTATCGACCGTTGGAACGCGCACAACGAACTGTACGATGCGATCGAGGCGCCGATCCTCGACGCGGAGAAGCTTGCGACGCTCGCGCGTGCGAACAGGACGGAGTGCGTTGTCGTGCACCACATCAAACAGATGAATGGAAATATGGAAGATTATTCCTTTTATCATATTGCGACGGTGGACGGTTATGATATTTATATGGAAGGGTGGCTTGCCGCGCGGCACAACGGTTTTTCCATCAAAGAATAAAGAAAAAAGAGGGTCATTAGAATGAGGAAGGAACTTGATACGGGTAAAATCTATCTGATCACGGGAGGAGCGGGTTTTATCGGTTATTTTTTATCCAAACGCCTGCTGGAGCGGGGCGCGCGCGTCATCGGCTTTGACAGTCTGACGGATTATTATGACGTGAGGTTGAAAGAAGAACGCCTGAAATACCTGATGCAGCGGGAAAAATATACGTTTGTAAAGGGAAATCTTGCGGAAGAAAACGACGTCAGAGAGGTGTTTGAGCAATACCGGCCGGACATTGTCGTCAATCTCGGCGCGCAGGCGGGCGTGCGCTACAGTATTGATAACCCGGATTCCTACATCGAATCGAACGTCATCGGTTTTTACCGGATTCTGGAAGCGTGCCGGCATTATCCCGTACAGCATCTCGTTTATGCGTCGTCGAGCTCCGTTTATGGCGGGAATAACAAGGTGCCGTTTGAGACGGCGGACAAGGTGGACCGCCCGGTCAGCCTGTATGCGGCGACAAAGAAGTCGGACGAGCTGATGGCATATGCCTACTGTAAGCTGTACGGCATCAAGGCGACGGGGCTTCGTTTTTTCACGGTTTACGGACCGATGGGACGCCCCGATATGGCGTATTTCAAATTCGCGAAAAAGATCATGGAGGGAGAACCGATCCAGATTTACAACAACGGCGATATGATGCGGGACTTCACTTATATTGACGACATCGTCACGGGCGTTGTGAACATTCTCGGCAATCCGCCTGCAAAGGACGATCTGGGCGCCGCCTACAAGATTTACAATATCGGAAATAACAAGCCTGTGAAACTGATGGATTTTATCGAGACGCTGGAGCGCTGCCTTGGCAGGGAGGCCAAAAAAGAATATCTCCCGATGCAGCCGGGAGACGTGTACCAGACTTATGCGGATGTATCCGACCTGATGCGTGATTACGATTTTAAGCCGGATACATCCATTGAAGACGGTCTGAAAGAATTTGTCGCATGGTTCAAGGAATATTACCATTATGAATAAATTTTCAGTTTGTTTTCGATGAAGTCGATCACCCTGTCGGCGATCAGTCTGCGCACCTCATCATTGACATGAATGGTGTCCACTAAATATTCCTGCGCGTTCTCGGCGCTCAGCGGGATACCGAAGTAGGTGTCGAGAAACGAGGAACCTGCCAGCTCGCACATGGCATGCAGGGCGACGACATAGCCGCCGAGGTTCTCATCCGAAGCGCCGACGCGGCGGACGTCTCCGGGACTTAATGTGCCGTTTCCCTCATCATAAAAACAGAATGTCGGTGCAAGCACGATAAAACGGATATGAGGATAGGCCTCATGAATCACGTCGATTCCCGTATAGAGCGCGCCGGTCATGGAAGTGACCGACTTCTGGTTATCGGCGTCCGCGGTCGCGTATCCGTTTAAGTAATCATGAGTCCCATAGCCGAGAAAGATCATGTCGATCTGATTAAAGTCGATCATCTGGAGCTGCGTGACCGCCGTGTCAAAGGACGGATCGTAAATATCTGCTTCGGTTTTGTAGGCATCGAGCAGTGTGAAATCTCCCGATTTGATGCAATAGGCAATGCGCACGAACGAAAATACATCCGTGCAGTATTCCTCGTTGAAAGTTTCATAGCGGCTTGCAAAACTGGAACCGGGAAACGCGCAATTGTAGACGGTCGCGCCCGTAGCCGCCGCAGTCCGGACCGGGATGCTGCTTTCCTGCGAGCCATAGGTCAGAATATCATCGCCGAGAAACAGGATCTGGGTTTCCTTGTCGTCGCGCCCTGCAAGCAGTTCGGGATCCATGGAGCAGTAATAATCCATCGGATCGGAGTCCAGAACGGAGAGATCCTCCGGCGCGTCGTACCGGAAGTGCGTCCCTTTGTCCCAGATCAGAACTTTCGCAATACAAAAAATAATAACGAGAACAATTGCGGCGAGCGGGATCAATATCATCAGCCGCTGACCGGAAAAAAAGCCTTTTCCCCCGTCTTCATATTCTTCATCGATCGGATGTCTGTGTCCCATAAGGTTGTCCTTTCTCATTTGGTATACCTGTAATATCTTTCCCCATTTTAGTATATTTTTTTCAGAATGTCCATGAAAAGAATCGAAAAGGCAAAACAAAAAAGACCGGTCGGTCGAAGGCTGGTCTTTTTTGCTTTTGAAAAACGCATCCGGCTCTTGTTTTGGTATGCGTGACGCCTGCAAGAAATTTAAGGTGCCGGAGAGCTGTGCGTAACAGAATTTTCCGCCATGCAGAATGCAACGGCATCCGGCTGGACGGTCCTGTTCGCTTCCTGAAGCTTTTTGTACCATTTGCTGTATTTGTACATGCGGTAATGTGCGGAAAGCTGTTCGAGCACGGTTTCGTTCTGACAGTCGCGCCGGAACAGTTCCCGTTCTTCGCGGTCCATACTTACGTATTCCATATAAGGTATCCGAAGTTCCGTTAAGGGCTGTTCGCATTTCGGACAATACATTTTATGTCCGTTTAACATATGAATTCTGGAACAGCGTTTACAGTAATGTACATACATCATGACGCTAGCCTCTTTCTTGCAAAGACAGAAAATGTAAAAGTAGTACTACAATTGTGACTATTTTTGCGATAAATGTCAAGAGTTTCGCGATAAATAACGGAAAAAATTGTCACAAACCATTTGATTTTGCGCGCGTCTAATAAATAGACGGGCAAAATTCATGCGGAAAAAGGGCATCTTTGGTTGCTTAAAGAAACGGATAATGGTAAAATGTACAGGAAGCGGTTGCAGAATGTGCCCGAAATATGCCCAAGATGCGATCGCTGCAATGTACGGAAATGGGGTTATTTATGGATCAGAAACAGCAGTCACGACAGATAAAAATGCCATACATAGATGATGAGGAAGAAGAATTATTTGATCCTCTGAATCTGTTAGGCGTTTCGTCTGCACCCAGGGCGGTACAAAAGAGCAAAGCGTCTTTAGGGGCGGCACGTGGAACAGCGGCGTCCGGCCGGAGCGCGGAAGCAGGAGGAGCCGGTCAAAGAGCGAAAGAGGCGGCGTCCGCGGGGGCCGCGCAGGGCGGACAGGCGAAAGAGGCGGCTTTGTCCGCTTTCGATGCGCGGAAGAAAAACGCGGAGTACGCGAATGCACCGGTCAAAGAAGTGACTTATGAGACGAGCGAGCTTCCGGCGCTGAATGCAGGAGAAACAAAGATTACAGAGGAGCCGGTAAAGGTGCGCCGTCCTGCGGGAGACAGGGAGCGCGCAGAGGCGGGAGCGCAGGCGCAGAGAAGGACAGCGGCATCCGGACGGAGCGCGGAAGCAGGAGGAGCCGTCCAGAGAGCGAAAGCGTCGGCGTCCGGACGAAGCGCAGAGGCAGGAGGAGCCGTCCAGAGAGCGAAAACGTCGGCATCCGGACGAAGCGCGGAAGCAGGAGGAGCCGTCCAGAGAGCGAAAGCGTCGGCATCCGGACGGAGCGCGGAAGCAGGAGGAGCCGTCCAGAGAGCGAAAGCGTCGGCATCCGGACGAAGCGCAGAGGCAGGAGGAGCCGGTCAGAGAGCGAAAACGTCGGCGTCCGGACGAAGCGCAGAGGCGGGCGGCGCGCGGAGAGGAACATCCGTCCATACGCGGGACGCCGTGAGATATGGCGACGAGACGGAACAGAGCGCCAAAAAGAAAAAAAAGAAAAGCGAAGCCTCGTTCGGGGAACGGATGAGCGCCTTTTTTGAAGAAAAATTTGCATCTTTTACGAAAATGGACTGGCTTGTGTGCGGGACGGGCATTGTCATCCTGTTAGCGGTCATCACATTGGCGTGCGTATTTTTTGTGCGGTCTGCCGATCAGGACGATGGCGCGACAACGATGGAAGACGTCGGACATGCGCTGGCGGACTTAGGGATCGTCGGTAAGAGCGGACTTGTCGCCATAGCGGATGCGCAGCAGGCAAAGCAGCCGGTCATCACGCCGGAAGCGGGCGGCGATGAGCCCGGCATACCTGAGGAAGAGGAAGACCCGGAGGCAGTGATCTCTGTCCGTGTGAGTCTGACATCCGTGGAAAAAGACTTAAAAGTGAAATTTACGAACAGCGCGACGGGGAAGCTGATCAACAACGCGGCATTCCGCGTGACGCTGACGCCGCCGTCAGGTTCGGAGATCGTCTACGAAGACGACGATATGGACGGGATCATTTATCACAACGCCATGACGCCCGGCACATACGGCGTGAAGGTGGAAGCGCCTGAGCGGTATGAGATTGTGGAATGCGCGTCCAGCGTGCAGGTGCGCGATACGATCGTTTATGAAAAGATCGAGGTGGCGGATGAGATCAAGACGGAGGCGGAGGTCAATGTCGCGTTAGAGGATACGCAGATGAACGCCGTCATTGAGCAGGAAACCGTGACCGGAACGCTTCCGGATACGGTGGAGTGGGTGGAATCCACCAAAACGACGATCAACAATGACGCGGGATATTCGGAGATCCCGAAAACGGCGATCACGGATCCGACGCTTGTTGCGGGCAGGACATTTTATGCGTTAGCGGAGCAGCGCACTGGGGATAATACCGGCAGCGCGAGGACCAATAATGAAGGCGATCCGACTGAAACGCCGACGGAGCAGCCAACAGGAACCACGACGCCGGCCACAGAAACGACGGACACGCCGTCTCCCACACCGACAGACACGCCGACGCCGACTCCGGATCCAACGGATACACCGTCTCCTGCGCCGACAGATACGCCAACGCCGTCTCCTACTCCCGCCGATACACCCACACCGACGGAAGCGCCGGCGACGGCAAAGACGGTCACACTGGATAAGACCACGCTCGCAGTGGCGCTCGGCACAGAGCAGACACTGACTGCAACGCTTGAGATGACGGACGGTACCAAATATACGGATAAGAATCATCTGGCATGGAGCAGTTCGAATCCCAATGTCGCGACGGTGGACGAGAACGGAAAAGTAAAGGCAGTGGGCGCGGGAACAGCAAAGATCACCGTGACGAGCAAGGAGAAGGATGCAGACGGAAACCTGTTGACAGACCTGTTGACAGCGACCTGCGAGGTGACTGTAAGCACAACGCTGTCCGTGAAGCTGGATAAGGATAAAGCGGAAGTCTATACGGGAACGAAGCTGACGCTTGTCGCAACGGTCGTCAAAAACGGGACAACGACGACAAGCGCGACGCAGGGCGTCGTTACATGGACGAGCTCGGATAAGGCGATCGCGGCCGTTGATGAAAAAACGGGCGAGATCACGCCGGTCAAGGAAGGAACGGTCACGATCTCCGCAACGACAGTCGATAAAGATGCGAACGGCTATCATCTGACGGTGAGCTGCACGGTGACGGTCAAAAAGGGCGAGCTCTCCATCAAAATGGATAAGGACAAGGCTGAGCTTGCCGTCGGCGCGAAGCTGACGCTTGTCGCAACGGTCGTAAAGAACGGAACGACAGCGACGAGCGCCGTGGAGACGTGGGTTACATGGACAAGCTCGGATCCGGCCATTGCGGCCGTCAACGAGAGAACCGGTGAAGTGACGGGCATGAAAGCGGGAACGGTCACGATCACGGCAACGACAGTCGATAAGGATGTGAACGGAAATCAACTGTCGGCAGCCTGTACGGTCACGGTAAAAGGCGACGCTTCCACGGACACGACAACGAAGTTAAAAGATGTAAACGGCAATCAGGTTTATATCAAAAATGCATCCGGCAGTTATGTGGAGGCGACGTTATCCGATTATTATTCGGCGGAAAAGTTTTACATCAAGTCGGCGACGCAGTATAAATATACCGGATGGCAGACGATCGACAATGCAACGTATTATTTTGATAAAAACGGTAATTATGTAACTGGTAAGCAGGTCATCCAGGGCGTGGAATATACGTTTGCGAACAACGGCGTGCTTTCTATGGGAAACGGGACGTTCGGCATCGATGTCTCGAAGTGGAACGGCAATATCAACTGGACCGCCGTTAAAAATTCCGGCGTGTCCTATGTCATCATCCGCTGCGGTTTCCGCGGCTCCACACAGGGCGCGCTGATCGAGGACGCCATGTTCCGCAAAAATATCGAGGGCGCGCAGGCGGCGGGCATTCAGGTCGGTGTTTATTTCTATACGCAGGCAGTCAATGAGGTGGAAGCGGTCGAGGAAGCCTCCATGGTATTGGCTCTTGTGCAAAAGTACAGAATATCGTATCCTATTTTTATCGACACGGAGGCGAGCGGCGGAAGGGCAGACGGGATCAGCAGGGAAACAAGGACGGCGGTCTGCAGGGCATTCTGTGAGACGATCCGGAACGCCGGATATACGCCGGGCATCTACGCTTCCAAGAGCTGGTTTTTGGATAAGCTGAACGCATCGAGTTTAAGCAGTTATAAGATCTGGCTTGCGCAGTACGCGACAAAGCCGACCTATACGGGCAGATACGATCTGTGGCAGTACTCGGATAAGGGAACGATCAACGGCATCACCGGCAAGGTTGACGTGAATTACAGCTACCTCGGATATTAGATTGAAAAATCAAAGATTTTTTCAAAAACGAACTTGTTCGTTTTGCTTGCGTCAGCATGGATGATTAGAACGGGGAAACTGAGGAGTTTAGATAAGGGCCGGAATGACAGCCGGAGAAAGGGAAAGAAAAAATGAGAACGTATCTTGTGACGGGGGGAGCGGGCTTTATCGGTTCGAATTACATTCACTATATGTTTCGGAAATATGGGGATAAGATCCGGATCATCAATGTGGACGCGCTGACCTATGCGGGCAATCTGGAAAACTTAAAAGATGTGGAGGCGTGGGACAATTACACATTTATCAAGGCGGATATTTGCGATAAGGACGCGATCGCGAAGATTTTTTCAGACAATGAGATCGACCGTGTCGTCAACTTCGCCGCGGAAAGCCATGTGGACCGAAGCATTAAGAATCCGGAGGTATTTGTGCGGACGAACGTGTTAGGAACGGCGGTCATGCTAAACTGCGCCAGAGCGGCATGGGAGCTGCCGGACGGAAGCTATCGGGAAGATAAGCGCTTCCTGCATGTGTCCACGGATGAGGTGTACGGTTCCCTGCCGGACGACGAAAATGCATTTTTCTATGAGACGACGCCGTATGCGCCGCATAGTCCGTATTCGGCGAGCAAGGCAAGTTCGGACATGCTCGTGAAAGCGTATATGGACACCTACCGCTTTCCGGCAAACATCACGAACTGTTCCAACAATTACGGACCGTATCAGTTTCCTGAAAAACTGATCCCGCTCATGATCAATAACGCGCTGCACGGCAAGAAGCTTCCCGTATACGGCGACGGCAAAAATGTCCGCGACTGGCTTTATGTCGAGGATCACGCGAAAGCGATCGACATGGTGCAGGAAAAGGGCAGGCTGTTCGAGACTTACAATATCGGCGGGCATAATGAGAAGCGGAATATTGAGATCATTCATACGATCCTGGAGTGTTTGCAGGAAATGCTCCCCGATACCGATCCGCGCAAGGCGCATATCAATGAGAGCCTCATCACCTATGTGGAGGACCGCAAGGGGCATGACAGGCGCTATGCGATCGCACCGGATAAGATCAAGGAAGAAGTCGGCTGGTATCCGGAAACGATGTTCAAGGACGGCATTAAGCTGACGATCAAATGGTATTTTGATCATATGGATTGGATGGAACATGTGACGAGCGGCGATTATCAGACGTATTACGAGGACATGTATTCCGGCAGATAACGGTACGAAAATGGGAACGGTGCAGAAGCGTCGTTCCCATTCGGCGTGTTTGAATCCATACTAGAAGGGAGAACGAAGAACCATGAAAGGAATCATTCTGGCGGGAGGATCGGGGACGAGACTGTATCCGCTCACAAAGGCAATTTCCAAACAGATCATGCCGATCTACGATAAACCAATGATCTATTATCCGCTTTCCACATTGATGCTGGCGGGGATCAGGGAAGTGCTGATCATTTCGACCGAGAGGGATCTTCCGGTGTTTGAGGATCTTCTGGGAACGGGGGAACAGCTTGGTATGCGGTTTTCCTACGCGGTGCAGGACAAGCCGAGAGGGCTTGCGGACGCGTTTATCATCGGCGCGGATTTTATCGGGGATGACCGTGTGGCATTGGTTTTGGGCGATAATATTTTTTACGGACAGAGTTTTTCGCGTGTGTTAAAGAGCGCGGCGGAGCGGGAGAAAGGCGCGACGATCTTCGGCTATTATGTCAGGGATCCGCGCGAGTACGGCGTCGTCGAATTCGACGAGCAGGGGACGGCGCTGTCCATTGAGGAGAAGCCGGAGAACCCCAAGAGTAATTATGCCGTGCCGGGATTGTATTTTTATGATAACGACGTGGTGGGGATCGCGGCGGGCGTGAAGCCGTCGGCGCGGGGAGAGATTGAGATCACGAGCATCAATAACGAGTATTTGAGGCGCGGGACGCTGCATGTGGAGAAGCTCGGACGCGGTTTTGCGTGGCTGGATACGGGGAACCACGATGCGCTTTTAGATGCGGCAGACTTTGTGGCGGCGTTTCAGAAACGGCAGGGATTGTATATTTCCTGTATTGAGGAGATCGCGTACAAGAGGGGCTTTATTGACAGAGAGCAGCTGCTCCGGCTGGCGGAGCCGCTCATGAAGACAAATTACGGAAAATATTTGACAGAGGTTGCGAATGGATTATAAGCTGATCAGAAGAACAATTGCAGTCTGTTCCTTATCGGTACTGGCGATTCTGGGGATCGTGCTTTGGACGAATCATTACGGCGGATTTGCGGGAGAGCCCCGCAGTACTTCCGCGAATGTGCCGCAGAGCGGCGTGCAGTCCGGTAATGAGGGAAACGCGCAGCAGGGGGCGGAGGACGGCGATC
The DNA here is from genome assembly GCA_023663615.1 of Clostridium sp. GTDB lineage: Bacteria > Bacillota > Clostridia > Lachnospirales > Lachnospiraceae > DLAJ01. Next base: position 66,804 of record JAMPHA010000002.1, on the reverse strand, counting down.
CGCGCGCGCGCAGCGAGGCGGATTTTACCTTAAACGGCGACACGAGGGCGTTTCTTCGGGACGAGAGTTTTTGGGATGACGAACCGGAGCGCGAACCCGCCGCGGACAGCGGTGCGGTCCGGCTTTCGCTCATTGCTACGAGCGTACAGAGGGATATGCGTCTGCAGATCGTGGATGCGGACGGGGCGCTTGTGACGGGAGAACCTTTTTTTATTGAGGTGGAAGGCGTCGGTTCCTATAAGGACCTAGACAGGGACGGCATTGTCTATATCCGGGATTTAAGCGCGGGCGATTACCGGGTGTCCGTCGCGCCGATCGAGGGGTACCATGTATCGACTTCCTATATGAACGTGCATGTCAACGATCAGGTGGAGTACCGGGCGATCGCAGACATAGACCTGCTCATCGTCTCGGAGGATGAGATCGACAAGCGCATGGAGGAAGCGCAGGAACGTGATATGGACGCGGATCGGGACGATACGGAGCATGTGGATCTGCTCACCGGAATGGATATGGCGGTCATGGGAATGGATATTTCCAGCTTTAACGGGGAGATCGACTGGGAAAAGATCAAGGAGCAGGGAATCGGGTTTGTGATCATCCGCTGCGGCTACCGGGGCTACACGTCGGGCGCGCTGGTCGAGGATGCCTGCTTTGTGCGCAATATTTCCGGGGCAAATGAGGCGGGTGTGCGGGTAGGCGTTTATTTTTTCACACAGGCTCTCAACGAGGTGGAAGCGGTCGAGGAGGCGAGCATGGTCGTCACGCTCTGCCGGGATTACCGGGTGGATCTGCCGGTGTTCATCGATACGGAGACTGCCGCGCGCGGCGCAGGCAGGGCGGACGGACTCGATATTCAGACGCGGACACTTGTATTAAAGGCGTTTTGTGAGACGATCGAGAATGCGGGTTACCGTGCGGGCGTCTACGCGAGCAAAAACTGGTTTCATGAGCGGGTGGATGATTCGCAGCTTACGGATTATCTCACATGGCTTGCGGAATATAAGGATGCGCCGACTTATGAGAGAAGTTTTCAATTTTGGCAGTATACGTCCCGCGGATATGTGGACGGCGTGACGGGGCGCGTGGACTTAAATCTCGGAAATTTAAGTCTCTCCGATCTGGGAGAGACGCTGCGGGCGGAGGACAGCGAAGAGGAAACCGAGGCGGAAGCGGAAAACGAAGGTGAGGATGCGCCGGAAGGCGAAGCGCTCCCTGAAGGAGAGGCAGTCCCGGAAGGCGGGGCGGTACCCGGCGGAGAGGCGTTGCCGGAAGGAGCATAGAGGAAGGCTTTCTTAAAAGTGTAAATAAGAAAGGTGCAGAAACGTGCAAAGAATGCAGAACCGAGGAAAAGAGGCTTTGTTTTATATCGTTCTTACCGTGATCGGGGGAAGCTACTTCTTCTTAATGGGTGAGGGCGGTGTGCAGTTAGGGAATGACTCGCTTGGCTATATCAATGCAAGCTATGAAAGGGAACCGTTTTATCCGCTTGTCATTATGGCATGCAGGGCGGTATTTGGCGGAAATGCGCTGAATGCGGTAATGTGCCTGCAAGGGATTACAGCTCTTTTTTCATGCCTGTTTTTGACGATAAAATTGGAGCGGTACTTTGAACTGAAACGGTGGGAGGCGTTGGGCTGTTATTTATTGTTGCTGCTTCCATTTGGATTAGATACGATGTGGTCGCCGCCCAGAATAAACTATTCACATTTGATTTATACCGAGTGTTTTTCCTATTCCTTCTTTTATCTTTTTCTGACGGCAGTGATTTACTATTTACAGCGGGAAAAAAATCATTTATCGTATGTTTGTATGCTTTTACTTGCTGCATTGATGATGACGAACCGGAATCAGATGGAAATCTGTTTCGTGGTAATTGGGATTCTTTCAATATGGTGGAATCTGATCAGACCGCGCAAAAGGCTGTGGAAGAAATGCTTTCTGGAGATAATGGGCGTGGCTGCAACTGTAGCGCTGACCGTATTTTTAACGTTACTTTACTGTTATATACAATGGGGATATTTTGAAAAGTCGTCGGAAAACACGTTTACGATGATGTCGAATTTGCTTTACGCTTCCGATGCGGAAGATGCGGAGCGATTTGAGGATGCGGGTGCGAAGGAAGTTTTTGTGGAGCTCTATGCGCAGGTGGATGAAAACGGATGGACATACCGTCATGCAGGTAAGGGCTGGTATGCGAACGGGGAAGCGGTGGCGGATTGTCACGACCGCATTAAATATTCGGTGATCCGTCCGTTTTTTCAGCAGTATGTTGTGGAGCGCGGAATGGAACCGATGGGGTTCGAGGGGGATCGAATCAAAAAAGAGGTCTCAAAAGAAATACAGGCAGTGCTGTTTCGGGCGCATATTTGGGACTGGCTTTATAACGCCTGTTGTATGATGCCGAAAGGGTTTGTGCTTTCCGTTATTCCGATCGTCCCGGAAGGCGCTTATCCGTATGCGGCGGCAGGAGCGGTTTTGATATGGGCGGGCTTCTTTGCGGCAGGCTGCCGCCTGCTTTTTTCAAAAAAGTACCGGGAGAAAGAGAGCGGGCTCATCGCGTTTGCAATTCTGATCGTTGGTTTTATGGTGATGAATGTGGCAGGGATTTGTCTTGTCATCTTTGTGCAGTCGCGGTATTTAGATTATACACAGGGAGTTTTCTGGATCGTCTGTTTTCTTATGCTGCGCGCGCTTTACCGCGGGAGAAAACGGCAGGGTAAAAAAGAGTAAAGGAGAGGGAGTAAACCAATGGGAAAGATCAGTGTAGAGACATGTGAGATCGAGGGATTAAAGGTCATCACCCCCGAAGTAAGGGGGGATGAGCGCGGCTATTTTATGGAGACCTACCAGTATAACGACTTCAAAGCTGCGGGCATCGAGGAAGTGTTTGTGCAGGATAATCAGTCGGCGTCCAAGAAAGGCGTTCTGCGCGGACTGCATTTTCAGATTCAGTATCCGCAGGCAAAACTCGTGCGCGTGGTCAGAGGAGAAGTATTTGACGTGGCGGTGGATCTGCGGAAAGGCAGCCGGACTTACGGAAAATGGCACGGCGTTCTGCTCTCCGAGGAGAATAAAAAACAATTTTTTGTCCCGAAGGGATTTGCGCATGGTTTTTTAGTGTTGTCCGAATACGCGGAGTTCTGTTATAAATGTTCTGATTTCTATCACCCCAACGACGAGGGAGGCATCCGTTACAATGATCCTGACATCGGCGTGGCATGGCCGATCCCGGAGGACATGGAGCTGATCCGGTCCGAAAAGGATACAAAGTGGGGCGGCATCAAAGAATACACACAGAAGTATCTCGGATAAAGGAAAGAAAAGGCGGGTTACGATATGAGAACAAAGCCCATCATCTCCAAAAAAGCGGGCATTTTGCTGATCACATTGATCGGGATGGTTTTTCTCGCGATTTTGTGGAGTCATCAGAATCAGTTTGCTGATCCGGAGCATGAGCTGATCAAAAAGATCATCGCGACGGGAATCGTTATATTTGGCGTATTTCTTTTTATCACTTTTTATGATAAGCTGATGGTGCTGCCTGCGGAATTGTGGCAGAACAGACGGCTGATCTGGAAATTGTCAAAAAACGATTTTAAGACGCGCTATGCGGGTTCCTATCTCGGCATGGTGTGGGCGCTCGTACAGCCGGTCGTTACGGTGCTGTTGTACTGGTTCGTATTCGGTACGATCATGCAGTCGAGACAGTCCATAGGGGACACAGAGATTCCCTATGTGTTGTGGCTGACGGCAGGTCTTGTGCCGTGGATGTACTTTTCCGAGGCGCTTTCGAACGGTACGAACGCGCTTTTGGAGTATCATTATCTGGTAAAAAAGGTCGTGTTTAAGATCAGTATCCTTCCGATCATCAAGGTGTTTGCCGCGACTTTTATGCATCTGTTTTTTGCCTGCGTCATGCTGGTGCTGTATTTTTGTTACGGAAATATGCCGAGCGTTTATATGCTGCAGCTTATTTATTTCAGCTTTTGTATGTTCATTCTTGTGTTGGCGATGTGCTATGCGACCTGCGCGGTCGTCGTGTTTTTCCGGGACTTAAACCAGATCATTGGTATTTTTATGCAGATCGGCATGTGGGCGACGCCGATCTTATGGAATATCACGATGCTGCCGCCGAAATGGCAGGTCGTTTTTAAGCTGAATCCGGTTTTTTATATCGTCAACGGTTATCGGAGCGCGCTGTTTGAAAAAACATGGTTTTGGGAGGACTTTTACTCCACCATGTATTTTTGGATCGTGGTGATTCTGCTCTTTGCGCTTGGCGCGCTGATCTTTAAGCGGCTGAAAGTGCATTTTGCGGATGTAATGTGAGAAGAACTTCTAAGCTCACACCAGAGGGTGTTTCGCTAAGAAGTTCTACGATCCGCAAAGCGGATCTGCTCACATTGGGGAGAGGCGGTTGTGCAGATGCAATCTGTAGAGGCGGATCTTCTCACATTGGAAAGGGACAGGAAGCATGGGAAATGTTGTGGACTTGAAGAATCAACCGATCAGGCCGGAGCGGGAAGTTGCGGTATCGGTGGAGCATGTCACCAAAATCTATAAATTGTATGACCGGAACCGTGACCGCATGAAAGAGGCGCTGGGGCTGACGAGGAAAAAGCTGCACCGCGAGCATTTCGCCTTAAACGGCGTGGATATGAAAATTTATCAAGGGGAGACGGTCGGCATCATCGGGACGAACGGCTCCGGGAAATCGACGCTGTTAAAGATCATCACGGGCGTGCTCAATCCGAGCGGCGGGAGCGTGACGGTCAACGGGCGCATCTCGGCGCTTTTAGAGCTTGGCGCGGGATTTAATATGGAATATACCGGTATTGAGAATATCTACTTGAACGGCACCATGATGGGATTTTCCAACGCGGAAATCGAGGAGCGTATGCCGGGAATTTTGGAATTTGCCGACATCGGCGATTTTGTGAATCAGCCCGTCAAGACCTATTCCTCCGGCATGTTTGTCCGTCTCGCGTTTGCCGTGGCGATCAATATCGACCCGGAGATTCTCATTGTGGATGAGGCGCTTTCGGTCGGCGATGTGTTTTTTCAATCGAAATGTTATCATAAATTCGAAGAATTTAAGAAAATGGGAAAGACGATTCTTTTTGTCAGCCATGATCTGAGCAGTATCGCCAAGTACTGCGACCGCGTCGTGCTGATCGACAAAGGCGTCAAGCTCGGAGAGGGCACGCCCAGACAGATGATCGACGATTACAAACGGGTGCTTGTCGGGCAGTATGAGATGAATGAGGAGAAGGCGGAGGAGTCTGTGTCCGCGGGGGAAAATCCGGAACTCTTGGAGTATGGCACGAAGCAGGCGCAGATCACGGAGTTTTATATCACGGACGACATGGGAAAGAGGGCGACGGCGGTTATTAAGGGAACGGAGTTCCACATTCACATGCGGGCGGATTTTTATGAGGACTTACCGGCGCCGATCTTCGCATTTTCGTTTAAGAATATCAAGGGAACGGAGATCACGGGGACGAATACGATGTTTGAAAAGGCGTTCTTGGAACCGGTCAGGGCGGGGGAGACGAAGGAGATTGTGTTCACGCAGAAAATGTCGCTGCAGGGCGGCGAGTATCTGCTTTCTCTCGGACTGACGGGATATGAGAAAGATGATTTTCAGGTGTATCACAGGCTGTATGATGTGTTGAACGTCACGGTCGTTTCGGATAAAAATACCGTCGGCTTTTACGACATGGAATCGGTCGTCACCGTGGTCGGCGGGGAAAAGAAGCAGGCGGGAAAGAGCGGCTGAGGAAGGCAGGTAGCGGATGCATATGCGGCGCTGACGGCGGCATGGAAGAGAAGCTGTGCGGAGCGGCAGGATGCGGCAGGACGGGAAGCCGAGCGACAGTAAGCAGGATCGAAAGCGGATAGAGCCGCGGGAAGGAAGCTGACAGGAAGCCGTATGAGGCTGAGTGAGGCGGCATGACCGAAAGCGGATAGAGCCGCAGAGACAAGCCGCGGTATGATGAGGATGGAAACAGGTATGGCGGAGCAGATCGGAAAGGTAAAATTGGATGAGACGTATTACGGCGGGGAAGATCTTTACTGCGACGGCGCGGTGGAGGACACCCTGCTTGCGATCGCGCGCGATCATGCCGCGGAGGAATTTCCGCGCATCATCGAGGAGCAGAAAAGCTGGCCCGTGCTCTATCATCTTTCCCGTTTCCGCGAGAATATCGTCAGCTTTCTGCCGATCACGAAAAGCAGCAGGGTGTTAGAGATCGGCGCGGGCTGCGGCGCCATCACAGGCGCGCTCGCCGCGCGCGCGGGAAGCGTGACATGCGTGGATCTTTCCAAAAAAAGAAGCATGATCAATGCGTACCGTCATCGGGAGAGCGGAAATATCACGATCAAGATCGGCAATTTCAAGGACATGGAACCGAGTCTTGAGAGCGATTACGATTTTGTGTTATTGATCGGCGTATTTGAATACGGACAGGGCTATATGGATACGGAGACGCCCTATGAGGATTTTTTGAAGATCATCCGCAGGCATTGCGCGCCGGACGGCAGGATCGTCATTGCCATTGAAAATAAGTACGGTCTGAAATATTTTGCGGGCTGTAAGGAAGATCATGTCGGGGATTATTTTACCGGACTGGAGGATTATCCGGGCGGGGGCAGTGTGCGCACGTTCGGGCGGGACGGGCTCATCCGGGTCATGGAGCGGTGCGGGGTCCGCGATTATCATTTTTATTATCCGTATCCCGATTATAAGTTTATGACGGCGCTGTACTCGGACGCCTATTTGCCGCGTGTCGGAGAATTGACGAATAATATGCGCAATTTCGACAGGGAGCGCATGGTGCTCTTTGATGAAAAAAATGTGTACGACGGGCTGATCCGTGAAGGCAGATTTGCGGAATTTGCCAATTCTTTTTTGATCGTGATCGGAGAGCCCCTGCGTCAGGTCTATGTGAAATATTCCAATGACCGGGCGCCGCAGTATGCCATCCGTACGGACATCTGCGTTTCGGAGGGCGTCCGCTATGTGGAGAAGCGCCCGGATACGCCGGAGGCATGCGCGCATATCCGTAATCTTTTACAAAGTTATGAGCAGTTAAGCAGGAAATACGAGGGAAGCGGGCTTTCCATCAACACCTGTGAGGCGGCGGGAGACGGCGTGCGCTTTGCCTATGTGGCGGGCGGTACGCTGGAAGAAGCGCTCGATGAATGCCTGTACCGCGATGACGAGGAGGGATTTCTCGCGCTGCTTGCGCGGTATGAGGAGATTGCGTCCTATCATGCGGACATGCCCGTCAGCGACTATGACCTGATTTTTGCAAATATTTTGATCGGGGCGCAGGGATGGACCCTGATCGACTATGAGTGGACGGTTCCCGAGGCAATGGACGGGGAGATGCTTGGGAAGCGCGCCATGTTTGTTTACGCGTCGGGACCGGAGTTTCGGAGGCGGTGGCTGTTTGCACGCGGGATCGCGCAGCGTTATGGCATCACGCCGGAAAATCTTGCGCGTCTGCAACGCGGCGAAAATGAATTCCAGGAGCGCGTGATGGACGGGCGGCGTTCCATGGCGCAGCTCTATGAGCAGATGGGACAGCCGGCAACGCCGGTCCGCGATCTGGTGCTTGCCGATCAGGCGATGGAGCCGTTTCGCAGGTTCCAGGTTTATGTGGATACGGGGGAAGGTTTTTCAGAGGAACAGTCCTTTTTTATGCCGCATGTCTATCAGGACAGGAGCCGCGTGAATGTACGGATCCCGTTCGCAAAAGAAGTACGGGCGCTGCGCTTAGATCCTGCGCTGGTTCCGTGTATGCTCTACGGTATAAAGATCTGCGTCAACGGCAGGTGCGTTTATGAGCAGACGACGTTAAGCGCGCGGGCGGCAGAAGCGGCGGCCTCCGGGAGCGGAGTTGAGAATGCCGCAGGGGCGCGAGGAACGGCAAACGCAGATATGACGGCGGCGGGAGCGGCGAGTGCCGGCATGACAGCAGCGGGAACGGCAAACACAGGCATGGCGGCGGCAGAAGCGCAGCGTGAGGGCGCCGGGCTTGTAAAAACAGCCCCGGATTGTCAGATTTCCATGAACGGGATCGCGGCGCCGGGCGGTGCGGAGGTGTTTCCCACAAACGATCCGAACCTGACCGTTTTTCTGGATGGTGTGGAACGCGCCGAAGAGAATGAACTGACGATGGAAGCGGGCATTATTTTTTTGACGGACGAGGCGGCGAAAAGTCTGTATCCTTCCTGTCCCGAAGCGCCGGAGCCGAAGGAGAACGACGGCGGGCGCGCGGGACGGCGGAAACGCTTTTGGAAGCTGTAAAATATAAAATATGAAGAAAAGAGAACATAGAAATGCCGGGAAATATCAAGCAGACGATTCAAGAGATCAGGATCAGGCAGTGTAAAAAGGAGCATGATAAAGAAGTAGAGCGGCAGTCGGACCGTTATCCGCAGTGGATTCTGCTGGAAGAGCCGAAGCAGGATGAGGAACTGTATGTGAATGAGCCGGTCGGCGACAGGGCGCCGGGCGGGGGCAGGACACCAAAGAGCACCATGGCATCGGAGGCGCCGACGACGCTGGGGACAGCCACGGTGCCGGGAACGGCAATGACGCCGGAGACGTCTATGACATCGAAAGAAGCCATGCCGCCGGGGACGGCGTATCCGCCGAAAGCCGCGGCAGGAAAACAGAAGAGCGTGGTGATCGGCTTTGACAAGCTTGCCGCCGGGACCGCTCCGCTTCGTGACGTAAAACAATCTCTGGTGATTCTTGCGGATCAGCAGGCGGGAACGCTCTCGGCGCGTGTGCTTCCCCGTGTGACCGCGCTGTTTGCGGCGCACCCCGACTGGGATATGATCTACGCAGATGAGGATCATTGTTTCCAAAAACAGCGCTTTGCGCCGTGGATGAAGCCGGATTTTTCGCCGGATACGCTGTTGTCGTTTCCTTATTTCGGCGGATTTGCGGCGTTTCGCCCCGCCTCCTTTCAGGATGTGGAGTGGATCGGCGATGCGGAGGGAAAAGTCCGGGTGTATGATTTCTTATTAAAATGCAGCGAGCGGGACAAGAGAATCGTGCATGTGCCGGAAGTATTTTTTCACAGGACGGCGACGCAGGAGCAGTATCTTGCCTACAGGGCGCTCGATCGGGACGATCCGCGCATTTTAACGGCGGACGACTGCATGCCGTGGGGGCTTCCGTGGGACGATCAGGAGGCTTACCGCGACGTCCGTCTGCAGGCGATGGCGCGCCGCGGCTTTGCGGGGAAGCTGGTGCCGGATGCGTTCGGGATTTTACAGCCTGTTTATGAGATTCGGGACAACGCGGCGGGGAAAAAGCCGCTGGTATCCATTATCATTCCGTCAAAGGACAATGTGGACGTGCTGGAACGCTGTATCCGTTCCGTGCGGGCGCACGAGGCGTATCCGCATTACGAGATTCTGGTGATCGACAACGGCAGTGCGGGGGCGGTGCGCACACGGCTCATGAATCTGGGACGGGAGCTTACGTTTTCTTATTATTATGAACCGATGGAGTTTAATTTTTCCAAGATGATCAACCTTGGTGTGTCGAAGGCGCGCGGGGACTATCTTCTTTTATTAAACGACGACTGCGAAGCGACGCAGGACGACTGGCTGCTCAAAATGCTCGGACAGGCGCAGTTACCTCATGTTGGCGCAGTCGGGGCGAAACTCCTGTACCCCGATTCGGATTTGATCCAGCATGCGGGGGTCACGAACTTAACGGCGGGGCCGGCACATAAATTACAGCGCGATTCGGATTCTCACAGTTATTATTACGGAAGGAACCGTTTCTGCTATGACGCCGTCGGCGTGACGGCGGCGTGCATGATGGTCGCGCGTGATGCGTTTGAGGCGGCGGGCGGTTTTGACGAGGGACTGCGCGTTGCGTTCAACGACGTGGATTTTTGCTTTAAGCTTTGCGAGCGCGGGCTGTATCAGGTCATGCGGAACGATGTGGTGCTCTATCATCATGAATCGTTGAGCAGGGGAGATGATCTTTTAACCGAAGAAAAAACAAAGCGCCTGATGGAGGAGCGGGACGCGCTGTATGAGCGGCATCCGCAGTTTGTGGCGCGCGATCCGTTTTACAATGGGAATCTGCTTGGCTGCGTGATTGACTATCTCATCAATTATCAGTATGAGTATGACCGCGGGGACACGCGCACGGCGCTGCTTGCAGAGCCGGTTACGGTGCAGTCGGAGTGGTATAACGAGTGCCTCATCGTGATGGTGGACCGCGCGGTGAAGAAGGAGTTTATGGATGTTCTCACGAGGCAGACCGTTTACCAGATTGAGGGCTGGGCGTATGTGCTCGGACAGGATAACTGCCGTTATACAATGAGTATTCTTTTGAAAAAAGAAGACGGAACCTTTATCGAGGCGGAGACGCTCAGACGTTATCGGCCCGATGCGGTCAAGATTCTGCCGGAGCAAAAAAATATTGAATTATCCGGATTTGTGGCATGCCTGCCGCCCGGCGCGCTGCCGCCCGGTGATTATCCGGTTTATCTGCTGTGCAGGGACCGGTGTTCGAGGCAGAGACTGCTGCGGGATACGGGCGCGGTGCTCACGTGTGAGGAGAAGTAGTGTGAAAAATAAATTTTTCACACGCGAATTTGCGCCTGCGGCACAAAGTTCGCAGGTTGTGAGAAAGGCATGGTCATTGACATGGCTGACAGGCAACAGGAGGAGCTGCTTTCCTATTATCAGGCGGCTTATGAAAAAGAAAAGATCAAAAACACGCAGCTTGCGGGACGGCTTGCGGATGCGCAGAGCCGTGCCGACGATCTGCAGCAGAAGCTTGATCATATCAAGAACAACCCGCTCTGGAAAGCGACGTTTCCGGTGCGCGGTCTGATTCACGTACTCATCCGCACGAAGGACCGGATCAAGCGCTACGGCAATCCCAAAGGATTGATGCGCAAACTGCGCAATAAGGCGCATGAGAAGAAAGCGATCGCGCGCTACGGGACGAAAAGCTTTCCTTCCAAAGAGGAGCGGGAGGAAATGAAACGGACGAAATTTTCCAAAAACGTCAAGTTTTCGATTCTTGTTCCGCTGTGGAACACGCCGGAAAAATTTTTGCGTGAAATGATCGAATCCGTGCAGTGGCAGGTGTATGAAAACTGGGAACTCTGCCTCGCCGACGGCTCGGACGAGGCGCACGCCTATGTCGGCGGGATCGTGAAAAAATACATGCAGTCGGATGCGCGCATCCGTTATCAGAAGCTTCCCGAAAACAAAGGGATCGCAGGCAACACGAACGAGTGCTGCGCCATGGCGGCGGGGGACTATATCGGTCTGTTCGACCATGACGATATTCTGCATCCGTGCGCGCTCTATGAATATATGAAAGTGATCTGCGGGAAGGACGCGGATTATATTTACTGCGACGAGGCGACGTTCCACAAAGGAAGTATCAACCGCATGATCACCCTGCATTTTAAGTCGGATTATGCGGTGGACACGCTGCGCGCCAACAATTATATCTGTCATTTCAGCGTTTTTTCCAGGGCGCTTTTGGAGGGCGGCGAGCTGTTCCGCTCACAGTTTGACGGCAGCCAGGACCACGATATGATCCTGCGTCTGACCGATAAAGCAAAATGCGTCGTGCATGTGCCGAAGCTGTTGTATTACTGGCGTTCCCACAAGGCGAGCGTCGCGTCCGACATCAGCGCGAAGCCCTATGCGATCGAGGGGGCAAAGGGCGCGGTGGCGGCGCACCTGAAAGCGCACGGATTTACCGATTTTGAGATCGTATCGACGCGCGCGTTTGAAACGATCTTCCGCATCAAATACGCGCTGACGGCGCACCCGCTCATTTCTATTTTAATACCAAACAAGGACCATATCTCGGATATAAGCCGCTGTATCGAGTCGATCTTAGACAAATCGACGTATGACAATTATGAGATCATTGTCATTGAAAATAACAGTACGACAGCGGAGATCCGGGATTATTACAGCGAGATCGCGAAGCATCCGCGCATCCGCGTCGAGACGTATGAGGGCGGATTTAACTATTCGAAGATCAACAATTTTGGCGCGTCCAAGGCAAAGGGAGAGTACCTGCTTTTGTTAAATAATGACACGCAGGTCATCACGCTTGACTGGATGGAGGAGCTTTTGATGTACGCGCAGCGTGACGATGTGGCGTGCGTGGGGGCGAAGCTTTACTATGAGGATTACACGATCCAGCATGCGGGCATTGTCATCGGACTTGGCGCGCACCGCACGGCGGGACATACGCATTATAAGGTCAACAAAGAAAATTTGGGATACATGGGAAAACTCTGCTACGCGCAGGACGTCAGCGCCGTGACGGGCGCATGCCTCATGGTAAAAAAATCATTATTTGACCGCGCAGGCGGCTTGGACGAGCGCTTTGCCGTCGCGTTAAACGACGTGGATTTCTGCCTGCGGATGCGTGAAATGGGCTACTTAAACGTCTTTACGCCGTTTGCAGAGCTGTTTCATTACGAATCTGTCTCGCGCGGCTCAGACGTCTCTGGGAAGACCGTAAAGAGGGGCGCGAAAGCGGCGGCGCAGGGAAATCCGAAGGAAAATCGGAGTCAGAACTTGAAAGAAGCGGAGGAAGCGGAAGCAAAAAGAGCGGCGCGTTACAACGAGGAAGCGGCGCTTTTCAGGGAAACATGGAAAGAGGCGCTCGCCGCCGGCGACCCCTACTTTAATCCAAATTTCTCTTTAGATAATTCGGATTATGTGTTATACTAAGCAATGCGGGAAGGTGAACTGCAAAAAATAAAGTATGAACTTTTCAAATAAATGTTGTTTCATCCAGAATGGCTTGGTGATGTTTATGTTTCTAACTTTCCCGAAGGCGGGACAGGTTGGGCATGGCTAAATTACTTGGCTCAGGTGGAACAGTTGTGTCAGATAAATTTATAATTATCCAAGAATAAGCAGCTCATAGTTAGGAGAATCGATGATTTGAGAAAATTAAAAGTATATTTGGATACTTCCGTTATTAGTTACCTGCGGCAGGAAGATACACCGGAACGAATGCGGGATACTTTGGCTCTGTGGAAGCAGTTTGAGGCGGGGAAGTATGATGTCTGTCTATCACAGGTGACGCTCGATGAGGTGGGCGAATGCCGCGAACCTAAAAGAACAGTACTCTTTGAATATCTTAGCAGGGTTCATTATACAAAATTGGAAATTACGGAAGAAGTGCTCAAAGTTGCAAGTCAGATTGTAGATATGGGAATTTTGTCACCTAAAAGTATGGACGATTGTCAGCACATAGCGACTGCCGTTGTGCATGAGTGTGATTGTATTATATCCTGGAATTTTAGGCATATTGTGAATATAAAGACGATAAGGGGAGTTCGGGCGGTTACGCGTTTGGAAGGTTACAAAGATATTGATATTATGAATCCGTCCGTATTATTGGGAGGCGAAGAGTAATGGAACGACTATTAGAAATCAGTCCCGATTTTACCGTAGAAGATATACATCGGATCAGAGAGTATAATTATGAGAAAACGAAGCATATGACGGTCGAAGAAAAATTGCTTTATTATAATACGCCGAGAACGGATGCAGAGGAGCAGATCAAGCGGCTAAGGGCGCAGCCAGTATCGGGATGAAGCTTCGCTTCATCCCGACGGGCATTGCGGCGGGAAGAGAAAAACAACGGGAGCGTTGTTCCGACAGACATTGCGAAGGAAGATACAGTGTGAATCAAGGGCGTTTGCGTACGCCCACAAATATAGAAACAGGAGGGACGAAAAAATGGGTTACATGGAGCAGTATCGGTTTTGGTGCGAGGATTCTTATTTTGACGCGGAGACAAAAGCGGAGCTTGCGGCGATCAAGGACAATGCCGCAGAGATTGAGGATCGTTTTTACAAGGATCTGGAGTTCGGAACGGGCGGACTGCGCGGCGTGATCGGCGCGGGCACAAACCGCATGAACATTTATACGGTACGCAGGGCGACGCAGGGACTCGCGAACTATATCATTGAGAATAACGGACAGGAGAAAGGAATCGCGATCGCATATGATTCCCGTTTTATGTCCCCTGAATTTGCGGACGAGGCGGCGCTGTGCATGGCGGCAAACGGCATCAAGGCGTATGTGTTCGAGTCGCTGCGCCCGACGCCGGAGCTTTCCTTTGCGCTCCGCACGCTCGGCTGTATTTCCGGCATTGTCATCACGGCAAGCCACAATCCGCCTGAGTATAACGGCTACAAGGTATATTGGGAGGACGGCGCGCAGATCACCGCGCCGAAGGATAAGGACATTATCGAAAGAGTAAAAGCGGTGACCGACTACCATACGGTGAAGACGATGGACAAGAATGCGGCGATGGCGGCAGGACTTTACCATGTCATCGGCAAGGAGATCGACGATCAGTACATGGTAGAGTTAAAGAAGCAGATCATTCATCCGGAGGTCATCAAAGAGGTTGCTGAGGACATGAAGATCGTCTACACCCCGCTGCACGGAACCGGCAATATTCCGGTGCGCAGAGTGCTTTCTGAATTGGGCTTTAAGCATGTCTATGTCGTTCCTGAGCAGGAAGATCCCGATCCGAAGTTTACGACGTTAGAGTATCCGAACCCGGAGGATCCCAAGGCGTTTGCCTTAGCGTTAAAGCTTGCAAAAGAAAAAGATGCGGACATTGTGCTCGCGACCGATCCGGACGCGGATCGTCTCGGTATTTATGCGAAAGACGCAAAAACAGGAGAATATGTCTCCTTTACCGGCAATATGAGCGGCATGCTCATTGCGGAATATATCTTGCGGGAGCGCAAGGCGACCGGCACGATGCCGGAGAATCCGGCGCTCGTTACAACGATCGTCACGACGAACATGGCGCGCGCGATCGCGGAGGATTACGGATGCAGATTTGTGGAAGTTCTGACCGGCTTTAAGTTCATCGGCGAGCAGATTAAGCTCTTTGAGCAGAGCGGCTCTAACAACTATGTATTCGGTTTAGAGGAGAGCTACGGCTGTCTGGCGGGAACCCACGCGAGGGATAAGGACGCCTGCGTTGCCGTGATGTGCCTGTGCGAGGTTGCCGCATGGTGCAAGAAGCAGGGGATTACCGTATGGGATCAGATGCTGAATATCTATGAAAAGTATGGCTATTATAAAGAGGGGCAGTATGCGATCACCTTAAAGGGCATCGACGGTTCCAGGCAGATCGCGGCAATGATGGACGGATTGCGGGAAAATCCGCCGAAGGAGTTTGGCGGACTGAAAGTATTAAAGCTGCGTGATTATGTTTTGGATCAGGTGACGGATATGGCGACCGGCGCAGTGACGCCGACCGGACTTCCGAATTCCAACGTACTCTATTTTGACTTAGAGAACGACTCCTGGTGCTGTGCGCGTCCGTCGGGAACCGAGCCGAAGATCAAATTCTACATGGGCGTAAAGGGCGTAAGCCTTGCGGATTCTGAGGAGAAATTACAGGCGCTGACCGCAGCCGTGAAGGAAAAGATTGATAAATAACAGGCGTAATGCATAGAAGAATGCAGTCGAAGGATGCGGCTGCATTCTTTTGTGTGTGAGTCATTTTTCCGATGAAATACAAGTGCCAAAAGCCCTGCAATCAAGTTGGAGTCGGCAGGTTGCACAAAAGAAATCTGTGCGCACTCCATTGCGCAGGACATTTCGATGGGCCTCAAAGCAAACATCGTGTTCAGCAGAGGCTTCCACGATGTTAGAGTCTCATCTCCATTGCGCAAAAGTCGTTTGCCCTGATTTCTTTTGTACAATCTGCCAAGCAACGCTGATGGGCAGGGCTTTTGACACATGCATACAGGCAATAGAAACAACGCGACAGGAGGACAGCCGGCTGCGATGACAGGAAAACAAATATCGGACGGGATCAGGAAAACATTCCGTTATGCGAAGCGGAACGGCTGGCGCAATGCGTTTTTTGCGGCATCCGAACGCATGAAACAGATAAAGAAGCCCTATGAGTATAAGGCGCCGTCCGCGGAGACACTTGCGGCGCAGCGGACGCATATCTGGGTAAGCCCGCCCAAGATCAGCGTGCTCGTGCCGGCATATGAGACGAACGAGGCGTTTCTTGGCGAGCTGATTAAGAGCGTCAGGGCGCAGACATACAGCAACTGGGAACTGATCATAGCGGATGCGGGGGAGGGGAACGGCGTTCAGAATACCGTGTATCCGTATATGCGCGAGGATGCGCGGATCAATTATTACCGTCTGGGACAAAATAAGGGCATTTCCGGCAATACGAACGCGGGGCTTATGTTTGTGAACGGCGCGTATACGGCGCTGCTCGATCATGACGATCTTTTAACGCCTGACGCGCTTTACGAGATGGTCTGCGCGGCGTTAAAAGAGCCGGATGCGGCGCTTTTCTATTCGGATGAGGATAAATGCGACGAAAAGGCGGAGCATTTTCATACGCCGCATGAAAAGACGGATTTTGATCTGGATCTTTTTTTGACCAATAATTATATCTGCCATTTGGCGATGTTAAAGACCGATGTACTGAAAAAGCTGCGTCTGCGGCAGGAATATGACGGCGCGCAGGATTACGACCTGTTCCTGCGGATCGCTGCGGAGGAAAAAAAGATCGTCCATGTGCCGAAGGTGCTTTATCATTGGCGCAGCCACGAGCAGTCAACAGCCGACAATCCGGAGAGTAAACGGTATGCCTACGAGGCGGGCCGGCGTGCGCTCGACGATTTTTATCGGTGCAGGGGATGGGCGGCGCACGCCGAGGAGGACATGCATGTCGGCTTTTACCGTACCGTGTATGAGAAGGCGGTGTTTGACGTCCGGCCAGACGTCGGCGTGACGGGCGGCAGGATCGTGTGCCGGAAAAAAGTGACGGGCGGCGCGATGAAAGAGGACGGAACCCTGTTATACGGCGGGCTGCCGGTGTGCTACAGCGGCTATATGAACCGCGCCGTGCTCACGCAGAGCGTGCCGGCGCTCGATTTACGCTGTATCTCGGTGCGGGATGAGCTGACGGCGCTCTATGAGGAATATGCCGGGCGGCTTGCGCAGGAGGAAAGCGGCGTTACTGCGCTGAGTCTTGCTTTTTGCGGGGAGGTACGCGCGCGGGGTTACCTCTTGATTTACAATCCGACAGATTTATGCTATACTGAGAAATGATTTTACAAAAATTGCCAAAATCGGGAACTATCTGACGTGTGAAAGCGTCTAATAAATAATGGGAGAAACAGCGGGGATGTCCAAGGTTACGGTCGTCATACCGAATTATAATGGAAAAAAATACTTGAAACCCTGCATGGATTCCCTCATGGCGCAGAGCTTTGCGGATTTTTCGGTCATTGTGGTCGATAACGCATCGACGGACGGCGGCATGGATGTCCTTTCCGAATGGATGACAGAAAAAGGAAGCAAGGAATGGGCTGCCGGTGCAGATACTAACGGTATCCCAAGGCTGACCTGTATTCAGCTTAACGAAAACACGGGTTTTTCCCATGCCGTTAATGTCGGGATCCGGCGCGCAAAGAGCGAATATGTTTTTTTGCTCAATAACGATACGACCGTTCACAGGGACTGCCTTTTAGAACTGGTGCGGTTCATGGATGCGCATAAAAACGCATTTTGTGCGGGCGCGAAGATGCTGATGATGTCGTCGCCGGAATATATTGATGACTGCGGCGATTATTATAACGCGCTCGGTTATGCCTATGCGGCGGGAAAAGGAAGAAAGAGCGCGGATTATCGGGCGGTGCGGGAAGTGTTTTCCGCCTGTGCGGGCGCGGCGCTTTACCGGACGCGGATGTTTTGCGGTATCGGACTGTTTGACGAAAACCACTTTGCCTACCTTGAGGATGTTGACATCGGGTACCGCGCGCGGATCAAGGGGTTATCCAATTATATTGTACCCTCTGCAATCGTGTTTCATGCGGGAAGCGCGGTCAGCGGTTCACGGCACAATGCGTTCAAAGTGCGCCTGGCGTCGAAGAACAGTATGTATGTGATTTACAAAAACCAACCGCTTTTACAATGGTTATTAAATCTGCCTTTCATTTTTGTGGGCGTTCTTGTGAAATTTCTTTATTTTTGCAAAAAAGGACTCGGCGGCGTTTATTTTAGAGGCGTGATTGCCGGGATCCGGTTTTGTTTTACGAAGGAGGCGGGCAGGCACAGAGTTCGTTTTCAATTAAAAAACATGCGTTACTATATACGGATCCAGTGGGAATTATGGCGGAATCTTCTGTATGCGCATGGAACCGGACGGGAAGAGAAATTGCAAAGTATGTAATTTTTTATTGTAAAAAAGAGAATCCTATTGTAATATGTTGATGGTGTGAAAACAGGGTGATTGAACTTGATCAAAGATAATCAGAAATATTTCAACCGCCTCCATGTTTTATTAGATGCGGCGATCGTAGCCGGCAGTTACCTGTTGGCATGGTTTATTAAATTTAAGAGTGGTCTGGTTCAAAGCGAGGCAGGATTGTCCGAGGCAACGTATTTTTCGCTGCTTTTGTTGGTGGTTCCGCTTTTTACGATACTCTACGGCGTCTGCAATCTGTACAGCTCGAAACGGATGTCGGGCAGGGTGCATGAGTTTTATAATATCGTCAAGGCAAACACCATCGGGCTGTTGATATTCATAGCCGTGCTGTATTCGATCAAGCAGCCCCATTTTTCACGGTTTATGGTGTTCGGTTTCTATATTCTGAACATCACGTTGGACACGATCGTAAGAAATCTGATCCGCTATATCCTTCATTTTTTCCGCAGCAGGGGTTACAACGTAAAGTATATTCTGCTTGTCGGATATTCCAGGGCGGCGGAACAGTATATTGACAGGATCAACGCGAATCCCCAGTGGGGATACGTTGTGAGGGGGATCCTGGATGACCGCATTCCGCGCGGGACACTTTACCGCGGCGTCAAAGTGTTGGGAACGATCAATAATTTGTTTGTCATCCTGCCGCAGAGCAAGCTGGATGAGATCGGGATCACGCTTGCGCTGGAGGATTACGGGAGACTGGAGGAAATTGTATCCCTTTGCGAGAAGTCGGGGGTACATACCAAGTTTATTCCCGATTATAACAGTGTGATCCCAAGCCGGCCGTACACGGAGGACCTGATGGGGCTTCCGGTGGTCAATATCCGCCATGTGCCGCTGACGAATACGTTTAATCTGTTGATGAAGCGCGTTGTGGATATTATCGGCGGTCTGGTATGTATTGTGCTGTTTTCTCCGTTTATGATCTTTGCAGTGATCGGGATCAAGGCGACGGATAAGGGGCCGCTGATCTTTAAGCAGGAGCGGGTAGGACTGCATAATAAATCGTTTCAGATGTATAAGTTCCGTACGATGGAGGTCCAGAAGCCGAGTGCGGAGCAGAAGGCGTGGACGACAAGGAACGATCCGCGCGTGACGAAGATCGGCAGGATCTTACGAAAAACGAGCATTGACGAGATGCCGCAGATCTTTAATGTGCTGAAAGGGGACATGAGTCTTGTCGGTCCGAGACCGGAACGCCCTTTCTTTGTAGAGAAATTTAAGGAAGAGATCCCGCGTTACATGATCAAGCACCAGGTACGTCCCGGCATGACGGGCTGGGCGCAGATCAACGGCTACCGCGGCGATACTTCCATCCGCAAGCGTGTGGAATATGACTTGTACTATATTGAGAATTGGACGATGGCATTCGATATTAAAATATTATTTCTCACCATATTTAAGGGCTTTATCAATAAGAATGCCTGCTAGAAAAGGAGCAAGAGATGGCAAAGCAGCAGTCACAGGAAACGAAACCAAACGGGAAACGGCTGACGCCGAAACAGAAGGCGGCGAGAAAAAGAAGAAATATCATTATTTTTATCGTGGAACTGTTCATTCTGGCGATCGTTGTGATCGGCGCGTGGGCGGTCATCCGCTTAACGCGGGTGGAGCATCCGGACTTAAATATCGGCACGCAGGTTGATATTGACAGCGGTCAGGATGTGGATGTCGTTGTCAATCAGGATGTATACGACAGCTATGTCGAGCCGGATAATCCGATGGCGCGTTACATGCAGGTTGCGCTGTTCGGCTTAGATTCGCGTAACAGAAAGCTTGGCGCGGAGAGCAGCCGTTCCGATACGATCATTATCGCATGTATTGATACGCAGGAAAAGACGATCAAACTTGTTTCCGTTTATCGCGACACCTATCTGAATCTGACAAATGGCAGCTATAATAAATGTAACGGCGCTTATGCCGCCGGAGGCGAGGCGCGTGCCATGACGATGCTGAATACGAATCTGGATCTCTATATCACGGATTATGTGACGGTCGGCTTTTGGGGAATCATCGACGCGATTGACAAGCTGGGCGGCGTATGGGTGGATGTGGCGGAGTCGGAGATCGTGCATCTGAACAGCTATCAGAAGAGTATGGTCGGAACGACGACGGACGGCATCCACTATTATGCGGAGGAATATGTAGATTTTACACCGGTAACACAGAGCGGTTATCAGCGGTTAAACGGTCTGCAGGCGACGGCTTACTGCCGGATCCGCTATGTCGGCAACGACTATGGCAGAACGGAGCGTCAGCGAAAGGTCATCGCGGCGATGATGGAGGCGGCAAAGGGCATGAGCTTAAGCGAGCTGACCGCCATCCTCAACAGCAATGTCTTTGATGAATTTTCCACGAGTATCAGTCTGGATACCATTATCTCGATGCTGGGCGATCTGGGAGAGTATGAGATCGTAGAGAGCTGCGGGTTCCCTGATATGGATATGCTTCAGAGCGGTACGATCGGCGGAAAAGGAAGCTGTGTCGTGCCGATGGACTTGACGGCGAACGTGGCAAAGCTGCATGAGATTTTGTTTGGTATTACGGATTATCAGCCGAGCGAAACGGTGCAGGAGTACAGCCGCCAGATTCAGCAGGACACAGCTCAATATTTACGGTAACAGTTGACGGTGGGAATACAAAGGAGGATTCCATAGGTGGGTGGAGTCCTCTTTTTGCAAATAGGAAAGATTCAGAGAAGGAAGATCGGACGCAGGGAATGAAGAAGGCGGGAGTGCCGTTGCATTCGCCTGTGCAAAAATCCGGAGGTGTGACAGGATGCGGACAGTGGACGTGATTATTCCGACTTACCGGCCGACAAGGCGGCTGTTTGGAATATTAAAGCGGCTTTATGCGCAGACTGATCCGATACAGAGGATCATTTTGATCAATACGGAGGAGACTTATTTTGAGCAGTTGATCTACGGGACGTCTCTGGAACATGCGTATGATCTTAACAGTCTGTTTCAAAATGTGGAGCTGCGCCATATTTCCAAGGAAGAATTTGACCATGGCGGTACCAGACGCCTGGGCGTGGAACTGTCCGACGCGGATTATTTTGTCTGCATGACGGATGATGCGGTGCCGGCGGATACACATCTGATCGGAGAGCTTGTCGGGGGACTTTTGCAGGAGGGTGTGGCGGTCTGTTATGCGAGACAGCTCGCACGTAAGAACAGCAGCGAGACGGAGCGGTATATCCGGCAGTTCAATTACCCGGAGGAGGCATGTGTGAAATGGGAAACGGACAGGGAGCGGCTGGGCATAAAGACGTATTTCTGTTCCAATGTCTGCGCGGCGTACCGGCGGGACGTCTATGAGGAATTGGGCGGTTTTACAGAGCATACGATATTTAATGAAGATATGATTTATGCGGCCGCAGCGGCAAAGCATGGTTACGGCATTGCCTATCAG
Organism: Clostridium sp.; assembly: GCA_023663615.1. Classification (GTDB taxonomy): domain Bacteria; phylum Bacillota; class Clostridia; order Lachnospirales; family Lachnospiraceae; genus DLAJ01. The sequence goes on along the minus strand of JAMPHA010000002.1, from coordinate 45,083 downwards.
CCGTCGGCGCGCGTCTATCATTCCCATCATTACACGGGCGGGCAGCAGTTTCACCGCAATTTTGACTTGGGCGTATCTCAGGCGATGCACCCCGAAGTATTTGCGGGCTTACGCTCCGAGGGAGAGGGCGTGCGCATGGTTCAAAAGACGGCGGCGCATTTGTGCAAAGAGGGAAAGGCATGGCAGCTTCCGGGTCTGATCGCGGAGAGCGCCTGCAAGTATGCGGGTTATCAGCTCGGCAGGCATTATGCCGCGCTGCCGGAGAAGCTCGTGCTTGCCTGCACGGGGAACCGGGAGTTCTGGGAAAACCCGGCGGCGTTCCACCACAGGGAGAATGAGCGGGACACAATAAATAACGCATGATATGATAAAGAAAGAAAAAGGAGCATGACAGCATTATGTGTGGAATCGTAGGATATATCGGCGAAAGACAGGCGGCGCCCATTATTTTGGACGGTCTGGCAAAACTGGAGTACCGCGGTTATGATTCGGCGGGAATGGCAATCTATGACGGGCAGGAGATTCACATTACGAAATCCGTCGGGCGCTTAAAGGTGCTGGAGGAGCTGACGCACGGGGGCGCAACGATGCCGGGGCAGATCGGCATCGGGCATACGCGGTGGGCGACGCACGGCGCGCCGAACGACGTCAACGCGCATCCGCATTACAATACCGGGCACACGATTGCGGTCGTGCATAACGGTATTATCGAAAACTATCTTCAGTTAAAAAAGAAACTGACGGACAGGGGCTACGAGTTTGTCTCCGACACGGATACCGAAATCCTGGCGCAGATGCTGGATCATTATAATACGGGAAATCCGATCGAGACGATCGCAAAGGTCATGCACCGCGTGGAGGGGTCCTATGCGCTCGGCATCATTTTTGCAGATCATCCGGACGAGGTGTTCGCGGTGCGCAAGGACAGTCCGCTCATTGTCGGACAGAGCGCGGACGGCTGTTTTATTGCTTCCGATGTGCCTGCGATCTTAAAATATACGCGTCAGGTCTATTTCATGGAGAACGAGGAGATTGTCAGACTCCGCGCCGATCATATGCATTTTTATAATGTGGATGCGGAGGAGATCACGAAAACGTCCGTGACGATCGAGTGGGATGCGAACGCGGCGGAGAAGGCGGGATACGAGCATTTCATGTTAAAAGAGATGTACGAGCAGCCGAAGACGGTCAGGGAAACGCTCTCTCCGAGGCTGCGCGATCATGATATTGTCATTGACGAGCTGCAAATGACGGCGGAGGACATCCGCGCGGTCCGCAAGTTCCATATTGTAGCGTGCGGATCGGCGTACCATGCCGGCATGACGGGAAAATATGTGATCGAGGGACTTGCGCGGATTCCGGTTGAGGTGGACTTAGCTTCGGAGTTCCGCTATCGCAACCCGATCCTGGAGGAGGGCGCCATGGTCGTTGTGGTCAGCCAGTCGGGAGAGACGGCGGATACGCTTGCTGCGCTCAGGGAGGCCAAAAAGCGGGGAGTTCCCGTGCTTGGCATCGTCAATGTCGTCGGCAGTTCCATTGCCAGGGAGGCGGACCGCGTCATGTATACATGGGCAGGACCGGAGATCGCCGTTGCGACGACAAAGGCGTACAGCGCCCAGCTCATTGCTTTTTATCTGCTCGCGCTCAAGTTTGCGAAAGTCAGGGAGCAGATCACGGAGAAAGCGTTCCAGAGTATGTTGGAGGAGCTTCAGATGCTCCCGAATCAGATCGAGCTGCTGTTAAATAATAAAGGAAGGATTCAGAAATTTGCCAACCGCTATGTGGCGGCAAGGGATGTCTTTTTTATCGGAAGAGGGATCGATTATGCGATCTCGCTGGAGGGTTCGCTCAAATTAAAGGAGATTTCCTATGTGCATTCCGAGGCGTATGCGGCGGGAGAATTAAAGCACGGCACGATCTCGCTGATCGAGGAGGGCACGCTTGTTGCCGCCGTGTCCACGCAGCCGGAGCTGTACCAAAAGACGATCTCCAATATGGTGGAGGTCAAGGCGCGCGGCGCGTTCGTGCTTGCCGTGACAAACGAGGATAATCAGGAGATCGAGCGCGCGGCGGATTATGTCATTTATATCCCGCAGACGAATCCGTATTTTGCCAATTCGCTCGCGATCATCCCATTACAGCTGTTCGGTTATTATGTATCGGTCGGCAAGGGCTGCGACGTGGATAAGCCGCGTAATCTTGCAAAGTCCGTGACGGTGGAATAAAACGCTTTTTCACAAAATGAATTTTTTTTTATCACATATTGTTCACAATTTGCCGATATACTGTTCTCATCGACAAAGGAAAAAGGAGCGGAAGATGCGCGGCAGAGGCGGTTTTTCTTTTGCTCCGTGGATGAAAAGATAAAAGGAGGTCATGGCGATGGCAGAGCAGAATAACGGATTGGAAAGCGGAAACGGGCTGGAACAGCAGGCGCCGGCGGATGCTGTGCAGGCGGCATCGACGGGAAATGAAGCAGGAATGCAGCGGACGCAGGTGGAAAACGCAGACGCGCAGAACATGGCGAATGTGAATATGTCCGGCAACGTACAGACAGTAGGAGGCATGAACGCGCAGACAGCTGCGAATGCGGCGGATGCAGGGACCTCCGGCAGCACGCAGGTGGCAGAGAGTGCGGCGCAGACGGGCGCAACGAGCGTCAGCGCGGACGGCACCTATCACTACTCGTACCGGCAGGCAAATGAAAACATGCAGGGCGCATATGCGGCGGACCGGATCGGCTGCGCGTATACGACGAACGGACAGTATGCGCATTACCAGATGCATCAGGACGGCGTGCAGGCAGGCGCAGCGTTTGATAAAAAAGCGGCGAAGGCGCAGAAAAAGGCACAGAAAAAGCAGATGAAAGAGGCAAAAAAGCAGGAGCGGAAAGCGAGAGGCAGATACCCGCTCGGTATGCGTATGGCGTCGGCGCTTCTCTGCGGCGTGCTTTTTGCGGGAGCCGCGTACGGAACCTGTTATGGAATTGAAAGGCTGACGGGAACGAAACTGATCGTCAGCGGCAGAGGCGGCAGCTATATGCAGGTCGCGCCGACCCAGAGTGTGAGCGGACAGATGATTCCGACGCAGGGAGAGGTGCAGAACGGTGAGCTGATCGCAACGGATACGGGCGCGGGGAACGCGGTGCAGAGCATGGATATTAGAACGGTGGCGAGAAGTGTCAAGCCGGCGGTTGTGAGCGTAACGAACTTTTATACGCAGACTGTTCAATATTGGATGTATAATTTTGAGCAGGAGGGCGAGGGCGGCGGCTCCGGTATCATCGTCGGGCAGAATGACAGCGAACTTCTGATCTGCACGAATTTCCATGTCATCGATAATGCGCATGACTTACAGGTTACCTTTATTGACGATACGACGGTTCCCGCTGTTGTGAAAGGAACAGACGAGCGGAACGATCTGGCAGTCATTGCGATTCCGTTAGAAGACATCAGCGAGGAGACGTTGTCGCAGATCGCGATTGCGCGGCTTGGCAATTCCGATCAGCTGGAAGTGGGCGAGGAGGTTCTTGCGATCGGCAATGCACTCGGCTATGGACAGTCCGTGACAAATGGTATCATCAGCGCGCTTGACAGGGAACTGGAGGATTATGAGAGTCCGATGATTCAGACAAACGCGGCGATCAATCCCGGTAATTCAGGCGGTGCGCTTGTCAACGCGCGCGGCGAGGTTGTAGGGATTCCGTCGGCAAAGATCGGCGGCTCTTCCGTGGAGGGCATGGGTTATGCCATCCCGATTTCTGTAGCGGAACCGATCCTGCGCGAGCTGATGGAGCGGGAAACGAAGACGCAGGTAAACGAGCGGGAGCGCGGCTATCTCGGCATACAGGTCGTGGATGTGGATACGCAGGGCGTACAGCTTTATAATATGCCGATGGGCGTTTATATTTATGAGGTCTATGACGGATATGCAGCGGATCAGGCGGGGTTACGGCGCGGAGACATTATCACGGGATTGAATGGAACAAAAATTGACAGCAAGGAAGCGCTGACAGAGGAATTAAAATACTATTCGATCGGAACAACGGTTACGCTGACGGTGTGCCGGATCGCAAATAACTATGAGACAGAGGAAGTTCCGGTCGTGCTTGGGCGGGCGTACGAGCAATAAAAAATGGAGGAGATATGAACAAAAGATGGCGCGGAGCGGCGGTATTATTGATTTCTTTTTTGGCTTTTGCAGGGTGCGGGAGCGCGGATAACGGGAAAAGTGCGGCGGATGAGGCAGGGTCCGCCGCTTTGCCGTCCGATGAGAGCATGGAAACAATACCGGTTTACTCGAAAGAGGATGACCGGGCGGCGGCAGCGTACCTAAAAGAGCAATATGGTATTTTGGCTGACGGAAGGGTGCCGAAGGTTATTTTGGACAGCGATATGGCATATTTTGGGGATGACGCCATGTGTCTGTCCATTTTGGCGGAGGCTGATCAACTCGGTCTGATCGATCTGCTCGGCGTGACGATCACGGGCGGGAACACTTTTGTATCGGTCGGAACCAATTCTGCGCTCACGCAATTGGAATATTGGGAACGGGAAGATATTCCGGTCTACATGGGGACGGATGTGCCGCTTCTCGGTTTCCGGGATCTGGAGGAACAGGAACAGATCGTCGGAAGCATTGACCGCTGGGGGGTCATGTGGCATCTGGACAGTTATGTCGAGCCGGAAAAATATCATGATCTGGGTCCCTGGTATGAGAGAAGGTGGGGATATTCGCGGACCGTGCCGCAGGAGCAGAGTGCCGTCGATTTTATGGTCGAACAGGTGAAACAGTATCCGGGAGAAGTCACGATCTTATCGGTCGGGGCGGCTACGAATATTGCCGCGGCATGTCAAAAGGATGCTTCTTTTGCCGCGGATACCGCAGGTATTATCTATATGGGAACGATCGTGAACGGGGAGGACAGTCATACGCCCTATGCCGATTTTAATGTTTTCTATGACGCGGAGGCATTCAGCGTGTGCTTAAACAGCGATTTCCCAATGCAGACGATCGTGCCGCATGACGCGGCGGGCTCGGTTGTGCTGAGCAAGACGGTCTTTGATCTGATGGATGCAAAAGAGCGTACGCTCATTTCATGGATGTGGCTGGACGATCAGTACAGCCTGTACCGGCGTTCGCCGAACCGGACAGCGGGCTGCACAGATGCGGCAACGGCTGTTATTTTACTTAATCCGGACGTTGCGCGGGTAAAAGAAGAATATTATGTTGCGGTCAATACGGACGTATCTTCGGCGGAATATGGCAGAACTTATACATGGAGCGCGCCTCCTAAAGACGGGCAGGCCGCTTATGCGACCTTTGTTTTAGAAGTGGATACGGCGCTGTATTGGGATTTTGCGACCGATCTGCTCTGTCACATGCAGTCCGCATCAGAAAAAGATTATTCGTATTTCGCAGAACAAAACGGACAGTAGCTTTTGGACGGCGCAGCAAGGGAACAGGCATAAATGGACGGCGCGGCAGTTTGAAGGAAATACCAGTTGTTTTATAAAAACTTCACTTGTTCGGAGAGAAGATATGTTTTATACTGAATGTGGCAGCGAAACGGGGGTTTATTTTTAACGGGGAGTGGAAGAATGTCGGACAGTACAAATCATAATAACGAGTATGAAGATGTGTGTATGCTGTGCAGAAGACCGGAAAGCAAGGCGGGGCGGATGTTTCATCTACCGAACAATATCTGCATTTGCGACGACTGCATGCACAGCACGATGGATGCAGTTTCTCAGATGGAAAAACAGGGGTTATTTAATTCGGATATGATGAGTCAGCTGAATAATCCCTATTTTGCTTCCTTTATGCTGGACGCTATGAGCGCGAAAGCGCAGGAAGAGCATAATACATCCGGGAAGAAAGAAGAAAAGGAGCGTCTTGACGCGCAGGAAGGAGCAGAGGGCGGCGCGGCGTCTCATGCGGCGGAATCAGGCGAGGCGGGCGGTGCGTCTGCTGCAGGAAGTGCGAAAGAGGGCGCGGCGGATCAGAATAAAGCGGATGCGGAAGACGCGGCAGGCACGACCTCATCCGAACAAAACGATGCGGCACAAAATAAGCAGAAATCAAATAAGAATATAACTTCTGATAATATTGACTTCGGAAAAGGCATAAACGGGCGTGGATTTTTCCCGAACATTCAGTTCGTGAATCTTGCCGATCTGCAGGGCGAGGGGATACCGTTCCGTCAAAAGGTCAAGAAAAGAAAGAAGTCGGAACAGGCGGAACCGATCTTGAACTTGAAGGACATTCCGGCGCCGCACAAGATACGGGAAAAGCTGGATGAGTATGTGGTTGGGCAGGATCAGGCAAAGAAAGTCATTTCCGTGGCGGTGTATAATCATTACAAACGTGTCGCGACGAATACGATGGATGAGATAGAGATCGAGAAGTCGAACATTTTGATGATCGGACCGACGGGATGCGGCAAGACCTATTTAGTCAAGACGCTTGCGCGGCTTTTGGACGTTCCGCTTGCCATTGCGGATGCGACGTCGCTGACGGAGGCGGGTTATATCGGGGATGACATCGAGAGCGTGATCTCCAAACTTCTTGCCGCTGCGGATAATGATGTGGACAGGGCGGAACGCGGTATCGTTTTTATTGATGAGATTGATAAGATCGCCAAGAAAAAAGAAACAACCTCCCGCGATGTCAGTGGCGAGTCGGTGCAGCAGGGTATGCTGAAGCTTTTGGAGGGTGCGGAGGTTGAGGTGCCGGTCGGCGCGAACAGCAAGAATGCGATGGTGCCGCTTGCGACGGTGAATACCCGCAATATCCTGTTTATCTGCGGAGGCGCGTTCCCGGATCTGGAGGAGATCATTAAACAGCGGCTGCGGAAGCAGACATCCATCGGTTTTGCCGCGGAGCTCAAAGATAAATACGACAAGGAGCGGGAGCTTTTGGAAAAAGTGACCGTGGAGGATTTAAGACAGTTTGGCCTTATTCCTGAGTTTATCGGGCGTCTGCCGATTCTCTGCACGCTGAAGGGACTCAATAAGGAAGAAATGATGCAGATCTTAAGCGAGCCGAAAAATGCGCTTCTAAAGCAGTATCAGCGGCTTTTGGAGCTGGACGAGGTAAAATTGGAGTTCGATCAAAGCGCTCTGGAAGCGATTGCGGACAAGGCGATGGAGAGGGATACGGGCGCGCGGGCGCTTCGGGCGATCATCGAGGAGTTCATGCTCGATATTATGTATGAGGTGCCGAAAGACGATAACATCGGACGCGTCGTTATCACGCGCGATTATATCGAGGGGAAGGCAAGCCCGCTCATAGAAATCCGGAGCAATATGCCGACAGCGCTGCTCCCGCCGCCAAGACCGGCAGCGGAAGCGATAAGCGCAGGAACCGGTCGGTAAAATCTGTCAAGAATGGGAAAATACCTGCATATGCTTACATAAAGGCATAGGCAGGTGTTTTTTTATGGCATACGGAGACATTCCCTTTGTATACGGGCTGATGCAGGATACGCTCAATGTCGGAGCGGGCGGCGCGGCAGTCCCGTTTGATCCGAATGCGTTGATCGAGAGCGGTATTTTGGAGGTGCAGGGGGAGCCGCTTTCTCTGACCGGACGCGGTGTGCTGATCGGATTTGTGGATACGGGCATCCGTTATGAGCTGGATGTGTTCAGGCGCAGTGACGGTACGACGCGCATTGTGTCAATCTGGGATCAGGAAACGGACCGCATTTATATGGAGGAGGAGATCAATGACGCTCTGCGGGACGCGAATCCGCGCAGTATCGTTCCGGTGACGGATGAATCAGGACACGGGACAGCGATGGCAAGCGTGGCGGCGGGCAGCAGGGTGGATGGCGGAAGGAGTTATATCGGGGCGGCGCCGGACAGCGGCATTTTGGTCGTAAAGTTGAAGCAGGCGCCGAGGGAAGCGCGTGAATATTATCTGGTCCCGAACAACGCAGTATGCTATAGTGAGACGGAGATCGATCTGGGGCTGCAATTTCTGGATGAGCAGGCGGAGCGTCTTGGACTTCCGCTTGTGATCTGTATCGGGCTTGGAACAAACCTATCGTCCCACACCGGCACATCCACATTAGAGCGCACGATCAACCGTATTGCGGTAAAGATCGGGCGTGCGATTGTCATATGCAGCGGAAATGAGGGAAATAAGCAGCACCATTTTGCGGGGTGTTTTAATCGGAGTGTATTTCAGGATGAGATCGGCAAGCTGCGGCGGGATGTGGAAATCCGCGTTTCGGAGGGAGTGCAGGGGTTTGCGCTGAGCGTATGGGGAACCCAGCCCTATCAGTTTCAGTTTTCTTTAAGGAGTCCCGGCGGGGAGACTGTACGCGACATTCGCCCTAATATGGACGGGACCATGACTTACCGTTTTGTCTATGAAAGAACGACGCTGTATCTGGATGCGGAACGCGTGGAGACAGGGAGCGGCGCGCAGCTTTTATTTCTTCGGTTTGTCGCGCCGACGCCGGGGATATGGACATTGATCGTGACAGAGGAGGAGCGGGCAAATTATGCATTGTTCCATGCGTGGCTCCCGATTGATGCATTTTTGACAGCGCCCGTCACGTTTCTGGAGCCCAGCCCCTATATCACACTGACAGATCCCTCGGTGGCATGGGATGCGCTTGGCGTGTCCACCTATGACGACTTAAATAACAGCTTTTATCCGGAATCGGGCAGGGGGTATACGCGTGACGGCAGGGTGAAACCCGATCTTGCCGCGCCGGGGGTTCAGGTCTCCACCGCTGTGGGAAAGCGAAGCGGTTCAAGCATTGCGGCATCAGTCACGGCAGGCGGGGTTGCACAGTTCTTACAATGGGCGGTCACAGATGGCAATCTTCCGTGGATCAATTCAACCAACGTCAAAAATTATCTGGTCCGCGGCGCGGTCCGGGATCTGGATATTGTGTACCCGAGCAGGGAATGGGGATATGGGCGGCTTTCCATTTCAGGGGTATTTGAACGGCTGGCAGAGTTATAAATAACGGACGTTCGTTAATTTGCGGTTGATCCGGACGGTGGAATAAGCTGTAATATAAGTTGTGACATAAACTGTGACAGGGATTACGGGGGGGGGATATGACACAGGCATGATATAAGTGTGACATGAGCGTCATATTTGGAACAACAATAACAGGATGCGATGTCAATGTCGGTGTCAGAACGGCATAAACACAAGGGTTTTGATAAAAAGAAAATCTGACAGAGAATTATGACACGCAGGATTTTGAATTTATGACACAGAGATTTGCGTCGGGGGACGGACACAAAAATAGAGTTTGCGCATGGCGCAAACTCTATTTTTGACATATAGGAATTCCGTAGCCAGAAGAATCGCGAAGCGCGCTTTTTTAACATATTAGGAAATTTCGTAGTCTGGAAGAATCTGCCCCCGGCAGATTCTTCGAAAGCGCGCGAAGCGCGCTTTTTTTGTCAGGCAGGTTCGTTTGCTGTGATCAATGTGCCGGCTTTTCCTTTGATGGCGTCTGCAACCTTTCCGAGCGAAGTGATCAAAACGCTGCCGTCCGGCACCTGGGTAAGATAGGTGATTGCCGCCTCGATCTTGGGAAGCATATCCCCCTTGCCGAACTGATTTTCAGCAAGCAGGCTTTTTGCCTCGCTGATCGTCATGGTGGGGATGGCGGTCTCATTTTCTTTTTTGTAATTGCGATAGACCTCGTCCACACTCGTGAGAATGATCAGCATTTCCGCTTTCAGCTTTGCCGCGAGAAGGCCTGCGATGCTGTCCTTCTCGATCACGGCGGAAGCGCCCTTTAAGGCGTGCTGCTGTTCGATAACAGGAATACCGCCGCCGCCGCAGGCGATGACTGCCTGCCCTGCATCCGCGAGTGTGCGGATGGCATCAATCTCCACGATGTCGATCGGCTTAGGAGCGGCGACAACTCTTCGAAAACCGCTGCCGGGCTGGCCGATGACGTAATTTCCCTTTTTTGTCTCTGCTTCCGCTTCCTCGGCGGACATCACACGTCCGATGACCTTATCCGGTTCGTAAAAAGCCTCGTCGTAAGGATCGACCGTGACCTGTGTGAGAATAGTGCTGACCGGGGTAGAAATCCCGCGTTCTAAAAGCTGTGCGCGCAGCGCATTCTGAATATCGTAGCCGACGTAGCCCTGGCTCATGGCGGAGCAGACGCACATCGGCGCCGGAGTATAGTCCGTATAAACACGGTGCAGCTCGCTCATCGCCTTATGGATCATGCTGACCTGGGGACCGTTGCTGTGCGTGATCGTAAGCTGGCAGTCCGCTTCGATCAGATCGGCAAGCGCCGCCGCCGTTACCCTGACAGCCGATTGCTGCGAAGTCGTATTATGGCCAAGTGCCTCGTGTCCAAGAGAAACCACTACTCTTTTTTTATTCATAAAAGTCCGTTCCTTTCCCGTCGTATGTTACAAAAAACTTAGATTCAGTATACCAAATTCTGAGCCGGTTGTATAGTGAAATTGCCGGAAATTGCGGCAGACAAAATCTCGGAAATTTGAGTCAGCAATTCCAAAAGAACTGCCGAAGGCAGTTCTTTGAAAGAGTTTCGCGTAAGCGGAACTCTTTTTTAGAACTCCGAAAACAACTTCTGTGTTTTGTGATAAACATGGAAAAATGCCGGGATGAGAAATGCGTCGGCAAAGATCCATGCCGCGGGGCTCGCAAAACCGACGGCATAGAAACCGAATGCGGGCACAATGCAAAAGCCCACAAGGGCGCGTGCCGCCATTTCACAGACACCGGCGAGCATGGCAAAGCGTGAATAGCCCATTCCCTGAATTAAAAAACGGATGATATTAACAAGGGCGAGCGGAAAATAGAACAGACTGTTGATGCAAAGAAAGCGGTAAGCCATTGTGATGATCCCGGTCTCCGTCGCATTTAAGAACAGCAAAAGCAGCGTTCTGCCGCATAAAAGAATAAAGAGCAGAGCGATAGCGGAATATGCGGCGCCGAGCAGCGTACATGCTTTTAAGCCCTCCTTGATGCGGTCCGTCTTTTTGGCGCCGATATTCTGTCCGCCGTAGGTTGCCATGGTCGATCCCATTGCGTCAAACGGGCAGACTAAAAAATTGCCGAGACGATTGCCGGCGGTGACGGCGGCGACGGCTGTTGTGCCCAAATTGTTGACCGCCGTCTGTAAGATGACGGAACCAATCGCCGTGATGGAATATTGCAGTCCCATCGGAATACCCATATTACAGAGAATTTTACCGCAGTGTGCATCATATAATAACTCATGTTTGTTTTCTGGACGCAGAATTGGAAATCGGCGGATCATAAAGACCAGACAAGCGATGCCGGACACAAGCTGGGACAGAACCGTTGCGTATGCGGCGCCTGCCACATTGAGGTCAAACACCAAAATGAACAGCAGATCAAGGACAATGTTGAGCACGGAGGATAAAACAAGAAAAATAACAGGTGTCTTGCTATCTCCGAGCGAGCGGATGATGCCGGACAGCATGTTATAAAGGTATATGACCGGAATACCTAAAAAGATCACAAAAATATAGGAATATGCCTGTTCGTAAATATCATCGGGGGTGTGCATCGCCCTGAGGATCTGCCCGCAGAACAGAGATACGACCACTGTCATGATGACAGCGAAAACGAGCGAGAGCCATGCGCCGCTCCACACCATTTTGCGCATACCGGCATGATCCCCCGCGCCGAAGCGCTGTGCAACGGGGATGGAAAAGCCGCTGCAGATTCCGATGCAGAAGCCGATGATCAAAAAATTGATGGAGCCGGTGGAGCCGACCGCCGCAAGTGCGTTCGCGTCGATACATTTACCGACGATGATCGTGTCCACCAGACTGTAAAACTGCTGAAACAGCATGCCAAACAGGAGCGGAACAGAGAATCCGAGAATGAGCGACATGGGGTTTCCATTTGTCAGGTCTTTTGTCAATGCTCTTTGCTTGTTGGTTTTATCCGGTGTAAACGTTGTATTTTGATCTGCCATGGCGCCGCCTCATCTATCAATGATATTGTTTTAGGATTTTTGCCTGAATTTCCATGTATCCCTATGACACTATAACAGAAATTGTCAAAAGCTCAAGAGGGAAGAAGAATATTTTTGTTCTTTGAGGCGGCAAATACAAAGCCAGGAGAATACAAACCAGAATATTTCTAAAATAGAACAGAAAAGCCTTGGTGTTTCACACCAAGGCTTTTCATTATGTCAATTAGACTTACTTATCTTCTGTATAATGGTATTCTAGCATGAGTGGACTGATTTTTCAAGGACTTCCTAAATTTGGGTTTGTGAAATATAAGCGGATTCCAAAAGAACTGCCGTTGGCAAGCTCCAAAAGAATCTGCTGGAGGCGGATTCTTCGAAAGAGTTTCGCGTAAGCGAAACTCTTTTTTAGTCCGCGATCTGTCGTCCTTCCGTGTTCATATGGTAGTTTTCGCGCAGGATCAGTTCGGAGAGCGGAACAAATTCATAGCCGGCATCCATCAGGTTTGTGATCAGCGTATCCAGCGCTTCCGCCGTGTACTTTGCGCCGTTGTGGCAAAGAATGATGGAGCCGTTTCCAAGATGCTTGTGATTGCATACGGTCTGGATAATGGAATCCACGCCGTAATTTTTCCAGTCGAGGCTATCCACACATGTTACGGGTGCAAAGCGGCATGGCATGTGCGTCCATCGTGGCGTAAAGAGTGTAGAAGATGTTTGTCTAACGATTTGATAGTAAAAGGATATTTCTTAAATATTTAGGAAATATCCTTTTTTCTATAGTAACTATTAACCATCATACAATTTTTTTGGAGGGAAAATTTATGAGTAAGATTATTGCAATCTGTAACCAAAAGGGCGGCGTCGGAAAGACGACCACGAGCATCAATTTAGGAATCGGACTGGCGGGAAAAGGTCAAAAGGTGCTCCTTGTTGATTTCGATCCGCAGGGGAACGCCACACAAGGATTAGGATACGATGCGGATGCGTTAGAGACGACGGTGACAACGATCATCAGAAAGATGGTCAATAAGGACTATGATTTTGAAAAGGATTTCGGTATCCTGCATCATGAGGAGGGCATTGATCTCCTGCCGGCGAACATAGACCTTGCCGTGATCGAGACGGAGTTGATCTCTTTGTTTTTCGGACGCGAAATGATCTTAAAGAACTATTTTGACAGGATCCGCGAAGAATATGACTATATCATCATTGATTGTATGCCGTCCCTGAATCTGATCACGATCAATGCATTGGTGGCGGCGGATCAGGTCATCATCCCGCTGCATGCGCAATATTATTCTGTCCGGGGATTGGAGCAGCTGTTTCAGACGATCGGGTCGATCATTTCAAACGGTCTGAATCCGTCCTTAAAGATAGCGGGAATATTATATACCTGCGTAAACGACCGGACAAATTCATTCAGAGATATTCATCAGATCATCGAATCTGCATATGGAAAGGAGATTCGGATATTCAAAAATTATATTCCGCGGAGCGTAAAGGCGGAGGAAGCGCCATCTTATGGACAGAGCATCTATCATTATGATCCGAGCGGGAAGGTATCATCAGCGTACCGTGGTCTTACGGACGAGCTGATCCTGTTAGATGAGGGGAGGTGCTGAGACGATGGGGGTAAAGGCGTTTAATGTGGCAGCTCTTTCAAAAGTGCATTTGGTGAATCCCAAAGATGTAGGCTACGAGGATTCTATTGATATTATCAGGGACGAGCTGCACCGGACAAGAAGATCTTTCGTTAAGATTGGCTGGTATCTGAAACATATCAAGGACGAGGAAATGTTCAAAGCGGACGGGTATGCAGATATTTTCGAGCTTGCCTTGGACAAGTTCAATATCTCACAGCCGACAGCGAACCGTTTCATGAATATCTGCAAGGAGTTTTCAGTAGGTCATGACTCGCCGGAGCTGGATGAGAAGTTTGTAGACTTTAGCGTCTCACAGCTTTTTGAAATGCTGCCGATGGAAGAGGAAAAAAGGAAGCAGATCACTTCGGACATGACGGTGAAGCAGATTAGGGAAGTGAAGGAAGACAGCCGGAAAAAGAAGGAGCCGGACGCTGGGGAAATTCATGGTTTCAGGGATGTGACTGTCGAAGATAGTGAGATTCCGGGTCAGACCAGCATTGAGAAAGATTTCCCCGAATACATGCCGGAGGAGATACAGGCACCACAGGAGGAACCGGAAGATCCTGCTGTGAAAGAGCAGAATACCGGGAAAGCGGCTGAGCCGGAGGATGCAGGATCAGATGTCATTGAAGGCAGTTATCGTGAGATTTCGGAGGCATCTGCCATATCCGATTTTGCATCCATCGGGGGCAAAATTAACGAAGAGACAACGCAGACGCAGCCTGAAATGCCAAAGCTGAAGAACGATGAGCAGCGGAAAGCATGGCTTGCAGATTATAAGGCATGGGGACTGTGGTATTATGATGAGCACATAGATGTGAATTACTATAAATACGATTTTCCGGATGGAAGCCGCCTGATCGTGGCAGAGTATCCGCAAAGGGAAAGATATTATACGGATGAGCAAGAGGATGAATATTATTATCATCTTATAATGAAAGGTAAAAAGAAGTACGGAAGCAATCGTACCTACGATGAGAAGTATCGGTATTTTTCTAATAGTGAAACGTCTACTATCGAGTTTCTAAAAAATCTACAAAAAGAAGCGATTGGGGGACATAAAAAATGAGCATGGATGAACTCGTAAGCAGTTTTGTTAGTATGTTAAAGATTTGTGGTTGTTTCGCAGGAATCATCATAATTTTTGCAGTTGTCTGTCTGATAGTTAAAATCATCAGATTTTACATCAGATATTTTGGAAAAGATATGATAGATGCGGAGGAGCTCAAAGCACGGCTGAATGGATTGTATTGCAAACATGCGGATAATATTGACTTTAAGAACTGTGCATATCAGGTCGAACGCATCATAGAAGATATGAGAAAGCGGAATATGTCCATTACCGTAGATGATCTGACCTGCGGATTGTAGAGGTTCTATATTGCTGATTGCACAATATAGATTCCGGGCAACCTCCAAAATTTGTCCGGAGACGAAAAAGGCAGCCGAAAGTGCTGCCTTTTTCCATGAAAAAAGAGGGGAGGACAGGGATGTTCGATTACTTTTACGGTGCAGATGGGGAGCAATACTCTTTTCTGGTACTGCCGAAATCGTTGATCAGGGACGAGCGTTTCGAAAAATTATCGGCGACTGCGATCATATTGTATTGTCTCTTTTTAGAGCGTAATGCGTTGTCACAGAAAAACGGCTGGTTCGATGAGGAGAACAGAGCGTATATCATTTATACGCGGGATCAGATCATAGAGGACATGAACTGCTCAGCTCCGACAGCGGCAAAGATTGTGGACGAGCTGGCAAGATTCGGTCTGATCACAAAAGTACGGCGCGGGCTTGGAAAGCCGGATATTATTTATGTTAAAAACTTCAATAAGGTGATTGGGGAGGAGGAAAGTGCCGCATCCCAAGAAGTAAAAGAAATTGACTTCCAGAAGTTAAAAAATTTTACTTCTGGAAGTAAAGAATCTTTCCGTCAAGAGGATAAAGATTTTTACCCAAATAATACTAATAATAACAAACTTAATAAGAATAATACTGATTTAGAATTATCTTCTTCGGATGATGCCCGGCGGCGGAGAAGTGCAGAAGAAGATGAAGAAGCCTATAAAACGCAGATCGGATATTATGAAGCGCTGAAAATGTATCCGCCGGCGATCGTGAACGGTGTGTTCTTTTCCCTTGCCCGGCGCGGGCCCATCAGCGTCAGCCGGGATGTGTTTCTGGCTATCTGCAGGAACATCGTTGATTACGGAGGATCCGTCAATAATCTGCCGCCCTACATAGAAAAGTGTGTGGATAACATGCTTCTGGCAATGTCTGCCGCAGTCAGCCAGCCGAAACACAAGAAACAATGCGGAGGCGGCATGTCAAGGTATCTTGATGAGGCGTATTTTGCAGAGATAGAAAAGGACCTGTTGAGTTATCAAGGACGGAGCGGGTAACTGTTAACCACGTTCATGCGGTTAGTTACAGATATATCACGGAAAATCATACGGGGCTGCCGTCTTTTTGCAGGGCAGTCCCTGAAAGGAGGTGAACGATATGCCGAGTTTAACAGATGATCTTATGGGCAGGCTGCCGGAGCAGGTAAAAAAGGGAGCAAATACTGCGCTGAAAGCAGGACAGCAGGCGGTCAAAGGAACGGAAAGCCTTGCCAATGAAATAAAAGGGTTATGTGTAATCCTTTTGAAAGGACTGGACTTCACGACCGAGAATGTTGTGAACGCAGTGAAAGATGTGGCTTTCAAGGCGTCCAAGGACGTAAAGTACTCTTCTCATAACATCAGCGTTGACCAGTTAAAGAAATCCGGAAAGGTATTCAAAGTTGACGATATGGTATCCGGTGATGTCATGAAGCATTTTGACAAGCATTGTCGGAAGATGGGGATCAAATATTCTGCGATGAAAGACTGCCGGGACGGGGATGATAAGCCCGCCTATATCCTGTTCTTTCAGGGGAACAATTCTGACCTGATCTTACAGGCGATGCAGAATGGCTGTAAGGATTTTGACAGGGAAAAATCGGGAGCGGTACATAAGCAGGAGCAGCGGGAGAGCGTCAAAGCAAAACTGGCCTTTTTTCGTGATAGGGTTGCGGCAAGGGACAAGAGCAGAGAAGTTGTAGAAAAGCAGAAGAACCTTGCGGAAATGTCCCGCTGATATGCATGTTGCAGCCCGGCAAAAGAAAGAATAAAGGGAATTCATCGAAAGGAGCGTGATCAGATTGAGTATCATCAAAAAGAAGTGGGAGGCGTTTCGGGCGCGCAGTATGCTGCAAAAAGTAACCTTATTGCTGCCCTATATAGCAGTGATGCTGTTGTGCAGCCGTTTTGCGGAACTGTACCGGCTCTGTCAGAAGGACCTGATCAAATTTGTAAAGCACTTTAACTATGTTTATTCGAGTTTTCCGAGGTTCCACCTTACCGATCTGCTGATCGGAGTCCCGCTCGGCGGGGTGATCGTTTATTATATCAAATGGACAACGAAGCTGCATTCGAAGAACACACGTCTTGGAGAAGAATACGGCTCGTCGCGCTGGGGAACAGCAGAGGACATCAAGCCGTTTATCGACGAAGATCCTTTTAACAATATCATCCTGTCCCAGACAGAAATGCTGTCCATGAAGCCCAAGATGAAAGAGTTCAGCTTGAATCGTAATAAACATGTGATCATCTACGGCGGATCCGGATCAGGAAAGACATATCGGATCGTGAAACCGAACCTGTATCAGCTCCATAGCAGCTATGTACTGACGGATCCGAAAGGCACCCTGCTTCCGGAAACGGGGCACCTCTTTGAAAAGATGGGTTATAACATCTATGTCCTTGATACGATCGACATGGAGCATTCCATGCATTATAACCCGTTTGCCTATATCAAAGAGCCGAAAGACATCCTCACGATGTCGAATGCCTTATATACGAACTTAAAACCGCCCGATGCGGGAACGCCGCCGGATCCTTTTTTTGATACGGCAGCGCTTTTATGGCTGCAATGCATCATAGGATATTTGTGGTACGAGGCACCGCCGGAGGAACAGACCATACCGGTCGTATTGCAGTTTTTAGAGTCAGATGAGGTCCGCGAGGATGATGATACATACGAAAATGCCGTAGATCTCATATTTAAGGAACTCGAAGAACGAAACCCGCGGCATTTTGCAGTCAAGCAGCGAAAAAAATATAAACAGGCGGCGGGCAAGACAGCCAAGTCGATCCTGATCTCACTCGGAGCGTACTTGGCACCGTTTGATATACCGGAGGTTTCGGAACTGGTCAGCCGGGATGAGCTGTGCATCGATACTTACGGGAACAAAAACCAAAAGTCTATCCTGTATGTCATCATTTCGGATACGGATACGACGTATAACTTCATCCCGGCGTTGTTGTTTACCCAGATGTTCAATGTCCTGTGCTATAAAGCGGATAAAGAGATGGGGGGAGCGCTGGAAACGCCGGTACAGTTTATTTTGGACGAGTTTGCCAACATCGGCAAGATACCGGGATTCAAGATCCTGATCGCCACGATCCGGAGCCGGCTGATCAGCGTGATCATGATGCTGCAGACCCAGAGCCAGTTGAAAGATAATTATAAGGAGGCTGCGGAAACGATCGTAGGAAACTGCGATTCTTCTGTTTTTCTCGGAGGGCAGGAAAAGTCAACGCTGGAGGATCTGGAAAAAGCATTAGGAGAAGAGACGATCGATCTCTGGAATGAGTCTAAGACATATTCGGCGCAGGAAAGTCAGGGAGTCAATTATAACAAGACTGCAAGAAAGCTGATGAATGTCGCAGAACTCAACCTGCTGAACCGCGATCAGTGCATCGTCCGGATCTCCGGGCTCCCGCCCTTCCGGTCAGACAAATATGATACGCACAGCCATCCCAATTATAAGTATACCGGCGATGCGGATCCAGCGTACATGTTTGATTTCGCGGCATATCAGCAAAGAAAGGCAAGAAAGGAGGAGCAGAAAAAACCAAACCACATGAAGCTTCACGCAGGTGATACCTTCAAAGTTTTAACCAGCTAAGCATTAACAACATTAACCAAACTTATGCGACGTCGCATAAAACTGTAAACAGCCGGGGAGCACTGCTTTCCGGCTTCAACTATTGAAAGGAGCAAAGACTATGGCAGAAACAAATCTGAATGGAGAAGCACAGGAGGCAAAGAAGGAGATCACATTGAAATTCGGCAAGGGTCTTGTCGGAAAAGAATTTCAGTTCAAGAGCGCATTTGGAGGGATTGATTACACCGAGCTCCGTATTCCGAATGCAGATCAGAATGACAAAAGACCTTGGCAGACGTTTGCGATCAAAACGGATCATCTTCACGAGAGTCCGGATGGCAAAAGTGTATGGATCAATCTGCCGGCAGAGGGACGCACTGCGCTAAAACGATCCGTTGTCATCGGGGAAAAGCCTGATGGCACGAGAGAGTGGAGGACGGAAAAGAACGTTGTCACCAATGCCGAGTTGGAAAAGATGGTCGAGGCGTACAAAGAGAGAGCGCGCGAGGCTGCATTAGAAGCAAAACAGGCAGCATATGAGGCTGCTGTGAATGAGGTCATGGCGGATCCGAACCTGTCTGAGGTCGCGAAAGCGGAGCAGCTCATCAACCTGACGGAAGATTACGGAAAAGCCCATTTTACGATGGAGCAGAAGAACGACATATGCGATCATGCATACCAGACAGAGGATGTGGCGGGGACACTTGCCATGATCCAAACGATGTCAGAGCAGATGAGGGCACAGGAGAAGCAGCAGAACCGGGAGATCACGCTGAAATTCGGCAAGGGTCTTGTCGGAGAGGAGTTCCAGGGGAAGGACGGGACCAGCTACAGGGAGATCAAAATTCCCAACGTGGACCAAAACGATAAGAGATCGTGGCAGTCGTTCGTGGTAAAGGCAAACCATGTCCATGAAAACCAGTATGGAAGCGGCAACGGCATGTGGCTGAAGCTTCCGGCAGAAGGACACACCACGCTGAAAAGATCCGTCGTCATCGGAGAGAAGCCTGACGGCACAAAAGAGTGGGGGACGGAAAAGAACGTTGTCACCAATGCAGAGCTGAAAAAGCTGGTCGAGGCATATAAGGAGAGACCGCGCGAGTCCGTCACGGAAAAGCTCGCAGAGAAAAAAGCAGAAGCAGCCAGTCAGGCAGCAGTATCCGAGCCAAGAGAAAAGGAAAGATCGAGGGAGAATGCTCTGGGTTAATCCAAAATTAAATTTATGCGACGTCGCATAAAGTGTTGTTACTGCCTTTCCGTTACTCCGGAAAGGTTTTTGTTGCCACTTATCAAAAATATCAAGAAGAAAAAGGAGAATACGATCATGTTTGCTACGATTATCAGCTTTGCCTCGCTCGCAGTAGAAGGGTGGGGCGCGGCATTGGCTATTATTGGAATCATCAACTTTTCCGAGGGACATTCTCAGCAGAACGCAGCGAAAAAAGAGGAAGGAATGGGTAAGATCGTCGGAGGCGCAATCATCTTTGCGGTCGGGGTAGCCGTAGTCCCGCTTCTTTCGCAGTTCTTATCTGTCTGAAAAGGAGCCGGCTATGTGGAAAGATATGTTTGCGCTAAGACTGCGCAGCCCGATACTTGGTTTTGATGTATGGCATCCGATCGAGTCCACTAAAGATAGTATTTCCGACTTTGTGGATTCCCTGATCCAGCGGGTTGAAAGAGGACTTTATGAGGGGCTTTTTGAATCCTGTGACAGTGCGTTTTCCGGATTGTTTGATTCGCTCAATGAACATGTGGGGGACGCCGCGGAAACCCTTGCGCAGACGCCGCAGGGATGGAGCGAGACGGCATATAATACAGTCAAAAATGTCGCTGAAAATGCGTTCCTGCCGATCGCGGCGTCGCTGATCACAGTGATCTTCTGCTGGGAGCTGATCCGGATGGTGCAGGATTCCAATTCCATGCAGCATATCACAGCAGATAAGATCATGCTCACATTGTTCAAACTCTGTATCTGCCTGCTGGTCTGCAGCAAGGCGTTTGATATTGTGATGGCATTTTTCGATCTGGGGGCGCAGGCGACAACGATGCTTGCCGATACGACGGAGGGAACATTCGGCGAAGGACTGACATTTAGTGAATTGGTGACGCCGCCAGGCGAGATGTCAAGGTTTTCAATGGGTGAGATCATGGGGCTTTTATGGTATCTGCTGATCATCTGGATCGGGCGGATCATGGTCATTGTTGCGGGATGTATCATCTATGTCCGATGCGTGCTGTGGTTTTTGGAGCTGCTGATCTATTCTTCGGCAGCACCGATCCCTTATTCGACGTGGATGAACAAAGAGTGGTCACAGCTCGGCATGAATTATACGAGAAAGATGCTGTCCCTTGTGTTCCAGGGACCGTTCATGCTGCTGCTGTTTGCCATTTACGGAGGCGTGATCAGCGGCATACAAGCCGACGATTTCACCGTATCCATGGTGATGATCATCGGCTGCGGATTTGCGCTGTGTATGATGATGTTCAAGGTCTCCACCATTTCAGACAGTATTTTTAACGCGCACTAAGTAAATAAGTAAAAAGATTTTATGCGACGTCGCATAAAATCCGGCGGATTGATATTTTCCGGTATTGGTGATATGATGATAAATGTGGCGAAAGCCACTAGGAAGAGTACCCATGACAGGGTGGCAGCCTCCCGAACCAATGCCCCGGCTTACCGGCCGGGAATACATAGGAAGGGAGGTGCGTGATATGACGGCATTTGAGATCATCTCAATTTTCATTGGCATACTAACGCTGTTAGTAACCTTTGGCGGCTCGATTGTCGCGTTTCTGACCTTTTTCGATAAGAGACAATCTTGTCGGGACAAGCGTAAGAAGAAATAAAAATGCCTATCCTGTCTGGCTCACAGGATAGGCGGTGTCCGTAAGGACATACAAACCTTATTCGAGAGGCATCCACCTTTGGAGTGGGTGCTTTTCTTATGTCTAATATAACATCCATCCGCGCAATCTGTCAATCCCATGATAAGAAATCGATGAAATGATAAGAAATCGATGAAATGAGGTGAAAAGGTAATAACATGGCATATATCAATATGACAAAAGATTTTTCGCAGGTAAAAAAGACGCTTCCGGGGATCGGACTGACCAAACGGCAGCTTCTCGCCGGGGTGGTGTCCCTGATCGTCGGCATTCCTGTCTTTTTTATCTGTAAAGTGAAGCTGAAGATGGATGTGACATTTTCAGCGATCGCGTTATGTGCCGCGGCGGCGCCGTTCGCGTTCTGTATCCTGTTCAAAAAGGATAACCTGGGCATCGAAAAGTGGGCAAAGTATTATTACGAAGCCCACTTTTTACGCAATTCGGAGCGGCCGTACATGACGGATAACCTGTACGAGATCGTACAGCGGCAGGAGGAGCTAAAGAAGGAGGTGGAAACCATTGTGTTCAAAGGAAAGAGTAAAGAAGAGGTAAAACAGATCAAGGAAGCCGGCATATCCAGCGAGATCACAGTTGGCAGAGGGAGCCGGAAACGGAAGATCTGTGTGCCGCTGAAAGGGCGTCTTGATCCCAAGACAAAGAAAGAACTGGAAAAAGCAGTCATGAAAGCCAAGATCAAAGGGGTAATACCGGAATCAGCGCAGGATACGATACCTTATAAGAAACCGTACGCAGACGGCATTTTTGAGTCGGCGGACGGATACTTTACCATGACGATCGCGTTTGAGGACATCACCTATCAGCTGTTAGATAATACACCGAAGAACATCCTGTTCGAGCGGTGGTGCAATCTCTTGAATTACTTTGATCCGGACATCCATTTTCAGTTCAATTATGCCAATATGGAGCTGAACAAGGAGCAGTATGAAAAGGACTTTGCGATCCCGAAGCAGCAGGACGCTTTCAACCGGGTGCGGAAGGAATATTCCGGGATGCTCTTAAACCAGCTGTCCAAGGGAACGAACAATCTGCGCAAAGAGCGGTATCTGACATTCGGCATCCATGCGACGGACTATAAGAATGCGAAGTTAAAGCTGGTCAAGATCTGTAAGCAGCTTGAGCGCTATCTGCGCAGGATGAACAGCCGCAGCAAAGTGCTTGACGGATATGCCCGCCTGGAACTGCTGTTTAGGATCTTTCATCCGGGTACCCCGGATAAGCTGCTCTGGAACTTTGATATGCCGGTCAACACCGGATTATCGAGTAAGGATTTTATCGCGCCGTCCTCTTTTTCTTTCAAATATTCCCCGGAACTGAATGCGACAAAGTATTTCCGTGTCGGGGACAGGATCGGTGCGGTGAATGTCGTCAAGGTATTTGCCTCGGACATGGAGGACCGGATCATAGCAGACATATTGAACATTGACAGCAATATATGGGTATCCATCCATGCGGATCCGCTCGATCGTAAGCAGGCGCTGAACCTTGCGACAGAGAATCTGACGGATATTCAGGGTATGATCATGCGGGAACAGAAGGATGCGGTCAAGAGCGGTTATGACATGGATCTGTTACCGCCGGAGCTCCAGTCCTATAAGGATGCCGGAGATAAACTCTATCATGACCTGCAGCGAAAGGACGAGCAGCTGTTTACGACAACGATCACGATTGTCCAGACAGCCGCGACGAGAAAGGAGCTGGAAAACAACATCTTTGAATTAAACGGTATCTTATCCGCCTATCAGAGCCGCTTAGAGCGGCTGGATTACCGGCAGGAGCAGGGCTATATGAGTTCGCTGCCGCTCGGGAACAATGATATTGCTGTTACGAGGATCTTTACTACAACGGATATGGCGATCTTCATCCCGTTTACGACGAAGGAACTGTATAACAGTGACGGGCAGTATTATGGGATGAACAGTCTTTCCAACAATGTCATCATGGTGAACCGGAAGAAACTGGTCAATCCGAATGCCCTGATATTCGGTATGCCGGGATTCGGCAAGACGTTCTTCGGGAAACGCGAGATCCTTGATATGTTCCTTAAAACGAATGACGACAGACTCATCATCGATCCTGAAGGAGAATATAAGCATTTAGTCAGGATGCTGCACGGACAGATCGTGCGCATATCGCTTGCATCCGAGGTACATATCAATCCGATGGAGATCGACCTGAATGCAAAAAATGAGCAGGACGGGGAGTATGATCCGATTGCGGCGAAGTGCAATTTTGTCACATCCATGTGCGAGCTGATCTTAGGAAATAACGCGATGCTCGGTAAAAAAGAGCTGGCGGTCATCGATGAGGCGTGTAAGAACATTTATTATCGGTTCCAGCGTGATCCGGTTCCTGAAAAAATGCCGATCATTGCGGATCTGTATCATGAGCTCCAGGGAATGGAAGGTGAAAAAGGCGCGATCGGAAGGGATCTTTCGATCGCCCTTTCCCGTTATACGACGGGTACCCTATCATATTTCAATCACCGCTCCAATATCGACATCAATGCAAGACTGGTATGCTTTGACTTAAAAGAAATGGACAAGAACCAGCGTGATCTTACAATGCTGATCGTGCAGGATCTGATCTGGAACCGTGTCGCCCAAAATAGGGAAAAAGGGAAATTTACATGGGTGGATATTGATGAGTTCCACTTATTGCTTAAGAGTCCGACTACAGCAGCATACAGTGTGGACATCTGGAAGCGGTTCCGCAAGTGGGGCGGGATCCCGACAGGGCTCACGCAGAATGTCAAAGACCTGTTCCGCTCACCGGAAATACAGAATATTCTGGATACGACAAACTTTATCGCCATGCTGAACCAGTCGGGCGACGACGCAAGGCTGCTCGCAGAGCATTTAGACCTGTCGGAGGAAGAGGAGAATTATATCAAGACCGGTGAGCCGGGTAAAGGGCTTTTATGGGTAGAATCTTCGAAAGTACCTTTTGAAGATGACTTCCCGAAGAATACGATGTGTTATAAGGTCATGACCACAAGACCGGAAGAAATGCTGCGGGACGGGAAAAAAGAGCCTAAGAAGAGACCGGCTTAACAGTTTATGCGACGTCGCATAAGAAAGGGGCAGAAAGGGGCAGGAGCATGGCAGAGATCAACAGAGAAAGCTATGAGTTTGGCCGTGAAAACACACAGCAGCAGTTCCGGGGCGGTACGGCGGATAAGGCTATGAATGAGACGAGCCGTAAGCAGAAATTTCAGCGGACGGATGCCAGTTATAATGAACAGCGCAATACCTATGATTATGAGAATGCGGCAGCATATGATCTGCCGCCGCCGGAGCAGAGCCAGTGGCAGCGCTATACAAACAGCACGGTCGAGGTCATACCGCCAAAATCCGATGTACAGCCGCAGCCCATAGGTCAGGCGGAAGCTGCATCTCCTTTTTTCAAGTCAACGGATGAGAAGATCAGGAATCTGGATGCGCAGTCAGAGAGAGTCAAAGGAAAGATCGATCAATATGACGCTGCGCGGGAGAATGTGACTGCGAGGCAGCGGAGAAAAGAGTATGGCGGAAAGGGCGAGGACAGTGAGGGCGGAGTCAGAGTCCGCGTCAGACGGGGGGAATATTTTCATGGCAGGAGGATCACGGGCAGCAGACGGCTCATAGACCGTTCCGATGGCTGGTATGATGGAAAGCGGGCTTCCCGCGCTTACCGGCAGGCGACAAAACAGGATTATGATGAGTACCTGAGAAAGCAGAGCGGGCGGCGCATCAGGCGGGAAGCAGCCGGGCGGCTGCTGTTTAGGAAAACAAAGGACCTGCTGAATGATGAAAGCATGTCCGAGGATGAGCTGGCAGGAGACCTGAAAAGACGTACCGGAAGACTGGTGCGCGGGCAGATCTATATGACGCGCCACAACCGGAGAACCCTGAAGAAGTACCGCAGCCCGTATTACCGCCTTGAGTTTTACGAAAGCAGGCAGCAGCTTCTTGATATGAAGCGGAAGCGCCTACAGGACAGAAAGAGGAAGGAGGATGCAAAAAAGAAGATCAGGGAAGCTGCATCTAGGGAGCAGAAAAGAAAATTGAAGAAAGCGATGGTCCAGTATCAGAAAGCGGAGAACGGCAGTTTTCTGCGCAGGACGAGACAAAATATACTTACCGGAAGAAAGAAAAGGCAATATCAGAAACAGGTCAGAAAGCATGTTTCTAAAATTGTGTTCGCAGCTTCCGGTATTTTTGTATCTTTCATGGCATTTCTGGTTGTATTTTTTCTGATCATCATCGCAGTCACGTACGGAGGTTCCGAGACTGCGGCGAATACGATCTCCATGAACGATTATGGCACGCTGACGGAGGTGATGGCATATTTTAACGATCTTGAAACGGATCTGAATGTCTATCTGAATGGAGACCGTGACGCTTTGGAGGAGGAACTGGATGAGGAATACGGGCCGGACATTTATGAATATGTTTATGACCTTGCCGACTTTGGGTTTTCTGCAAATTATCTGATGGCTTATCTGTCCGCCAAGTTTGGGACGTTCACATCGGAGGATGAAGGCGTGAGGGCGGAAATGGACAGCCTTTTTGCGGAGATGTATCAGTTATCAATCCGGACGGGGTTCGCAGAGCGTGATGGGGAACGCGTGAAGATCTGCTATGTGACGCTGACAAAAAAGGAGTTAATTGACGTCATCAAGGAGCGCATTGAGAACAGCGACCGGGATGCGCTGTTTGCTTTTGTCGGAATCAGCCTGTCCGGAGGCGGTAAACAGATATTCAATCCTGTCATGCGGGAAGATTGGACAGAGCGGATCTCATCAAATTTCGGGAGCAGGCTGCATCCCATTGACGGAGTCGTCAAGCAGCATAACGGCGTGGATATAGCCGTTCCGGAGGGAACGAAACTGTATTCCGCAGCGAGTGGAACGGTCACAACGGCACAATATACTGACAGCACCGGGTACATGGTCACGGTGCAAGCGGAAAACGGTTACAAGATCACATATATGCACATGAAGTCGTACGTTGTCGCCCGGAATCAGACTATCAAAGCGGGCGAGTTTATCGGATTGTCAGGGAATACGGGCAATTCTACCGGACCGCATCTGCATTTGGGGATACAGAAACCGGACGGGACATATGCCAATCCGATCCTGTATATTCCCACCACAATGGCGTCAGGCGAAGAAGAAAATTAAAAGAAAAAGGAGGCAGTCAATGAAATCAGTGGAACAATTAACCAATCTTTTGAACAAAGAAGAGGAGCTGGTAGAAACGCATCGTAAAAAGGCGGCGGACTTAAGGAAACAGATCGAGCTGTATCGCTGTGATATAGCGCAAAAAAAGCTCAACTCTTTGAACCTGTCAGGATCGGAGTATGACAAGGTCATGTCGCTGCTCTCATCAGGAAAGAGCAGCGTTCTTGCCGCCGCAGAGATCGTTTTAGCAGATAAGAGTAAGAGTGAAAGGAGGGATGATGACATTGAAACTGAGAGTTAAGCGGATCTTAAAAACGTTGATTCCGGTTCCTATCATGATCCTTGTGATCTGTATTGCGTATCTGTTACAACCGCTGATCCACGGGAACGGGGAGAAAGATCAGGAAAAAGGAAGCGGAGCGGCAGCCGGTGATGCGACGGAGGTGATGCAGGTGCAGAGCGGTTCTGACAGCGTGGCAGGAGTGGAGATGCTGTTTTCGCCGGAGACGGCGCCGGCAGAAGAAGCAGAAGAACTGCCGCCGGACTTAGAGCAGGAATCAGAGCCGGAAACGGAGCCGCCGGAGAAAGCGGAGGAAGAGGCGGCTGTGACCTTATCGGCGGAACCGCTCGCCCTCTGCGACCTGTATGCGGAACGCGGCGCGCGCGTTACGTTTCAGTGTTTTTATAGCGGTGCGGAGGATTACCGATGGGAGTATTATGACATGACGGTAAGGGACTGGTCGCAGATTGAGGATGTCCAAAGCGGAGTGGACGGATTGGGACGGCAGGTGTCTTTTGTCTGCCTGGATGCAGCGGATGAAAATGACGGGGCAGTGCTGCGCTGCCGGATTTCTTTTCCGGATGGGGAAGAGATCACGGAGACTGCCTGCCTGTATGTGCTGGAGCAATCCGTGATCGATGTTTCTGTTGCAGATCTGTCCATGGACGCAGAGAAGTATGCCTATATCCATAACGTGCCGGTCACGGTCAGATATGCGGACGGCACGGAAGAAGAAATTACCGGATTATCGGGAATGCACTTTTTAGAACGAATGGAAAAGAGTATAGAAGAAAGCGTTTCGTCCACCGGAAATCTTATAGAGACCGTGACGAGTGTTATTACGGAAGCAGATTACCAGTATTCAGGATATGGGGAAAATGAGGTAACGCTCCGTTATCATCCGGCCGGTCTGCCGGAGAAAAAAATAGACGTTACGGCAGTACTTACCGGAACGGATCAAAATCCGCCTGTCATATCCTATGTGGATTTTGAACACAGGATCGGCACAGAAATATCTGCGGAAGTGACTGTGACAGTCACGGCGGAGGATGACATCACACCGTATCCTCTGCTGCAATATGCGGTCCTTCCGAAAGGGCAGGAATTGACGGAAGCAGATTGGTGTAACAGGAGCTGTTTCAAAAGAAGATTTGACCAAAACGGTACATGGATCGTTTATTGCCGTGATCGGTACGGTAATATCGGAATCTATGAAAAAGACATCATCGTGGGGGATCAGGAGGCACCGGAGATCCTGTCGGTCGTATTGGAAAAGGAAGGCTTGCAGACATCGAATACGATCCGTGTGGAAGCAGCTGACGTTCTTTCTGTTTCTTATCAGTACAGCTGTGCGGAAACAGGGGAAGACAGCGGCTTTATCACACGGAATGAGTATGAGATCAGTGATAACGGCACATGGATAATCCGGGTGAGGGATGCCGCGGGAAATACCGCATCAGAGCAGCTTTATGTATCCAGCATTGACCGGAAAAGTCCTGTGATTAACGGTATATTTACGCAGGCGCAGACAACAAATACAGAAGGAGCAGAAGGAGGAACAGAAAATTGAGAAATAAGAAGATATTACTTTTTGCGGCGATAGTGCTGTCCGGCATCTTAGGACTGGGCGGCTCTCTTCCGGCGCTGGCAGCGGAAATGAGTGATGAGGCGGATACGGAGGAACAATACAAGGAGCAGAACGGATATATAACCATATCCGTGGACGCAGAGGATGACAATGGAGAATTGATGTACGCAATCGATTCCGATGCACCGGAAGCGTTCGGGGAATCCAATGTTTTTGAAATCGATCCGACGCTGCCGCATACGGTCTATGTGAAAGACGCCGCCGGCAACGTAACGTCACAGTCATTTGAACCGCTCGGAGTAGAATACCAGGGGGAAGGCAGTCAGAAGGACGATCTGGTGTCATCCGCAGATTCTTCGGATTCAGAGCCGGCCGCGCCGGAGGATGCCGCTGAAGCCGGAGGCGGAACGGTATATGATAAAGCGGTCACGGATGGGACAGATGATTTCAGCAGGGTATTTTACACCTTAACGACGAAGGAAGGGGAAGTATTCTATCTGGTGATCGATCAGAACCGGGGGCAGGACAATGTATATCTGCTCAACATGGTGACAGTGGACGATCTGCAGGCGCTCGCTGGGGAAAACGGATATATCCTGTCCGAGAGACGGAGTGAGGGCAGTATGACTGCCTCAGAGGAGGAAACGATCGAGGATCTGACGGGGGATCGTCCCACGGGGGGAAAAACGAAAAAGGAAGGTCCAAAGACGAATGTCACAAGCACGATCGTGATCGTAGTCACCGCTGGAATCGGCGGCGGCATCTACTATTATCTCAAGGTCCATAAAAAGAAAAAGGATGCGGCAATGGATGAGATCGATCACGCGCTGGACATGGACGCGTTTGTCTCGGATGCTGATGAGGACGAGGAAGACGAGATCGACATGCCGGTAGATGACAGGACCATTTCAGACGAGGAGTTTTATGGCATGTACGACGAGGAGGAAAGCGCATATTTAGATGCGGATCCGGACGATGGAGAGGAGGAAGGTGATATTTAATGAAAAGAAGATACTATATCATTTGGTTGTTAATGGCTCTGTTGATTTTGGCAGAGCCATCGCAATTATTGCAGATGGAAGTGATGGAAGTGCATGCTGAATTCCAAAATGGAGAGGCTGTGGAATTATCGCATACGCACTCAGATGAGAGCGGATCCTGTTATCATCATCATACCGGACAGGATGGGAGCTGTTATACCAAGGTATCACATTCCCACACGGACAGTTGTTACGGCAGCTGTCCGGGAGGAAGCATAGCACATGATACATGTGATTTCTGGGATCATGACAGTCATAAAGGGCAGACAGGTGTTCCGCGTGTACGGTGTAATACATGTGGTGCGAATGCATGTCCTACGAATGATGAAAGTGCCCTCCATCATAAGGACAGCGGCGTCTTAAGGTGCAGTAAAAGCTATGATTATCGTTTTACCTGTACTGCCGAAGCAGACAGCCTGGTATGTACGGACTCATCGTGCGGATCCTATTACATTACGTGTGCGGATACGACGCCAGGTTCAGAGACAGCGGACCTGGCTGCCAATATAGATCCGGCCGGAGCAGGAGCTGAAATTTTATCTTACTCGTGGTCTACAGGCGCTGCATCACAGTCGATCACCGTGAATGCAAATGGAACATATTCCTGTGAAGTAAGCTGGAAGGATCAAAAGACAGGCGCTGTCCGGACCGCGACGGCATCTTATTCTGTCAGTCATCTTGATATAATTCCTCCGGAGGTTACGTTGTCATTGATTCCGGAGCAACATGCAGTAACGATACACATCAGCGCCACGGATAATGTCGGTGTTACAGGATATTCATTTGACGGGATCAGTTTTTCTGACCAGCAGGATATGACCGTAACAGAAAACGGCACCTATACAGGATATGCGACTGATGCGTCGGGCAATGTCGGTTCCGCTTCGATCACCATCGGAAGTATCGATAACATTCCGCCGGCGATCGTGGACGTAAAGAAAATGCCAGAAGGATGGACATGCACAAGTGTGAAGGTGACAGTTACGGCGGCTGACCAGGTATCAGAGGGCTATGCAGGGAACACAAGGATTGAATATAGTTTGGATGGGCAGAACTGGCGGCCGGAAGGAACATTTGAATTTAGTGATAACGGGGATTATGAAATATTTGTAAGGGATGCTGCGGGAAACACGGTATCTGTACCGGTCAGTATATCCAATATCGAAAGAATCGCGCCGGAAATCAGTGCTGCACAAAATCCGACAGGGTGGACGAAAACCGGGGTGTCCCTGACGGTCAGTGCGAAGGACGGCCAGTCAGGGATTCCTGAATGGGCCTATAAATGGGGAAACGGCGACTGGAATCCCGCCAGTCTTTACAATGTTGCGGAAAACGGTACTTACACAGTAACGGTGCGGGACGGCGCAGGAAACACAGCGTCTTATACATTTCATGTAACGCAGATCGACCGGACAGCACCGAAGGCGGAGGTGCAGCTTGCGGCCGGAGACTGGCATGACGGTCATAACATCCTATTGGTGCAGGCGTCCGATCAGGAGAGCGGACTGGCGGAGACGGCATATTCGTATGACGGAGGGGCAACGTGGACGAGCGCAGCAGAGTATGAGATCACTGTAGGCGGTGATTATCTTGTATTGGTGCGTGATGCAGTCGGAAATATCACGCAATGCGCTATACATGCTGAAAAGACAGGCATAGAAACAAATATCGATGATGCAGGCACAGCTGAAGAAATGGATGATACCGATGGAGCGGGAGCGGAACAATATACCACGACCCAATGGCATGCGAAAGCGGAAGAAGAAGTACCGCTGACAATGGTACAGACAGCAGCAATACCGGTACAGCCGACAGTATGGCAGAAGTATTCAGATGTATCTGTAGCGCACGATCAGGAGGCGGTGGTGCCGAAGATCATTGTGAGCATATCAATCCCGTCGCCGGCTGCCGCTGCTTCAGAGCAGACCGCACAGCAGGGGAACATGGCAGGGGAAGAGGATGAAGCGGTGAAAGGGATGAATCCGCAGGCTTTGCATAAGATCATGGCAGTCTGCGGTATCTGTCTGGCATCAGGCGGACTTATCCTGATCTTTTTCATTCTGCATATGAGAGAAGCTGTCTTATGCCAGGAGCATGATGGCAAATATCATGCTGTGGAAAAAGTCGATGTAGAGAGGCTTGACGAGGGGGAGGGCTATGCAGTCAGGATCCTTGATAAAAGAATTTGTGAACGGATCACGGAGCATATCGCCGGACGGGAGGTATGGCATTACATGTTGAGGTTTGACAAACATTTTGCAAAGAAGCATAAATCGGAAAAACTGAAAATCCTGCTTGACAACGGCAGCCTGATCAATACGACGGTTTCCGGAGAAGTCGAATTCAGTCGAGTTCCTTTGAGATAACGAAAAATATGCGACGTCGCATATTTTTTAGCAAACCATGTGTGTTTCAAAAGAAAGGAGAACCCTATGGAAAATAACCAGTACAAAGGCTTTGCCTATACAAACAGCAGCAATAAACCAACCATCGTATACGGAACATCTACGGAAGATATACTTACCAAGCTTGGTGCTTATAACATTGCCCGGACGGAGAATGATAAGTTCCGGACATGTAACATCGGGGAACTGAACGCGGATGCGGGAAAATACGGGGAGTACCATAAATATGACGTAACTACGGGAAAAGACATTTCATCCGTGTATCTTCAGATCCCTCGACTTAACAAAGCAGAGTTCCAGAAGGTCGTTGCCGATCTGAAAGCGGCCGGTGCAAGATATAATCCCAATAAAAAAGCATGGTATATCACAGCGGATCAGGATTGGATGGAATTTAACCGTATCTGCCATCAGTTTTCGGAGAAATTAACCATCGATCCGGTTGAGGTTGAAAGACCGGATGATGAGAACCGGCCGGAATTTGTGATAGAGGGGTTTGAGGTTCAGTATGCCGTCAAGGTGCAGAACAGGACCGTGATCATCCCGGAATCCGCTGATCTGAACCTGATCAAGGCAGCCGTGCCGGTGGATGATTTTTTGGACAGGCTGAACGAAAAAGCCGTTGAGCAGCTCCGGCAGCTTTCAGATAATCCGGAGCGGATTGCCGGCGAAAGCGAGTACAGCATCAGCGTGAGCAGGGAAGCGGAAGACAACCGCTGCATGGTATGGTTCAACGACGGGAGGGAGCCGCTTTCCATGTCGGGAGACGAATACGGGATCCATTTTCCGAGTATGGGACAGGCGGAGGTCGCAGATTTTGTAGCCGGATATATGAGACAGCAGGAGCATCCGGAGCTGAACGTGCAGACGGAATATCATGCAGGCGACCGGATCGACTGCTATGTGCCGTTAAGGCTGCAGGACAACGCTGCTATCGCAGACCAGCCGCTGTATGTAGAGAATGTCCGCCACGTTTCCGGGATCGTGCAGGAAGTCCGGATACAGCGGGACAGCAGTAAGGAGTACATCGTCTTAGATGACCACGGAAACGAACAGTCTGTCTTTAGCGATGAGATCTATGCGCCTGATCAGGCGCGGGTACTGCTGCGTGCGGCATCGGATGAACTGACAGGTGTGCAGTTCGATCTGCTCGCGGATAAGCGCCTTACCGCGGCACAGATGGAAGAGATTCGGTTCGGCTACAAGGACGGATTGCGCGTGGAACAGGTCGCCCTGTATTCGAATCCGGAAATGAGCACAGCCGAGATGGATCTGTGCCGGATCGCGCTGACAAACGGACTCGGATATGCGGAGATCAGCGGGCTGTTAAAAGAAACAAAGGAACTGTCGTGGACGGACAGCCGGAACCGGTTGAATGAGGTGATCAAAGAACACAGGGCGGTGAAAGAAGCACAACATGCAGTAGAACCTCCCGTGGAAGAGCAGGAAGCATCACAGAAGGAAGCGGCAGACACAACTGAAACCGCAGCGGATTTGCGGCAGGAGGATATGGTCTCCCAGGAAGGAGAGAAGCTGACGGAAGTTCAATCCCATATCGTTGAACATATTAACGAAAACTTTTTTAAGGGCTCTGTATCCATAGAAGCAGTAGGAAATGACAGGATCCGGATCACTGACCGGACGGGAGAGTCGATGAACTTTGCGATGGACCAGAACGGAGGGATCATAGATGCGGATACAGGCAAGCTATACGGATATGCAAAAGATGGGTACAGACCGCCGGAAAAAGCGGAAACGGGTGATTTTTACGGAATAGAAGTTCCATTAGAAGATGGCATGCGTGTGATCCCGCAGGATGTGATTGACAAACTGATTGCAGGAACAGAGTTTCCGGAACTTCCGGATCATCTTGATCTTACGAACTGTATTTTCCGCAATATCACATTCACGCGGTTCGGATACCATAGCAGTACGTTTGCCAATGCTGATTTTTCAAACAGCAGGTTTTATGGCTGCAAATTTGACAATATGGACTTCCGTGGGAGTAATTTCCAAGGGGCTGGCTTCGTGGATACCGATTTTGATGGCGCGATCTTAAATCAGTGCAATTTTCATAAAGCGACGATCGCAGACAGCAGGTTTTTGGAAGCAGATGTTGTCGAGGTCGATTTCTCGGAAGCATCGTTGAAAAGGAGTGCTTTTAAGGGATGTGCAATGGAGAGGAATAACTTTCTTGTGACAAGGATGGATGCTGTAGATGTGGACGCTGAATGCGGTATCACGGCAAACCAGCAGCATCTGGATACTATAACTTATACTGTGGGAGGAGCTACGCATGAAGAGGCTGAGAAAGCAAGAGATAAGGTGATGTGGCGCCTGTCCGGATCGGAGGTTTCCTATGAGCGGAAGGAGGAGCTGTCACATCTTTTGGAGAATGAGAGTAATAATCCGGATACGCAGGAATGGCGGGAAGACCTGACGTATGAGGAAAGAGAACTGGTAGACAGCTGGACGCAGCAATATCCCAAAGCGATGACTGGGATGCGTCAGCAGACCGGGCGGGAGCAGGCGAATACACAATCAGTCCTGAATAAGCGTTCCGTAGTTGATCTGCTCCATGAGAAGAAAAACCTTGTATCTGCACAAGCATCCGCGGCGGCGCCGTCACATGACGACAGGATCCGGAAAGCGGAAGCGATCGCAAAATAAGCGTAAGAAAGAGGTGGGAATCGAAGATGAATAAAGAAAAGGAAATCATTTTTATTGACGAGGAAACATTATCTCATGATGAACTGGAGGAAGGGGATCAATATGGAGCAGAGGACAAATGAATATAGGAAAGCAATCGCGGATGCCTTTGTGAAAAGCCTTCAGGAAAATGCATTAGAATGGAAAAAAGGCTGGAACAGTACCATGGCGGCACCGCAGAACGCCATATCAGGTAAGAACTATAAGGGATTAAACCGCTTTTATCTTACGCTCTACGCGATGAGTCATAACACCGCTGATCCGCGGTGGGCTACTTTTAAGCAGATCCAGGATAAGGGCTGGCGGCTGAACAAAGGCGCCAAAGGGATGAAGGTAGAGTACTGGACACCGTATGATTATCAGAATAAGAAAAACCTGCAATGGGAAGAGTACAATAAGCTTTTGAATGATCCGGAAAGAAGAAAACAGATCGGCGTTGTGGCGAAGTACTATCATGTGTTTAACGGACAGGATATAACCGGCATCCCGGAGCTGCAGGAACAGCCGGAGAGGGCGGAAGCGGTTTCGGATCAGATCATTGATACGATTTCGCGCAACATGGGTGTGGAGATCGCCAATGAGGGAGGAGGGGCTTATTACAATATCAGTGAGGATAAAATCTTCCTTCCGCCAAAAACAGCTTTTCTCGCTGATTATGAGTATAACGCGACCGCGCTGCATGAGCTTTCCCATGCGACGGGAGCGGTAAACAGGCTCAACCGGGAGCTGAAGAACCGATTCGGTACGGAAAAATATGCGTATGAGGAACTGGTTGCGGAAATCAGCTCCTGCTTCATGGGAGAACATTTACAGGTACAACAGACGGCAGAGCATATGGAAAACCATAAGGCATATGTGAAAAGCTGGATCAAGGAAATCAGTGAGAAGCCGGCGACTTTGATGAAAGCGATCAGGGATGCCGAGAACTGTGCAAACTACTTGGAGTATCAGGCAGAACTGATCAGCGAAAAGGAATATCAGAAGACGCTTTCAGGAAGCAAAGAAGTGGAGCCTGACGAAGTGATGCCGAAGGAGACGGCAAAGGAAAGTATTGCAGGAAACGAATTTAAGGCAGAACGCCGGAAGCAGTCAGTAGTAAAGCTGCTCCATGAGAAGAAAAACCTTGTATCGGCACATGCATCCGCAGCGGCACCGTCACATGACGACAGGATCCGGAAAGCGGAAGCGATCGCAAAATAATGTTACATGGGGGCAGCCAGTACCGGCTGCCCCTGCTATGCTTATGTGACGTCGCATAAAACTGTAAACAGCCGGGGAGCATTGCTTTCCGGCTTCTATTGTTGAAAGGAGAGCAGAAAATGGGGAAAGTGTTAGTCATAGCAGAAAAGCCGTCCGTAGGGCGGGACATAGCCAAGGCGCTTCATGTATCAGGTCAAAAAGGCGGCTACATAGAAAACGGACAATATATCGTCACATGGGCGGTAGGACATCTGATCGGATTAAAATATCCGGAAGAGCATGATCCGGCGTACAAATACTGGAAGTTAAAAGATATTCCGTATGTGTTTCCACTTTCCGAGTCACTCAAAGTTCTGCCGGACACGGCGGCACAGTTTAAGGTGATTAAGACACTGATTAACCGTGCGGATGTTGACTATTTAGTGAATGCCGGAGACGCCGGACGTGAGGGCCTGCTTATTCAGGAATGGATTTATCGGATGGCAGGCAACAAGAAGCCGATCAAGATGCTATGGATCAGCTCTTTTACGGAAGAAGCGGTAAGACAGGCTTTCGCGTCCGGACTGAAAGAGCGGAAGGATTTTATGGGACTGCTCAACGAAGCAGAGGCGAGGGCAGAGGGGGACCACCTGTTAGGGATCAATTACTCAAGGCTGCTGACGCTTACCAGGGCTCAGCAGGGAACAAAACTCAGTTACGGGCGCTGCCAGACACCACTGCTTAATATCATCGTGATGCGTGATGAAGAGATCGCCCGTTTTAAGCCGGCGCCATATTTCAATATCAGCATTACATACAAAAAAGGATTCAAAGGATTGCTGGTGGATGAAAACGGGAAACGGATGGATATTACCGATCGGTCAGAGGCAGAGAGGATACTGAACGAATTATCCGGGACAGCAGCCGTACGCTCTTTTGTAAAAGAGGAAAAAGCAAAGAAGGCGCCGCTCCTGTATAATCTTGCAACGCTGCAGAAGGTGATGGGCAGCAAATATGGTTATACGCCGGATCAGACGCTTGCGGTCGCACAGGCATTGTACGAAAAACACAAGATATTGTCCTACCCGCGGACGGACAGCCAGTGCCTCAGCACGGATCTTTATCCGGAGATCACAAGACATCTGCAATGCTGCCGGTTCGGCAGATTTGCAGCGTTTGTTGACCGCATCAGCACCGGAGACATGCAGTTGCAGAAACGTTACTTTAACGATCTGAAGGTATCCGACCACCACGCACTGATCCCCACGATCCAGGAGGATATGGCGGAACGCTACGGAGGGCTGACGGAAGAAGAAAAGAATGTCTTTGATGCGGTCGTTTCGAGTTTTATTGCTATTTTTATGCCTGAATACCGGTATAGCGCGACAGAGATCATAACAGAAGATCATGGACATCTTTTTATCAGTACCGGGATCACGATCCTGTCATTAGGGTACAAAGAAGTCCTAAAGATCGATCCGGAAGCCGGTGAAAGCGAAAAAGAGGAAAAACAGATACTTCCTGAATTGGAAGAGGGAACTGCGGTTTCGGTGGACAGCAAAGAAATTCAGGATAAGCTGACGAAATCGCCGGGAAGATATACGATCGCCGGACTGATCACGGTGATGGAGAAGTACAATATCGGGACAAGTGCGACCAGGGCGGAAATCGTCAAAAAACTTCTGAAGCGCGGCTTTATCACGATGGAAAAGGGGAAATACGGCTCTACGGAGCTTGGCAGGAGTTTCATTGCCGTTGTTCCGCAAAAATTGAAAGATGCGGAATTGACAGAACGCTTTGAAGAGAATCTGAAAAAAGTCAATCTTGGAAGCATGACTAAAGAGGATTTTTGGGGCGGACTTCTTACGGATCTGCGAGCTAACAAAGAATACTTCAGCACAGCTGGAAACGATGAACGGATTGGGAACGTGCGGGAAAGCATTGGCGTATGCCCGCTATGCCATCAGGCGGTAGTCGAAACACCGAGGTCTTTTGGATGCTCCGGGTATAAGGAAGGGTGTAAATTTGCGATATGGAAAACGATCGCCGGCAAAACAATTTCCAAGCAGCAGGCACAGCAGCTCCTTACCAAAGGGCGTACGGCAGCGTTAAAGGGATTCACCGGGAAGAAAGGTAAATTTGACGCCGCGCTGGTGTTAAAGCCGGATGGAATGATCGGATTTCAGTTTGACAACAAGCAGATGTAAAAAAGAACCGGGCTGTGGAGATCTGTTTCCGCAGCCTGATCTTTTTTTGGAGGAAACATGAAGGGGAAAAAAGAAAAAGCCAAGAAATGTTTGGAAGATGGGGAGAACAATACTCCGAATTAGCAAACAATCTTGACTTCGATATTATTATACACCAAAGTCACAATATTATCAAAGGAAAGTCAGAGAGGAGAGCATATGAGTGAAGACGGAAGACTCAGAAAAAAGCGTATA
This sequence comes from Clostridium sp., assembly GCA_023663615.1. Taxonomy (GTDB): domain Bacteria; phylum Bacillota; class Clostridia; order Lachnospirales; family Lachnospiraceae; genus DLAJ01. The sequence continues at coordinate 6,793 of JAMPHA010000002.1, read as the reverse complement.
CACTTTATGGTAAATGATTATGAGCATGAACTGATCATGCGGCATGTTAAGGAGAGCGGGGCAGGAACAATCCGGGAATATATGCTGAATATGGCGTTAAATGGTTGCATTGTGAATGTGAATTTTGATGAGCTTCACGAAGCGAACTATGAACTGAAAAAGATAGGAACTAACATCAATCAGATCGCGCATAAGGTCAATGCGTCTGATACGGCGACTGTTAATGACGTAAAAAAGTTACAGGAGGATTGGAAATCCGTGATGAGGATCATCAGTATGAAGTTTTTGAGATTCACATAGTTTATATTGTTGGTGAAGATGGTGATATGATATAATCAGAATATGAAAATCAATTTGTATTGAACAGAATATGGAGGGAATCTTCATGGTGACATTAACATTTGTATTTAACGAGAATAAAGTCAAAAGTGCGGGATATACGGAAGAGGAGCTTTTAGCACCGATGCGGGAACATGCTAAGAAATATGGCATTTCGGAAAATGAATATGGTGTGTTTTCGAAAAGCGGAGAGGATGCCCTTTGCGTAGTTTCTATGTTTGTTCCTGATATTACAAGTGAAAATCCGTGGTATGTCAATTTAATGGATGAGTGGATATTGGATGTGGACGGTGAAAAAGAGGACTGCATTAAAGCGACGCACAGATGGATTAAGGAGAGCAATACCCAAACGCTGCCACGCAATAGGAGGAAGGTATATTGAAGAAACAGCTTTCTTTTGACATTGATACGAATGTGGCTAAAAAAATATTGGGAGAACAACGTTACACCCAAATTTATGCTGATATTCGGAACGTGATGCGTGCCAACGGATGGGAACATATTGAAGGCAGCGTTTATATGAGCAAAAATGAAATAGATAATATAGACGTTACTTTTTTGATTAAAAATTTGAAGAAAGAATTTCCGTATATCACCAAATGCGTCAGAGAGATGCATCAGGCAGATATTAGCGAGGTGCATTCCCGGAATGAACAATTTGAATATGACGGTACTCCGGGTAAATTTGCAAAGGAACAGCAGCAGAGTGTCAGAAGATCTTCCTCTGTGCTCCAAAAGTTAGCACAGAAAAAGGAAATGGTTGCACAAAGAGAAAGCCGGCAACAGCCCAAACAGCAGCATAAACAGAATACATATGGCAAAGACGCACGATAGCAGCAACAAAGAGAGCCCCTGACAGGGGCTTTTATTTTTGACTCATTTGCAGAAAGGTGTATGATCTATGGCTATCACAAAAATAAAAGCAATCAAAAGCACGCTTAACAGGGCAATCGAATATATCTGCAATCCCCGCAAAACAAAAGAAGGGCTGCTTGTGGATTCGTTTGGATGTGTGGCAGAGACAGCCGCCGCCGAAATGCGTATCACGGCAAACAAGGGAACCGGGAATGGGAGCAGAGCAGCATACCACCTGATCCAGTCCTTTTCGCCGGAGGATCCACTCACCGCAGAACAGGCATTTGAGATCGGGAAAAAATTTGCTTCCCAGATAACCGACGGCAGGTATGAATTTGTGATCGCTACGCATAACGACCGGGGGCATCTCCATAATCATATCATCTTTAATGCCGTAGACTTTGTGAGCCATAGGAAGTATCAATACAATAACGGGGAAAAGAAGAGAATACGGGAGATCAGTGATAAGTTATGCTATGAAAATGGTCTTTCCGTGATCGAGGTGACTTCCGGCAGGAAAGGAAAAAATTATGACGAATACCAGCAGAGCAAAGCCGGAACTTCTTGGAAAGAACGTTTGGCGGATATGATCGATAAAGCTGTTTCAGAATCGGTATCCTTTGATGAGTTTCTTGAAAAGCTGGAATTGGAAGGTGTTGAGGTCAAGAGAGGAAAACATATTTCTTTCAGATGCGGGGTATTGGGGCAGGAGCGCATGACAAGAGGAAAGCAGATCGGGGAAGGTTATACGGAAGAGGCAATCAGGGCACGGATCGATCATGATGAAGCATATTTATCCGAACACCATTTAGCACAGGGCGTGACTGGTGCGAATGAAAGAAAATCTGCTGATCAGGTTGAAGTTGTTTCCGCTCAAAACGTTCATAATGAAAATGTGGAGAGCGTGAAAAAACTTGTAGCGGATAAAAAGCCGGTTTGGAAAAAAAGCGGATTAAGCAGCTCGTTCAAAAATAAGAGCATTAACCTTCTTGTGAAAACGTCAGAAATGAAGAAAGCAAGAAATTCCCGCGCATATGCGAATGCGGTTGACCGTGGGAATTTGAGCAGTCTTGTAAAATCCATGAACTTTCTATCCGCGCACCAGCTTCAAACATCGGATGATCTTATCCTGTTTGAAGACGGCGTCAGAGGCGCCCTGCGCATAGAAGAAAGAAATTTGGAAAGCATCAATGGGGAGATAGCGCAGCTTCATGAAAAAATTAAATTTACACAGAATTATAAGAAGAACATATCTGTATACATTGAGTATCGGAGAGGCGGCAGTGATCCGGTATTTTATAATAATCATCAAGATGAGATTGATGCATATCAACTCGCAAAATTGTATTTTGACAAAAAGGGGATCACACCGAAACAGTTAAAACTGAACGAACTGTTTGAACAATATCGTGCGCTAAAGAGGGATAAAGAAGAATGTCAAAAAAGCGTTACAGCGCAGAAAGCGTTACTCCGCGATACCGTCACAGTCAGAAAAAATTATGAAATGGTCCTGGACATGAAACTCGGAGAAACTTCGGATTACACAGAGAATGCACCGGAGCCTAAAAACAGGAACGGCGGTCAGCGGGAAATGTAGGTAAACAAGAAACGAAGAAATATATAAATTTAAGATCGTATCGGCTTTTCAAAATCTGGTCTATATTAAGATTTTAGAAGCCGGTACGATTTTATTTTTTTTGCACTTTTTTGCAAAGTTCAGCTCGGCTGAAATTTGTGAAATTCATTTTTTTGTGATTCGAAATTTGCGTGCAAAATTCTCGAATCACAAAAAATGGACTCTTTGGCGCGGGGCGCAAAAGAGAAAAATAAGGGGTTTGGGGATATGCCCCAACAAGCATATTTTTTCAAAAATGACCGATAGGGAATTTTTGAAAAAATGGTAAGTGTGCACACACTTACGTTGCTTGCTATTCCGAAGAATAGTCGGGAGCGAAGCGGGCAGACAGCCCTGCTCCCGCAGGGGATGTGTTTTGTCCCGCATGGCGGGACATCTTAAAACACAAGATCAGATAATTCATAAATGATTGGAAAAGAAGCACCGGACATGTTATACTGTTTTTGCTACCACCCCTAGACAGGTAGAGGAAGGGGGTGAGCTTCATGTATGAAATTCTGTCGTTTTTACTCTCCGTTGCGGCAAGTATAGTTGCCTACTATGTTTGCAAATGGTTGGACGGAGATGAGTAACTGGTAGCCAGCCTAAGGCATAAGCCACCTTCCCAAAACGGAATAGAAAAACCCCAGAGATCGTACCTCCGGGGTTTTTCGTTTTGCTTCATGAGCAATTCTGTCGTTTGCCTACTGGCATTATAGCATATGCCGATTGGCATTTCAAGTATTCACGGAAATTATCAGAAAAATGAAAATTGTTGACGGAAGCACTGATAAGTGCTAAGATATTTTACAAGAAAGGGTGTTACCGTAAAGCAACGGTTCGCCTCAGTTAATAGGTTATCAAAAAAGCAACCTAACTTTGGTCGGCGCGGTTGCTTTTTTGATGCCTTTTATTTCTTTTCACGATTCTTTCAACAAAAGCGGTATGTACTCTGCCGAAACTGTCCAAGGTTTTGGGGAATCCGTGTCCCCTTTACAATCAGGATTCGAGCAGGCATAGAAGAAAGAATCATCCGTTCTGTTTTGTTTTAAGTTCATAATAGTCTTACATTTATTGCAATGGACAGCAAAACCATATCGGCTGTGACAAGGTTTAAGGAGCATTTGCAACATGTCCTGAATTTCATCATCTTCATATGATTTGTATAACTTTAATACAATAAGAGGGATTCCGTTTTTGCTGCAAATGAACTGCTTAAAATGATCCATGTTTTTGCGCGCAGGATATTTTTCGTGAGAAGTTCCGTTGACTTCTATTATCAGGGCGGGCATGTCGGTGGCTTCGGAATAGATGACAAAATCAAAATGAGCCAGTTCTGATCTGCGATCAGAGAATGCCTGAGTGTCATTCAGTTCGCAGAATTTTTCAAATACCGCATTATTTTTATAGGGCTGTAACTCATCAAAGACGTCATGCAGTGCTACATGAGATCGGATATAATAAGAATCGGTGTCAATCAGTTCGGGAAGATAGTTAAAAATCAATTTTTCAGCCTTGCTGTCATGAGATTGTTTTGTCATCGCCTGTACTCCTTTGAAATCCGCTGGTAATAAAACTATGTTTATTCTAGCATTAGCGGTTTCAAAAGTAAACTAAAGAATAAAGTAAATAGGAAAGATCATGCACGCAATCGCATAGCGTTTTACAATTATCGGTTTACATTTTGGGGTGCTGGTGATAGACTGGATACGAAACTACATACATGAGGGAGGAAAAATACAATGAGAAAAAGAGCTATATCAATCTGTATGGCAGCACTTATTGTCCTGCTTGCAATCGCAGGTTGCAGCAAAAAGGAGAGCCTAGTCGGAAAGTGGGTTGCCACAGATGAAGCGACTGGAGAGACTGAAACAATGGAGCTGTTCAGCGACGGATCAGGAATATATACCTCATATGCCTGCGAGTGGTCAACCGAAAATGGGAGACTGAAAATTGAAATAGATACGGGCATATTTGGGAAAGTCTCACATGTGTGGGATTATGAGTTGGATGGTGATACATTAGTGTTGTCAGATGAGGATGGAGTGTATACGGCTATAAGAGAATGATGCATCGGTTTACATTTTGGGGTGCTGGTGATAGACTGGATACGAAACTACATACATGAGGGAGGAAAAATACAATGAGAAAAAGAGCTATATCAATCTGTATGGCAGCACTTGTTGTCCTGCTTGCGATCACAGGATGCGGGAAGAAAGAGGACATAACCGGAAAATGGGTTTGTACGCAAGAGGAAACTGGAGAGACAGCAATTATGGAGCTGTTCAGCGATGGAACAGGAATATATACTGCCGAAGGATTATCGTATTCTAGCATGTGGATAACTGAAAATGGAAGACTGAAAATTGAGATAGATGCAGGAATATTTGGAAAAATATCTCAAGTATGGGATTACAAATTGGACGGTGATGCGTTAGTGGTTACGGATGATGGGGGAAGTTATACATTCTACAGAGACTAAGGTTTTGTAATAAGCCGAGAATGATGCGTTCAAGATAAACAGGACATTTCTTTTGATTTCATGGGAAATGTCCTGTTTTGTGGATTAGCCAGTCTGACTATCTATTAAAATAGATGATTTTGCATTGCTGTTGTTTTCTTTTTTGGCTCGTTCGAGCTTAAATTCGATCAGTTCTTCAATTTCCGCTTTGTCCTTCGTAGAGAGTTGTCTAAACAGGCGCAAAAGATTTTGCTCACTAGGATTGCGGAGGTATTCTTGAACTTCTGACTCCAACGATTGCGAAGTAGGGGATTCCTCAAGTGCTAATATGAAATCTGCACTGACGTTAAATTTTTTGCAGATTGAAATAAGCCAAGGGGTTTTAATAATGCCTTTTTTCCAAGTAGGCAAATTACCGGAGCTACCGGTGATCTCTTTACAGAGAGCACTAACAGTTGTGTTGTTTTGTTTGCAGAGCTCGTTGATTCTTTCAAATATCATATAAAATTCCTCGATCAAAATAGCATAATAGTGTTGACAATTTCAATATATTGAATTATTATTTTTACATAAACTTCAATGAGTTGAAATAAAAGTGAGTAAAAATGGCAAAAAAAACGCCATTTTTATTTTAGCATTAAAAGTTTCAAAAGTAAACTAAAGAAGTTTATCAAAGATGAAAGTGATACGAAGGAGGGCTGCATGTGCAATTGATTGATCTTGACGTTGTGGGCGGTACATTTGCGCCCTGTGAATATTATACGGGCAGGGAAGTGGTCGCGCTGCTAAGACAGCAGCCGGTGCCGAACCTGCGATACATCCAATGGAGTAAGGTGGCGCAGAAAGCGCAGATTGACATGGATTTGGATAACAAGGCGATCGCACAAAGACTCGGATATAGCCGCCAGTTTGTAACGTCCGTGATAAACGGCAGGAAGAAATCACCGGACGCGATCGCAAAGATCAGTAAACAATTGGAGATACCCCAGCCGGTTGACTTGGAAAGATGAGGTAGCAGCGATCCGAAAGGATCTCTCTATAGATAATGGTTCCGCTAAAAATAGCGGGTTTGCACCTTGACAAGTTCATAAAGTCCGGCAATGTTCCATATGGCGGGAGCTTTGGTATCAGATCTGCGATGACTGACTTACAGGAGCAATCAATCTGTTTTACCAGTCCATGGTTGTGGGAGACATGGATGCGAAGATCGCCGTATGGGTATAATGATACACCCCAAAGGATGGCTGCCCATAGAAATGGGAGGAGTAGGACGGTGAGGCTGTGCTGAAATGCACGTAAGACCAACCGGAGTAACTCGTGGAGCTTCTGCCCGGAAGCCGCCGGCATTTTTAATTAACGAAAAAGCTGAAAGACTATCCCGTTTGGTAGGGTTCCGATTACCCACGGCGTTGATAGCTTCCAGCTACAATAGGAATTTATCACAGGAGCATGGAAAAGTCAACGATAAATTGGTTCTTTCCTAAGTTTGTTGCATTATCTTATACTGCTCCCGCAACAATACT
>JAMPHA010000029.1:0-30695 GCA_023663615.1 Clostridium sp. | reverse complement strand
GGAGCGCGACCTTGCCAAGGTCGAGGCCGCGGGTTCGAGTCCCGTCTCGCGCTCTCAATACTGCCTAGCCGCCCATTTCGGCGGCTGATTTTTATTTCTCTGCAACAAAATAATTTAACGCCTGACTCATGTGTTTATATGCGTCCTCGTAGTTGTTCCGATAGTTCAAAATATAATTGTGTTCCGTTGTTGCCAGTTCGGAATGTCCGAGCAGATCAGAGATCACACGCGTAGGAACGCCGTGGAAATGCAGACGCGTTGCAAACGTCTTTCGGATTGCATGACTATTAAAATACGGCACTTCACACAGCCTGCAAAGCTTACGGAGCGTGTGATCTAACGACGTGGTGCGCACTACGTCCGCACCGTCATAACACAGATACGGACTATCATAGCCTAATTCGTCGTGTCTTTCCCGTATTTTATCATACAGATACTTCACTTCCGGCAAAATCGGTACTTCCCTTACACTATACACCGTCTTGCAGTTATCCGCAATCCGATACGTTAACGTTCCGAGCCGTTCCCCGTTCTTATCCCGCGTAAAACACTTCGTCTCCGTCTTACATACCCGTATCACGTTCCGCTCAAAATCAAAGTCTTGAAACGTCAATGCCGCAAGTTCGCCGATACGCAAGCCCATATAAAAATTCATACACAGGAGCAGACAGGCACACTCTTTTTCGGGATAAATACGCTTGTGCATGACAAGCGCAAGAATCTTTGATACATCCGATTCTTTCACAGCAAACTCACATTTACGCGAATTCTGAAGCCCGTTTGTAGGAAGATTCCGTTTGATCTTATCCCAATCAAACAACGGCACTGCACCGCATTCCAGATCACGCAGATAAACAAGCGGCGTGCGGACTACCTGCATGAGCCGTGCAAGTTCCTTATATGTCATGTTTCCCGCTTCCGATATGCACGAAGTCAGAAATGAAGTCACATCCGAATCCGTTATCGTTGCAACAAGCCTTTCCGAAAATTCCGTATCACGGCAATAACGGTTATAAGTCACCTCAATACGATCGAGGGACTGCGCCTTGATGCATGACTGTTTCATGCGAAACCATTTCGCAAACGCATCCGCGAAACTGATACTATTTTCCTTTGTACATTCTATTAAACGGTTGCTATAACCAATCTCTACCCATTCCGCTTCTGTCATCTTATACACCCCCCTTTCGCCGTGTGTGTCTGACGGGTCCCCCTAGCCCCCGTCATCCACACACGCCTTAGACTGAAATATGATATTCGTATCATAAATCGAATAGAGCTTTTTATTTATGCGAAAGAAATCTGAACCAACTTTCATTTTCATGGGATACCACATGCGGACAGTAACAAACGTATCTCCAAAACAGAAAAGTTTAACAAGCTTTCCGACCTTTCCAATATTTGTTACTTTCCTATGAATGATCTCATATTCCAGCACGCCGCGGATATTTCTGTCAAGCATCCGGTCAAACTGCGCACACAGGATAACTTTATAGCCTAATTTCCTGTGTTGTTCAAAGAACCAAAGCCATTGTTTACGACCCGCCGCATCCCATTCCCGCGCGCCGAATAACAACTGTGCTTCGTCAATGATCAAAAGCACCTCATCTTCTTTTAATTTCCGCTTAAGATATTTACTATAATTCATGCTGAAATCAACAAGCCTGTCAACCGTCAAAAACTCATTATCGATATACAGAAAATGCCCGCACACTTTTCCCCGAACATTTTTTTCCTCAATGGGAAAATTTGCGATTGTCACACAGTTCTTTGTACACATCCGATTCACAATGATTTTCGCACAATCAAGCGATTTTCCGGAACCGGGCGTACCCGAATACAGTTCTATCATCACGCCACCACCTTAAACCATCTCAATATGATCATTGAAGCATAATACACGCCGATCGCCACAAGCCATAACTCGCCAATCGCAATAAAAGTAGATACGGGAATAAACCAATTCAGATAATTTAAGTAAGGCAAACTTTCCATGGAGTCCAAAACCGCCGCAAACGGTGAGTGCGGCAAAAATGTAAGGAGCCATTTTATCACGCTTTTTACCCATCCGAATAACTTTTTGATTGGTTCTATAAACTCATCCAGTTCGGCTATCCACTTCACTATTGTATTTACTACCTGCATAATCATCACCCCCTTATAATATTGCGTGTAATCAGTATCAGCCCTACGCAAAATCCGATCGTCTCACAGATACGGAATATCCTTGCAAGCGGCTCAAACTGCGCAAAATCAATCACAAACGTATAGTCTATGACAAATCCCAAAAACTCGGCATGTATTGGAACTTCCCAATACGGCGCCTGCGCTTCTGCCGTCAGCAACTTAAATGCATGAATGAGATCAAACGGAATGCAGAAAGGAAAGTAATCCGCAAGATCAAACGATATGTCATCTAAATCCCAATCACTCGGATCCCATTCTAAATCTTCGTCTGGATTCGGGTTCGGGTTCGGATTCGGATTCGGGAGCGGAACGGGGTCTGTTATCGCCTGTGTTACATCTATAACAACCCTGTCAGGATTCGGCAAGCGGACAGGCGCGGGGTTCGGGTTCGTCACGGGGTCATAATCAGGGTACAAATCGGGATACTCCGCGGGGTCTGCCTGCGGCAAATATTCGGGGTACAGATCGGGATAAAATTCGGGAAGCCGCGGTATTTCAACTTCACGCAGGGCGTCCACCGCTTCCGCCGCTTCTATCACTGCATCTGTTCCCGCATTGCCGTGCAGTATCGCGTCAGCAAGTTCTAAAAGTGCATTGTCAGAAATCTGACTGTACGCAGGTAATGTAAATATCCCCTCGCCCGTGTTGCCCGAATAATTTGCAAAAACGCTATTATTCCAGTGATTAAGCAGGCTGTCACAGGTATACACCAGATCATTCACACTGCCGACAACCAATAGGGGAAGTGCGGCGCCATCTTCACTCCATATAGAGAGATCAAGATTATTTGTACCCTCTTGAATATCAAAAAAGGTATTCACGCTATGACACCGAGCGGAAAAGGCAAATCCGTCACGAAGCATAGTTTCTTTTGTAATATAATCGCATCCATGCCGTGCAACTATGTTTCCGTCCTCATTTAACAACGTGAAATTTCCATAGCCGCCAGTTACCGAACCAGTACAAACTTCTACGGCGCTATAATCGACGAAAGAAAAATTGTTGAAATTATTTGCCGCGTTTCCACTTGAAGAATCCCGATAAAAGTCTATCAGCACAACGGAAAAAGATTGTCCATACTCATAGTCATAAGACACTCCATTAGACGAACCATGAATAGAACCAGTACTCGACGGCACAAGTGCCACAACGCGAAGTCCATAATTCATATCCGAAGCCGTAAATTCCTGCCGGACACCATACGTTCCATTCTCACCAGTAAAATAAAGCCCCCGCGTACTGTTTGAACCTATAGTGCCATCCCAAGTTTTTTCAACGTCAAAATTCAGATATACTTCTGCGCTTAACGGGCGTTGAAAGTCCGTTCCGGTACTTGTATAATTGAGCAAAGTACTGCGGTAATAGACTTGTGATGCGTCTGTTATTACATAATTACTAACGCCGAGAAGATCATTACACGCGGAATTGATGTAGGCTAGTTCGTCATCCGTCAAACCGTCTGTTTTACTGATCTGTCCACGAGTCATTACAGTTTTGTAAAACACATAGCCTAACGCCGAGCCAAACGTAAAACGAACTAAATGATCTTTATCACCATTTTTTTTACCGCCGCCGCCGCCCGACAGCACTTCAAATACTTCATGATTTGTCTGTACTGCGCCCGTTTCGTCAACGACGTGATCGCGCAGATACATCATGTACTGATCATAGGTAACTTCAAGTTCTTTGCCGTTTACATTGACATTCAACGTCATATCTGCCGTTATTTCTGGATATGCCGACAATGCGCCTAACGCCGTATCAATCTGCGAAACCCTGTCGAACCACGAAGCCGCCGTTGTAACAAGTCCTGCCGTGAGGAGCAAGCCCCACAGGTATTCAATGACTGCCGCCGCTACTTCTGCCGTTATAACTACTTCTGCCGCTTGAACTTCTAACGTGAATGTGCTAGAATAAATTGAATGTGCACTTGTAAAAAGAAGTACTGTACATAACATCAGTACTAAAATACGTTTTGTTGTCCGTTTCAAAATTTGTTCCCCCTTTCAAAGGAGTGTGAATATGAAAATTGATAGAGATTTAATATTTGGTGCAATCCTCTTTACGGTATACCTCATTTCAACTATTTACGAAAAATACAAAAACCGTCCCCGCATTTACAAAAACAAGTATGCAAAAAAGAAAACGTACACATATGATAAGACTATTTACAAGCCCCGCAAACCCGAAAACAAGGGTTTACCCGAAGGCGATTTTACGCATGAGCATATCGAAAGTATGTGGGATGAAATAAAGTAGGGCTTGCGCCCTACCTTATTTCTGATCACCACGGCTTACTTGCCGGTGAGCCGTCTGAACGTCCGTACACCGAACGTTACAACCATGACAGCACCCACAATACCCAGCGCAATGGGAACGACTTTCACAAGAATACTACCCAACTGAGTAGCTACGGACGAAAGCCCGTCAGTAACCGCCGTTGCGACCTGTCCACCAAGGGTATTTTCTACCGTAGTAGACGCGAACATAGGAATAATTCTGCCCATCTTAATCACCACCTTTCTTTTCTTATTTTGCTTGCTTAAATATAGATAAGACACCGCTGACCGTATAGCCGAGTATCAGCGCAAACGCGCCAAGACCGGTACCATATGCCGCCGCCATGCCGACAAGCCGAAATGTTGTTTCAATGTCCATGATTCATTGCACCCCCAAAGATGACTACAAGCAACATACCGATAATGAATCCGATAAACACGTTGCAGGAAAACAAGCTATTGTTAATGCTTGTCAGTTTATCGTTAATGTTTGAAAGGTATTCGAACTGCTCTGTAAGTAACTCGTTCGTTTCAGACAAAAGGGCTTCGGTTTTTCCGAGGTCTGCTATCACAACCGTTCCAGATTGTGACGCAGACCCAGAATTGCCGCTTTCGTTGGAAGTTCCCGTGTTTGCGGAACTCTCGTGCGCATCAGTTTCCGTTTCCGTTTCTGTCGCTGTCGGTGTCTCGATTTCCCGCCCTGTTTCTGTCTCCGTTTCCGTCTCTTGACTAGAAACATCCTGTTGTATTTCAGTTTCCGGCTCTTGAGTAGATGCTTTTTGCTCTATTTGTTCCTGCATTACTTCCGTTTCTTCCACAGCTTTTTTACTCCTTTCTTTGAAAGTGCATTTGCAGGCTATTTCTTGATAGTCTCAGGAAACAGACCCTCAATGTTGCCCCAGCGGTTGTACGATACGTGCACGTTGTCGCCAATCTTAAAACCGAGACATTCATTGTAGCAGTCCCACTTTGAAGAAATGAACGCCGTCTCAACCGCCTTGCCCTCTACGTTCCTGCGCTCACCCATGAGGTGAAACTTGATGGCGTCGGCCTTTTCGTTCGTCCCTTTCTTTGTGTACGTTGTCCTTTCAATTCCTACGATTTCCATGACTTTCTTTTCTCCTTTCCTCTTTGCTTGACTTTTAGTTGCTTTTTGTAGATAATAGAAGCGTGTACCGCCGCACGCGGCGGTGGAACGCTTGCTATGATTATACTATAAATGATATTACACAATATTTCAATTGACATATTGCACAATATTTAAACAGGTTTTATATTTCATATTGTGCAATATTCCGTAATAGGGGGGAATTTATATGGCTTTTAATCAATACAATTATCAAAACGACTACAATAAAGAGCATTACGCTAGGCTTTCCGTAATTGTTCAAAAAGAAGATAAAGACGCACTTACAAAGCACTGGAAGTCTAAAGGTTTTAAGTCATTCAGTGCATACGCAAACGAACTTATACGCAAAGATATGAATGAAAATTCAACAGGAAATGTGAACATTTCAACTATAAACAACGAGGACGGCGGCACTATCAATATCGGGTAGTTCCGTTCGTCAGTTAGATTATGTCATACGTCAGATAATTACGCGTGTACCATTCCGTCACCTATCCGTCACGCTAGCGGGCTTCCTACGTCGCCCACTAATCAGCGCGCCACCTTCCCTAGCCCAACTCCCTAGGGAAGGACAAGCCACGTTACTAGTTCTTTTCTAAATCCACTCTATTTCCGCGCTTATAGCCGTTTGCTCTGATAGCTTGTTAGGCGTTCCGGCTACGATACAGGTTACACAATGCTTTATTTTTCTTTTATCGCTAAGGCGCGCCTTGGAATTTTACGAAACGCCTAGGCGGTCACCGCGAATAACGGGGATACATCCGTGTATCCCCTGCTCTCGAACCCCGCAAGGCTCAATAGCTTGTTTTGACATCATGCCGCATCCTGCGGCATGGGCGGGCTTATCCGCTCCGCTACTTCGCGCCGCCTTGTGACGGAAAGAGGATAGCGGGGTTTGCGCCTTGACCAGCCCCCCCATTCCCCGTCATGCCGTTAGGTCAGCAAAAAAATCACTCAAGCAACGTAAATTACCCCCCCTATTTATCGAAAACATTAACCCTGTTGACGCGCCATTTCGTCCATTTTTGCCGATCAAAATCCTGAACAAAATCCACCGTTTGCCGAATCAGTTCTTCGACGTTGCACAATGCAAATTCAAAAGATTGATCTAATAAAGTGTTTCTGTTAGTCCTCTTAAGTTCTACCGTTATTTTCATATTCTTTTCCTTTCCCCCGTCGTGCCGATAGGTCAGCTTTACTTTGTTTACCGCTTAATATATGTCATCTGCGGTATGATAACAGTTCCATTCATAACGGGTGTGATATTATCAGCCTCGTAAACACGTTCGACTTCTCCAATGTCGAGAATCAGTTCCCCATCACGGATACACTTTCTTAAAAAGTCGATTGCATTCATGGATAAACTGATAGCATTTATCCATACCCGCTGACCTGTTTTCATTTCCCTTACACCTTTTTCTAACACCTTAATACTTACACTCATAGCCTATACCTACCTTTCTGTTTGAATGTGTATTTTCAAGTTCCATAGATATTTTACCAAATATTACACAATATGTATAGATATAATATTACACAATATTTTAGTTATGATATTGTGCAATATGCACATAGTTTTTGAATATACACTTACAAAATGAATGTTTGCATACGGCGGCAGCATTTTGTAAATTATCCCATGCCCTATTATTTGCCATATTCTTTAATCAACTGTTCAACCATTTTATTCTGTTCTTCCGTATCAATTATACCCAAAATATACATAGCCCAAATAAAGCCATATATGCGATTATACGCTTCATTTCGTCTCAACTCTTCACTCTCATTTTTCAATTGATAAAACCACAAGTGCACAACAGTATACACAGCGCCAAAACGTCGATCGCTTTCACTAACATTTTCATCCAATATAGCAACCATTTCCTTTTCTAATTCACAAATCATATCGTTCTCCCTCTCCCCGTCATGCCGCTAGGTCAGCATACGATTATTCCGCTACTGTCATAAGCACATCACAATCCGCGCATTTAATTCGCACTTCCCGTGTCGCCCGTACAGACATGCTGCAACAGGGGCACATATATTTGCGTGTGCTTGAGGGTTTTTTGATCTTTTTACCGTCTGGTTTTCCGGCTGAATCCGTACCGCCCGAAGTACCGCCAAAGGATGATATGCCGCCACGATTCATTGCTATTTCCGTCCAGCCTTTCGATATGATGTACACAATCAATTTTTCGGATGGACTTGTGATCGTCCAGCCGTATTTGTCGCTGTGCTCAATCACAAGCCCGACACTTTCCGCTTTTGACTTAAAAGTCTTGTTGTGATAAGTACCGCCGCGACTTACGTCTTTGATACCGTTCATGAGGTGATAAATGTGTACCATTTCATGAAGCATGGTTGATACTACATCTTCGATCGGACGCGCCATTGAATCAGAGCTGACATTCAATTCATAGCGGCTTTCCTGTTCGCCTTTTTTCGCGACTTTCCAGACCTTCGCGCATGTCACATGTCCGTATGCACGCGGAGTATTTACAATTGTGATCACTGTTTCTTCAAGCTGACCGCCGAATTTATCAGCGTTCAACTCGCGATACATTTTCTCTAAGTATCCTGTTACCCTGCTGGATTTAATTAACTCTTTCATGTTTACACCTTACCTTTCTTTGTTTGAATGTGTATTTTCAAGTTCCATAGATATTTTACCAAATATTACACAATATGTATAGATATAATATTACACAATATTTTAGTTATGATATTGTGCAATATGCACATAGTTTTTGAATATACACTTACACAAAAAAATATTCCCGCGCCGTAAGACGCGGGAATGCTTTTCTTTTACCAAAGTTTTTCAAATGTTATACAAATACTCAATATTGCGTAGCCATCCGCAAGACCATCCACATTTTTGAGAACATACGAGACAATACAACGGATTTCACGCCCCGTATATTTCCCATTATTGTATTCGCGAAGAAATAAAATATCACCTTCCCTAAAATCACGATCATTTTTTCGGATTTCAAAACACTTGCGATCATCAATAATATCTTGAAAATACCTCGGTTCGATTTTCAATTCATGTACTTTCATTTTTTATCCCCCTATTTCTCATTGATAAGTTCCGCGTTATCAAAGATATTCCCGACGACCTCGACATAAAAACTATAATAAGTATCAAAATCGACCGTGATAGAATACCCTGTCATAACGAACATTGCCTGACCTCTATTATATTCGACAACAAAATATCCATCTTCGCAACAATCAATCACAACAATATCACCTTCATAAATTTCTTTTCCGTACTTATCCCTAAGCCCTATATACTGCCCGACCGTATCAGCATAGACAACGCATTTTTTTACTTCGGGTTCCTGCTGATAGATAAATGCAAAATCACCGCCGTCATTTTGCGGAAATATACCGCCATATACCCAGTTACTATTGCATTTATCCCCTGCCAAGCCGATAAAATATTCGCCCTTTCTTCTCGTCTGTCCCCTAAATTTGATTTTCCTATTCATTTTTTCACCTTTTCCTTTCCATCATCTTCAAACGGCGTACCATCAAGACACGGCGTAAAATCCGACATGTAACTATTGATTTCCATTGTGACAATGCCCGTTTCCGTATAAATCTGCACGGAATTAAACCGCCGCAGGAATGCCCGCCAACTGCGCGGTTCGTCGCGCTGAATCTGCGGATACTGATCTTTTATATCAATATTCGATATGACAAAAACTTTCGTATAGCAGGCTTGTTTATTGACATAGCGGGAACGCAGTTCCACGGGATAGCCGTCTAAATAATCGAGCATTTCCGTTATGCGAAGAGAGCTCCTAAACTCATCCAACACAAGCACATCCTGTCCTTTGTAATTATCAAACGGATGCTCATAGTCTGTAACCCGATAAACGTTCGAATAGCCGAACCGTTCCATAACGCCGCGTGTCTTTCCCGTTCCCGTTTCGCCCCACACATACGTTACTTCGACCGTACGCCAGTTATTTTTATTTTGTTCTTCTAAAATCGTCTGGCGTACACGTTCAATCTTGTCAACTTGCAAGAGATACTGGGGGGAAACTTCCAAAATTCCGTAGGTACTCATGCCGCTTTTTATCATGTCGTAGAGGTCGGCTAAATCATTCCGCGCGCCCTGCCTCTCCACAAGCATTTCGCCCCATTCTTCATGCGTATCACGATGATTCGTCGTACCTTTTTCCCCGTTTAACCACTTACCCTCTTTGAAAACGTAATCGCGGTTTTGTTGGCACGTACCCCTTGCTATATCTCTATGAGCACCCGTGAATTTATTTTGAAGAGTGCTAGCACGGATACCATTTGTATGAGCAATGAATATATGTGTATGAAAAGTACCTTCATGCCCTGTTTCGTCACTCATACACCAATATACAAGCTTGATACTAGAAAGAATTTCTTTGATATGATCGTGCGTAAAACCTTTTTCTATGGGATTATTGATAGTAAGAAGCCATTTACGGCTTTGTAGATTTTTAAGAATATCATTACTCATAGTTTTTCTCCAATCTGTTACTTGTTACAAAAGTTAAAAGTTTTTTTGTAACAGAGAAAAACCAGTATTTCCAAGGGATAAACAAACCTATGTTACATGTTACAAAAGTTACGGTAATACTGACCGTAACTTTTGTTTTTGAAAGTGCACGGTCAAAAATTCGCCCTTGTGCGCGAAAAGGGTTCGAGTCCCGTCTCGCGCTCTTTTTTTGCCGAAAGTTCGTGTTGATGCGGGCTTTTGGCATTTTTTAACCGATAGGAAATTTCACGGCAAAGCGTTTCGCGTCAGCGGAACTCTTTTTATTCTGTAATTTTGAATCCCTTTCCGTCACGGATACCGGAATCCTGCAATGCCCCTGCTGTCAACGGGCGGATTTCCCGCCGCCGGTCTCCCACATGACTAAGAGCGTCCCGTCAGCCACCGTGATCTCCGCCGTCTCTCCGATAAATTCATTGCTCACGCCGATCGGCGTATCATTGGTCAGGCGCGCTTCCGATAACGGATATTTTAATCCTTTCAGCGTAACGCCCTCCGCGCACTCTCCCATGCAGAAAAGAGACACCAGACCGCCCTTGTAGGCGGGCAGGCGCAGCGTATCGCTGTCAATGGCGGTCACCTGCACATTCATGGAACGCAGAATGCCGCAGGCGTGCTGATGCGCCAGATACACGAGCGTCTGATAATTGGCCATCGTGTGTCCTTCCCTGCCGCCTGTCGCGCCGTAAATTTCAAACATCCGATAGCCCCGCTCCAATCCTTTTTTCACCGCATAGTGCAGGTCCGTATCGTCTTTTTCCTGCGGCAGCCGGATCACGTTCGGGTGTTCGGGGATGCAGCCCAGCGAATCAAAATCGCCGATCAGCGCGTCCACGCGGATCCCGCATCGCTCGCAGATCGTATAGCCGCCGTCCGCCGCGATCAGATAATCTTTCTCTTTCGGCCGCACCTGTCTGCGGAACCAGCCCGGATTCTCGATCTCTCCCGCGCCGATGATAAAACAGACGCCGTCCTTTGCGTTTTTTCGGATACTCCCCATTGTCACATGCATCGTTCTTCCTCCGCCACATTCCGTACCGCGCACATAGACCTCGCCGCCAAATTCTTCGAAAAGAATCGCTCTGCGCGCAGTTCTTTTTCATTTTAGCGGAATTTTCCTACATTGAAAAGTAGTTTTCTTATATCTTTTTTTCGAAAATGATTTGACGCTCCGCTCATTTATGTTAGAATAGAAATAGTTTCACTTATTTTACATAAAGGGGGATAAGATCATGTCCAAAAAACCTATTTCCGATGTACTTGTTGATATACCGCGCGGTAATTCGTCTGCGGAAATGACGATCGCGAACCGGGTTGCCTGCATCGCGTTAAATGCGATCGTTGTAGTTATCTGCGCCGCTTACACGGCGGAGGTTGTCAAGGGAAACCGCACGGCCGGCTACGTTATCGCGACCTATGTCCTGGCGTTGATTCCGGTGATCCTTTCATGGATATGCTACTGCCGGAAGCGCGACACCACAATGATCAAACATATCGTTTCTTATGGTTATGCTATTTTGTATACCTTTTTACTTTTTACGGCGCAGAACAGTCTGGTGTTTACCTATGTCTTCCCCATGCTGATCGTGATCACACTGTATAATGACTTCCGCTACACCACGATCATCGGCGCGGGCGTTGTGATCGAAAATGTCGGCTATATTGTTTTTTCAGCTCTCACAAAGCAGCTCGGCCCACAGGACATCGTCGCTTTGGAGATTCAGGGATTCCTCACCATCATCATGACGGTTAATTTCCTTCTTGTATCTTATGAGACTTCCCGCTTCCAGAATATGAAGCTGGCAAGGATCGATGAGGAAAAAGGAAAAATTTCCGGACTTTTTGAACATACGATCCAGATTTCCAAACATATGACGGAGAATGTGACCGCCATCGCTTCGCAGATGAACACGCTGCAAAGCTCCGTGGAGCAGACGATGAACTCCATGTCCGAGGTGACGTCCGGCACAAACGAATCTGCGGAGGCCATTCAGCACCAGCTTGTCAAGACAGAGGAGATCCAGACGCATATTTCCACCGTGGAGCAGTCGGCGGATAAGATTCATGAGGGCGTCAGCGCCGCCGCAGAAGCGGTCCGCACCGGACAGGAGCATGTCTCCTCGCTGATCCGTCTGACCGAACAGTCCGACAAGGCAAGCGCCGACGTTGCTTCCGCATTGGCATCCTTCCGTGAATACACCGATCAGATGAACTCTATTACGGATCTGATCACCAACGTCGCTTCCCAGACAAGTCTTTTGGCGCTCAACGCAAGTATTGAGGCGGCGCGCGCAGGGGACGCAGGACGCGGTTTTGCGGTCGTTGCATCCGAGATCTCCGGTCTTGCCGGACAGACGACCTCCGCAACGGAAAATATCACCGGTCTCATCAATAATATTTCCGATCAGCTCCAGATTATGATCGACACGATCAATAATCTGATCGAAAGCAATAAAAAGCAAAACGTTTCCGCCGGAAAGACCGCGGAATCCTTTGATACGATCGCAGACAGTACTTCCCATATTCAGGAACAGTCCGCAGCACTCGCATCCATCGTTTCCGATCTTGCTTCCGCAAACAAGGTTATTGTGGACAGCATTCAGACAATCTCGGCGATTACCGAGGAGGTTTCCGCGCACTCCAACGAAACCTACACCGGCAGCGAACAGAATCAGCAGATCGTCACGGAGGTGGGCAGCCTTGTGCAAAGTCTGAGCGAAGACGCCAATCGACTGGCTGCGATTCAGAACTCATAAAAAAGAAGCCCCCCGGCGACACCGCTGGGGGGCTTCTTTTTTATCATCCGTTACCTCTTTATTACCACCAGTTACCGCTGTGGACGAAAAACATACGCCGCCTGCACCGCGGGAAACAGTCTACTCCTCCTCCGTCTCATCGGACGCGCCTTTCGACTCTAATATCTCAAGCACATCCTTTAACGCCTCTTCCAGACTCTGTTCCGACGTATTTACCTGCGTCATGGTATTTAAGATGGAATTCTGCTCCGAGTTGTTCGTTCCGAACACGATGGACGCCATTGCATTATCTGCCAGCGCGCCGATCGCCTCCCGCCCGCTCTCAGTCTTTAACATTTCCGAGACATTGCTTAAGTCCGCTGTCGTACCGACCAGGGAAGAACCTGCAAGCGCTCTTCCAAGCTCATTACGCTGCTGCAGATTGTCAAGCTCCTCTCTCAATGCCTCCGCAAACGCCGCGGTCTTATCTTCCGTCTCCGCGCCTTCCGCCGCTTTCGCCGCATTGCTGACCGCCTTCCATGTAGAAGCGGTATTCTGTGTCTGCACCTGACCAATCTGCTGATAATCCGTCACAATATCCATCATATCCATTGCGCTTCTCCTCCTCTATCCAAACACGCCCGACCATTACAAAATGCGTTTCTCTCATCCATGATCATGCAACATATACAATGTGACTGCATGATAGGCATTTTTCAAAAATTCTGTGTTCAGTATAGCGTATTTTTCTTTTTTTGTATATAATATCGACATAAAAATACTAAAAAAAATCGTGCTTCGCACGCTTTCGAAGAATTGCTATCGCAATTCTTCCGGGTTTACGAAATTTCCTATAAACATAAAAATTCATCCTTCACAGGAGTTTATACCTATGCAGATTTTAGCCTCTTTCCATAAAAAGAACACGACCAAAAAACATATTGTGCCTGCCGCACGACGCATCACGCTGCCCGCTCTGTTTTTGCTGCTTGCCTTTTTTGCAACGTCGTGCGGACAGCGCGCGGCACAGACTTCCTCGAACGCGCAGGCATCAGAAGCCCCGCTTGCCGCTGCGCGGATCAACCGGGAGGCCGCAGGCATCGCGGGTATCACGTCCCACACAGCGGACAGTGCGGACGCATCCGCTTCCGGCGTGTTCGGCATGTTTCCGGGCAGCGGTGCAGGTGCGGACGACACGGACGATCTGTTCGCCGGCGCCTCGCCATCGGAGGACTCCGACAATCCGGCGGACGGCGTCGCACCTTCCACGCCAAGCGCAGAGCCGCAGCCCGGCGATCCCGATTTCCGCGTCCACGGCATCTACGTCACGGCGGCCGTCGCGGGTCTCGACCGCATCCACGATCTGATCGCGCTTGCCGACGAGACCGAGATCAATGCCTTTGTCATTGACATCAAAGACGACCTGGGACGCGTCACCTATCCGATGGATACGCCGATCGTACAACAGATCGGCTCATCCGCCACCTATATTCCCGATATTGAATCACTGGTCGCGGAATGTAAGGCGCACGGCATTTATCTGATCGCCCGTATCGTAACTTTCAAAGATCCTTACCTTGCAAAAGCCATGCCGGAATATGCGCTTCACGAAGCGGACGGCACGGTATTCCTTGACAACAGCGGACTCGCATGGGTAAATCCTTATGAACGGGGCGTATGGGATTATATGCTGGAGATTGCGGCAGAAGCCGCGCGCATCGGATTTGATGAGATTCAGTTTGACTATATCCGTTTTTCCACGGACAGCGGCATGGAGCGCGTCGTATTCGGAGAAAACGCCGGCGATCTTACAAAAACGGATATTATCAACGCATTTACCGATTATGCCTATGAGACGCTTTCCCCGTATGCCGTCTCTGTTTCCGCCGACGTATACGGCACGATCATCGACAACCCGATCGACCGCCGCATTGTCGGACAGGACTATGCCTCCATGGCGTCCCAATTAGACGTGATCTGCCCGATGGTCTACCCGTCGCACTACGGTGCGGGCGTATACCGCATTGACATACCGGACGCCGAACCGTACCGCACCGTCTCATCCGCTTTGAACGCCTCCCGCGCCGAGCTTGACCAGTACGGGCGCGACACGATTTATGCCGTATCCGAAAACGGGATGCCGTCGATCTGCCGCGTGCGCCCGTGGCTCCAGGCATTTACCGCCACCTGGGTGCGCGGTCATATCGAATACGGAAGGGAACAGATTCAGGCGCAGCTTGACGCCGTCCGCGACGCAGGCTACGACGAATGGCTGCTTTGGAACGCGACTGTAAAATATGACGCAGGATGGTTTTGAGAAAAACCTCCTGCGTCATAAGATTTCTTTGAAGCCTTTTTATATTTCCCTGTTTTTATGCTTCAACACGATCGCCGAATGCGGCGGAAGCGTAAAGAGCATCTTGCCGTTCACGACATGATAGCTTTCCTTCTCCGTATCGTACCCGCCTTCTGTCGTGTAAATGAGCCGCTTCATCGTCGTCTCCTTCGGAATGCCGAATTCCCAAATGGAAAGCTCCTTAGAAAACTCATGATCATTATTGTTGACCACCACGACCGTCTGCTCCGCATGGTTAAAACGCCCATAACCGATCACATTATATTCTCCGACAAGGAATTTCAGCGAACCGGTCTTTAATTCCTGATTCTCCTTGTGAATGCGGATGATCGCCTTATGAAACGCGATCATCTCCAAATCCTCGCGCCCCCACGGGTACGTCCGCCGGTTATCGGGATCGGTAAATCCGCATACGCCCGCCTCATCCCCGTAATAGATCGTCGGCGCGCCCGGCCATGTCATCTGGATCACGACCGCCTCCCGCATGACCGCCTTATTGATACCGTGGTTCGCCGCCTCATGCCCTAAATTATTCATACGTCCGACCACATGATTCGTCCTCGTAAGAAAACGGGAATGATCATGATTGGAAAGCTCATTCATCGACACATACAAAGACGGCATTGTAAAGCTGACCGCATGATAGCGCATCGCCCCAAAAAAAGAATCCGCGTTTCCGAGCATATCCTGCCTAAAATCATCGCTGTGCTTCTGCATACCGGTCAAAAACCATGTGACCGGCTCCATGAACGCATCATAATTCATGACGCTGTCCCACTGCTCTCCGTCTAACCAGTCAAGCGGCGCGCCATAATGTTCGGCGAGCACAAGCGCATTCGGATTCGCCTGCTTGACCGCCTTTCTGAAATCCCGCCAAAACTGATGATTCATCTCTGGGGAATGCCCCAAATCCGCCGCCACGTCCAAGCGCCATCCATCGCAGTTATACGGCGGGGATACCCATTTCCGCGCAACAGAAAGAATATAATCATACAGCGCCTTCGAGCCCTCGTAATTCAGCTTCGGAAGCGTATCATGCCCCCACCATCCGTCATAGGAACCGTTATACGGCCACCTCTCCTTATCCGTGAAATCAAAATAATCACGGTACGGGCTGTCAGCGGCAACATAAGCGCCCTTTTCATACCCCTCCGCATTCTCATAAATGCGCTCGCGGTCCATCCATTTATTAAAAGAGCCGCAGTGATTGAACACGCCGTCTAAGATCACGCGCATCCCGCGCCGGTGCGCCTCCTCCACAACCTTGACAAAAAAAGCATTGCTCGCTTCCAGATTCTTTTTATTGGTCACACGGTCGATATAGCGCGTCGCATGGATATTGTCATGCTGCCCGTCTCCTAACAGTTCACCCTCGTCATGGACGATCTTCCCGAAATGCGGATCAATATAATCGTAGTCCTGAATATCATATTTGTGATTGGACGGCGAGACAAACAGCGGATTGAAATAGATCACATCCACGCCAAGCTGCTGCAGATAGTCCATCTTGTCCAGCACGCCCTGCAGATCGCCTCCGTAAAAACGGTGTACGTCCATCCTGTCCGGATAGGAATACCAGTCCTCCACACGCTGCGTTTTATTGCCGATATAGACATACTCGTTTGTCAGAACATCATTGCCGGGATCGCCGTTGCAGAAACGATCCACATAGATCTGATACATCACGGCTCCCTTTGCCCAGTCCGGCGTCGAAAAACCCGGAATGATCGAAAACCTGTAGTAATCGTCTGGATGCTTCTGTACGCCGCGCGTATCATAATAACAGGTGATCCTGCCGACCTGCACCTCGAAATAATAATAGATGCGCTCGTTCTCCAACTGATACTCTGTCTCATAAAAATCAAAAAGCTCATCCGAAAAAGCCTTGGTCATCAGCGTCCTGATGCCGTTGCAGACAAAATACACCCTGTCGATATTGTCCACACCCGCCCGAAAGCGGATCCGCACCATATCGTACTTTCTCGGCTGGGACGGCGTTACATAATCCTCCGTTGTATCGGAAAAGAGCGCCCTTTTCCGAAGCAGCGGCCGCATATCCGTGATGTATTGCAGCTGCTCCCCCGCCCTTAACATTTTCTGGTAATCCATTTTCAGCCTCCATGCGCCAGTTTCCGACGCGCACTATTGCCACGTCGTTCTACTCTTCCCTATTTTATATGAAAAAAACACGATATTCAATACCTCATTCGCAAATCGCACATTAACCGCCCTCTTTTGCATTGATTACAGTATTTCCCCCCAGACGGTAAAAAAGACAGTTGCCGAAGCAATTGCCTTTTTTAGAGAAGGTATTTCTTACTTATGGGGTATAGCAAAAAACTATAAAATGTATTGGGGGGTTACAAGTAGTATCATAGCAGATGTCACCCCGTAAATCTATTCTTGAAATTCACAAATATTACAAATTCGTCAATATTTTTTTGTGCACTTTTCACAATGTAGTAAAGAGTGCCTCAAATTCATCCTTACTGATGCGCTC
Organism: Clostridium sp.; assembly: GCA_023663615.1. GTDB lineage: Bacteria > Bacillota > Clostridia > Lachnospirales > Lachnospiraceae > DLAJ01. The sequence continues at coordinate 12,966 of JAMPHA010000029.1, read as the reverse complement.
TTTTTCCAGCAACAGCTCCGCACATCGATGCAGCACGCCCATGTGTTCCTCGATAATCGCCTTCGCCTTGCGGTAGCAGTCGTCCACGATCTCCTTGACTTCGCGGTCGATCTCGCCCGCCATCACCTCGCTGTAGCTCTTGGTATGCCCGTAATCACGGCCGATGAACACCTCGTCATCCTGCGAGTAACTGATCACGCCGATCTTCTCCGACATGCCATAGCGCGTCACCATGTTTCGCGCTTCCTCGGTTGCTTTTTTAATATCGCTGGAAGCGCCCGTCGTAATATCGTCAAAAATAATCTCCTCGGCAATTCTCCCGCCGAGCGATACCATAATATCCTGCAGCATTCTCCCCTTTGTCAGGAACATTTCGTCCTTTTCGGGGAGCGGCATCGTATAGCCCGCCGCACCGACGCCCGTCGGAATGATGGATACGGTATACACCGGACCGACGTCGGGAAGCACATGAAACAGGATCGCGTGCCCCGCTTCATGGTACGCCGTGATCTTCTTTTCCTTTTCCGTGATGACACGGCTCTTTTTCTCCGCACCGATCCCAACCTTGATGAATGCTTTCCGAATATCGCTCTGCATGATATAGGAGCGGTCTTCCCTTGCCGCGACAATCGCCGCCTCGTTGAGCAGGTTCTCCAGATCCGCGCCCGTAAAACCTGCCGTCGTCTGCGCAATCTGCTTTAAGTCCACATCCTCTGCAAGCGGCTTGTTTTCTGCATGAACAGCCAGAATCTCCTCCCTGCCCCTTACGTCAGGCCTGCCAACCGCGATCTTGCGGTCAAACCGTCCCGGACGCAGGATCGCCGGATCCAGAATATCCACGCGGTTCGTTGCCGCCATGACAATGATCCCCTCATTGACGCCGAAACCGTCCATTTCCACCAGCATCTGGTTCAATGTCTGTTCCCGCTCATCATGACCGCCGCCCATGCCCGCTCCGCGGCGTCTCGCAACCGCGTCGATCTCGTCAATAAAAACGATGCACGGCGCGCTTCTCTTTGCATCGGCAAACAGATCGCGTACACGCGAAGCGCCGACGCCGACAAACATTTCCACGAAATCCGATCCGGAAATACTGAAAAACGGTACGCCCGCCTCTCCTGCCACCGCCTTTGCGAGCAGCGTCTTACCCGTTCCGGGCGGTCCCTCTAACAAAACGCCCTTCGGGATCCTTGCGCCGACTCGCGTATATTTGGAAGGATCTTTCAAAAAATCAATGATCTCCTCCAGTTCTTCCTTTTCCTCCAAAAGCCCCGCGACATTCTTTAACGTCGTCTTCGTATCCGTCGCCATGCGCGCACGGCTTCTTCCGAAATTCATCATTTTGCTGTTGTTACCGCCCGCGTTATTGTTCTGTGCATTCATCATCACAAAAATAAACACAATGACGATCAGCGCGATCATGATCGGCAGAACATAATTCAGAAACCAGTTTTCCTGCGGCACATTCTTCAGCGTGACCTGAATATCCTCGTACTCTCTCAGAAACTTCTCCGCCTCGACGACATCCGCCACATAGATCGTGCGATTTTCCCCGCTTTTCAGCGTCACATGCAGAGCCCCCGTCGGCACCTGCTCGTTTTGGGCGATCTCGATCTCATCGATCCTGCCGTTCTCCAGATCCTTCATAAAGCTTTTATAGGAATAATTGCTCGGCAGACTACGCATCTGGCTGATCCAGACCGCTGCCAGGAGCAACAGCAGAATGATGGAAAAATAAATGCCGCTGCCTCTTTTTGTTGTTCTCACTTTGTTATCTCCTTTTTTAATCGTCCAAATGCACGATACCGATGTAGGGCAGATTGCGATAGCGCTGGTCATAGTCCAGCCCATACCCGACAACAAATTCATCCGGGATCACGAATCCCGTATAATCCACCTTTACATCCGTGACTCTCCGATCCGGTTTGTCAAGCAGCGTACAGATCCGGATGCTTGCCGGTTCTCTCTTTCCAAGCATCTCGACCAGATAACTCAGGGTCCTCCCCGAATCCACGATGTCCTCCACCACAATGACATGCTTGTCCTTGATCGGATCGTCCAGATCCTTTACGATCTTCACAAAACCGCTCGACGTCGTGTTTTTCCCGTAGCTTGACACCGACATGAAATCAAGCGACACAGGAACCGTGATGCGCTTTGCAAGCTCGCACAGGAACATACTGCCTCCTTTTAATACGCAGATCAAGTGCACCTGCTTTCCCTCATAATCCTTACTGATCTGCTCGCCGAGCTCCTGAATCCTCCCGTCCACCTGCTGCTCAGTGAGAAGCACGCTGACTCTTTCAGACATTCTCTTTTCCTCCTGACATGTATATTTCCATGATTCTTTTGGTATCCGCGGTCACCCTGTAAGCTTCGCTGGCACGGTAGCCCGCCACCCATAAAATATGATCTCCCTGTGCGATAAGCGGAATATGCTGCCGTTTATCTGCCGGGATCTTCGCATCGATCATATATTTCTTAAGACTCTTCGTGCCGCCTGCCGCATTGATCGCCAGATGATCTCCCGTCCTGCGGTAACGGATCACGACGGGTTTCTTTATTCTATCATAATCGAACCATTTGTTACAATTGTTTTTCGGGATTGTCTGAAAAATGTCCTCATCCCCTTCGCAGGAAAACACACGGAACCGGAACAGGCGCCCTCCAAAACGGACCTCTCCGCACTCTCCGGTCAGTTCGACCTGCCTGTCCGTCTCTTCCGGCTTGTCTGCGCAGAACTTCTGTCCGCTAATGCACGCACGCCCGTCCACGCAGGCTTCCTGCCCGCCGGCTCCCGTATTTCCTCTCCGTTCCAGACGCACACCCCGATACGTCCGCTCCGCGGTCAGTCCGTATGGCAGAGACAGCATGCGTCCGGTCTGCTTATCAAATAACGCGCAGACGCTTTCCACATGCGCGCCCGTTATATCCTTCGCCGCCGGCGTCAGTTCCCCTAAACAGCGGTGGATCAGACTCCCCTGCAGGTAGGGGTGCAGCCGCGCAAACGCCGCCTTGGACAAAAGCAGGCTCCCGGCGTATGCCGTGCGCCCGCCTGCCTCTTCTGCATCCTCCGCGTACATTCGGCCTGCTTCTCCCGTCTCATACTCCCGACATATCTCTTCTGTCTCACGCGTCCGGCACGGTTCTTTCTCCACGCACGCCTGGTACGCCTCCTCGGTCTGCGCATCCAGATACGCCGCCGCCTGCGTCAGCATGTCCGCCGTCCGGTTGATATGCTCCGTACTGCCCCGGCAGATCTCCTGCTCCGCATACCCTAAAATATGATGGCGGATGCGGTTTCTCGCATATCCGTCCTCCCCGTTTGTGGAATCCGTGCGGTACGATAACCCTCTCCCCGCAAGATAAGTCTCTATTTCCTCTCTTGTCACACACAACATCGGGCGGATCACATTGCCCTGCACCGGTTTTATCCCGCACATACCATGCAGTCCGCTCCCCCGGAACAATTGAAACAGTACGGTTTCCGCGCGGTCGTTCCGGTTATGCGCCACGGCGATCTTCGCCCTGCCTCCGTACATACGCTCATTTACCCGCGCAAATGCCTGATAGCGCAGTCTGCGTCCCGCCTCCTCCTCACCGATCCGGTGTTCCGCGGCATAAGCGGGCACATTCTCCTCAACAAGCGTAAATCCGATCCCGTTCTCCAGACACAGCCGCCTCACATATTCCGCATCTTCGTCCGCATCCCTGCGGACGCCGTGATTGACATGGACGACGGAAAAAGAAAACGGTATCTCCGCCTTTAACGCGAGCAGCAGATCAAACAGGCACACAGAATCCGCACCGCCCGATACGCCTGCGATCACGGCTTCGCCCGGCTCGATCATATGAAATTCAGACACCCATGCCTTGATCTTCTGTAACATTGCGACATTCTCCATCATCCCGCCCGGCGAAACGGCAGATTTATCTGCTGCACCGGCAGTTTCGGGACTTCGTATTTCCTCTCATACACATGATATTCCCTTTCACAGGAAAATGTCAACATTGCCATCCCCCATTCTCCCACAGACCAAGCACAAGCACGGTCATATCGTCGGCGATCCTGCCCTCACTCTGATAGATCGCCTGACGCAGAATCGTGTTCGCCATCTCGCCCGGTTCCCGGATCTCAAGCCTTGCCAGCATGTCCTCAAACAATGCTTCCGCACCCGGACGCGTAAAACAGTCGCTCACACCGTCCGAAAGCATGATCAGGTATTCCCCGTGCATCAGCTCGCAGCGCAGCTCCGTCGCCTCCAATTGTCCGAATACGCCGAGCGGCAGTCCGGCAGCGTCAAGCTTCTCTATCCGGTTATCCCTTTTGATATAGGTCGCGGCCGCCCCCGCCTTCATCATGCGGCACGTTCCCGTATAACGGTTCACGCAGCATGCATCCAGCGTCGATACATCCGTCTCCTGCGCGGATGCGAGCAGCGCGCCGTTGATCATCTGCGCCGCCCCGTTTGTCGAAAAGCCCGACTCCAAAAACTGTTCAAACAGCTCCACAACAAGCTCGCTCGCGCGGCACGCCTGCTCGCCGGAGCCCATCCCGTCCGCGAGCACGGCCGCAAAACGCCCCTGTTCCATCTCGCAAAACGTGTAATTATCCCCGGAAATCTGCTCCCCCTCTTTTGCCACGCGCGCTACGCCCGGTAAAATATGATAGCGCGTCTCCTCCTCAAACACCACCGTGGAAAGCTCCGCCGCAAGAAGGCTGGTGCTGCCCGCCGCCGGATTTAAGCGCACGCCGAGACTCACGGACAAAAGACCTGCAATATCCGCAACCGTATATTCTTCTTCCCCCGGCTCCGGCAGCCGCGCGCGCATCGTGGCGGCGACCTCCAGTTTTCCGTTCTCATTCATCATACTGAGCAGGCGGTACAGCCGGATCCCCCTCTTTTTTAATTCTTTGGCGATATGATAACGCGTCCGGTCCCCCATCGGCTTCATATGATAGGATTCCTGTGCAATTCCTGTCATGATGCGGGACATTTCGCATAAGTGGTCGGCAAGCATCTCGCGATTCTCCATGAGCCGCTTCTGCCACAGATAGGTCTCTCTTGAGGTCTTGATCTCCACGTTTTCCGGCGTCCGTCCGCCCTCCATCCCGTAAAAGCTTTTTGCAAGCCTCATAAAAGAATCCGCGTAGGTTAAAAGTCTCTTTCGTCCATACTCAGGCAACAGTGTTGTCTCCTGCGTCTCCCTCTCCGACAACTGCTTTTTCATATTCCATCCATACCCTTTCCATAGCCTGCAAGGCTCCGTGCCGCAGCACAGACTTGTCTGTAAGGGTATATTATAGAGGAAATACGGCGTATTTTTTTGTCAAACCCTGCCTGCGCGCTGCCTAACTTTCTGACAAAAAAAGAGTTTCGCTTGCGCGAAAAAAACAGACCGAAAACGCTGCGCATTCCCGGTCTGTTTAATCGTCTGCCCGAAATATGATCTCGCCCTCGTACACGAGTCCGAGCTTGTTCTTCGCCACTTCCTCAATATAGGCATCCGTCTTTATGTATTTTTCATATTCTTCAAGCTGCCGTGTTCTTTCATGTTCCTGCTCAATCTGCTCTGTCAAAATCCGCTCACGTTCTGCATAGGTTCTCTGCTTTGCCTTGAGATCTATACTACTGACGCTGACTACGATCAGCAGCATCACGATGCACATCATCACCAAAAGCATACCGAGCCGGTTATGCCGTTTTTTACGGTACGCCGGTCTCCTTCTTGCCATAGGGTACTCCTTTTCCGATTACTGTTTACATAATACATATGTTACCTAATTTTATGCAAACCGTCAACTACCTATCCTCTTCTTTTTTCTTTTTTGTGAAAAAGTGACAGATTTTCGCCCAGCCCTTGCGAAGCCCCAAAAACAGCATCTTAAAGGGGAACATCAGTTTCCCAAAAATCCACGACACCATATCTATGGTTTTTTTCAGAATTGTTGACATAAAGTGCACAATATATAGACTGAATAATTTTTTATAAAGCTCCATGCCCACAACGGCGCCCGCAACGCAGTACCAGCGCAGGATTCCGTCATTTTCACAATATAACACTAAAAATATAAAAATTGCACAAACAACCCAAAACAGAAAATCCTCTACGGAAACCATAAAGCGGCTGTGTCTGACACAGATCCGGCACACGCGCAGCAGATCGTACACAAACGTGATCAGCACGCCCACGCTGATACAATGCAGCGAAAACACCGCCTCCTTGATGATACTCTCACTCATGGCACGCCCTCTTTGGGATCACTTGAACAGTCTCGAAAACAGGGATTCCTGCTTTTTGCCGTACGCGGGCGCATCCGAATACGTCAGGCTGTCGATCCTGCCGTCTACGTCAACCTCCCCTTTGTCCAGCGTCAGTCTGCTGACATGCAGATTATTCCCCCGTATCATCAGCATTCCCTGAGAGGTCTCCAACAGGATCTCATGAATATCAAACGCGAGCACATCGGTCACACCTGTGAGCGCGATCGTCTTGCGGTTTCCCACCACCATTTTGTGAGGCATTTTCTGTATCTGATTCAAGTCCTCCATAAAAAAAGAACCTCCCTTCCTATTTCTTATATCCGTAAGCGCCCTCGTACGAGCCCTCCACCTGCCTATATAAGAAAATATATTCGGGAGATTCCTGTTTATGCCTGCGGCAATCCTTCGATTTCTTGCATTTCCCTATATATATTTGAATAACCCCGCCGCATCGTCCTTGCGCACCGTCTCCTGCACGGCAAGCACTTCCACACGGACCTCTTTATCGCCAAATTTGATCGCAATGACGTCGCCCGCCTTCACCTCGGCGGACGCCTTTGCCGGTCTGTCGTTGATCGTTACCCTTCCCGCATCGCAGGCCTCGTTTGCAACAGTCCTGCGCTTAATGAGTCTGGACACCTTCAGATATTTATCGAGCCGCATCGGTCTCTCCTCCCTAACTTCCCGTAAGCCAAAAAGACGGCTAATGGAGTTCCTCTCATCAGCCGTCTTCTGTCCTCAAGTCATCTCAAAAGAAATGAAACGTTTTTATGCGTTTACCATATCCTTTAATGCCTTACCTGCCTTGAACTTCGGAGCCTTGGAAGCTGCGATCGGCATAACCGCGCCAGTCTGCGGGTTTCTACCTTCTCTTGCTGCTCTCTCGGCAACCTCAAACGTACCAAAGCCTACTAACTGGATCTTATCGCCCTTCTTAAGCTGTGCGGATACAACATCTGTGAAAGCCTTTAATGCTGCCTCTGCATCCTTCTTAGATAAGCCTGCCTGCTCAGCCATTGCTGCTACTAACTCTGTTTTGTTCATTGACGAACTCCTTCCTCTTACTGACCTTTGTTTTGATAGTATTATGGCATCCCACAAAATGCCTATACATATATATAGCTTTTTTACCAACATTTGTCAAGGAAATTTGAAGATTTCTCTGACGTTTCCGCATAAATTATCCGTTTATGCCTATTCTGAGGCCAATAATTCGGAAAAAGAATAGGTGACATCCTTCTTTTCCTCGTCGAGCTGTATCGTATAACTGCGCGTCTGATACCCGTTGCGGCGCAGCGTGATCTCATGGCTGCCCGGCACCTTCTTAAACCGCACCGGTGCGATGCCGACATAAATGCCGTCCACATACACCTCCGCCTGTTCCGGCGCCGATACCGATACATAAAATGCCGTTCCGTCCTCCGCCGTCACGACCTCCGGCTCCGAAGCCTGTCCGCCGCTATCCGGTCCGTTTCCGGTGCTTCCGCCCGTGCCGTCACCGTCACCCGCGCTGCCTCCGCCCGTTCCGTTTCCATTGCTGCCTGTTCCGCTGCCGTCTCCGGCATTGCCGCCTGTCCCGCCGGTTGTTTCATCCGCAGGATTCCCCTGACTGCCGTTTCCGTCCGCACCGTTTTCATTGCCGTTTCCGGAATCCCCGTTCGCGTCCTCCTCGTCCTCATCCGAATCCGCAGACGCTTTCTCCAGCCGGATCGCCAGACTTGCCGTTTCCTGCCCGACGCTTAAATATTTTACCATTGTCTCATATCCGTCCGCGCGGATCATCAGAAAATGCACGCCGTATGTGAGCGGGACCGCCTCGGTAATATCGACTTTCTCGCTGTCCACATAAACGGACGCATCGGCGGGCGTAACGTCAAAATATACTTTTCCTTCTTTGACTTCCACTGCAAATTCACCGACGTCCAGGGTCTGCTCCTGGTTTTTGCAGACCGAGACCGACATCGTCCCGTGCCCGGCTTCTCCCGAAACCGACACTTCATAATCCCCCTCCGGCACGGTCAAAAGCATATTCTCCGTGATCGGCACGATCAGTTCGGTGCCAACCTCGATCCAGCCGCCGATAAAGGACTCGTCGTTTTTTAACCGCAGATACCCGTGCCCGCGGTCAACGCAGATGCTGTGGATCTCGTAGTCAAACCCGCGCAGCGTCAGCGCGTCCACGCTGCTTAGATCCATCAGCTCGATCAGCACGCCGTCCGAGAAAATCGCCAGATCATCCGCCAGCCGGTACTGCACGCCGTTTACCGTCATCGACCTTCCCGTCTCCGACAACGCATAGTCCGTCTGCGCCTCCTTGAGAAACGCGTCCGGCGACTGCATTAAAGACACGAGCGACTTGCTCCGATAACGGAACGCCACGTCCACGATCTCTCCTGCCTTTAGCTGCGCCATCGTCAATGCCTGTCCGTTCTTATCCGAAAGCCTGGTCGTCCCGTCATAGGAAAGCGTGTACTGCCTGCCTGTCTCTAAATTTCTGAGGGAGATCGTCTTTTCCTCCGTATCATAGCGGACGACGATCGCCGTATCCACGCTGTCATACCCCGCCGTCTGCGGCGTGGCGGCAGGCATGTTCTCCTCCCGCCCGATCACGATGTCCGCCTGCGTATCAGGCTCACTTGTCCGCCGAAACGCGCATCCAGTGAACAAAAGCACCCCCGCCGTAAAGACCGCAATATTTTTTATCCATTTTTGTCTGTTCCGATTCGTTTTCATGTAAACAGTATACCACAATCCCGCCTGCCCGCGCTACGCCTCAGACAGATTTTTTAGAAAGCTCTTCCGTGCATCTTCCTGTGCGAGCAGACGGTCGATCTTTTCCCTGTTTTTGGCAGGGATCCATGCTTTTCCGCTGTTATAATAATAGCTCACAACCTTGCGGAAACGCTCAGGATAACACAGTTTTAAGCAGAGCAGTTTTTTCTCCGCCGCATCGATCGGACGGACGGCATCATACGCCTCCAAAAGCTGCCTCCCTGTATAAATGTTCCAATTATTTTTTTCCATTACTTTCCTGAAAAAAAGATAAAAATCCCGTATGCGCACATCCATCATACATTTTTCAAAATTCATTACAAACGCGCCTTTGTCCGTGAACAGGATATTATGATATTGAAAATCCCCGTGACAGAGCGCGCCCTCTTTTTCCGCCCGCCGGTAGAGCTCACCCACATCCGCACTCTGGAACAGCGCAAGCGCCTCTTTAGCCTGTTCCATAAAAAAAGGATAATGATGCAGTAGAAATACCTCAAAATCCGTCTTATCGCTCTTATTGCGCAGATGCTTCCAAATCCGTTTTAATTCCCGGTTATACCGCTCATATTCTCTGACCGGATCAAACATCCGGAACCGGTAACCATCCGGCGCCTCCTCCTGGGCGGCATTCCTGTCAAAGGATGCGGCGTGATCTCCGTCTTGCGACGCGGCGGCGTTCCCGTCCGCAGATACGGCGGCTTCCTGCCCGGACGTTTTTTTTATAAGCGGCTGCACGGTATCGACAGACGGAACGGATAAATGGAGATGAAGCTGCGCGAGCTGCCTGACCGCGCGTACGCAGTCGGACGAATCGCTCACGGAACATTCCCGCCCCTCGTAATGATCTTTCACAATATAGACATTGCCGTCCCTGCCTCTCACAAACAGCGCGCCCTCTTTCGTGCGCAGGATGCAGTCGGACAAAAAGCCTTCCTGCCTAAGGTGTTCACCGACCGCCTCCAATACGCAGAGCTTCTCCAGCGGTCCCGTGTACTCGCGGATGATCTTTAAGCCCTGCTCCGTATCGCACAAAAGCGCGCTCCTTCCTTTCCATGCCTTAAGCAGCGTCACGTCATATTGTTCCAGTATATTCACAATTCGGTCATTCACACCGGCTACCTCCACCATATCGCATACCCCAATATATGACAACATCGGTGAAAATATGTAACGCCGCTTAAAATTCCGCGCTATTTTTTCATTTACGGTCTTTCTGTTCTCCCGCATCCGATTACGGGCTTTCGTCTTTCTTCCGCCGTCTTGCAGCCTCCTCCAGCAAAGACTCCTTTGTGTTGCGGGAAGGCTCCTCGATCACGAGCGCGAGCAGCTCCTTTAAGAGCGCGCCGAGCTCCGGTCCCGCCGGAATACCCAGCTCCATCAGATCCCGTCCCGTCACGGCAAGATCCTTTAAGCGGACGCAGTCCCCATCCCGTATCACCTCGGCGTAAATCTCGCGCAGACGCGCAAGGTGCGCCAGTTTTTCCTCCCGCTTGTAATCGCTCTGCGCCGCGACGTCCGCCTCCTTGATCTCCAACAGACCGGGAAAAAACTCCGCCCCGACCTCCGCCATGGCGCGGCGCAGCGCGCGTTTACCCGGCTCGATCGGCAGGTCGTGGCTGCGCACGAGCACAGCCACTTTCGCGATCGTATCCGTGTCGAATTTCAGACGGCGCATGATTTTTTTCGTCAGATCCTCCCCGATCACGGCATGGCAGTGAAAATGATCGATTCCGTTTTCATCCGCCTGCTTCGTATATGGTTTCCCGATGTCATGGAAGCACATTGCAAGGCGCAGCACACGATCCGCGCGCACGGCTTTCATTCCGTGCAGGATGTGTTCCCCTACCGAATAACAATGATGCGGATGATTCTGCTTTGTGCGCATACATTCGTCAAACTCCGGAAAAAATACTGCGCTGAGTCCCGTCTCATACAACAGGCGCAGCGCGTCCGGGTTCGGCGAGCATAATAATTTGACAAACTCCGTCTGTATCCGTTCCGCGCTGACTTTTTCCAGATTCCGCGCAAGCGTTTCGATCGCCTGAAACGTCGCTTCTTCTATAGAAAATGATAACTGGGCGCTGAAACGCACGGCGCGCATCATGCGCAGCGCATCCTCCGTAAAGCGCGCTTCCGCGTCGCCGACACACCGGATACGCCCGTTTTTTAGGTCCTGTACGCCGTCAAAGCAGTCTATGAGCCCGTCCTGCGGATTATACGCCATCGCGTTGATCGTGAAATCCCTGCGGCACAAGTCCTCCCGCAGACTGCCCGTAAACGCGACGCTTTTTGGATGCCTGCCGTCCTCATACTCGCCGTCCACACGGTACGTCGTGACCTCATAGCCGGTCTTTCCCATCATGACCGTCACGGTTCCATGTTTGATTCCCGTGTCGATCGTACGGCGGAATAATTGCTTCACCTCCTGCGGCTTCGCATTCGTCGTAATGTCCCAGTCGTCAGGCTCTCTTCCAAGCAGACTGTCGCGCACGCAGCCCCCAACGGCATACGCTTCATAGCCTGCTTTTTCCAATGCCGTTATGATGTCCGTGACCTGCTGCGGCAACCTGATCTGCATACCGTCCTCCTTTCGCTCATAGGCAGACGCACTCCTGCCCGTTTCGCGCGCCTTTCGCCTCCTGCCCGTTCAGTCCGCACCGCCGACAAGCCGCAGCGTCTCTCGCGCGATGGCAAGCTCCTCGTTCGTCGGCACAACCAACATGCTCACGCGGCTCTCCGGCGTTGAGATCACGACCTCCTCGCCGCGCAGCTGATTCTTTTCGGGATCGATCTGTGTTCCCAAAAATCCAAGATACCCTGCGATCGTCTCGCGCAGGGACGTATTATTCTCGCCGACGCCCGCCGTAAACGCGATCGCATCCACGCCGTTCATCGCCGCCGTGTAAGCGCCGATATATTTCGCCACATGGTACGCATAGGCGTCCAGCGTCATCTGCGCGCGCTCGTCTCCCTGCTGTGCCGCCGCTCCCAGGTCGCGGAAATCGCTTGATATGCCCGACATGCCGAGCACGCCGGATTTCTTATTCATCACATCGGACATTTCCTGATAGGAAAGATGCTCTTTTTCCCCAAGAAAACCAACAAGCGCCGGATCGATGTCCCCGCAGCGCGTCCCCATGATGAGCCCTTCCAACGGCGTCAGTCCCATACTCGTGTCCACGCTCTCCCCGTACTTGACGGCGGAAATGCTCGCGCCGTTTCCAAGGTGGCAGACAATGATGCGCAGGTCTTTTCTGTCCTTACCGAGTATCCGCGCCGTGCGCGCCGACACAAAATCGTGGCTCGTTCCGTGGAATCCATAACGGCGCACCTTATATTTTTCGTAATATTCATAGGGCAGCCCGTACAGATATGCCTTCTTCGGCATCGTCTGGTGGAACGCCGTATCAAATACCGCGATCTGCGGCACGTCCGGCATGATCTTTTCACAGGAATGAATGCCGATCAGATTTGCCGGGTTATGCAGGGGCGCCAGCCCCGAGCATTCCTCGATCGCCTGCACGACCTCCTTCGTCACGATCACGCTGCCCGCAAACTTTTCCCCGCCGTGGACGATACGGTGCCCGACCGCCCCAATCTCGTCAAGCGATGTGATCACGCCGTACTCTTTGTCCGTCAGCGCCTCAATGACCATCTGCACCGCAGCCGTGTGCTCCGGCATGTCCTTTTTTAACGTTACCTTCTCTTTTTCCCCGCCCTGATGCGTAAGACTCCCGCCCTCGATGCCGATGCGCTCGCACAGTCCTTTCGCCAGCACATGCTCCGTCCTGCTGTCGATCAACTGATATTTGAGCGAGGAACTTCCACAATTCATTACCAAAATTTTCATAGCCATTCTCCTTCATAAAAAAATAATAGGCATTTGTTAAATGCCGTTCCCTATTGATTTTACTGGTTTTTCTCGTTG
>JAMPHA010000028.1:0-32241 GCA_023663615.1 Clostridium sp. | reverse complement strand
TATAAATCTTACCACCCTGCGCATTGGCAAAACCGCATATCCATTTCAAATATTCGTCACGCCAAGATTCTTTCCACTCTATGTTCTGGCTTTCTGCCATCATGCGTTCACCTCCATATATTTAGCGTTTCCACGCTTAACCTTTACTATTTTCTATTGAGTATGAATCAAGAAGTATCCCGTACCACAGGTACCGTCTAACAAGACGCTATCTTTGATACAATATGCTTTCTGCAAATATGTGCTCCGATACCCGTGAAAAGGCTTGATTTCAGGGCTTTTGCGGCTTCCAGAGGGCATAAACCGACCTGTGAAATTGCTCCGATATGCTCTTGCTGTCGTCACGCTCATTCCGGCTGTGCCTCCTTTCCGAAACCCCTAATGGGCAATCCTTAAAAAGTATAGGTATCCTTAAATTGTGTTAGGAAACCTTAAAAGGTTTACACCTCAGCCCGTATAGGCATCATCAACTGTGTTCTCAAAGTTCTGTTTCTCCAGCCACTCCCGTTCTTCCTCTGTCTCCGGTATATCAATCCGCTCGATCTTGAAGATCACAGGCCGGGTGCCGTCGTTACAGCAGGCAATCATCATGCGCTCGTCGTTTGTCCACTTGTGCATGATGGAGCCACCCTGCAAAGCTGTATAAACATACCTACTGATGGCATCCCACGCCTCACCACAGAACTTGCCGTTCATCAGGTGATAAAAATCGTCCTGCTACGAAGTTCTCTTTAAAACGAACTCATCGCCCGGCTTGAAACACGGACAGGCACCAGATTTCGGATCTGCCAGATATTTTTCCTGCAGCTCCGGAAAGACCTTTGTCTCCAGAACTGTTATCTTACATTCGTGCTGCATAGCTCAATACCTCTCGTACTTTTCAAAATAGCCCATTTCAGTATAAGCATACTTTATGCTCCGAATTTTCCCGGAGATTGTAAAAGGCAACCGGATGAACAATCCAATCAAAAGTGCAACAAACAGAAGTCCCCATAGATCGGATCTTGTGAATGTGCCGGAGGTTATAAGCCAATGAATACCACACACCGCCACTTCAAGCAGCATGCACCATGCTGTAACAAGACCAGGTGAATACAGAGTTTTCTTTCCCTTCGGTCGATACTGTCTCAGCGTAACAATACTGAAAACCGTATGGACAAGCGTCTCTCCCACGCCAAAGAATATGAGAAAAACGACACCCTTGTTCCCCAACTGAGGAGTCAGAATTGTCAGCACGATAAAAAGTATCTCCGCACCAAGATTGGTAATCATATCCGTCAGCCTGTTTTCCGGATATGCCAACGGATTATCTGACCTCTGCATCAGCTTGTTCATCATGAAGTGAAAGCCGTTAGGCCACGTCAGTTCCTCAAAGACATGCAACGGAAGAATAACTGTCAAAATCCCATGAGCCTTTGCGGGATACTCTAGCTCGACCAGCTCAATATCAGCACATTGAACATGACGATACCTAAGAAGTACGTAAAATGCAGCCAAGGCTGACCGCACCATTTGTATTATAAAAACTTCTTTTCCATCTACATAAACCTCTCATACCGCTTTAATAAATGGCACAATCACATCGTAGAACTTCTTAGTCCAGTCGGCGTGGAAGTTTGCCATCTGGAGCCAGTCGGTCTCATTCTCGATGCTGACATTACTCAGCTGAATAAACACCTTGGACGACTTGATATCGTCGCCACGACTCCATTGGAGCGTCGTGCCCAGCGCCGATTCGATTTCTGCCTTATGCATGTACAGGCTGTCAAAGGCATCCTTGTTTTCCTGCTTATTCCCTCTGCCAAATACGACCTCTGCCCGCGCTGCATCATAATTTGCTACGCAGCACAGACAAAATCCGCCAATGCCAAAGAAGCCATTGATCCAGTTATCCCTCGACGGATTCACATTTGAGAAGGAACCGTCCTCGCCGTGTGCCTTCTGGATAATCGGCAGCGCATAAGTCCAGTATTTCCTCCGGAGCTCGTGACGGCTGCCCGGCTCATCTGCATTGGCCTCGTTCTCATCGCGCAGGTAGAATACCAAGTCTGCCGGTTCTTCATCGTAGAGCTTGAACAGGCGACTCAGGACGGACAGTTTGCTCTGCGTGCTGGTGTTTGTCCACACATAGATGCCATCGCCGATTTCCAGCGACTTCGTGAACGCATCCGGATTTGTGTTGAAGTGAAGCGCAATATTCTCTTCCTCCGACATTGCCAGCTTTGTAATGATGGCCTTGTCCTCGGCATAGAGGATCTGTATAACCTTCTGGAACATCTCCACCCAGCTCGTTACCGGCTGCTCAGTGTTCTTAAAGGTAAACTTCGCAATCAGACGTCCTGTCAGCTCACCTTCATCTTCAAGCGTATATGTGTCGAGCTGCTTTTCCTCCGGCTTATATTCTGTGACAGGCGCTGCCCAGATGGTCAGAGCCCTACCCATGAGATATTCGCTGCGCTCCTCCAGCTCTGCCAGAGTCCACTTATCCTTCTTGGCAATCCAAGTATTCATGCGGATACCGCTATCATCGAAGCCGTTCTGCATGTTTTTCTTTTCCGTGAAAGAGCTATTACTGTACTTCGAGTTATAGGCCGTCAGTGTAAGGTTTGCCATGCGATGGAGCCACAGCTCGTGTATCTGCTCATAATCATCGCCCAGCTCCTTTTGCCATACCGGCGTCAAGTGCTGCGGCATGATGTGCTCAATCGAATAGGTGCCATCATCGCAGTGACGATATACATCCTTATCCTCCGAAGTGCCAAAGTTCTCGAAGCGCTCAAGAATGTAAATCTTGTTCTTGCTGTTCATCAGATAGACCGGACGTTCCTCAAATGTAGCCTTAAACTCCGCATCGTCCGGGAAGCGGGCACGTTCCTTCTTTGAGAGGAGTGCGTACTTGAGCTTCTCGACATAGTTATCCTCGGTGCCGTCGTACCGGATAATCTCTCGGTGCAGCATGAGGAAGATTTTATTCAAGGCATTTGTTGGCAGGTCGCACATCGTCCTGCGGAACAGATAGTTCTCTGTCGTCAGGAAAATCTCCGTGACCTGTGTAAGCGTCAGCTTGTTTTCGTTATATAAGCGCAACACTTCAAGGAAGTACGGCCTTGTTACCGTCGTCTCCAAACGGTTCAGGCGGTCGATGCAGACATCCAGTGCAGCGCTGCCTGAATTGCCATCGAGGAGAACCTGATACCGCTTTGCGTAGGCCAGCAGCTCAGCGAGCAACGGTTCGGTTTCGATCTTACTAAGCTCCACGAAGTCCTTAAAATTGATGTAGATTTTCTTCTGCTGCGGAATGGCCTGCTGCTTCACACTCAGGTAATCCCGGATGAAGGCACTCACATCATATTTCGTGCAAACTTCGATCTTGTTCCAGTATTTCTCGTAATAATCCTCTTGCTCCTTGGACGGCAAGCCCATCAGGATGAAGTTTCTGATCTTGTCACCTTCGCTGAGGTCAAGGCCAGTCGAGTTCAGGCTTTCAAAAATGAGCTGCGGATTGTCGTCCATATCCAGCCGGATGTTTATAATCTCCAGACAGCAGATGGCATCGTAAAGCTGGTCGATGGTGATTTCCTGCTTCTGAATCCGATCATAGAAATAGTCGTAGTTCACGGTCAGATTGGACTCGCGAATATGCTCCGTCGGATCAGAGAACAGCTTCCCGAAGGCCGTCTGGTCATTCTTTACCGGCTTGAGCTTGATACGGGTATCCTCCGGCTTCCACTTGTCCACGAGGTATTCCTCGAAAATCCGCTGTTTCAGATTGGCGGTTTCAGGCACAATGACACCTTTATCAATCAGGTTATACATAGCGAGGAACAGCAGCGATACTGTTGTAAGGCGCTGCTGACCGTCAATAACCAGGAACTCCTCATTGTGGCCATCCGGATTGTAAACGGAAACAAGACTCCCGAAAAAATGACTCTTCCGGTGTCCCTTGATGATTTTTACAAGGTCATCGTACAGCTGCTTGCAGTTCTCGGTCTTCCGGTTCCACGTGACTACCTATGACAATCAAATATTGTACCGATCACCGGAGGTGAGGTGCAGCCGAAGGAGGGCTTTCATTATGCAAAACAACGACAATCAGAATACCTATTTCATCTACGTTCGCAGCACCGGCGAGAAGGTGCTGGTCAGTAAGACGCAGCACGACGCTTTCTATAGGGAGGCCGACCGCATCCGCCGCAAGGAGCAGGATCATGGCAGGTGCATGTGCCCGTATCGCTTCATATGGAAGTGTGACGGCGATTGCCTCGACTGCGAATATCACGCAGCGGGTGACGTCACTTCGCTTGATCAGCCGCTTCCGGACGGCAACGGCACTCTCGGTGACTATATTCCCGACCGTAGCAAGCCGATGGAGGAAGTTATCGCCGACCGTATGCTGCTGGAGCAACTCTTTGCCAGACTGCGTGAACTCGACCCAGAGGCCGATACCATCATCCAGCTTTGGAGGGATCACCCAGAGGGCATCTCTGACCGTGCCATCGCAAGAGAGCTCAGTCGCCCGCATAAGACCTTCGCGGATCAGATGAAGAAATATCGTACCGGCCTTTGCAGGATCACCGGCGACAAGTAAAACCGATACCACGAACCACAGCCTTTCCGGTCACTGTCCCTCATTCGGATGGTGGCCGGAGATCTTTTTATAAAATCCTCCGCTCAAATCGGCAGTTTATCTCCAGTGGTGAATGATTCCATAAGTTTCTGGTAAATGCATTAGTCTTTTCAAATCTTAATGAGCAAATATTCAGTAATTCAAGTAGCTCATCCTTTTCTGCATAATCTCCGGCACGTACTAAATCCATGAGTAGTTTTCTATATTCAATTTCTGTCAATTGCAGTCTCTCCTCTTCGCCCGCCAACAAATAAACATCTATCTCGGACGCTCAAAACCCCTGACATCTAAAGTGGTCACTCAACCCTACTATTTTTCGAGCTGATCCTCGCTTGGATAAGTTCCCACAGAGCGTTTACCGCTTCAACCTGCTCG
This sequence comes from Clostridium sp., assembly GCA_023663615.1. Classification (GTDB taxonomy): domain Bacteria; phylum Bacillota; class Clostridia; order Lachnospirales; family Lachnospiraceae; genus DLAJ01. The sequence continues at coordinate 27,239 of JAMPHA010000028.1, read as the reverse complement.
AAGCTGCCAGAAGTCGAAAAGTGCCTGAAATCAAGAGCTTTCGCACCTCTTATGTGTCTTTCCTTGACATCAATACAACCGTCTCCACATGCACCGTCCCCGGAAACATGTCCACACAGCACATGCGCTCCACGCCGTACCCCGCATCCAAAAACGCTTCCAGATCTCTTGCGAGGCTTGTCGGCTTACAGGAAATGTAGACCAGCCGCTCCACGCCGTAGGCAATGATCTTTTTCAGCGCTTTCGGGTGGATGCCGTCGCGCGGCGGATCGAGAATGATAAAATCCGGCTGTTCCTTGATCTCGTCCAACACCTTCAGTACGTCGCCCGCGATAAATTCGCAGTTATGTAAACCATTTAACGATGCATTCTCCCGCGCGGCATTGACCGCTTCCTCCACGATCTCCACACCGATGACCTTTTCCGCCACCGGCGCCATCATCTGCGCGATCGTTCCCGTTCCTGAATAGAGATCGAAAATGACCGGCTTTTGCCCGCCTTTTGCAGAAATCTCCCCGATAAATTCCCGCGCCGTCTCGTAGAGCACCTCCGCCCCAAGACTGTTTGTCTGAAAAAAAGAAAACTCCGAAATCCGAAAACGCAGCCCTAAAAGCTCCTCGTAAAAGTAGTCCTGCCCATAGAGCACTTGCGTCGCATCGTTCTGCACAATATCCGCAAGAGAGTCATTACTGGTATGCACGATTCCCACTATTTTACCATCAAGCGACAATGCCAGTAGACGTTCACAAAGCGCTCGCAGCTCCTCCGGGCGCTCCGTCTGTGTCGTCGTCACGACCGCGATCAGGATTTCTCCTGTGCGCGCCGCTTTCCTTACGAGCAGGTGCCGCAGATACCCCTCATGGCGCAGTCTGTGATAAAAAGGTATTTTCTTTTCCCGCGCAAATTCCATGACCGTGCGCAGGATTTTCCGATAGTCCTCGTCCACGATCTGACAACCCGTGACAGGGACGATGTCGTAAAAGCTTCCTTTTTTATGCATACCGAGGGAAAGCGGTCCGTCCTTATATTCATCCCCGAACGTAAATTCCATTTTGTTACGGTATCCGGACTGGCGGGGACTCTTTCGAATGCCTTCCCATACAGAATGCTCCCGATGACTCCCGCTGCCTTCCACCCGCTCCTGTCTTTCCAAAACCGGCTGCATGAGCGTAAGCATCTGCTGTTTTTCCAAAATCGGCTTCATGAGCGTAAGCACCTGCTGTTCTTTCAACTTCAGCTGCTCTTCATAGGGCACCGTCTGATAACTGCATCCGCCGCAGTCTCCCGCATGCGGGCACTGCGCCCCGATCTCATAGGGCGCGCGCTCCAATACGGAAACGCAGCGTCCTTCTGCCTTCCCATGCCGGATCTTCTGTATTGCAACGGAAACTCTTTGCCCCGGCAGCACGCCTTTTACTTCGATCCTGCCCTCTTCCGTCTCCACGATTCCCTTATTCGGAAAGTGGACCTCTGTAACAATTCCTTCTATTATCTGTCCTTTTTTCATATGCTAAAAAATCACGCTGCGCGCGCTCTCAAAGAACTGCCCTTGGCGATTCTTTCCTACAAGGATTAGGGTGTCAAAAGCCCTGCAATGAAATCAGTGTCAGCAAATTGCACAAAAGAAATCTGCCGAATGAAGTTGATGAGCAGGGCTTTTGACACCCGAATCTTACAAGTTAAAAAAGCGGGATGACTGCATCCCGCTTCCCTCCACTGTTTTTGAAAATAGGGACTATTTATTCGTCAGCCTTCTCCTCAGCCGCGTCATCCTTATCTTCCTTATCTTCCTCGTCCTCCGCCTCATCTTCAAACTCATCGTCGAAATCATCCTCAAAATCCTCAAGATAATCCGGCGTAAAGTAACGGTATACGGCATACGCGATTCCTGCGATCGCCGCGATCACCCCAATGATCGCAAGTACCCAAAGCAATACGTTGCTCTTTTTCTCCGGTTCGGGTTCCGGCTCCTTCTTGCCAAGCAGCTCGCCGACCCTGATCGTACTGATCAGTTCTTCCAATTTCTCTTTTTTCATTTTTCTTACCCCTTTTCTATATTTTTCGATCTGAATCCTGTTTCTCTCCCGCAGCTTGCCTCGCCTGCGGCATTCCTACAACCTGCCAGTTTAGTGCATCTGTAAGCCTCCTGCATTTTGCCGCCTGCGTACTCTGCTTCGCTTCGGCGCGGGATCATGTCTGACGACATTATACCACTTATTGATTTGTTTTACTACGCCTATTTAGGAAAAATTTTGTAAAGTTGTAACAGAAGTCACAACTTTTTTAATTTAGCAAAACCGGCGTACATAATCTTCGTTCCTGCTCCGTCAAAGGAGACTGTCACCTTGTAATCTTTCGGTTCCTTCTCCAGTTTTAGGACGGTGCCGTCCCCATATTTCAAGTGATGTACCCGGTCGCCTACGACATAATCCACTTCGCCTGTCCCCGTCATGGACGCGCCGGTCTGAATGCCGCTGCCCGCCCCGAACAAGGGTTTCGCTGTCTTTACCGCATTGCCGATGCCGTACATCTCCTTTAATCGGGAATCGCCTGCGTTGCCCTTCGGCTTCTTCAGGTCAAACATATTATCGCCGTATATCCGTCCCTGCTGCCACCGACTCCGATAATCGGTTCCACCAGACAGAGGCTTCCGGTCATTTGTCCCGCCGGATGGAGGATAGCCGGTCTGACCGCCTGCGCTCCTCTGACGCTCACGCTCCTGCTGCCGGTACCGCTCCACAAAAGACGCCGCCGATACGCCGCCGAAATCATCCTTCTTGCTGTCACCTGCATTTCCGCCATACGCTCCAAAACTGCCGTCAGCACCCGTTCCATCCTCCACGAAGGCATTTGCGAAGCTGCCGCCTGCACCTCTTCCACCATGCGTTCCGAAACTGCCTTCGCCGTATTGTCCGCTTCCAAAGCTGACGTCTCCGCCGTATCGTCCGTTTGCAAAGCTGCCGTCTCTGCCGTATCGTCCGCTTGCGAAACCGCCTCCGTCGTATCGTCCGCCGTCAAAGCTGACATCCCCGTCATCGTCCTCCCAGCTCCGCCGCTTGAACGGGCGGTTGTCCAGAAGCTCCTGCGGGATTTCCCTGACAAAGCGGCTGACGTCGTGATACTGCATCTCTCCGCGCAGCATGCGCTGCCGTGCGCAGGTGAGCGTCAGTTCTTTTTTGGCCCGCGTGATCCCGACATAGGCAAGCCTGCGCTCTTCCTCAAGTTCCGACGGATTGTCCCCATAAGCCGCCATGCCGCCTGGAAAAACGCCGTCCTCCATGCCGGCTAAATACACATGCTCAAACTCCAGTCCTTTTGCGCTGTGCAGCGTCATGATCAGCACGCGGTCATCGTCATTCACATTGTCGATCTCCGCGACCAGCGCAACCTCCTCCAAAAATTCACTCAGACTCGCTTCGTCGTGCGTATCCTCATAAGCGGCCGCCTTACTGATAAGCTCGTCGATATTACCGATCCGGTCTTTTGCATCCTCCTCGTCCGACGCCTCTAATTCCCGCACATATCCGGTCGTATCAAGCACTTCGCGGATCAGTTCGTCCACGCTGTAGCCCTCTTTCTGCTTGGTCCTAAGCGTCTGGATCATCAGCACAAACGGTCGTAATTTCGCGGCGCTCCTGCCGATCGTATCGATCCGGTCCGCCTCGCACAGCGCGTCAAAAAAACTGATCTCATGCTCCGCAGCGTACTGCTGGATGCGCACAATCGTCGTCGCGCCGATCCCGCGCTTCGGAACGTTAATAATCCGCCGGACTGCTAAGTCGTCCTGCCCGTTGTCGATCGTTTTCAGATAAGCAAGAATATCTTTGATCTCCCGCCTCGCATAGAAATTGGTGCCGCCGACCAACAGATACGGAACGCCCTCCACGACCAGACGCTCCTCGATCAGGCGCGACTGCGCGTTCGTGCGGTAGAGCACGGCGCAGTCCCCGTAATCCAATATACCGTCTCTTCTCTTGCGGCAAATATCGTCCGCGAGAAACTCCGCCTCCTCATATGCGGTATCAAACTGCCTGAAATGGAGCAGCGCGCCGTCCGCTTCCTCGCTCCAAAGGCTTTTGGGTTTTCTGCCCCGGTTATTGCTGATGACCGCATTCGCCGCATTCAGAATATTCTGCGTGGACCGATAATTCTGCTCCAGCTTTACAACCTTTGCCTCCGGAAAATACTGTTCAAAGTCCAGAATATTCCGGATATTCGCGCCGCGGAATTTATAGATCGACTGGTCGTCGTCACCGACCACGCACAGGTTATGCTTAGAACCGGCAAGCTGTTTAATCAGCCGAAACTGTACGGTGTTCGTGTCCTGATACTCATCCACCATGATATACTGAAACCGCCGCTGATACGCCTGTAATACTTCCGGGCAGGCATCGAACAATTCCACGGTTTTCATTAAAAGATCATCAAAGTCAAGCGCGTTATTTTTATGCAGCCGCGCCTGATACTCGGTATATGCACGGGAAATCTTCTGCTTTTGAAAATCGCCCTGCGCGCCGAGTGCGTACTCCGCGCAGGAAATATTCTCATTTTTTGCCGCAGAAACCGCCGAAAGAACCGCACGCTCTTTTAACATCTTCGTATCAATCTGAAGACTCTTGCAGACGTCCTTCATCACACTCATCGAATCGTCCGTATCATAAATCGTAAAATGATTGTCATAGCCGATCCGGTCTATATATCTGCGCAGGATCCGCACGCAGGTCGAGTGAAACGTCGTCACCCAGATGCTCTCCGAACCCATTCCGACAAGCTGATCGACGCGCTCCCGCATTTCTCCCGCCGCTTTATTCGTAAAGGTGATCGCCATGATATTCCACGGGTCCACCTGACATTCCTCGATCAGATAGGCAATGCGGTGCGTGATCATCCTCGTTTTTCCGCTCCCCGCTCCCGCCAGACAGAGCAGCGGTCCCTCCGTTGTGAATACCGCCTCTCTCTGCGCCTCGTTTAACGTATCGTATTTGCTCATACTGTCTTAACTATTCTCCCCTCGCAAGTCCTATAGCTTAAAGAAGCAAGGGCAGTCCCCCGCCCTTGCCGCTTTCGTTTTTCTTCTTCCCATGCCATCCTGCGCCAACCCTATCTCTCTACACCGCTTTGGCGGCATGCCGGAGGCATACCAAAGGCATGGATTTTTATGTACGCCGTCAGCTCACACATACTGCCATGCTATGCGCAGCGCAATGCTATGCGCGGCGCAATTGCTATGTGCCATGCAATGTGCCATGCGCTTACTGAAACAGCTGCGTCCCGCAGTTGCCGCAGAACTTTGAACCGGTCGTCGCCGTGCCGCAGTTCGGACAAAACTTCGGACTCTCCGTCGGAAGCGCCCCTGCAGCTGCCGCCGGCGCGTTCTGCTGGCCTAGGTTCATCTGATTGACCATCTGCTGGCCCATCGCCATGCCCATCTGCATACCGACCATCTGTCCCGCAATACCGGCGCTGCTTCCGCCTCCCTTTTCCATGGAGTTCGCCGCCGCGATCTGCTGATAGCGGTTGACGTCGCCGATCATGGACTGCGCCGCCGCTTTCTCCTGCATCTTCTTGACTTCTTCGGGGTAAGAGAAGCTCTCGATCTTAAAATCCATAATGGCAATGCCGAGCTTTCTCATATCCATGTCGAGATCCGACTCAATCCCCTTGGCAATGTTTCTCGCATCCGCCTGCAGATTGAACATATCGTGGCCTTCTTTGGAAATCCACGACATCAAAAGCTGATCTAAGCTTGCAACGATCCGCTCCTTTACGTCGCTGACCGTATACATCTGCCGGACGCCCGCCAGTTTGTCGATCACCGTCATCGTGTCCGCGATCCGGCAGTTAAACGTACCGAACGCCCGGACCGGCATACCGCCCGGCAGTCCCGCCGCCGGCAGGTTAATGGCATTTTTCGTTCCCCACTTGCAGAGTACTTCTTTGGTATTGATAAAGAGCACCTCCGCGCGCAGTCCTGAATTAAACCCAAACTTAAAACCTTTTAAGGTAGAGAGAAACGGAATAATCTCCGATTCAATATCAAACTGCCCTTCGTCCGTAAAAATTCCTTCCACACGCCCGTTATACAAAAAGATGGCGTCCTGTCCCGGACGGATGATGAGCACGGAGCCTTTCTTGATCTCGGAATTGTTCCATTTCCAGAACAATACCTCCGCCGGGCTCTCCTTCCACTCTACCACATTGGAAAACTCTTTTGAAAATAATCCCATATCGGTCTCCTATTCCCTATGATTCTTTTCTGCCATGCTGTCCGGTTTACTGCATTCCCATTTCAGCCTTTAATGCCGCCAGCTCGTCGTCCACGTCGCTCACGCGGTTGTCCGCGTCATACTTCTTTGTCAGGCTCTCCACGTCGTTGCTCGCGCTGTCCGCGTTCAGCTCCGCCATTGCATCCGCCTCGTCGAGCATCTTGTCAACCTTTGCCTCCATGCGCTCGAACGCCGCGATATTGCTGCCCGCATCCGCAACGCCGCTGCCCATCTGGTTGATCTTCTTCTGCGTCTCGGCAACTTTCATCTTTGCCTTGATCATCTCACGTCTCGAACGCAGCGTGGAAATGTCGCTCTCCAGCTTATTGTGCATCTCACGCATCTTCCTGGAGTTCTCGCATGCCAGCTCGTACTGCTTTACCAGCACCTCCTGCGTTGCCGTAAGCTCCGCCTTCTTCTCTAAGAACCGGCGCGCCTCGTCGTCGTTGCCGCTCGCGACCGCCTTCTTTGCGTACTCCGCCATCTTTGCGATCTCAGCGGCATTGTCGTCCATCTTTCTCTTTGCCGCTTTCTCGTCCGCCATGATGGAAGCGGTCTCCGCTTTCACCTTCGCCATATCATTTTCCAGATTGCGTAAATATTGATCGATCATCTTCTCCGGGTTCTCACATTTGTCCAACAGTGCATTGAAATTTGCCGCCATAATGTCCTTGAATCTTGAAATAATACCCATGTAATATCCTCCTCCTGTGTTGTGCGTCTTTTTACGCCGTTTTGAGTCCGGCGCCGGAACGCGTTACCATTTTATTATATACGAAATTTTTCTGCCTGTCTATGACGAGTCTTTGTAAAAAAAGAATATTTTGCACAAAAAAGCACGCTTGCAATATAATAGACTAAGAAAAGCGTTGCGGGCTTCCCGCCAAAAAAAAAATTTATGCGACGAAAATTATCCACGTTTCTCCTGATTACAGCGCTGCTTGTCTGCACGTTATGCGGCTGCGGCAAGGATACAAAGGAACCGTCCGGACTGACAAAACTCACCTTAAACGAGGTGGCGCACTCTATTTTCTATGCGCCGATGTACGTAGCGATCGAGAACGGCTATTTTACGGAAGCAGGTCTGGACGTCACGCTCGTGACGGGCTACGGCGCCGACAAAGTCATGGCGGCTGTGCTTTCGGGTGAAGCCGAGATCGGCTTCGCCGGATGTGAAGCAAGTATTTATACTTATTTAGAGGGCGCATCCGATCAGATCGTGAATTTTGCGCAGCTTACCCAGCGGGCGGGCAATTTCCTTGTTTCCCGCGAACCGATTGAAAACTTTACCTGGGATATGCTCGTCGGGCAGGACGTACTCGGCGGACGCGCGGGCGGTATGCCGGAAATGGTGTTTGAGTACATTTTAAGAAAAAACGGTATCCAGCCTTCCGAGGTCAACATCGACCAGAGCATTGATTTCGGTTCCACTGCCGCCGCATTCTCAAGCGGGCAGGGCAGTTTCAGCGTTGAGTTTGAGCCTCATGCGACCGGATTAGAGCAAAAAGGAGACGGCTATATCGTCGCTTCCCTCGGCGTCGATTCCGGCTATGTCCCTTACACCGGATTTTTCGCAAAACAAAGTTATCTCGACGCAAACAGCGACGCCGTGCAGGCATTCACCGACGCGCTGCAAAAAGGAATGGATTATGTAAACTTGCATACCGCGGAGGAGACCGCCGCCGTGATCGCGCCGCAGTTTGCGGAGACGGACCTTGACACCGTTACCACCATCGTCAACCGTTATCTGACGCAGGATACCTGGAAAACGGATCTGATCTTCACCGAGGACGCATTCCTCCTCTTGCAGAACATTCTGGAAGAATCCGGCGAACTGCCCGAACGCGTTCCCTACGAAGATCTTGTCACCACGATCTACGCGGAGAAAGCGGCGGAGTGATTGTTTTCATCAAGTGAACGTGAAATGCTTCGACAGGCGGGAAAGTCTCAGGTGCTTCCCCGCCTGTTGCTCGTTTTACCCGGCTGTCTTTCCATGTTCCCTGCCCCTTACGTTTACGCCAGAATCTCGTCTATCTTTTTGCGCTCCTCGGCATCAAAATCAAGGTTCGCAAGCATTCCGATGTTATCTAAGATTTGGGACGGCTTGGACGCGCCGATCAGAACGCTGGTAATGTCGCCGTCCCGAAGGATCCATGAAAGCGCCATCTGCGCCAGACTCTGCCCGCGCTCCTTCGCGACTTCGGAAAGCTTTTGCACCTTTCCGATCGTCTTTTCATTGAGCGCGCTCTCCTGCAAAAAACGCCCGTCGGTACGGATACGGCTGTCTGCGGGAATGCCGTTCAGATAACGGTCGGTCAGAAGTCCCTGCGCCAGCGGGCAGAACGTGATGATCCCGATCCCGTGCGCGGCGGCATACGCTTTTACCCCGTCCTGCTCGATCGTGCGGTTTAACATGGAGTACTCTCTCTGATTGATGATGAACGGCGTCCCCATTTTCTGAAAAAGCGCGGCGATCGCGGCTGTCTGCTCCTTATTATAATTGGAAATCCCGATATAAAGCGCTTTTCCGCTCCTGACGATCCCGTCCAGCGCCCGCGCTGTCTCCTCGATCGGCGTTTCGGGATCCGGTCTGTGATGATAAAAAAGATCCACATACTCCAGTCCCATACGCTTTAAGCTCTGATCCAGGCTCGCCACAAGGTATTTTTTGCTCCCCCAGTCGCCGTACGGTCCCTGCCACATATCATAACCCGCTTTCGTGGACACAATGATCTCATCCCGGTATGTGCCGAGTCCTTTTTTCAAAATGCGTCCGAAATTCTCCTCCGCGGCTCCGGCAGCCGGACCGTAATTATTGGCGAGATCGAAATGCGTGATGCCGTGATCGAACGCGGTGTAACACATCGCCTGCATATTGTCAAAATTGCCGTTTGAACCGAAATTATGCCACAGCCCCAGCGAAACCGCCGGCAGCTTTAAGCCGCTCCTCCCGCACCGGTTGTATTTCATGGTGTCATATCGTCTTTTATCGGCTTCATACATCGTCAGTTTCCTCCTTTTTCTTCTATCTCATAAACAGGCAATCGCGAAACGCATAGAGAACGCTGTTCCACTTTTGAGAACGCCAGCCCCTGTCGGGCATGCTTGGATAAAAATAGTCGATTCTTGCCCGTTCATTCTTTCATCCGCTTTGCATAGAACGTGAAAGCGTGTTATACTATATAAACAAGTGATCGTAAAGCACATTGAACATCGTTCAAGTCGTGTAAAACATACAGACGTCCATATGCTGTGTTTCGCAAACGCCTGTGATAGACATGGAGAAAGGATATTCCGTATGGGAAATGGAATCGCCCCAAAAACAGACAGCGGCCTTAAAGAGATCGCCGCGCAGACAAAACAGATCTGCCTCGAATTATTGGAACAGGCTCATTTAGAAAAACAGGACATTCTCGTGGTAGGCTGCTCTTCCAGCGAGATCGCCGCCCACCGCATCGGCTCCTATTCAAGCGCCGAGATCGGCGAGGCAGTCTTTGCCACACTGTATGACATCGCAAAAGAGCAAGGAATCGCGCTTGCCGCGCAGTGTTGCGAACACTTAAACCGCGCCTTGATCGTAGAAAAAGAAACGGCAAAGCGCTGTCAGCTTCCGATCGTGAGTGTGATCCCGCAGTTAAAAGCGGGCGGTTCGTTCGCTTCCGCCGCCTATCGGCTTATGACACAGCCTGTCGCCGTTGAGACAATCTGCGCGCAGGCAGGCATCGACATCGGCGACACGCTCATCGGTATGCATTTAGCGCCGGTCGCCGTCCCCGTGCGCACATCGCTTTCCTGCATCGGAAGCGCGCATGTGGTCTGCGCGAGAACGCGTCCGAAATATATCGGCGGGGAGCGCGCGGTCTATAGCCTGTAACCGCCCATCATGACCCGGACAGTTCCGAAGACTGTGCTTCCAGCATGGACTTGACGCGCTTTGCCTGCTTGTCCTGCGCGGACGGCGCAGCATCCGGCTTTTCGGTCTTGTCTGCTTCCTCGTCGTGACCGCCCTGCTTTCCGCTTTGTTTTTTATCGCGGCGCCCGCTGTCCGTCTGAGGATGCTTTTCCACGTTCTCCTCCGTTTTCTTTTTTCCGGATGGCGCTGTATCCCTGCGTCTTTCCGTATATCCGTCGATCAGCTTCTCAACGAGCAGCTTCTTCACATAGACGTCATAACTCAGCAGACTGATAAAAGAAAACAGTTGAAGAAACTCTCTGTCCTCCGCCGCCGCGTCCGCAAACGTCTCCTGCGCGATCTGATAATCGTCCACGATGCTTTTCTTTAGCGACTGCACATGCTCCTCTTCCATCCCGAACGCCTCGTCATACACGCGCTGCATATTCATCATGCCGTCCGCGTGGAAAAAGCGCTCCGCCAGCGGTCCGAGCAGCGCCTGAATATCATTGATGCTCAGGATCCCCTTAAAATAATAAATAAAAATGAGCATGATCATATGGTCTTTTGTGTATTTCTTTTTGACCGGCGGCGGCAGCAGATCATTTTTCGCATAATTATTGATCATCGTTTTCGTGAGAATCTTATCTTCATGCGGGTTGCGCGTCGTGTTCCGCAGCCGCTTATCCATAAACGTCGTCACCTGATCCATATATAAATCGATATTCGGAATATCCTCAGATGGAATATGGCTGATCCGGTCAAGGCTTTCTAAAATGCTGTTCAATAAATCTTCTGTATCAATTGTCATGTCGTCCTCCAACATTGTATGGTCATTATAAAATACATTTTTCTATGTTTCATTATATAGTATTCAATACTACTTGTAAACTAAAAAATGAAACAAACCGTTCCGCACGCGTCTTTACTTTATCACTTTCGTGTGTTAAAATGAAACAGTAAAACGGTTATCCATTTTGACCATTTGGGAGGATTCGTACGGATGAACAAAAAGATCAAAACACCCGCGGTCGATCATCTGTTTGACGCGATTTTGACATTACAGTCAAAGGAGGAATGCTATCGTTTTTTTGAGGATCTCTGCACGGTCAACGAACTGTTATCCCTTTCGCAGCGCTTTGAAGTAGCTTCCATGCTCAAGACCGGCAAGACCTATTTGGAGATTGCCGAAAAAACAGGCGCTTCCACCGCGACGATCAGCCGCGTCAACCGCTCCTTAAACTACGGGAGCGACGGTTATGAACTCATTTTTCAGCGTCTGGAACCTTGAAAACAAAATTTATTTTCTATTCTATTTAATTTTTTTATGAAATTTTCAACAATTTTCTTTACAATTCACAAAACTAGTGTTATGCTTGTAGTGTTGTAAATAAAACATATTTAATATTTCGGAGGTATCACGATGAACAAAGGTACAGTTAAATGGTTTAACAACCAGAAGGGTTACGGTTTCATCTCTGACGAGCAGGGCAACGACGTGTTCGTACACTACACAGGTCTTAACATGGAAGGCTTCAAGTCTCTTGAAGAAGGCGCTGCTGTAGAGTATGATGTAGTAAACGGCGAGAAAGGTCCTCAGGCAGTTAACGTAACAAAGTTATAAGAGCCTTCCGCTTTCACGCGGGCTTATGACAAACGTTTTAATCTTCGTTTATCAATATAACTGTACTTCGAATTCTGCTACTTATAGATTATTGGGATTCAGTAATATTGTTTTAGCGGATTAAATGCGAAAAGGTGAACAAAAAACCGGTGTGGTCTCACATCGGTTTTTTGTTTGCCTCACATTTTGCCCTAACTTTGCTTTCCCGTTTCCGTGCGCTCTATGCCGTCACGATTCCGTTTCCCCGTTTCCGTGCGCTTGATTCCTGCCACAACTCCGCTCCCCGTTTCCGTGCACTTGATCCCTGCCGCAACTCCGCTCCTCCGTCTCCGAGCGCACTATGCTCTGCTCCTGCACCACGCCAGCACTTCCTCAAAGCGCATGGCTCCGCCGTACAGATCAAGCGCACTGCCGATCGTCACATGAATCCTGCCCCCGCCCAGCGTATACAACTTGTCTAAATCCTCATAAGAATGCACGCCGCCCGCATAAGTAATCGGAATGCGGTTCCACGCTCCAAGAAGCCGCACCAGCCGCTCCTCGATCCCGCCGCTTTTTCCCTCCACATCCACCGCATGGACCAGAAACTCACTGCAATACGCAGAAAGCGCCTCCAGCGTCTCCCCGTTCAACGGCACATTTGTAAATTTCTGCCACCGGTCCGTCACAATATAGTAAACGCCGTCCTTCTCGCGGCAGCTTACATCCAGCACCAGATGTTCTTTTCCGACTGCACGGAATAAATTTTTCAGATTTTCCTCGCAGATCCTGCCGTCCCGGAACACATACGACGTGACGATCACTTTATCCGCCCCCGCATCCAGATATTCCTGCGCGTTCTCCAACGTAACGCCCCCTCCGACCTGCATATGATGCGGATATGCCGCAAGCGCCGCATACGCCTGCTGTCTCGTTTTTTCATAATACGGGCTGTCCTTGCCGTTGAGCAAAATGACATGCGCGCCCTCGATCCGGTTTTTCCGATAAATTTCCGCAAAAAAAGAAGCATCCTGCGCCGCGACAAAATTTTCCGCCGCCTGATCTCCTGCGTCCCGCAGACTGCCGCCGACGATCTGCTTCACCTTTCCGTTATGAATATCAATACAGGGACGAAACTGCATGGTAGGTTCTCCTTGTTTTTCTTGCGCAATTTGAGTAACTGTATTTTGCTTATTTTGAAAAATCATTTATGAAATCATATGTGCTGTAATGATCGTATGACTGTAGGAATTGACTGTTATTCGTATATTGTCAGTTTCGCAATACCAATTCTTTCCTTGTCTGTAGATATTGCAGCCTTTGTCCAAAATCTTGTTTTTGCAGTATTCCGCCACGTCATCCATATCAATTTTCAAATTTTTTTAGCTTCATAAATTTTAGCATTTTATATCATACTATATCTTACTGCTTATTTCAAGGCAGGGAACATCGTCAAATGTGTATTGATACACCATGCATAAATTTTTGTTCACGGCACACAATATTGCTGTAAGTTTGATAACTTGTAACCGTTCAGGATCAGGCGGCGCAAGGCAGGATCGCGCGCCGCAGGCAAGACGGTTCTGAACCGTTACGATCACTTTCTAAATAACGGAGGAAACTTATTATGAAAAGATCAAAGAAGCTCTTTTCCATGTTTGCCTGCGTCCTTGTCATTTCCATGCTGACCGCATGCGGCTCGGACGACAGCTCCATGGATAAAAATGACATGACCGATAACAGCTCTGTCAACAGCGTAACAAGCGGCGCTGACAAAAATAACAGCACGCCCGGCACAAACGGTTCCACCGGAACGGACAAGAACAACAGCGTTGCAGGCAATATCGCAGACGACATCAAAGACGGCGCGAATGACGTGGCAAACGGTATCGGAAATGCAACGGGCAATGGAACGGGAAATAATACAACCGGTTCCACAACCGGCTCGACGAACGGCACGACCGGCAATGGCACCACAAACGGTACCGCTAACGGAACGAACGGCACAAATGGTACGACCGGTACAAACGGCACAACGAACGGCACGACTGGTACAAACGGCACGACGAACGGTACGACCGGTACCACCAATAACGGCACTGCCAGCGGTACCACTGGCAACAGCGGCGCAGGCGGCAGATAAAAAAATCGCGCTTCGCGCGCTTTCGAAGAATTGCTGACGCAATTCTTCACAGGCTGCGGCATTTTCGATAGGCAAAAAGGAGGATGGCTCCTTTCAGCGTTCTGCCGAAGGCGGCGCTTCGCAAAGAAGCGCCGCCTTCCGGCATGTTCCTGTTCTATGTTTTTATTACGGATTCTCATCCTACAAATTTTTTATCGCAAGTCTTTTTCCTACAGATTCCTTTCCCGCACACCTTTTTCCTGTGCGCTTTTCGCCTGTTCATAGAATTACGTACCTGTTAAAACCAAATCTATAAATATACATTTTCAAATATATAAAAACACATCTGACCATTTTCTATGCCTTGAAATATGCAGTAACATATAGTATGATATATTAAAATTTACGGAAATAAAGCGCTGATTGAGATCGATGAGGCAAGGGTTATAAAAGGAGCGCTGCCTTCAAGACAATTAAAATTGATTTTGGCATGGTGTGTACTGCATCAAGATGAGCTTATGCAAAATTGGGAATTAGCGAAAGACGGTAAACCGCTTAATAAAATTTCACCGTTGGCGTAGGAGGTCGTTGAATATGTTCCCTAAAATCATTCAGGTTGTTCCAACAAGGGAGTATACAGTGTATGTATATTTTGAAGATGGCAAAATTGTATGTTATGACGTAAAACCTTTATTGGATAAAGAAGTGTTTGCCGTTTTAAGGGAAATTGAATATTTTATAAAAAGCTGCACTATCATGAATGATACCTTAGCATGGGATGTGTCCGGAAACAGGGATAATACAATGTGTGTTGATATTGATCCGGATATGTTGTACGGGTTAGATGCAGTAAAAGAAAAGCTGCCTGTAAGTACATGGGAGCGATAATTTTGGGGTTTTGTAAATCATACAGCAATAAAAGCACTTTTCCGAAAACGGAGTTTCCCTACAAGTCCTTTTCCTGCACCCCATTTTCCTGTTCATTTTTCGCCTGTTCATAGAATGCAAAAAATTCCGCAGGGTTTTCATTAAACATTTTCTCCAAAATGTGGGAACCGTGTTGACTAAAAACACCATCCTGCGAGTCATATTGGCTGAACACATTGGGTATGTATTGATACAGGTCGTTCGCGATCTTTTGGGTGTGCTCAATGTCGTTTCCGTCGATGTCAACGAGTTTCTTTTCGGTAAATAGGAGCAGACGCACAAAATAAGGACCGCCTTTATAGCCGACCTGCGCGCAGAGCCAATATATTTTATCGCGGGGAATTGCCGTGATCCACCCCATCTCACCGACCAACAGCAGATACGTCGGAAGCAGAATGACGCGGTTGGGATAGTGCCTGATCGTGTTGTGGTTCATGAACTCTTCGTACAGGATCTTTCCCTCTGCGACCTCCCGGTCGATCAGCGCCGCCACAGCCTCCTTCGTGTTTTCCCCACAGGGAAGGATCAAGTTTTTGCCGTTTCGGGCGGGACGGATCGACACGAGCAGTCCGACCGCCGTGCACAACAGCATGATTCCCGTCAGCAGGAAAAATAAAAAAACGAGTTTCTGATCTTTGGGATTGCTTAGGTCTATCTGATCTTTCAGGGCAAAATACAGCACGCCGGCTATGCAGGCAAAAAACACAAACATAAATAGAAATAATTTGCGTTTGCGCTTGTTTGCTTTTTTTGATTCCTGTTCCAAAAATCCTTGTGCCATATCTTCTACCTGTCCCTCTCAATGATAAGCCCTTCGTGGTACGCCTGCAGCAGTTCTTTCAACTGCCGGATACTCTCTTTGATCTCCGTGCCGACGTCGGTATCCGCCACACGCCTTCTGTGCGCGTAGGACTCCACGTTAATCGAATCGGAAAAAATATCGGATTCGTTTTTGATTGCCGCTTCCGCCGTCTCGAACGTCTCATGCGCGACCAGACGCATCCCGTAAGAATTTGCGACAAGCGTATAGCCCGCGATCCCGGTCTTTCCCTGATATGCCTTGGAAAATCCGCCGTCGATGATGAGCAGCTTGCCGTTACAGCGGATCGGCGTCTGTCCTTTTTTCAGTTCCACCGGGACATGCCCGTTCACGATATGGGAATGCTCCGTATCGAGACCGAACTCCGTCAAGATCCGGTTTAAGATCTCCTCGCTGTCATTTAATCGGTAATAACTGTTTTTCGTCTCCTTATGCGTTTCCTTGTCTTCAATAAAATAGCGCTCAAACGTCGTCATTTTATCTTTGCCGAATACCGGGGAATTGGGACCGGTCCAGATATACCAGATAATATCCTGCCCCTTTTTGCGCTCGCCAACATCCTGTCTCGAATAATACGCCTTGCGCGCATAGCTGTCCAGCACGTCGTACAGCGCCTTGCCCGCGTATTCTTTTCCGAAAATATTCACTTTGCTGAAATTCCCGTCCTCGTCCATCGGCACGCAGCCGTGATAGAGCAGATTCGAATTGTATATTTTATAAAGGCTTCCCTTGGCAAAAAGAAAACGGACATGTTTCTGAAGCTTATCGCTGCGCTCAAACGCCTGACGCAGGCGCTCCATGACCTCGGACTCTTCCGCTGTCAGCTCATAGGGATGTTCCGGAGAAACCGTCGGAAAATCCGTATCCCGCATCGGATAGACCACGCCGTCCACGGTCACGGTCTTTTTTTCATAATCAATCTTATCTAAGAGCATCCGGTCTTCCATGCCGAATTCCGGGCGGCGCATCATGATCTGCCCCTCTAACTTAAACTGCATGACGGCGATCGCCTTGTGCATTTTCATGTCAAGACTTAAATCTTTCGTGTTATAATCGGTGTTATATTTGATCGCGAAACAGCTGCAGTCCGTCTCACGGTAACGCTCCAGTGCAAACGTCGCCAGCGGGATCAGATTGATGCCGTAGCCCTCCTCCAGCGTATCGAGGTTGCCATAGCGCGCGCTCATCCGAACGACATTGGCGATGCAGGCGAGACTCCCCGCCGCCGCGCCCATCCACACCATATCGTGATTGCCCCATTGAATATCGACGCTGTGATATTCCCGCAGGGTGTCGAGAATCACATGCGGTCCCGGTCCCCTGTCATAGATGTCTCCCACGATATGCAGATGGTCGATGACGAGCCGCTGCACGAGATTGCAGAGCGCAACGATAAATCCGGGCGCGCTGCCGATCTCGATAATCGTCTGGATGATCCCGTTATAATACGCTTCCTTATCCTGGATTTCTTCTTTTTCGGTAATGAGTTCTTCTATAATATAAGAAAAATCGCGCGGCAGCGCCTTGCGCACCTTCGAACGCGTATACTTGGACGCCACGCGCTTTGTGATCTGCACAAGCCGGTGAAGCGTGATCTTGTACCAGTCTTCGAGATTATCCTCCTCCTGCGTGACGATCTCCAGCTTCTCCTTCGGATAATAAATCAGCGTCGCCAGACTCTTTTTATCCCGCACGCTCAAGGTGTTGCCAAACTCCTCGTCAATTTTCTTGCGCACGGAACCGGAACCGTTCTTGAGCACATGATGAAACTGCTCGTACTCCCCGTGGATGTCCGTCAAAAAATGTTCCGTACTCTTCGGCAGGTTCAAAATCGCCTGCAAATTGATGATCTCCGTGGAGGCAGCCGCGATCGTCGGATACTGCTTCGCCAGACTTTTTAAGAATTTCAGATCATATGCGTCCATGAAAGAACTCTCCTTTGATTGTTTTTACGCTTCGATCACATCACTCATATCATACATGCCCGCCGGTTTTCCCGCAAGAAATTTCGCCGCCTCCAGAGCACCCTTGCCAAACACGGTTCGGGAATAGGCTCTGTGGGAAAATGTAATGACCTCGTCCGCCCCGGCAAAGATCACATCATGGTCTCCTACAATGGTTCCCCCGCGCACGGCGCTGATGCCGATTTCCTTTTTTTCTCTTTTCTGCCTTGTTTGACTGCGATCATAGACATATTCGTAAGAACCGCCCATTTCCTCGTTGATGGAATCCGCCAGCGCAAGCGCCGTTCCGCTCGGCGCGTCCAGCTTCTGATTATGATGTTTTTCCACGATCTCTATATCGAATCCCGCGGGCGCAAGCACCCCCGCCGCTTCCTTTAACAGCTTTTGCAGCAGATTGATCCCGATCGACATGTTGGCGGAGCGAAGAACCGCTGTCTCTTTGGAAACTGCCTCCACATGCGCAAGCTGTTCTTCCGAAAGCCCCGTTGTACACAGGACAAGCGGAAGTCTGTGTGCGCCGCAGTAATCGAGCAATGCATCCACGTCCGCCGCGCTGGAAAAATCAATCACTACATCCGCCTCCACATCGCACGCCTCCATGGACGGGAATACCGGATACGGGTTCTTCCTATGATCCGATAAATCCACTCCCGCAGCGATCTCTGCCTCCGGATCTTCCGCCGCCAGCCCGGAGATCACCTGTCCCATTTTTCCGTTACAGCCCCTCATGATTATTCTGACCATTCTTTTTTCCGCCTTTCTTACATTTCTTCCATTATATCTAAAATTTTCCCGTTATTCAAGAAGCAACGACGTTCACATTCATAGACAGGTGGGAAATGCTTCGCGAGAATTCTATTGTCATGAATAAAAGGGACGGCTCCTGCCGTCCCTCTTCGCATTCTTACAAGATTCCGTATGCTTTCATTTCCGCTTCGAGTATTGCCGCATTGGCGTCCTCCATCTCGGTGAGCGGCAGGCGTAACGGTCCCGCGCCAAAGCCCATGAGGTTCATTGCTTTTTTGACCGGAATCGGATTGACCTCCGAAAACAGCGCTTTGATGAGCGGGAACGCCGCAAGCTGTAAGCGCGTCGATTCTCTGACGCTGCCGGACAGATAGGTCTCCACAATATCATGCGTCTGCTTCGGCGCGATATTGGACAGGACGGAAATCACGCCGATTCCGCCAAGCGCCAGGATGGGCGTGATCTGATCGTCGTTTCCGGAATAAATATCCACACATCCATCCGCCAGATAAGCCAGCTTCGCGATCTGGGAAATATCCCCGCTCGCCTCTTTGACGCCAACGATCTCCTCGACCTCCCGCGCAAGCTTCACGATCGTCTCCGGCTGTAAGTTACAGCCCGTTCTCGACGGCACATTATAAAGAATGACCGGCAGTTTCGCCGCTTCCGCCGTACGCGCAAAATGTTCATACAGTCCCTTCTGCGTCGCCTTGTTGTAATACGGCGTTACCAAAAGCAGTCCGTCCGCTCCCGCTTTCTTTGCTTCCGTAGACAAATAGATCGCCGTCTCCGTACTGTTCGAACCGGTCCCTGCAATGACCGGAACGCGCCCGCCCGTATGCTTCACGCAGTAGCGGATCACCTCGATATGCTCCTCGTGGGAAAGCGTTGACGCCTCTCCCGTCGTCCCGCAGACGATGATCGCGTCCGTCTTATTCTCGATCTGCCAGTCAATGTTTTTGGCAAACTGCTCATAGTTCACCTCGCCGTTTGCATGAAAGGGTGTGACGATCGCGACACCCGCGCCCTGAAAAATAGCCATCTGTTTCTCCTTTCCTTTTACCGCTTCGCTTCTCTATGATAAGCAGACGTGAAATGCTTATCGCGCAAAAAAGAACCTGCACGCACGCGCCGGTTCTCTTCCTTACCAAAACATGCGATAGCGCCCCATCCGTTATAGATGACAGTCATACAGTTCTTCACTGTATGCCCAAGACCGGACTCGCAGGAAATCCGCTCTTTCGGCGTCCGTCCCTTTCCGTCTCCCTCACCCGCGCCTGACGCGTCCGAAAACGTACTGATGAAAAACGCAACCTCTACCCGTTCCTCTATGTATCTTTTACGACTTCTTCTTTCAGGAAACGCTTCCGTATGGTTTCCCTAAGTCAAAAATAATCATAGCACTCACACCCTTTTCTGTCAATGGCATGATTGCTATGACTATTTCTTCCTCAACCGTTTCCGTTCCGCGTTCTAAAAAACCTTGTACTGCATCGGGTCGATCGTGTATACCTCGTCCGCCACAACGCAGGTCTCGTCGTTCATGCGGATTCCCGTCAGGATAATGGACTGTCCCTCCGATTTCATCTCCAGAATCGCCCGCAGCTCCTGCGCCTCAATGATATGATTGTCGATCAGACCAAGCACTTCGTCCAGCACGAGCAGATCGCATTCGCCGGTCGTCAATACTTTTTTGGCAAAATTAAGACCGTTGCGGATATTCTGGATCTCCTCCTGCTGCTCCTGCCCGCTTAACCCCTCAAAGTTACGGTCGGATTTTTCAAAACGGAATACTTTGATCTCCGGTTCCAGCCGTCTGATAAACTCCGAATCCTCTAAATTCTTCAAAAATTGTATAATGACCGCATGTTTTCCCTCTCCCGCCAAAGTGACGGCTTGACCGAGGGCGGCGGCGCTTTTGCCGTGTCCCTCCCCGCAATAAATCTGTATCTGTCCATCCTGCATAAAAGGTTTCCTCCGCTTTTGTGCCAATTTCCGCTATCATAGCACATTCCCCATCCGAATGCAAGCCCGTAAAGAACTGCCTTCGGCAGTAAAGAACTGCCCTTGGCAGTTCTTTGAAAGGACGCTTCGCGTCCTTTTTTACTCAATCCCCTTCAAAAAGCTCCA
Source organism: Clostridium sp. (assembly GCA_023663615.1). GTDB lineage: Bacteria > Bacillota > Clostridia > Lachnospirales > Lachnospiraceae > DLAJ01. The sequence goes on along the minus strand of JAMPHA010000028.1, from coordinate 6,768 downwards.
GCTTGCTGACCGACACTTCGTAGGCGGTGCGCTTCTCTACCTCCTCCTCGGATAATTTTTTCATATATTCACGGCTCTGGATCCTGCCCCAGACCGCACATTGCATTCCCACCTTAAAATTCGACGCGTAGCGCGCGTTTCTTCCCCAACAGATGCACGGTATGTAATCCGACTTTCCATACGGCCTGTTCACGGCGAGCAGGAGATCGGCGATCTCCCTGCCGAGCGGCGTTTTTCTGTAGATCGGCTCCTTGCAGATATAACCGTCCAGAAAAATCTGATTCGTCTTCGCATTTTCTCCCGCATAGCGCTCAAATTCTTCCTCATCCAAAAAATCAAGCTCCCGCACGAACACCGACAATACCAGACGGTTCCGGTGCTCCTCATGGCGGTTATACGAACGGAACTGTCCCGTCACGCTGATATAGCGTCCCACATAGTCCCCGTTCATGTCAAGCAGCCGCTCCGAAACCATCAGCGGGATGATGTCGCAGGAATCGGAAAGCCGCATGACCTGTGCCTCCGCCATGTAGAAGCCTTCCCCGAAAATCTCGTGGCTGTACTCAAAATTGCTCACGATCTGCCCGACCACCATCACTTGATTGTTTTCAATTACCTTGTCTGTCATACCTTGTTCTCCCTTCTTACCTTAAAAGCATTTTTTCCCTGTAATGTACTACATTATATGAGGACATTTCCTATGATATAACAAAATTCCCGCCTTGTGTCATGTTAAGCATCGCGCGTGGAAAGCCCTCACAGACAAAGACGCGCCCGCCAGCCGCGGTTTTATTTGCATTTCCGTTTTCCCGGTGCTATACTATATGCATTTGAAAAAACATTCCGGAATTATGAAATGTTCCATTGCAAACAGAAAGGTACGGTATTTATTTTATGAAACAGATTCGTGAAGACGTCAGAAACGTCGCTATCATCGCGCATGTCGATCACGGCAAGACCACGCTGGTGGACGAGCTTCTAAAGCAGAGCGGCGTATTCCGTGAAAATCAGGAGGTTGCCGAACGCGTCATGGACTCCAACGCCATCGAGCGCGAGCGCGGCATCACCATCCTCTCCAAAAACACGGCGGTCACTTATAAAGGCACCAAGATCAACATCATCGACACGCCCGGACACGCGGATTTCGGCGGCGAAGTCGAGCGTGTCCTAAAAATGGTAAACGGCGTCATCCTTGTGGTGGACGCTTTTGAGGGTCCGATGCCGCAGACCAAATTCGTGCTGAAAAAAGCACTGGAATTAAATCTTGCGGTCATTGTCTGCATCAACAAATGCGACCGCCCCGAAGCGCGTCCTGAGGACGTTGTGGACGAGGTTCTGGAGCTGTTTCTCGATCTCGACGCCAATGACGAACAGTTGGACTGCCCTTTTGTTTTTGCGTCCGCGAAATCCGGCACGGCGACCTTAAATCTCACCGTAAAAAATAAGGATATGACGCCGTTATTTGACACGATCCTTTCCCATATTCCCGCGCCGGAAGGCGATCCCGACGCCGGCACGCAGATTCTGATCAGTACGATCGACTATAACGAATATGTCGGCAGGATCGGCGTCGGCAAGGTGGATAACGGCACTGTCAAGGTCAACCAGGAAGTCGTCATCGTCAACCATCATGAGCCGGATAAATTCAAAAAGGTAAAGGTAAGCAAGCTCTATGAGTTTGACGGCTTAAATAAAATAGAAGTCACAAGCGCAGGCATCGGTTCCATCGTCGCGCTCTCCGGCATTTCCGATCTGCATATCGGGGATACGCTGTGTTCTCCCGAAAATCCGGCCCCGATCCCGTTCCAGAAGATCAGCGAGCCGACGATCGCCATGCACTTTATCGTCAACGACTCCCCGCTTGCCGGGCAGGAAGGCAAATTCGTCACAAGCCGCCATATCAAGGACCGTCTTATGCGCGAGTTAAACACCGATGTTTCCCTGCGCGTGGAGGAGACCGACTCGACGGACTCCTTTAAGGTGTCGGGGCGCGGCGAACTGCATTTATCCGTCCTGATCGAAAACATGCGGCGCGAGGGCTACGAATTTGCGGTCAGCAAAGCGGAGGTGCTCTATCATACCGATGAAAACGGCAAAAAATTAGAGCCGATGGAGCTTGCCTATATTGACGTGCCGGAGGAATTTTCCGGCGCGGTCATTCAAAAGCTGAGCGAACGCAAGGGCGAACTGCTCAATATGGGGCAGGCGACCGGCAGCTATACGCGCCTGGAGTTTTCCATCCCCTCCCGCGGTCTGATCGGTTACCGCGGTGAGTTCATGACCGATACGAAGGGCAACGGCATCATGAACACGATCTTCAACGGCTACGGTCCTTACAAAGGCGACATCCAATACCGCAAATTAGGTTCTCTTATCGCGTTTGAGGCAGGCGAGGCGATCACCTACGGCCTGTTTAACGCGCAGGAGCGCGGAACGCTCTTTATCGGACCGGGCGAAAAGGTCTACTCCGGCATGGTCGTCGGTCAGACCGGAAAAGCCGAGGATATAGAAGTCAATGTCTGCAAGACAAAACACCTGACCAACACGCGTTCTTCCAGTGCGGACGACGCGCTGCGCCTCGTGCCGAAACGGATCTTAAGCCTGGAGCAGTGTCTGGAATTTATCGACACGGACGAGCTTTTGGAAGTCACGCCGAAAAGCCTGCGCATCCGCAAAAAGATTCTCGACCCGACGCTGAGAAAACGCGCATCCTTCAAGAAAAACTAACGCGTTTCTTCCGTATAGAAGAGGCGCTCCGTCTCTTCGATCACAGCCTTTCCCTGGGCGGCTTCCGTGATTTCGGCGCAAAGCCGCTCCGATGCCGCTCCGGGTACGACAAGGCTGAGTCTGACTTGCTCCTCATAGCTGCTGTCTTCGGGTGTGATTCCTTTTTGTCCGAGCAGATACAGAATCTTTCCGATCGTATGATAATCCGTCGTGATGCGCAGCCGCACGCCGGCGACCCGTCTGCCCATCGTGCAGTGCCGCAGTCCCTCCTGCACAGCCTGCGTATACGCGCGCACCAATCCGCCCGTTCCTAAAAGCGTTCCGCCAAAATAGCGGGTGACAACGACCGCCGCATTGCGGACTCCGTCTCCAAGCAGCACCTCCAACATCGGTTTTCCCGCAGTTCCGCCCGGTTCGCCGTCGTCGCCATAGCGCATGACCTCACCGCGCTCTCCAATCACATAAGCATGGCAATTGTGCCGCGCATCCCAATATTTCTTTTTCATTTCCTCAATAAAAGCGGACGCCTCGTCCTCCGTCTCCACCGGACGCAGCGTCGCGATAAAACGTGATTTTTTCTCCTCGATCTCCCCCGTTCCGCCTTTCAGCAGAATCCGGTATCCGCTCTGTTCCTCCTGCGCCATGCCCGTTCTCCCTTTCTCGCCCGGTAAGCTTCAAACTGACAGCATTTTCTTTTAGCATACCACACCCTGCATTCCGGCGCAACGCATGATACGTTTTTATGTATTTGCATACTATGTTTCTGTATCCGTGCGTCCTGCCTCTGCTCCTTACGCCGCCCTGTTTTCATGCACTCCCCCACCCTGCGCAGCCGTATAAAATGTATGGAATTGTGAACAATCATAAAAACAGCAGAAAATCCTTTATTTACCATTTGGGTTTTGGTATAATATATGGAAAGGAAGGCACAGACTACAATGAATTACGGCAAATACGGCACGCGGAAAAGACAGCGCGCGCTTACCTCTAAAACGACCAAATTAAAAAAGATGATCCTTGTCACGATGCTCAAAGCGCTTCTCGTCTGCTTCATCACCGTGATCGTACTCGGCATTTCCCTCGTGCTCGGTATGTTCCGCGGCATCCTGACCGCCACGCCCCAGATCAGTATCGAGGACGTCATTCCCACCAGTTATGCGAGCGTCGTCTACGACAGCGAAGGGCACGAGATGGTCAAGCTCGTGGAGGAAGGCTCCAACCGGAGCCCTGTCACCATGGATCTGATTCCGGACGATCTGGCGCACGCATTCGTCGCCATTGAGGACCGCCGCTTTTATCAGCACAACGGCATCGATATTAAGGGAATCCTGCGCGCCGCGTTCACCGGTCTTAAAAACGGCGGGCATTTTACATCCGGCGCCAGTACCATCACGCAGCAGCTCCTAAAGAATAACGTCTTTGACGGATGGGTAACGGAGCGCACATTTATTGAGAGTCTAAAAAGAAAGATCCAGGAGCAGTATCTTGCCATCCAGCTTGAAAAGTACATGGACAAGGATCAGATTCTGGAATACTACATGAATACGATCAACCTCGGACATTCCACGCTCGGCGTGCAGGCGGCGTCCCAACGCTACTTTGACAAGCCGGTTTACGAACTGACGCTGTCGGAATGCGCAGTCATCGCCGGCATCACACAGAATCCGTCCCAATACGATCCCATCATTTATCCTGAGGCAAACGCCGAGCGCCGCAGCGATGTGCTGAACTGGATGCTGACGGACGGCTGGATTGATCAGGCGGAATATGACGAGGCGATGGCGGACGACGTTTACTCCCGCATCCAGATCGTCAATCAGAACGTCATTGACGCTTCCATCTATACTTATTTTGAAGATGCGCTTGTCAGCCAGTTGGAGCGCGATCTGCAGGAGAAGGCAGGATACAGCCCGACGCAGGCAAAGAACCTCCTGTACAGCGGCGGACTCAGCATTTACTCCACGCAGGACCGCACGATTCAGGCGATCGCGGACGAGGTCTGCTCAAACCCGGAAAATTATCCCGAAAGCGTCCGCTATGAGCTCTCTTATCAGCTCACGATCGAAAGGCCGGATGGCAGCTACGAAAATTACGGCTCTGAATCCTTTACGGCTTATTTTAAGGAAAGTAACCGCAACTTTAAGATGCTCTATTCTTCGGAAGAAGAGGCCTACACGGCGATCGAGACCTACAAAGAGTATGTGCTTGGCACAGACGGCACCTTTGTCTCCGAGACGATCTCCTTAACGCCGCAGCCGCAGATTTCCATGACGATCATGGATCAGCATACCGGTCATGTTCTCGCAATGGTCGGCGGGCGCGGTCAAAAAGAAGGCAGCCGGACCCTGAACCGGGCATTTTCCGTACAACGCCAGCCCGGCTCCACATTCAAGATCATCGCCGCTTATGCGCCTGCATTGGATACCGGCGCCAAAACGCTTGCCTCCGTTTATAACGACGCGCCGTTCAACTATGACGACGGAACACCTGTACAGAATTATGACCGCCAGTATCATGGTCTTTTATCCGTCCGGGACGGTATCTTAGGCTCGATCAATGTACTTGCGGCAAAGACCATCACGGAGATTTCTCCGGCGCTTGGTTTTAGCTATACACAGAACTTCGGTTTCTCCACCCTGGTGGAAAGCGCGCCGAATTATGACGGCACCAAAATTCTGTCGGACGTCACGCAGTCTCTCTCGCTCGGCGGTCTGACAACGGGCGTAAAAAATTATGAGCTTTGTGCCGCCTATGCGACGATCGCCAACAGCGGCACTTACCTGGAACCGATCCTTTACACAAAGGTGATCGATTCCCGCGGTAACGTCATTCTTGATAATACAGTCAATCAGGAATCGCATCAGGTTATTAAGGAAACAACCGCCTATCTTCTGATCAACGCCATGGAAGATGTGCTCACGGGCGGCGGCAGCGGTATTGTCTCTCCTACCGGAACCGCGGCAAATTTCACCGGTCAGGCGCTCGCCGGAAAAACAGGAACCTCGACCGCTTACCGGGATGTATGGTTCGCAGGCTTTTCACCTTATTATACCTGCGCCGTGTGGACGGGCTACGATAACCGGAATTCCACGACATTCCTAAGCAACGGTAACGGGGAACGTAATCTCTCCAAAAATTTGTGGCGTCTGGTCATGTCCAGGATTCATGAAAATCTTCCTTATCAGGCGTTTACCATGCCAAGCGGTATTACGACCTGTACGGTCTGCAGCCGTTCGGGCAAGCTGCCGATCGCGGGACTGTGTGATAATCATCTGCGCACGGAATACTTTGAAAACGGTACGCAGCCGACCGAACTGTGCGATGTCCATTATTCCGGCTCCGTCTGCTGTGCGGATGTTCTGCCCGCAAGCGAGGGCTGTCCGTTCCAGATCGAGGGCGTTCTGGAATTGCTGCCGGTAGAACATGAATCCCTGCAGCGCGGCTCCACAATGGTCAATGCGGACGGCACCGTAACGACCGCTCCCACAACAAATATGTGTCAGCACACCGCGGAATTTTTCGCCCAGCCGGATTCAGATGCCATACTGGTTCAGCAGTGGTTATCCCTGCTTCCGGAACAACAACAGGCGATATTAGCTACCAGTCCCTCCGATTACTTCCGGGAGCTCATCGGTTACGGAACACAACCGGTCATTCCCGGCGGCGAGGGCGGCGAAGTCATACCGATCCTTCCGCCCGATGATAACGGCGGCACCGTTCCGCTTCCTGACAGCGGTACAGGAACTACCCCGGAATCCGGGACCGGCGGCGGTGCGATCAGCGGCGGCACCGAGGCTGCCGGAGGCGGTGCAGGCACAGGCGGCGACAGCACGGGCGGCTCCGCTGGCGGCGGCAGCACGGGCGGCGGCACGTAAAAAGACTTCCGTTTGCGCGAAGCGATTCTTCCGGGTTTACGAAATTTCCTATATGCATAAAAAATCGTGCAGAATTTCCGAATCATATACAAAAAGAGGTACCGTCCGAGACCAATGTCATTAAGTTAAATTAACAAAATCAAGATTCCTATGTCAGAAAAGGTGT
>JAMPHA010000027.1:0-32270 GCA_023663615.1 Clostridium sp. | reverse complement strand
ATTCAGTATACCAAATTCTAAAAATATATCAACAAACTTAGGAAAGAACCAATAAGTCCTTGACAAGTTGCAACAGGAACGGACGAACAACACATGATAGAAATTGCGTTTGACTCTTTTGAGAATAAGCGTTTTCGTGATCCGAATGTTCTGTATCCTTATCTCAAGGAGCAGATCAAAGATGATGGAATGTACTATGTGCTGCTGGACGAAGTGCAGCTTTTGGGAGAATTTGAATCTGTATTAAACAGTTTGATTTATATGAGAAATGTGGACGTATATGTGACAGGGAGCAATGCCCGTTTTTTGTCCAAGGATGTGATTACCGAATTTCGAGGGCGGGGAGATGAAGTTCATATGCAGCCGCTCAGCTTTGCTGAATTTATGTCCGTTTATCAGGGGACAAAACAGGACGGTTGGAATGAATATATGCTTTACGGTGGGCTTCCTCCCATCACGAAGATTTCAAGCCCGGAGGAAAAAATTCATTTCTTGAAGATGTTGTTTGAGGAGACCTATATTTCGGATATTGTTGGCAGACATAATGTGCGCAATCGGGCAGAATTGGAAGAAATTCTGAATATTCTTTCATCTGCGATCGGTTCGCTTACAAACCCGGCAAAGTTGTCGGCAGTATTCAAAACTGTCAAGCAGAAAACCATCAGCAACACGACGATCAAAAGGTATATGGATTATTTTTCTGATTCTTTTCTGATTGATAGTGCTGTTCGTTATGATATTAAAGGGAAAAAGTATATTGACACACCGGTCAAATATTACTTTACCGATTTGGGATTGCGCAATGCCCGTCTCAATTTTCGCCAATTGGAAGAAACTCATGCAATGGAGAATATCATTTTTAATGAGCTAAAAATACGTGGCTTTAATGTGGATGTGGGCATTATTACTCTGAATAAAACCAATGAGAAGGGTCACGGAACCCGCAAGCAGTTGGAAATTGATTTTGTCTGTAACAAAGGCTCTAAGCGTTATTATATCCAGTCAGCCTATGCGATTCCGGATCAGGCAAAGATGGAACAGGAGCAGCGCTCTCTGATGCTGACGGGCGATTTCTTCAAGAAGATTATCATCACGAAAAATGCGCCTGCACCGTATTACAATGACGATGGGGTGCTGATTATGAGTATTTATGATTTTCTGTTGAATGAGAGTAGTTTGAATCATTGATTCAGATTCCGACTGTCAAGAAAAAATACTTGACAGTCTTTTTGTTATCCTGTATGATAGCAAAGTGTGATGATGGGAGAGGGGTTGACCGTATGGAAAAAATCGTGGAACATGGATTGTTGTATGATTTTTACGGAGAACTTCTGACCGCACACCAGAGACAGATTTATGAGGATGCGGTCTACCATGATATGTCCCTCGCGGAGATCGCGGATATTCAGGGGATCAGCAGGCAGGGCGTACATGATCTGCTCCGCCGTTGTGACAGGATTTTAGAACAGTACGAGGCGCAGCTCGGACTTGTAAAGAAGTTTGCGCTGATCAAAGAGAAAGCGCAGCGCATCGATGCGCTGGCAAGGGAATTGCTGGAGCAGACAGAACCCGAAGCGCCGCAGGAAGGACTGTCAGGGCGCAAAAAGCAGGATGCCGGGACGGCGCAGCGGGAATGGCGGGAGACGCTGGTTATGGAGCCGGGAAAGCAGGGGAATCTGGCGGCAGAGCAAAAAAGACCGGCGCTGGAGAAGCCGCCGCAGGAACGATCCGCAGCGGGAAAAGGATCGAACAGGGAAACAGCAGAAGGACGGCTGGCGGCGATCCGGGCGCTTTCCCGTGAGATCATGGAAGAACTGTAGCAGGGGAGACGGTAAATGGCATTTGAGAGTTTAACCGATAAGCTGAGTAATATATTCAAGAGTCTGCGGGGAAAGGGGCGCCTGACCGAGGAAGACGTCAGGACGGCGCTCAAAGAAGTGAAGATGGCGCTGCTGGAGGCGGACGTCAATTTCAAGGTTGTCAAGCAGTTTGTTTCCACCGTGCAGGAGCGCGCGGTCGGCAGCGACGTTCTAAACGGCTTAAATCCCGGTCAGACAGTCATTAAGATCGTAAATGAAGAAATGATCGCGCTCATGGGATCCGAGACGACGGAGATCGCCTACCAGCCCGGAAAAGCGATCACGGTCATCATGATGAGCGGCTTACAGGGCGCCGGAAAAACGACGGCGACGGCAAAGCTGGCGGGTAAAATGAAACTGAAAGGCAAAAAGCCGCTGCTTGTTGCCTGTGACATCTACCGCCCAGCGGCGATCAAGCAGTTACAGGTAAACGGGGAAAAGGTTCAGGTGGATGTATTTTCCATGGGAGAAAATCATTCCCCGGTCAATATTGCCAAAGCGGCGATCGAACATGCGCAGAAAAACGGACATGACGTGGTGATTTTAGATACCGCAGGACGGCTGCATATCGACGAAGATATGATGAAAGAGCTAAAGGAGATCAAGTCGAATGTGACCGTGCATCAGACCCTGCTTGTCGTGGATGCGATGACGGGACAGGATGCGGTCAACGTCGCGAAAGAGTTTGATGAGAAAGTCGGCGTGGACGGTATTATTTTAAGCAAGCTTGACGGCGATACGAGAGGCGGTGCGGCGCTGTCCGTCAAGGCGGTGACGGGCAAACCGATCCTGTATGTCGGCATGGGAGAGAAACTGACCGACTTAGAGCAGTTTTATCCGGACCGCATGGCAAGCCGGATCCTTGGCATGGGCGATGTGCTTTCGCTCATTGAGAAAGCGCAGAGCGAGATCGAGATTGACGAAGATAAATCAAAGAAAATGGCTTCCAATATGAAAAAAGGGAAGTTTGACTTTGAGGATTATCTGGAAAGCATGAAGCAGATGAAGAATATGGGCGGATTGTCCAGCATCCTTTCCATGTTACCGGGAATGGGATCGAAAATGGGAGACATTAGTTCCATGATCGACGACAAACAGCTTGGGCAGTTTGAGGCGATCGTTCTTTCCATGACGCCGGAGGAGAGGCGCAGTCCGAAGCTGCTCAATCCGAGCAGAAAGCACAGGATCGCGCGGGGCGCAGGCGTGGACATCGCCATTGTCAACCGTTTTATCAAACAGTTTGAACAGGGGCAGAAAATGATGAAGCAGATGGGCGGTTTTTCCAAAAAGCGCCACGGCGGCTTCGGCGGATTAGGCGGTATGAGATTCCCGTTCTAAAAAAGAACGGGGTCCATCCTATAAATTGCGGTCAGCATGAGAGATGCAGCCGCGGGAACAAAAAACAAACAGATACTTTGGAGGAAAAAGAAATGGCAGTAAAGATCAGATTAAGAAGAATCGGACAGAAGAAGAGACCGCTTTACAGAATCGTGGTAGCTGATTCGAGAGTATCCAGAAACGGTAAGTGCATCGAGGAGATCGGAACCTACGATCCGAACACGGAGAAGGCAACCGTGAAAGTGAACGAGGAGCTTGCGAAGAAGTGGCTCGCAAACGGCGCGCAGCCGACGGAGACCGTTGCCAGACTGTTAAAGAATGCCGGCATCGAGAAGTAAGACTGCTTCAAGAGAACCCATTGTTTAACGGCATGTGCCGTTTCGGAGGTGGATGATGAAAGAATTGGTAGAGGTAATTGCAAAGGCACTTGTGGATTATCCCGATGAAGTGGTAGTCACGGAGAAAGAGAACGGCAGAAATGTGACCGTTGAGCTTCATGTTGCGCCTGCCGATATGGGAAAAGTCATCGGCAAACAGGGTCGCATTGCAAAAGCGATCCGGTCAGTGGTAAAGGCGGCGTCTTCAAAGGATAATAAGCGCGTGGATGTAGAAATTGTATAAAAAAGGACGCAAAGCGTCCTTTCGAAGAATCGCAAGCGATTCTTCTGGGGTTGCAAAATTTCCTATAGCTTGAAAAAGAGTTTCGCTTACGCGAAACTCTTTCGAAGAAATGTCTGCGGGCATTTCTTTCGGGTTATGAAATGAAACAGCGGTCTTTCTTTTTGAAGATAAGACCGCTGTTTTTCAAAAATCTCCGAAAGGGGAAAAGCAATGAGGAGCGGCAAAATGGCAGACAGGGAAGAGGATTTATTCAGAGTGGGATGCGTGGCGACGACGCACGGCGTGCGCGGAGAAGTGAAGGTGTATCCGACGACGGAGGAGCCGCAGCGCTTTAAGAAATATAAGGAAGTCCTGGTGAAAGATCCGCAGGGGCGGCGGCAGGAACGCAGTATGCAGATTGAAAGCGTCAAGTTTTTTAAGCAGATGGTCATCCTGAAACTCAGGGAATGCGATACCATAGAAGACGCGGAACTGCTGCGCGGCGCGGAACTGTATGTACCCAGAGAAAAGGCGGTCCCGTTGAAAGAAAACGAATATTATATTTCTGATCTGATCGGGATGCAGGTGGAGAGCGACGAGGGCGCGCCGCTCGGCGTGCTGGATGATGTGATACAGACCGGCGCGAACGACGTATATGTCGTGAAGCAGACGGACGGCAGGGAAATCCTTCTTCCTGCGATCAGGGAATGTGTAAAACAGGTAGACGTGAAAGAACGGCATATGATCGTACATCTGATGCCGGGATTGGTGGAATAAAAAAGGATAAACAAATGGACTTTCATATCATGACATTATTTCCCGATATGGTGCGTGACGGCTTAAACACCAGCATTCTGGCGCGCGCAGTGCAGCGGGAGCTGATCTCGGTCAATACCTACAATATCCGGGATTACTCGACGGACAAACATAAAAAAGTGGACGATTACACCTATGGCGGCGGCGCAGGTATGCTCATGCAGGCGCAGCCGGTCTATGACTGTTATACGGCGATCGTGGCGGCGCAGAGGACGAGACAGCGTATCCGCACGATCTATGTGACGCCGCAGGGGAAACGCTTTCATCAGGAGATGGCAAGGGAGCTTGCCGGCGAGGAACAGCTTATTTTTTTATGCGGGCATTATGAGGGTGTGGATGAGCGCGTGCTCACGGAGATCGTCACCGACTATATTTCCATCGGCGATTATGTCTTAACGGGCGGCGAGCTTGCGGCAATGGTGATGGTGGACGCGATCGCGCGTTTAGTGCCGGGCGTGTTAAATAACCATGATTCGGCGGAAACGGAATCGTTCACCGGTCATCTTTTAGAATATCCGCAGTACTCCCGGCCGGAAGTATGGCACGACAAGTGTGTGCCGGAAATCCTTTTAAGCGGCGATCATGCTAAGGTGGATAAATGGCGCCTGGAGCAGTCCATCGCGCGGACAAAGGAGCGCAGACCGGATCTGTACGAACGCTATCTGGCTGAGCATCCGGACCGGAAATAGTAGTATCATTATGTTTTATTGCAGGATCTGATTTTTCTGAAGGTGATACAATTTATAATATAACGAATCGGTATCCGTCAAAAGAGTGGAAGGGGGCAGAAAAGCGGCAACTTTCCCACTATCTAAAACCAGTATCTTATCACAGAATTGAGTGGTTATCATTCTATGTGAGACAAACAGTGATGTTTGATTACAAGTTATAATATTGTATTTTCGATAGATATTGTATTCAACGAGCGGGTCTATACTTGAATCGGGTTCGTCGAGAATAAAGATGTCTCCGTTTCTATAAATGGCACGTGCCATTGCCAATCGCTGGCTTTGACCGCCGGATAGGCGAATTCCGTCTCTGTTTGTTTGGGGACCAAGTAACGTGCTACTATCAATGCCATTGCCCAATGTAAAACCAGCAGTGCGGATTGCATCAAGATACCTGTCGGAATGGAACGCCAAATCAAGTGTGATATTCTCGCTAACGGAGAAATCAAAAATCATAAAATCCTGAAAAACAATTGACAGTTTAGACAAATATTGTTCTTTATCAAAACATGCAATATTAATCCCATTGATCAAGATTTCGCCTTCGGAGGGAGAGTAAAGTCGACAAAGCAGCTTAACAATCGTTGTCTTTCCGGCTCCATTCAGTCCGACTAATGCGATCCGTTCTCCTCTTTCTATTTTGAAAGATATCTGATCTAAGACCAAATGTGTACTTGTGGGATATTGGAATGATACTTGATGGAATTCTATGGTGTCGATTTCGCTTAGAGGATCATGACCGTTATCAGAGGAGGATTTTGACAATATGGAAACTACCGGATCAAGATAGGACAGCATCTGTTCGTATGAAGTATAATTATCGCTGATGGAGGACAGTGTGCTGTTTAACTCACCTAAAAGCATACTGATAGATAAAAAAGTGCCGATTGACATTTTATTTGAAAGTATTCTTACTGCATTATATAAATATCCTGCGTACATACAGAGCGTGTTTATTACATGAATTGCGATGGAAGATTTCCATGTAATCTGATTCATTTCAGAAAATGTATTACAGGTCATCTGATTGTAATATCGTGCTTTTTCATCAATCAAATCTATCATATGATGCATGCGAATGTCTTTTTGGCGTGAAACATCAAATTTCAATGAAGAAAGCCAACGAAATCTTCGATTGATGGGGAAAAGATTATTAAAAAAGGGATCGAGTTTTTCATTCAATTTTTGATTGACAAATAACTGGAGCAGAAAACTTATGAATACAAGAAACAGGAGAAGTGGATGGGAAAGCAACAGGTAGCTACCACTTAGAAGCAGTACAATTATTTGGCACAAAAGCGTGGATAGGCACTGTATCAGTGTATCAATCGCCTTATAATTTTTTATGGAGAAAGTTGCGCCTGACTTTTCGTCGAGGAATGTTTGATTCTCAAGAAACAGATAATCAATAGATATCAGTTTCTCTGAAAGCAGGAATTCTACTCGGTCGTTAATGCAGCGACATTCATTTTGGGATCTTATATTGGTCCAACGTTCTAAAGCTCCTAAGCCAAACCTGCACAACAATATGAATGCTACGATAAAGATTGCCTTGGTTACATGCACTTGGCTGACAGTGTTGATGATCATAATTGGCAAAAAAACATCGGCTAGTACCAATGTTGCACGGACAAAGCAATCGACAGGAAGAATCAGAGAACATTTTCTGAAGGCTGGCTTGATAAATGAAAATATACGGGCGGTTTTCGTAATCAGTCTGATCATAAGTTTGACCTCTCATCATCATAATAATGTTTATGCACTTCAATAAGGCGACGGTATTCGCTACAGTGTTGTATCAGCTTTTGATGGTCGCCGTCTCCAATCAGATTCCCGTCTTTGAGAAGCAGAATGCGGTTCAATGAATGGGTGATTCCAAAGCGATGACTGATGAAAATGACACATTTATTTGCAAATGTGCTCTCTATTTTGCTGATGATTTTTCCTTCTGCAATGGAGTCTAACCTTGCGGTCGGTTCATCCAGAATGATGGAATCAGGATTTTGATATAAGATTCTGGCAAATAGAAAAGATTCCCGTTCGCCGCCGGACAAAACAACTCCGTTTTCATCAAACAAATTTTCTAATACCGTTTCTGTTTCTGAGGAAAACTTCCGAAGCGTTTCTTTTGAAAATACGGCGGAAAGACAATCCCATATTCTGTCTGTGTCGGCATTGCGGCATGATGAGGCTATATTTTCTTTTATCGTAAAAGGATAAACATCTGCATCCTGATATTGGACACCAATATACTGTGTTAAAATGTGAATGGGAATGTTGCGTATATCATTACCGCGAAAAAGTATTTTCCCCTGATAGTTTTGGTACAGTCCTGTCATACACTTTATCAAGGTAGACTTGCCAGCGCCGTTCAAACCAACGATTGCGATATGCTCATTCGGTCGAAGCTTAAAAGAAATATCCTGTAAGGCATATTTATTCGAATTGGGATATTGGAATGTCAGATGATATATCTCCCACTCATATTCGCACCGATCCGAACAATCTGTTAACTGCATGTTGAAATTGGCATTTTCTGTATTTAGAATACAGAAGATTTCTTTTACGCAGTTCAATTCAAAAATGATTTTTTCCTTTTGCTCGAAAATCTCATCCGAATATTGATAGATGTTTATGACGGCGTAGATTGTCACCACTAATTGTGAGAGATTTACGTTGTTATTGTGATACCCGGTAATAACAAATGCCATACATGCAATACTTGAGAGAACAAACAGGGCTGAGACCGCTATGATACTATGGACAAGTCGAAAATGTTCTTCTTTATGCAACAAAGAGGTCATTTGATTTATTTTGCCAGAGAGTTTATGAAAAAATAAATTGCGTAAATTAAAAATCCGAAGTTCCTTAGCATACCTTGTGTCATTGATAGAATCGAAAAGATAATCCATTTGAATTTGGTTTTTCGAAGTATCGGATTGCAACGTTTCACGGAACCGTGCACATTTATTTGCCATCCATAGACCGATGGTCAAATAGGGAATAAAAAAGAGGGGAAGGTAGAGCCGAATGGTAGCTAAAATAAAGAATGCGCTGATCAATGACAATATAGAGCCCGGAAATTGGAATAAGGTTTTCAAAATAAGCTCCACACCTTTGTTACTGCTTTCAAGCGATTTTAGTGCGCGTTCATTCTTTTCCAGAAAGTCTCTGCTTTCTATCGATTCAAAAGGAAGATTCATGATACGATAGCTTATATCATTTTGTATATCGGTCCGAATGAATGTAAATCGGCTGTCTGCTTTGAAATACATGGCGGTACTGATCGATTTTGTGAGAATGATGAATATTGCAAATCCTACGCATGTGAAAATAACAAGCAGAGTTGGATTCTGCATGTGGGGATTGCAGACAGCAGCGGTGATTAATTGTAAAAAAAGCATGGAGAGTAGAGCGGAGATGCCGGTGCATACCGTAAAAGAAAGAAAATAGAAAGGGAGATGGCGTTCTTTGCGGATGGTAAACTTTACTAAAAATAGGATTGTTTTCATTAGGAGTTCTCCTTTTGGCGGTAGACCTTAACTTGTGATCCGGTTTTGACAAAAAGATAAGTAACCGGTATTTGTTTCATGCGGAAAGACAATTTTCTGCCGCTTCGCAAAAGGTTTTGAATAAAAATGATATCATAAACAAAGGAAAGTACCGTCGGCTCATATGAAAAATCATATTGAGCCGTATATATTTGATATTCAAAGCGGAACATTTCACTTAGTGCAGTATTTGGAGGAAGTGTCTGCCCAATATGGCGCATGAATTGTCCGACATTGTATGTTTTCGCGTTGGCGTCAAGAATATATTTTTCTATTAAATCGACGTAACAATAGCCATAATGATTGAGTAATTCAAAAGTAAATGGAAATGCAGCAATCGCGTTAGGGGCTAATAACGAGATACCACGAAGCAAATCCACACTGTTTTTGACAGGGAGGTGATAAAATGTAGAGCAAAGTGTTGGATATTGGGTAATGATTTCGATGTCTTCAGGATGAATAGGAGTATCTTCGTATCGTAAGTCCGAGATCGGATAATTGAATCCATTCTCCTTGCGGAGATTCCGCTTTTCACTATTGTATAAATCTGTGCCCGGAACAATCGATAATAGATGAAAATATGCAACAAAAGGTTTTCTGAGTAAGTTGATTTTAACTAAAAATTGTAAGGTCGCATTGATGCTATGTCTTGTTTCGGTTGGATAGCCAAGAATCAAAGATAAAATGGGGAAAATGCCGCTTTTTAATGTCTTAACTACTGCGTTGTATTGATCCTGTGATTTGATTTTCTTTTTCATGGAATCAAGGACAATATCATCTGTAGATTCAATACCGATGAGTATTTCGGAACATCCTGCTTGTTTCATAAGCTTAAGGAGCTGTTCGTCAAGTTCGTCCACCCGAGCTCTGGTATCCCATGTCATGTTTATACCGGACTCAATTAATTTTGTACAAAAATCGGATACACGTTTTGGATTTTGCATAAAATCATCATCTGATAAATAAAAATGATTAATGTGGTAGCGGTATTTTAATTCCTTTATATTGCGTATGACGCGATCTATGGAGAAATATCGATGTTTTCCGCTCCAAAATGAAAAACAACCACAGAAACTGCAGCCTCCACCACAGCCTCGTGCAAACTCAATATTTAACGCCCTTCTTTCATGTGGAAATAATTGCAAATAGTCTTCTATATGATTAAGCAGACCAAAATCGGGAAGGGGAAGACTGTCAAGGTTCATGATAGGTGCGTGTTTTCCGTTGAATATGATTGCATCATCACTACGAAAGTATACGCCTCGTATTTTTTCAAAATGCCCTGTTTCGATGGAATGAATTAAATCCACCGTAGCTTCTTCGCCCTCTCCATCAACGATATAATCAACGAAAGGAAAAAGCGAAAGTAGATTTTCTGCAATTCCGTGCGTTCCGACACCGCCCAAAAAGATTTTTGTGTCAGAACATGATTTTTTTGTGTGTTTGGCTATGTTGAGCGCACTCGCGAGAGTGTAGTTTTGACAGGATATCCCTATTATATCCGTGTCGGATGAGCATAGTTCATCAGCAATATTTTGATAAAAGTGAAAATCAACGATTCTTTTATGTGCGTAAACTTCTAAAGCTAAATCAAAAATTTTCACGTGATATTGGTGTTGTTTTAGATACGTTGCGATCGATACTAATCCAAGGGGAGGATATATTCCTTCTTCATTATGATAGACAGGTGGATTGATCAATGTAATTTGCATTTATTTCCTCTCGATTTCTTGATTAGGCTAAACCTATTTGGTGAGCGCGTTTAAGAAAAACAGTTACTGCATTCTGTAACGAATAATTATTTTGAAAAAAGCGGTTTTTTAGTTCCTTTTCGGTATATCCGTCTATGTATAGTATATATAATATGCAGGCTTGTACTTTCGTTAAGATTATAACATTTAAGGTTTGTGGCAATACAACGTAATATGTATCATATTCTTTCCTAACTGTAATCCAAAACTGATTAAGTCTATATCTGAAAAATTTGTTCATTATGCATCCCCCGTTTGGTTTAGTATCGTACAGCTATCGTCAAAGCCATTAATATGATGTGTTTGAGAGTAAGCAATCGCTCTACAGCCACCACCACAACCAACATGCGTACAATGAATACAGCGCTCATCCAAATTTGTAATTTGAGTACTTCGCAGACGGTGGAATACGGAGGATTGGTTCCATGCGCGAAGAAAACTTTCGGTTTTGAGATAACCGGCACATAGTTCGTCAAAATTTGTCATTTGTTCACAGCCAAATAGCCTGCCGTCAGGGGTGATCGCACAGGTTGAAAACCCTGCCATACATCCGATAGATCGTTTGAACTGTCCGGCCTCTGCGACCGAAGTGGAAATCCAGTTTTGAGAAATCTCTTTATCGGTCAGAAAGGCAGACAACTGCCACGGGATAATACTCTCATGCGGAAAGACAATATTTATTTTGATACCATTTTTGTTCTTTGCTTTATATTCATTTATGCCAATAATGAATTCTCTTAACTGAGAGAAGTTCATCTGTAGCTTCGCAATATTCTTACAAGCACGACCGACCGCAGAAAAGAGCAGAAAGCCGATGCTTGCGATATGCATATCCTCTGCTAATCTGATTATTTCGCCAAAATGCAGATAATTTGCAGAGGATACAACGGTTGCCAATTTTGTGCGGATACCGGTTTTAATTAAGCACTCGATACCGTGAATTACATGATGATATCCATCTCTCGTCAAGTTATTTATGTTTTTGTCTGCACCATCTAAGCTAACGACAATCCAGTTTAAACCAGAGTTATGTATCATTTTGGCAATACTCATGTCAACGAGAGTGGCGTTTGTACTCATGGATGTAAGCATTTTGCATTTTCCTGCGATATTCAAAATATCCGATATTTTCGGATGCATAAGTGGTTCGCCTCCGGCTATTCGCATATAACTAACGCCACATGCTTCTAGCTCCATTGAAACCTTATTGAATAATTGTACATCCATGTAATCTGCATTTTGGATTGATGCATTGGCATAGCAATACATACAGGCTAGATTGCATCTGTCTGTAATGGAAATGTCAGCATATAATGGTGCTGACATAAATCTATAGGTTGAAGAAAAAGTAGAATTCATATCAGAACCTTTCTGAAAGTCCAAGTCTAAAATTTAAAAGAGATTTGGAGGCGGCAAATGATTTATTAACAATTGCTATTCTTTTTTCCAACATTGTTGGGGCAAATCGAAATCAATGTTGGCAATTTCTTCAAAGGTACTGTTTTCAAAAATTAAGCTGACATTCTGTGATTCGGTGGTGCGAATGGCATTATCCAATTCTGAAATAAGATTTTCCTCCATGTAATAAGTTCTCCTTTCAAAAACGACAACTGTCGCCCCCACAACTATAGTGTACATTAGAATGATTATGTTGTCAAGCGCTTGATGACGTCTATAATTACAATTATTGCAGAAGGGTATTGCCTTTTTTTGTTCAAAGGAACCACCGCCCGCCGCATCACCACGGAAATCAATTTTCAAAAAAGAGGGAATGTGATATTATGTAAACATGAAAAATAATACAATCACAGAATACTTTATGGACGTGGAGACAACAAAAGAATACAATGGCTATTTCTGCAGCGTGGCGGAAGCCATAACGATCGTGATACTGGGATGCATAAGCGGTCTCAAAAATGTCAGCCAGATCCATCAGTGGGCAACAGACGAGAGAGTGAGCGGATTTTTGAAGGAGAAATTCGGAATAGAGGATGTGCCCTGCTACTACTGGATGCAGTGCCTGCTAAAACTGGTCGAACCGGTATCACTCAACCGCTGTTTTCATGAATGGGTTAAGTCGATGATACCGGAAAGCATGGAAGGCATGACAGTTTCCCTTGACGGGAAGACCGCCCGCCTACCGCCCGCCCACCGCAAATGTCAATAGGAAATTAGAATTTTTTTCAAAAAATTTTTTGAGACAGAAAAATAAAGAGAAAAAGGGATTTCCGAACGTTTGGAAAACATGATTTATCATAAAAAAAACAACCAGATAGAACATTCAGGAATTTTTTCCCATGGCAAACAAGCCGTCGCAACAGGCGGCTTGTACGGGAAAGAAATTCCGAACATTTGGAATTTATGAAGTATTAAAAAATTCCCGCTCAAAGACTTCCCGCGCAGACTTCCCGCCGAACATCTTGCGCGGATAGTCATTGATCCAGTCTTGTATATCCCGTATCTGCTGATCTGTATACTTAGATATATCCGAGCCTTTGGGAATCCAACGCCGGATAAGCCGGTTCTGGTTCTCATTGCTTCCACGCTCACAGCTTTTATAAGGGTGACAGTAGTATGTCACCGTCCGGCGCCTACCGGACAAAGAATTTGACATTCCGTCCGAATCCAAAAATTCAACACCGTTATCCGTCGTGATCGTCCGGAAAAGTCCCCTAAAACGATCCGTACCGATCCGGCTTTCCAAACGATCCAGCACGGATACAGTAGACGCCGCCCGTTTATCAAGCATGCGGTATACAAGTTCCATACGCGTTTTCCGCTCTGTAAGCACAAGCAGACATTCACGGCTTTTCTTCTTTCCGCTGACCACTGTATCCATTTCCCAATGTCCAGCAGATTTGCGGGAAAGAATTTCTTCCGGACGTTCCTCAATGCTCAATCCGTCTCGGTGATTTAACGCCATCCTTGTATTTGTCTGCGGCTTCCGGCGCCGCTTTTTGCGATATGGCAAATTATTTTTCGTCACATGTAAAAAAAGTCCAGAATAGATATAGTTATAAAGCGTCACCGTGCAAACACGGGTCGGAATCTCGGGACAATTCCGCGATATATACACCGTGCAGGCATAAGGGGAGTACTTATGATCAAGTATCAGCTCCTCGACCTTGCGCACATACTGCATATCATTTCCGATCTTGAGCGGTTTGCCTTTGTTATGAGCCCGCTCATCCTGTACCCTCTGACCCACATATGCGTCATATGTATTCCGCACGCTCAAATCTGTACGCATCCGCGCGACTGTCCCGCGGTGTATCTCGTTATAAATCGTCGCACGGCAACGCCCCAGCCGCTTAGCTATATATGATACACTTTTACCCTCACGCAAAAGGGTTTCAATCGTGTACCGTTCCCTTTCTTTCAAATATCCCATTTTTTTTTACCCTCTTTTCTCTTTTGCAGTATTTCCAAACATTTGGAAAAAAAACGACTGATATTTCTATCAGCCGTTCAAAAAACATTTTATTTTTGTAAGTATTAAAACTTAGGCGGTCCGGATTCCAGACAGATGTCCGTTTCCCAAAATGCACAGTCATCACAGCCATGATACGCAAAGCATTCGCCGCAACTCTCCACAACTTCCATTCCGCATTCCGCATATTCGCCACGGTCTGCCTGCGGGCAAGACCCATCAATGCAAGATATTCCGCAGTACTCTTTACAAATTTTTGTTCTCTTCATTTTTTACCCCTTAAACGTCGTTGATCTCGATATACTCAATTTTGTTGTGTGCAAGCGGAATCTTTAACGATTTAACATATCCTATATTGTCATAAAGCCCGTCAAGCGCTTCCGCATACTCTTCTTTCGACATTTCATACTCGATCACTTTCGGACGGTTACAGTTTGAACTATTCAAATATCTGTGCCGCCCGTCCGTCTCCCTGCATAACTCTTTTGTGATGTACTTTGTGATGTAAGACGCAACCCGCTTTGAGTCCGTAACTTTTGTAGCCGTCGTAAATCCAAAATGCCACTGCTTAAGGTTATAAATAACAGCCCCGTCACTCTCAACCGTCTTTCCGCTGTCCTGCATCACCAGATTTCCGATATTTGATAAAAGCCCGTGAAAATGATACTTCTTTCCGTCCGCATGCAGTTCGGGAACAACCAGATATTTCAGATCAGGCGCAAACCGCTTTCGCATGTTGTGAAAAAAATCGGATACGACATCTTTTACCCTGTCATAGTCTGTACTGTCAACGATCTGCGGATTAAATGTCAGCGTCACGAACCACTCCCAATTGTTCGCACGGGAAAGCTCATAAATTTTTTTCTTTGCACGGTTCGCGCAATTCGTAAGGGAGCGGTTGATCAAAAATTCCGAACGTTCGGAATTTTTTTCCGGTTCTTCATCTTCCCGATCCCGAGACCGGACGGGAGTCACGTCAACCATTTTTTTCTTCCGCATCACATAGCCGCTATCGGTGTATTCCATCACATATTGTTCGGCATAAATTCTTTTCTTTTTGACTATCGACTTGCCGTAATGTCTGATCTGCATAGCGTCGCCATAGTCGTAAAGTTTCACGTTATAACTTGCCACTTAAACAGCCCCTTTTTATTGTTTTTTTGTTTTCATGTCCGAGAAATGATGCTATAGTCAAGTAAGAGCGCCGCGGGCGGCGCGGTCGGTTATCTTTCGCGGACGCTCAAGAGTTCCCGCCCGTCCACCCGCCACCGTGAACCATTTCCCGCTTTACATTCCGCTGTCTCGGAATGTCTGCATACTGTCGTAAAAGTCATAGTATTTCTGTCTGCCGAAATAAAAGCGCGTGCCTGTCTTTGCATCCGCTTTTTTCATACCATATTGCGTAGAGATCGCGATAAAGAGATCACGCCCCGTAAGCAGTTTGAGCACCTTGCCAAAAAATTTATAGTCCGTAACCTTGCGGTGCAAGACCTGCTTTTGCAACACGGTGCGTATCTGCTTGTCAACGTTTTTATCGTCCTGCGAGATCAAGATACAGTCATAGCCATATTTCCGGTGTTCGCGGAAAAAAGCGCACCACGCGAGACGGTCACGCCTATTCCACGTACGCGTGTTAAAAAGTTCCTGCACTTCGTCCAATACAAGCCATGTTTGATGTTCAAAAAAAGAACCATCCGCTTTCCGCAAATGATAGTTGTTTGCGTAGCCGTAAAGCCCCTGCAAGTAACTGTATCTGTCCTCTTTTTGCTTTGGTTTCTGGATAAATGCATCATGCAACCAGTCCTGCGTAGGCACATAGATACAGTTCCCGACCGGCTTTTTCCGGCGCGGCTCGATCAGTTCCGTGTGTACGTCAATATTCGTTATCACGTCTTTTCCGGACTGCAACATCTTATAAATGACCTCGGACGAATGTACACCCTTGCCGCTACCGGGGACACCCGTATAAAAATAAATCATTTTATCACCCCCTTTTCCAAACGTACGGAATATTTTCCGAACGTTTGGAATTTTTACAGGATTTCTTTGATCACGTCAACCAAATTTGCCGCCCACGAGTAAACAAAGTACGCGACAATGCACGCAAGCCACGCCGTCGTGATCGTGATTGCGGCATCAAACGGAATAAAAAAATTCATGTAGGAGATAAATTCCGAAATCTGTGCGGACACGCTCGCCTGCGAAAACCACGAATCAGGCAAAAGACCGAGTAACCATGTAACGATCTGTAGCATAGTATCACCCCCTTATTTCCTGCGCTTGTTCGGCGCAGGCATATCAAACAGACCCGACGCATACAACTTTTGCGTCAGATGCATAAGCGAAATTTCATACCCAATCGTGAGAAAAAACCGGCAAACGGTCGCAAAATCAACCCACTCTTTCCCGTCCATGATATATTCATAGTCATACACATAGTCATCCAGCATGGGAAACTCAAAGTGCAGACTGATAACAGGCGGTTTTGCGGGTGCGTCGAACATCAGCAGAATAGCATAAACATCCCATGGGATCGAAAAAGGGAATTTCTTTTTAAGAACGTTTCCCAGATTCCCGACCTCTTGAACCATTTCAACAATCTCAAGTTTGTTGCTGATCCATTCCCAAATGGAATCAAATAACTTTGAGATCACATTGACCGCCGTGTCAACCGTATCAGCCACAAGGATACCGTTGACCTTTTTATCAATTTTGACAAGAAGGTTATAAATTTTTTCAAGCCACGAGTTCGTTTCACTTGTATTGTCCGATATGTCCCCTAACGTGTTATTGATTTCGTCGAGTTTGTCCGAAAAAGCAGACTGCATAAGGGAGAGAATCTCAGACATTCCCGCACCATCCGCAAGCCCCTGTTTCATGGCATCCGCGATGGCGCCGGAAATCGCAGAATAATCCGCGTTCGGGTCGATCGTCAGCGCACCGCCCGCATAGCCGGAATTAAAGCGATAGTAAGCACCATTCCCCGTAATCCAGTCTTTATAGGCGTTCGAAGTCGAGAAAATCGGCATATAGCCGATACCGCTGTCAGAGGACGCGACAGGAACAAACGCAGTTGAATTTGACGTGGGGAAAGTAATCACGCCCGTAAAAAACGAATTAAACAGCATGTACTTGTTATAGTCTGTTGCATACGGATAATCTGCAAGCCCCTCGGACGGATGATAGAAATGCCACTTCGGAGATACACCCAGCCCGTTTGAATTGATAAAATACGCATAATGCCCGACACAAGTACTTGTTTCCTTTCCAAACGTAGACGTAAGATAAGCCACGCCGTTTAGAAAAGTATCCGAAAAATCCGAACCGTAAACAAGTGATACATCCGAAAGATCAAAGTATACAGGCGTATAGTAGTTGGAATAGTAGTAGCTTCCAACACCTAAACTACCGTCATAAGAATCAATTAAATATCCACGATCTAATCTGTAAGCATTGGACGGTTCATTGTTGTAGGGACGCCAAAACGCCACAAGATCATGCGATTTTAACACGCTCATAGCTTTATAATAGCTTTCCGTTGAGCCGAACCATGAAGCCTTCAAGTTGTTTTCCGTAATCGTCGGTATCCATGAAATGGTTACTTTGTCGGGGTTCTCGGATAAATATTGATCAAACAGGCGTTCCAGTACCTCAACCCATGTTTCGGGATAGATATAGTTACCATTTTCCGCAATCGTAATAGCACCCGAAATTGACATACCTAGCTTTTCCTGCGCGAGTTTTGACATTTTATCTGCGTATTCTTCAAGAGTATATATGGGTTCTGCTTCGGGAAACCAAAAATCGAATATTTCATTAGCAAAATCTTCGTCACTAACAATACCAGTGTTTGTTAAAATGTCGCGAAAATCTTTCTGAAATTTATCATGAAGAGAAGAAGGAATAGGCACACCCATAGCATAAACATTTATAAAATTGCAAAAAAATGTACTGGATAAAATCGCAACAGACAAAAACAAACAAAGTATTCGATTAAATAAAAAATGGGAATCAGCTTTACTGATTCCCGTTTTCGTCTTTATCATTTTTTTTACCCCTATTGAAAAATTCAGAAATTAAAACAAAGTCGCTAGGTTTATGTTTAATAAATATCCACCATACAAGAAATGCAATATATAAAAAGCCTAACGCATTCATAAAAACACCCCCTTATATGGTTAGTTTATCATAAACGGGCACATTATTCAATTGTCATTTGGAACTTTCCAGACGTTCGGAAAATTCATGATTTTGCGATGAGTATACGCTTATTGACATGACAACATAACTATCCGCAAGAACCGGCTGTGCAGAAGTAATATACGTTACGATACAACGCATACTACGACCTGTATAGTCGTTTTTCCGTCCTGTCGGATTCTCACGCAGAATCAATATATCCCCTCTTTATAACCACGGTCGTTATAGCAGATTTCAAAGGTTTTCCGTCCGTCAAGAATCGCCTGAAAGTTGGGCGGTTTGATATTCAGCTCATGGACTTTCATTTTTTCACGCTTTCCGAACGTCCGGAATTTCTGCGCAGTTCCTCACGCTTTTTTGCCGCACGTTTCCTTTCGATGTTCGTTGATACGCGAACGTATACCACAAATAAGATCAAACCCACTACTGCACCCGCTAAAATGCCTATCATATTCATATTTTTTACCGTCCTTTCTCACTTATCATAAATTTGATCTCGTTTTTTATGTCGTCAATGACCTGTTTATACCTCTCATCTTTAGCATGGCGCACGTATGCCAAACCATCTAAACGGGAGCGCAGTTCGTCCACACTTATAACGGATTTGTCAAGATCATTGCGCATGGAGCGGAAAAAATTCCAGACAAGCATAAAAACCGCCCACACAATTAAGGCAAGAATGCATATTCCCATGATACAACCCGCTATCTTTAACAGTGCATAAAATTCAACCACCATTTTTTCCATTCTTTTTCCCTCTTTTCTTTCCTTTTTTATCCGTGTTCTCGTAAATCATGTAGTTGATCTCATCAATACAATCCTGCAATGCGTTAATATATGTGAGGTCGTCATGATCACACGCAAATGCATGTTCACGGATACGTTTTTTCAGTTTGTAACCGTCAATCATATTTTCCGGACGTTTGGACTTTTTGAACAGTTTCATTTTTTCACCCCGTCTATCTCCTGCATGGTGCGGTACATGTCCGCAAAAACACCAGTTATACAGGCGGTCAGCGGTTCGCCGTCCCCCAGAATATCACGCTTTACGGCTATCCACGAATCCCACGATACGCCGTAAATCTCTTTGAAGTCATCCTCAAATTCCCTAACCTCGATTTCTTCTTTGCCCTTTCCGCGCCGCTTCCGCCCGCCCACACAAAAAACACTTGCAATCGCCCTCATGTTATGGTAAACTATGCACGTTGCAATAAAAAGATGGTCCTCTGTTACACATTGTATTAAGAACATCCACGAATCGTAAGGAGAATAGAGAAATGAACAACAGCATCATTAAGGAAATCGAAGACGAGCAGTTAAAGAAAGAGGTTCCGCAGTTCAAGGTCGGCGACACCGTGCGCGTGTACGGCAAGATCAAAGAGGGAAACCGCGAGAGAATCCAGGTGTTTGAGGGAACGGTATTGAAGAAGCAGGGCGGAAGCAGCCGCGCGACCTTCACCGTGCGCAAGAATTCCAACGGAATCGGCGTAGAGAAGACCTGGCCGCTGCATTCCCCGAATGTGGAGAAGGTAGAAGTTGTCCGCACCGGTAAGGTCAGAAGAGCGAAACTGAATTATTTAAGAAACCGTGTCGGCAAGAAGGCAAAGGTCAAAGAGCTTGTAAAATAAAAAGCGGTGGATCAGGAGGGACAGATACAATGGTATCCGTCCCTTTTTTCAACTGCTCGATAAAGGGAAAGAGCATGTCCAGAAAAAAGGGATTACATTTTTATCAGAAAAAAAAGAAACTGAATAAGTCCGTACTGCGGGAGTGTGCAGCCGCGCTGTTCTATATGGCGGCGGCCGTTCTGCTTGCGTTTGTGCTCGTTTACTGCATGGGCATTAAAACGAGCGTGATCGGAGATTCCATGAGCCCGACGCTGACGAACGGACAGGAAATCCTGATCAACCGGTTGATCTATTCGGTATCGACGCCGAAACGCGGCGATGTGGTCGTTTTTTTGCCGAACGGAAACGAACATGCGCATTACTATGTGAAGCGGGTGGTCGGGCTTCCGGGCGAGACCATCCAGATACGGAACGGACAGGTTTATATCGACGGGGAGCGTTACAGCGGCGTGGCATACGATAAAATTTCCGACGCAGGCATCGCAGAGTATCCCGTCTCCATTGGAAAAAACGAATATTTTGTGCTGGGAGACAACGTGAACAGCAGCGAGGACAGCCGGTCAGCCAATATCGGCGTCGTACACGCGGACGACATTATCGGTAAGGCGTGGTTCCACATGAAGGGCGAGTATGAGGGCATGGGTTTTATCGAGTAACCTGCCGCCGTCTGAAACAAAAATGAGGGTGAGAAAATGAATGTACAGTGGTATCCCGGTCATATGACGAAAGCAAGACGCATGATGCAGGAGGATATGAAGCTGATCGACCTTGTGATCGAGCTGGTAGACGCGCGCATTCCCTATAGCAGCCGCAACCCTGACATCGACTCTCTTGCAGGCAATAAGGTGCGCATCCTCCTGCTCAACAAAGCGGATCTTGCCGATGACAAAAAAAATAAGCTGTGGGCGCAATATTACCGGGAAAAAGGGTGCTTTGTGCTGGAGATGAACAGCAAGACAAGGAGCGGCATGAAACCGCTTGCCGGGCTTGTCAGAGAGGCGTGTCGGGAAAAAATAGAGCGCGACCGGTCAAGAGGGATCAAAAACCGTCCGATCCGGGCAATGGTCGTCGGCATTCCGAATGTCGGAAAAAGCACGTTCATCAACAGCTTTGTCGGTCAGAGCTGTACGAAAACGGGCAACCGTCCGGGCGTGACGAAGGGAAAACAGTGGATCAAAGTGAATAAAGAGCTGGAGCTTTTAGATACGCCGGGTATTTTGTGGCCGAAATTCGAAGATCAGCTCGTGGGACAGCATCTTGCCTTCATCGGTTCCATCAATGACGAGATCCTTCAGACGGAGGAACTTGCACTTTCCCTGATCGGGTTATTGCAAAAAGAATATCCGCAGGCAATTCAGGCGCGCTACCGGCTTGAGGAGGCGGATGCGGAGGCGCCTGCCGTGATGGAAGAGATCTGCAGACGGCGGGGATGTTACAAAAAAGGAACGGAGCCGGACTACCATAAAGCGGCGGGATTATTGCTGGATGAATTCAGAAACGGACTGATCGGCAAAATGACACTTGAAATTCCCATGAAATCATTCTAATATAAGAGTAGATTGAATTGTCGGCGTGATAAATGAAATGATGGATGACAGACATGAAAGAGGAAGAAATCACAGAAAAGAAGAAAAACAGGAAAAAGCAGCGGGCGAAGGAGGATGAAAAGCCTTTGACGCTCGGTCAGGAGATTTTGCAGATGAGCATCTATCTGCTGATCGTTTTATGCGTGACGTTTCTGCTGATCCATTATGTCGGGCAGCGAACCCGCGTACAGGGAGACAGTATGCGCCCGACGCTGCATGACGGGGACAATCTGATGGTGGATAAGCTGTCTTACCGGTTTACGGAACCGCAGCGCTATGACATCATTGTTTTTCCGTATGAACATAAAGCAAAAACGTATTATATCAAACGGATCATCGGTCTGCCGGGCGAGCGCGTGCGCATCGATCAGGACGGGACGATCTATATTAACGGCGAGGTACTGCATGAGAATTACGGCGCGGAGGTCATGCTCAATCCGGGACGCGCGGCGATAGAGATCACGCTTGGAGCGGATGAATATTTTGTGCTTGGCGATAACCGCAATAACAGTTCCGACAGCCGGGATCCATCCGTCGGCAATATTCACAGGGACCGCATTATCGGCAAAGCGTGGGTTCGCATTTGGCCGCTTTCGGACTTTGGATTTTTGAAGCATCAGTAAAAAATACCTTCAGAGGGAAAAATGGATACGATCGGAGCAATCAAAGCGGGACTACAGGCAGCCACAGTTGCAGAGCTGCCTGCTTTTATCAAAGCGCACGAGGCTGATACGCGCAAGAGCGTACAAAATCTTGTCGCAAAAGCGCATAAGGAAATTGAGGCGTACGAAAAAGAGTGCGCCCGCATGGAAACGATGTTTTCTTATGAAAGGGAGTATGCGGAATATTCGTTTATCTGCGGGATTGACGAGGTAGGACGGGGACCGCTTGCGGGACCGGTCGTGGCGGGAGCCGTGATTCTGCCGAAGGACTGCGGTTTGTTGTATCTGAATGACTCAAAGCAGCTATCCGCGAAAAAACGCGAGGAGCTGTACCCGCAGATCATGGAGCAGGCGGTTGCGGTCGGGATCGGATCCGTTTCACCGGAGCGGATCGACGAAATCAACATTCTGCAGGCGACCTACGAGGCAATGAGGGAAGCGATCAGTCAGTTGAGCGTCAGTCCCGATCTGTTATTAAACGATGCGGTGACGATCCCGCAGATCACGATCCGTCAGGTGCCGATCATCAAAGGGGACGCCAAGAGCGCGTCCATCGCGGCGGCGAGCATTGTCGCGAAAGTGACGAGGGATCGGCTGATGGCGCAGTATGACGAAGTGTATCCCGAATACGGATTTGCGTCAAATGTGGGCTACGGCGCCGCAGCGCATATCGAAGCGTTAAAAAAATACGGCCCCACGCCGATCCATCGGAGGACGTTTATCAAGAATTTTGTGGGAAACGAATGAGAAGCTGCACCGGCGACAGTCTATCCGTCTGATCAACAGTGCAAAGAAGGATGTCCGATAAACAGAGCAGGGAAATCAAAGATATAAAAGGGCAAAAACAGATACACAGATCTAAAAATCGAAAGCAGAGCAGGAAGGATGATGAGGATATGAGCGTGAACCTGTCCGATTATGTAGGCGGCAGCAATACTGTCAGAGATACGGCCGGCGTGCGCGGCAGTGCGGATGTGCCGGGCGCGTCGAACCGGGGGACGCAGGATCTGCCGCTGAAAGCGGGGGAGCAGCTTCGCGGTACCGTGGTGGAAGCGGACGCGGGCAAAGTTACGATCGAGACGAAGGATCACGGCGTATTTACGGCGCGTCTGGAAAACGGTATGCAGGTGAATAAGGGCGATGTCATGGATTTTGAGGTGCGCGGTATGCAGGGACGGCAGATCACGCTGACGCCTCTTTATTCCAATATGAGCGTGGATTCCAGCGTGTTGAAGGCATTGCAGGCGGCGTCCCTGCCCGTGACGGATGCCCATGTGCGGATGGTAAACGAGATGATGAGTCAGGGAATGGGAATCGACAGGCAGTCCCTCCACGGCATGGCGGGGCTGGTCGGGCAATATCAGACGGCATCCCCGGAGCTTCTCGTGCAGATGAAGCAGCTCGGCATTCCCGTCACGCAGGAGGGCGTGATGCAGATGGAGAGCTATCGGAATAATACGGCGCAGATCGTAAACGGTTTCGGCGAGGTCGGGGAGCAGTTTACCGGGCTGATGAGGGAAATGGCGGCAGGCGGAGAATATGAAGCGCTCGGAAAGCTCTTTACGGAGGCTGCGAAACTGTTTGCCGAGGGAGAGCTTGCGGAAGGTTTGAAGGGAATGCCGGGCGGTGCGGACGGCGTTTTGGGACAGACGGCGGGCGGTATGCAGGACGGAGTGGTGCGTCTCGTTTCAGGCGGCGTCCCGTCAGAAAACGGGGCGGAGACGGCCGCTGCGGACGGAACGGGGGCTGGCAGCGTGAACGGAGCGGGAGACGGTGCGCAGAGCCTGCCGGACGGAACCGTGCGCCTTGTATCGGACGGAAAGATACCGGGAGAAGGAGAAAACGGTGCAGGCGGTATAAATGGAGCGGGGAACGAAGAAGCCGTATCCCGGACCGCAAAGCCTCAGGAGGGCATGGCGCGCCTGATGGCGGACGGCAGCATGGTCGGTGAAAAAGGGACGCAGGCGGACGGCGTGAACGGGACACAGGCGGAAGGCACGCAGAAAGCCGCTGTACAGCAAAACGCCGCGGATGGCGCAAGCGACGGGACGCTGCGCGCCGAAGGAGACGGACACACCGTCGCCGGAGACGGTGCGCGCGCGGATAATCGGCAGGATCCGTTTTCCGCATTTTTGAAAAGTCTTTCGGACGCATATGCAAAACAGGGGGAAACCCCGCAGTTTTACCGCAGCGTGGGGCAGGAACTTTCTAAGCTGCTGGGCGACCCGCAGTTCGGCTCCTCGTTTCAGAATGCCATGATCCGGAAATGGCTCCTGACACCGCAGGAAACGGCTTCGAAAGAGCAGGTTCAGGACCTGTACGAGACGGTGCTGCGTCAGACAGGGCAGTTAAAGCAGATGCTGGCGGATGCAGGCAGACAGGATTCCACCGCCATGAAGAGCCTGCAGAATATGGAGCGGGATGTGGAGTTCCTGAACGAATTAAACCAAAACTTCGCCTATGTCCAGCTTCCGCTGAAAATGAGCGGACAGCATACGAACGGCGACCTGTATGTCTATACGAACAAGAAAGGATTTGCGGGCAGGGACGGCGCGGTGACGGCATTTCTGCATCTTGGCATGGATCATCTCGGCGACATGGATATTTATGTCGCACTGCAAAACCAGAAAGTGAGCACCAAATTCTATCTGGAGGACGACTCGGTCATTGATTTTTTGGAAGCGCATATGGACGAACTTGACAGGCGGCTTGGCGGAAAAGGGTATGTTGTAAAATCGGAGCTGTTGCGCAGGGACCATGAAGATAACGGCAATGTTTTTGACCAGATGTTAAAGGACAGCAAAAATGCGGGGGCGGCGCCGCCGATCTTGTTGAGCAGACAGTCCTTTGACGCGCGTGCATAAAAAAATCGTGCTTCGCACGCTTTCGAAGAATCGCTTCGCGATTCTTCCGGGTTTGGGACGCGGTTCTTCCAGACTGTGAAATTTCAGACTATGGTATACGGGAGAAGAAAGGCATGAACCAGATCAGCGATGAGCAGCTTGGAAAGGAACCGATCGGAAAACTGATGTTACAGATGGCGATTCCGTCCATCGTTGCACAGACCGTCAATATTTTATACAGCATCATCGACCGGATTTATATCGGACATATCGAAGGGATCGGTACGAACGCGCTCACAGGCGTCGGACTGACCTTGCCGATCATCACGCTGGTATCCGCGTTTTCCGCATTTGTCGGGGCGGGCGGTGCGCCGCTTGCGGCGATCTTCATGGGAAAGGGAGATAAAAAGCGGGCGGAGCAGATCTTAGGCTGCGGGATTTTTATGCTGGGCGCGTTCAGCGCCGCGCTTATGGTGTTTTTTTACCTGTTCAAGGTTCCGCTGCTCTATCTGTTCGGAGCGTCCGATCAGACGATCGGCTATGCGGACCGCTATTTGTCCTTTTATCTGATCGGTACGCTGATGGTGCAGCTTTCCCTCGGCCTAAATCCGTTCATTATCAGTCAGGGGCAGGCGCGCGTCGGGATGCTGACGATCCTGATCGGCGCGGCGGTGAATATCGTATTGGATCCGATTTTCATTTTTGTGCTCCATATGGATGTGCAGGGCGCGGCCGTCGCGACGGTGATCTCACAGACCGTCAGCGCCGTATGGATATGTTGGTTCCTCGCGGGAAAGCGTTCCGCGATCCGGATCAGGAGAGAATTGATCCGACCGGACTGGAAAAACGGGCGTATCATTTTTTCGCTTGGGATCTCGCCGTTTATCATGCGTTCGACGGAAAGCTTGATCAGCATCGTCATGAACCGCGGGCTGAGGGATTACGGCGGCGACCTTTATGTCGGTTCGCTGACGATCATGCAAAGCCTGATGCAGTTTATCAGCGCGCCGATCGCGGGCTTCACACAGGGCGTACAGCCGATCATCAGCTATAACTTCGGAGCGGGCAGTTTTGAGCGGGTGAAAAAAACATATCGCGCCATGATCAGCATCGTTGTCGCGTACGGTTTCGTCAGCACGGCGGTTGTCATGCTGTTCCCGCGGGTGTTTGCGGGATTCTTTGCGGAGGACGCGGAACTGATCGCTTTAACGGGCCGGGTGATTCCGGTATTTATGTGCGGCATGCTCATTTTTGGCTTACAGCAGGGGATCCAGCCGACGTTTCTGGCGACGGGGCAGGCAAAGATTTCATTGTTTCTTGCCATGTTGAGAAAGGTGATCCTGCTCGTGCCGCTTGCGATCATCCTGCCGCATTGGCTCGGCGTGTGGGGCGTCTATATCGCGGAGCCGGTATCCGACATCTTATCGGCGGTGACGGCGGGAATTCTTTTTTTCATCAATATCAAGAAAATTCTCTCCAAAGAGAGTGTGGATAGAATTCAATAGAAGTGACGGAGTACAAGAAGGAAAGAGAAAATAGGGAAAGGAGCAGAACAGGAGGGATTATGGCAGATTTCAAAGTAGCGGCAGTATTCAGCGATCACATGGTGTTACAGCGTGACAAATGGATCGCAGTGTTTGGAGAAGGCGTGGACGGAGAGCGAGTGACGGTCACGCTTCGGCACAGGGAAGAGGAGGCGGCGGTAAGCGGACTGGTATCCGGCGGACGCTGGAAGGTATTGCTTCCAAAACAAGAGGCGGGGGAAGGCGCAGTGATGACCGTGCAGTGCGGGGACAATGTCCGGGAGTTTTCGGATATTGCGATCGGCGAAGTGTGGCTGGCCGGTGGACAGTCTAATATGGAACTGGAACTGCAAAACGCCTATGAGGGCGCGCAGGCGCTTGCGGAGGATGGCGCGCTGAACGACGGCAAGGGACCGAACGTGCGGTATTATTACACGCAGAAGCGCAGTTACATGGATGATAAGTTCTTTGAGGAGGAGGAGAAGACCTGCTGGACCTGTTTCGGGGACGGCAGTGAAAAATGCTGGTCCGCTGTTGCCTACTTTTTTGCACGGAAGCTTGCAAAGAGGTTGAGAGTGACGGTCGGCGTGATCGGATGCAACTGGGGAGGCACGAGCGCGAGCGCATGGATGGATTGGGAGAGTCTGGCGGGCGACAGTGAGCTGCATTCCTACACCGATGAATATGAGGCTGCGGTCGCGGGTAAGAGCGTGGAGGAGCAGATCAGGGAATACGATGAATATGAAGCGTATCATGCGGAGTGGAGCAAACGGGCGGAGGAGCTTGCAAAGACCGATCCGCTGCTGCCATGGGATGAAGTGGTCGCGCGCTGCGGGGAATGCAGGTGGCCGGGACCGATGAACTGTAAGAATCCGTATCGCCCTGCAGGCTTATATGAGTGCATGGTAAAGCGCATTGCGCCCTATACGATGCGCGGCGTGATCTGGTATCAGGGAGAAAGCGACGACCACAAGCCGCGCCTGTACGAAAAGCTTTTTACAAGGCTGATCGAGGTATGGCGCAGGGAATGGGATAATATTTTGCTGTCCTTTCTGTTTGTGCAGCTTCCGATGCACCGGTATGAGCAGGATAAGGATTTCAAAAACTGGCCGCTGATCAGGGAGGCGCAGTGGCGGGTATTCCGCACGATCAGGCACACGGGGATCGCAGTCGGAACGGAGTTTTCCGAGTGGGGAGAGATTCATCCGCGCAGAAAGCGTGAGATCGGAGAGCGCCTGACAGATGTGGCGATGTGCGATACCTACGACAGGATGATCTCACGGGATGCGTATGGACCGCTTTTCCGTGAGCTTATTATCCATAACGCACAGGGACGGGAAAAATGCGGGAAGATCGAATTGGTGTTTTCTTGTGCGTACGGTGGTTTTACGGTCGTGGACCGTCCCTATGTGGAGAAATTGCGGCTGGAGGAAGAGCGTATCGTCGTGATGCCAAGGAGGCGCGGAAAGCAGACCGAGCCGGCGCCGGGATCGACGGAAGCGCGCGAGCGGATAGACGCGCCTGACTTAACGCCGGAGGAGAAGCGTTCGGACGGCTTTGAGATCGCGGGCGAGGATAAATGCTTTTTCCCGGCAAGGTACCGGATCGTAGAAGAACGGATCTTTGTGTGGTCGGAGCAGGTTGCCGAGCCGAAATATGTGCGCTATTTATGGACAAACTATCGGATTCCGCATATTTTCGGCACGCATACCGGAATTCCGTTGATGCCGTTCCGGTCGGATTTTCACGACGAGGCGGACGTATCGGATACAGGAAACGCAAAAATACAGCAAATGATGGAGGTATAAGAAAACAGCTATGGAAAGAGTAGGAATTATAATCTGCAACTATAATAAGGCGGATATGGTCTGCGAATGTATCCAGACCGTACTGGAATCAAACTATACGGATTATCGGATTTATGTGGTGGATAACGCATCACAGGATGATTCCGTGGAGCGGGTACGCGCCCGCTTCGGAGAGAAAGTGACTCTTTTAGTCAATGAGAGAAACCTCGGCGGGTCTGGCGGCTTTAATACGGGTATCCGCAAGGCGCTCGCGGCGGGACACGAGTATGTCTGGTGTCTGGATAATGACGTGCAGGCGGATGAAGACGCGCTTGGTGTACTGGTAGAATTTTTGGATACGCATCCGGACTGCGGTATGGCAGGTTCGCGTGTCGATCATATGGAAGCGCCGGAATATGTACAGCAGTACGGTATCACCGTGGATTTTGAGGAGTTCTGCGTGGAGGCCAAATATCTGAATCATTTAGAGGACGGCACGCTGCCGGACGTGGTCTATTCGGATGCGGTAGCGGCATGTTCCGTTTTAGTGAGAAGCAGTCTGATCCGGGAGATCGGGATGCTTCCGGAAGATAATTTCCTTTATTGGGACGATACGGAATGGGGATGGCGCTGCAATCTGGCAGGACACCGTGTCGCTTCGTGCGGAAAGAGCCTTGTCCTTCATGCCATGGGAGCCAAAAAAGAATCGGTCAGCACGGTTCCGACGTATTATGCATGGAGAAACTGGATTGATTTTTTTGCACGGTACACGCCCGAAGAGAAACTGGAGAATATGTATGCAGCGTTGTTGAACGCGCTGTTTGACGTGCAGTATGAGGGGATTTACAACGGAACGGAGAATCGTGCGAATACGGCGATGGCGGCGTTTGACGACGCGATGCACGGCGTCCGCGGAGAAGCGAAAGAAGGCTGTATTTATGACGGGGAGGAGCCAAAGAGGGACCGCCTGACGGAAACCGTTGACGCCGAGAAAAAGAAACGCGGTGAGATCAAGCGGATCGTGATCGAGGAAAACGGGTTTGCTGCGCAGGCGGAACGCTTAAAAGAGCAGCTCCGCGAGCTGTGCCCGCAGGCGGAGTTTGTCGCACAGCCGGATGGAGAGTCGCTCTGCTTTTCCATGTGCCAGTTCATTTTTACGCAGGAAGATTTAAGCTTGCAAAAATATTATGTGGATTGTAATGGGAATGTCCTTGCGGCTGAGGAAGACGCGATGATGGCGGTCAATTACTGGCTGAGCAGGCGCGCATTCCGATACAGTCTGCTGCCCCTGTTCCGGCGCGGCACGGAACAGCTTAGAAAGACGGCGGCTGACCGTTTGTCTGAATCAAAATCTCAGCAGTAAGCTGCGCATTCATCAAAGGAATGCGGACAGTTACCAGGCGCATTGCTGCCTGCGGAATAAACGGAAAGGAAAACAATCGGACATGAGCAGAAAGCATAAAGAGGGAGAAACGGTCTGCCCGATATACGGAAAAGCAGTGGAGGAGAAGTATTGTCTCAATGAATGTCTGTTAAACGACTGCGGTATGCTGATGAGAAACCATACCGCAGAGGAGGGCGGGGAACATGCGCCGGATAAGAGAGGGTAAGTGCTCTGTTCTGCAATGATCAGGAGCCGCCGCAGTCAGACGTGCCATTCGGCGGCCTGTCTGCGGTGGCTTTCTGCAAGTTCGGAAAGTCCGACCGCTTCAAATACGCGGGCGAGCGCTAAGAGCGCTTCGTCGCCGCCTGAGTGGATATTGCAGATCGGAGATGTCTCAAAAGCGGCGTTATAGTACCAGATATGCGCCTCATTGAAATCCCCGGCGGCTTCATAATACGCGCCGAGCTCCATACAGATTTCGCTGCAGCTTCCGGAGACGACGGCTTTCATCGCGTACTTAAAAAAGGACGGAGCATCCTCTTTGACACGGTAAGCGTGCGCGAGCACGCAGCTTATCTGCAGCATTTCCTCAGCGGAACGGTTATCTTCTAAGAGCAGACGCGTCATGACGGGAACCGCGTCTATAAAATGCGCGTCCGTTCCGGAAATGAACAGCTCTTTTGCATACATGGAGAGCAGACGTGCCGGCATATGGGGCGCGTCCGGCTTACCATAGATTTCCCGAAAGATCATCAGGTCGCGGTCGGTATGGCTGTCGTGCGGCTTATGCAGGATGCGGATGTCGCTGTCAAATACGACGGGTTCGGTCGCGACCGTCTCGTGCACGGGACATTCGAAGCGGAAGCTGCGCAGGCGCTTGTAGAGCTTGGGACGGTATTCCTCATCATAGTTGTATGCGGTATTATAGGTGAGCTGTCCCGCATATTTCATCTGCACAATATCAATCTCAGGAAGCATCGCCCGTTTCAGGTCGCGGAAGCGGGCGCGGTTTTCTTCGTCCAGCACCTCGTCGGCATCGGCGCAGTAGATGTAATCCATCGCTGCCTTGGAAAAAGAAAAATTACGCGCCGCCGCAAAATCGTTTTCCCACACATAATCATAGATTTTGTCCGTGTATGCCGCGGCGATCTCTTTCGTTCTGTCGGTGGAACCGGTATCTACAATGATGATCTCGTCCATGAGATCTTTCAGACTGTCCAGACAGCGCGCAAGCAGCGCTTCTTCATTTTTGACTATCATACATAAGCTGATCGTGATCATATCAGAACCCCCGTTCACTTTGTCTATGGGTTCAGTTTACACCCATACGGGCACAATGGCTACATTTTTTTACATTTTTGGCAGGGGTAGAAAAGATGACGGACCGGTGGTAAAATGGTCATAGTAGAAATGAAAGCCCACACCAGCTATAATGAGCGTGATGCACAATGCGCGGTAAAATGAGCGTAGTAGAAAGAAAGCGGCAGGATCACGAAGACGGGGCAGGAACGGACAAAAAGGAGAAAACGGTATGCATTATCGGATTGGAATCGATCTTGGCGGAACGAATATCAAGGCGGGCGTCGTCAATGAGAACAATGAGATTTTATTAGAAAAACAGATTCCGACGAAGGCGTCCCGTCCGGCAGAGGAAGTCATGCAGGATATGGCGCAGCTCGTCCTTGCGCTGCTTGGGGACGGGGGGATGCGCATTGGCGGAAACCGGGTTTTGGGCGTCGGGATCGGTTCGCCGGGGACCGTTGACGCGCGGACAGGTATTGTCGTTTATTCCAACAATTTCGGCTGGGAACATATCCCGCTCGGCGAAAGTCTGTCGAAAGCGCTTGATCTGCCGGTGCGCATATCCAATGATGCGAATTGTGCGGCGCTCGGCGAGGTGAAAGCGGGGGCGGCGCGCGACTGTGCAAACTGTGTGCTGATCACGCTCGGAACGGGCGTGGGAAGCGGGATCGTCATAGACGGGCGTATTTTTGAAGGCGCTCATGCAGGCGGCGCAGAGCTGGGACACACCCTGCTTGTGGCGGACGGAGAACGATGCACCTGCGGAAGGCGGGGGTGTCTGGAAGCGTACGCCTCGGCAACGGCGCTCATACGCGATACCCGCCGTGCGGCGCAGAAAAATCCGGCGTCCCTGATCATGGGCCAGTGCGGCGGCGATCTTAAAAATGTCAACGGCCAAACGGTCTTTGACGCCGCAAAGGCGGGAGATGCCTGCGCGCAGGCGGTCGTGGACCGCTATATCCGCTATCTCGGCGAGGGGATCGTGAATGCGGTCAATCTGTTCCGCCCTGACATCGTGCTGCTCGGCGGCGGAATCTGTAGACAGGGAGACGTTCTGACAAAGCCGCTTAACGCTTTTGTCAGACGATACTGCTTTGCGGGGGATAAAGGTTTTATCCCTCAGATCGGCATCGCGGAACTCGGAAATTCTGCAGGGATTTTGGGCGCTGCCGCATTGATAGGATAGCTGATTTACACAGCGCCGCGCGGCTGGCTGTACTTTCCAATACAGTCTTGAAAGGAAAAAATAATTCGCACTAATTCCATAGAAGGAGAGCCTCTT
>JAMPHA010000026.1:29705-33054 GCA_023663615.1 Clostridium sp. | reverse complement strand
TTGGCACTTTGGACTGATATACCCGATTTTTGATTACAGTTTGCGGAAACTCAAGTTCATTCCGCCGAATTCCGCTAATTTTCCGGCCCGATTTTCTTGTAACTTTCTTTTGAAAAAAGAATGCAATTTTCGTTATTCTGCGTTATACTCTAATGAGACTTATTTTTTTCACCGGAAAGGCAGGGATTATCATGGCAGTCGTAACATTTACAGCGGGAACGGTGATCTTGAATGAAGGCGCTCCCATCAACCAGGTTTTTATCATTTCCTCAGGCAATATACACGCGAGAAGTGAAAAGGGCGAGCTGTTCCTCGAAAAAGGCGATGTGCCCGCTATTTTTGATCTGTACTGCGGTTATTCTTTTTATACTTATACCGCCGTGGACAACGTGTCCTGTCTGGTCTATTCTCTGGAAAACCAGACCGTTGCCGACGTGATCAAGGGATCCGCCGGACTCGGCGAGCTGTTCGCCGCCTCCATGTGCCGGCAGTGCTGTAATATTTTCGATAATTTTATTATGCAGGAATATCACTGCGATACGTTCTATCATTATTTGAAAGACAGTTATCAGGAATACAGCTCTCTCTGCCGCAAATATGACGTGACGCCCAAGCAGCTTGGCGGCATCGACGAGCTTATGCCCTTTCACTCGCAGGAGGATCTTCCCGCTTATCTGAGCGGCTATTACGAGGCGGCGCACAATCTGGAGCCTGCCGTCAAAAAAGCACTGTTTCACGCGCGCCCCGATTTTACGGACGGATTTTTACAGAAGGCGGCGGACGACGTACACCGGGTCTTCGAGCACATCGAGCTGCTCACCGCCTATCAGGCGGACTCCGCTTATCTTTTATTAAATACCGGCGGCATCGACCTGTTCGATCTCTACACGTCGCTCTGTGTGGAAGTGGCGCGGATGCAGGAGGATACGATGTCCTTAAATGCGGCGATCAGCAAGCTGATGATCCAAATGGAGAGCCAGCACGCGATCGACAAGGCGTTATGTAAACAACGTGCCGCGCAGTACCGCGAGGAGCTTGACACCGCGGCAGCCGCAGCCGAGCAGCCCGTAGACAGCAAGGCGGACACCCTTTTGGAAGAGCTCACCGATTCCGCGAAATGCATCTTAAACTATGTGGAGTATGCCGAGGATTCTTCCAAACGCTTCCTCAGCGACTTAAAGGGTTATATCAACACGAGCGACCGCTCGTCGCAGGAAGACGAGGTTCATACCCTGCGCAAGCGGCTGACGGTCGCCTTCTACGAGATTTATACCACGGCGTTCCAGCTCAGCATGTCCGACAAAAACGTACCGCTGCCGGTCCGCATGTTCCTTTTGTTCGGATACATGGACGAAGCGCTCGCCGGAAAAGAAAATACAAAAGCGCTTGCGAAGCTTGCCCAGCAAAAACTCAGCGATCCGGCGCGTCAGGTCTATACGCTCTATGACTGGCTGAAAGAAATCTATGAGGGCAGGAAGGCGCCGAGCCGTAACGAATTTGACAGCGATTACCTGCAATATCTCCATGAAATGCGCTATGCCGGTAAGATCGACGCCGCGACGGAAACCCGCATGGCGGACGACGCGGCGCAGAAAGTACTCTTTGAACTCCAGAATATGTTCCCGTCCGTCAACAAAGTCACCTGCGGACGTGTCACGACCTTCTGTCCGCTTTTCTCGGAGCACAACTGCTTACGCTCCCCGGAATCCATGCTTGTCACGGCGGACGCGCTGCACAACGCGCTTGATCAAGTCCGCAAAGTGGACTTTAAGGCGTATTACCGCGAGACGGTATTCACGATGCAGGAAGCAGGCATCAACCGCGAGCTGGTACAATGTGAGATTCTGCCCGACATCATCCTGATGCCGAATATCGGCGTGAAATCCATTCTCTGGCAAGAGATCGAGGGGCGCCGCAGGAACACACCGAGCCGCGTGATGTTCCCGCTGTTATGCCAGGAAGATATTCCGACGCTCATCACAAGGGTTACGGGCGAATTCCGCTGGGAAATGTGCAAGCGGATGCAGGGCGCGCGCTGGAACGACGTTTCCGAGCCTTCGCT
This sequence comes from Clostridium sp., assembly GCA_023663615.1. GTDB lineage: Bacteria > Bacillota > Clostridia > Lachnospirales > Lachnospiraceae > DLAJ01. The sequence continues at coordinate 30,992 of JAMPHA010000026.1, read as the reverse complement.
CACGAGCGAGTATTTCGATTATGTGCAGTTCTACCGCAAAAATATCGAACTGTCGCCCGACGCAAAAGAAAAAATCAAGCTTGCCTTGCAGCGTGCGAGAAACAACTACCGCGAAATGTTCGTGCGCGATTATATTCAGTGGGTTATGTACGAATCCACAGGTTCTCCCCGCTTAAACAAGGTTTCCCGCCGCATCCTGCTGCGCTATTGCCCGTTCTCCGCAGAAATCCGGAATAAAGTCGGCGCAAATCCGCTCTTTAAGGAAATGCTGGAACGCTACCGCATCCTCAACACGCAGGACCGCCGGCATCTTGACAATGTCTTTGTAAAGATCCGTAACAGCGGAAAAGACATCCCCGAAGAATTGCTGGCGCAGCAGCGGTTTCTGGAAATGTAATGGTACTTTGGTGCGAGCTAATATATTGATAATTTATTGTAATATATTTATAGAAAAAAAGAACAAAAACGATTATCATTAAAGATGGTTCGGCGAGGGCCGGACCTGCTAATTAGCAATTCCGGAAGAATTCCCCTTTTACACAAGCAAAAGCCTCAGGTTCCCCCTGAGGTTTTTGTTTTGCGTAAAAAGAGGTGGTGTGGTATAATGTCCGCAAAGGGCAGAGTCAGGAGGGCATTTTCCATGTATCGCAACGTTCTTTTTGATCTTTACGGCACACTGGTCGATATTCATACGGACGAAAAAAAGGGGTATCTCTGGCAGAAGATGTCTGATTTTTTCCGCGCCTACGGCGCCTATTATACGCCTGCGGCATTAAAGCATGCGTATTTTCATTATGTAAAAGAACTGGAGTCACAGCTTGGCGGTCCCTATCCCGAAATTCAGCTGGAACTTGTTTTTTTACAGCTCTATCTTGATAAGGGCATTCACGCCGATCCCGCACTGATCCAGAGCACCGGAACCGCATTCCGCACGATCTCGCGCAGTTATCTTGCGCTCTATCCCGACGTGCTGGATCTGTTAAACGGCTTAAAAGAGCGCCATATCGGCATCTATCTGCTCTCCAACGCGCAGCACATGTTCACGGAGCCGGAAATGCGGATGACGGGACTTCTGCCGTTTTTTGACGGCGTGTTCTACTCCTCCGACTTTGGATGCCGCAAACCCGATCCGACGTTCATGGAGCTGCTTCTCTCCACTTATGGCCTCGATAAAAAAGAATGCATCATGATCGGCAATGAAATGGCGAGCGATATTGCCGTCGCAAATGCCTGCGGCGTGGACAGCATTTATCTGCACACGAATCTTTCCCCGCGGAATGAAGGGAC
>JAMPHA010000026.1:0-29605 GCA_023663615.1 Clostridium sp. | reverse complement strand
GCCAATTTCGCCTTCGGCGCCAATTTCGCCTTCGGCGCCAATTTCGCCTTCGGCGCCAATTTCGCCTTCGGCGAAATGGCAGATTTGGGATGGCGGGCATCTGAAGATTCTTTCTATTTTGGATGGTGCCGAATGAAAACCAGAATCTTCTATAGGAGCCCATATGTATATGAAACAAAAGCAGACCAACCAATATCGAAAGACTGTATATGCCTGTTATCTGGGATTTATTACACAGGCAATTTCCGCCAATTTTACACCGCTTCTTTTTCTGACATTCCACACTACGTTCGGTATCTCTTTTGGCAGACTTGCACTGATTTCAACGGTATTCTATTTTACACAATTATTGGTGGATTTATTCTGCGCCCGTTTTGTGGACATGATCGGCTACCGTAACAGCGTGGTTCTGTCAGAAATCACATCTGCACTCGGACTTGTCGGACTTGCATTTCTGCCGCAGCTGCTTCCAAACCCCTTGCTCGGAATCCTCCTCTGTGCCATTATTTATGCCACGGGAAGCGGGCTGATCGAGGTGCTGGCAAGCCCCATCGTGGAGGCTTGTCCTTTTGAAAACAAGGAAGGCATGATGAGCCTGCTTCATTCCTTTTACTGTTGGGGCTCGGTTGGCGTGATCGTCGGCTCTACCGCTTTTTTTGCGGTATTCGGCATGGAACACTGGCGCATACTGGCTTGTCTGTGGGCGCTTATCCCGTTCATCAATACTTATAACTTTGCCACTTGTCCGATTGTTCCTCTGGTAGAGGAGGGAAAAAGCATGACCATCCGACAGCTTCTGTCAAACGGCACCTTTTGGGTATTGTGTCTGCTGATGGTATGCGCAGGTGCGTCGGAAATCGCGATGGCGCAATGGGCATCCGCTTTTACGGAGTCCGCGCTGCATGTATCCAAAACGATCGGCGATCTCGCCGGACCGGGATGTTTTGCCCTGTTGATGGGGATCAGCCGATGGTTCTATGGGAAGTATGGTGAAAAAATAAACTTGAAGAATTTTATGGTAGTATCGGGGGGACTCTGCCTGCTGTGTTATCTGCTCGCAGGTCTTTCAAACTCGCCGCTTATCGGACTGATCGGCTGTGCAATGTGCGGTTTTTCCGTGGGGATCATGTGGCCGGGTTCCATCAGCATTTCCTCCAAAACGCTGCCTCTTGGCGGAACGGCAATGTTTGCCCTTCTGGCTCTTGCCGGAGATTTGGGCGGTTCTGTGGGACCCAGTCTCGTCGGAATCATTTCCCAAAATATGGGCGACGATCTGCGAATCGGCGTGTTAGCGGGCATCTGTTTCCCGGTCATTTTGGTTCTCTGCGTATGCTTTTTAATCAGAAAAGAGAAGCAACAGCTTTAATAAGATACAGCAAACATAAACGATCATTCCTTTTTCGATGACCGACGCACGGATTCCAAAAAACCGTAAGCCGCTTTTCCCTCCTGTTCCCGATATTCCCATCCTAAGTTGTCCCCGACAAACCGTGCCGTATTTTCAAACAGCTCGCACATACGGAAAACAGACTCCCATGCATGATCGACATTCCCGTCAAAATAGGTGGATAAAAGCATCTGCCATTCTTCCTCCGAAAGCCACCGATGCAGATATTTGGACGATTTTCCGGTGCTTACCGTCCATCCTGTCAAAATGCCTGCTTTCCAATTCAGCATCGTTATGAGCTGAGGTCTTACAACGTCATTCGTCATGTCCTGCACATAGAGAATTTCTTCCCGCCATAAGCCCTTTGCGATATTGTTGGTGCACCACCAAAATTCATTGCAGACCGCCAGATACTGTTCTTCCGTCGGCTTTTTCACCCAATACTGACAGTCTGTTGCCGCTTCTATTTCCGGCAATATTTTTTCTTTATCCAGTAAAATCCGGCAAAGCTTATCATCCTGAATATGATTTTGCGCGTACGTTACAGACTGCACCGTTAAGTCGATCCGGATCCCGTCTGCAAATTGCATTAAATAACCGTACGAATTTTCCTTATCGCTTGGGTAATTGGGATTTTCATCAGGATACTGCATATAAAGGATCTCGCCGAAAATCCCGATCCAGTCCTTGTCCCCGATAAAGCTCTGCGTATCTTCCACGACATAAACAATATCATAATCCTGGAACCTGTCTTTCGGAACATGTTCGTTTGTTCTGGAGCCGTTCATATAAACGGCCTTGATTCTGGCGTCATTTTTTGCAACGTCTAAAATAAGGTCATATATTTCTTTTTCCGATCTCATGCCTGCACCTCCCGTTATTGCTTCCGCTATTTATTTCTACAATAGCATATGATTTCCGATCTTACCAGCAGCAGACATCACCATCGCTAAACAACTGGCTGGATATTCCTCATACCCTCAGTTGAAAATAAAAGATTCTGCCGTTTCCACACAAGGAATCCAAACTCTGATACGACACATTTTATAACATTTATAGTTTATCAGAAAAATGAAAAATTGTTGACGGAAGCATTGATATGTGCTAAGATATTTTACAAGAAAGGGTGTTACCGTAAAGCAACGGTTCGCCTTGGTTATGTGCTCAAAAAAGCAACCTAACTTTGGTCGGAGCGGTTGCTTTTTTGATGCCTTTTATTTCTTTTGGTCTGCCGGATACTGATCACCGTGACGATGATACTGATTACCGTCACTACAATACCGACAAGCTCCAAAATCATTCCGAACATCAATCGTGCGTACCTTTCACTTTATTTTCCATATGTATCCCCTCCTCCGGTACTGGAAGTTCTCAAAATGTACTCATTTTGGCAAAAGGCGAACCGCTACCCGTTTTGGTAACACCCATATATCTATTCTATCATCGTGACAAGGTTTTGCAAGATGTGAAAAAATATTCTTCGAAGTTCGCAAGATATTCTGAAGAATCGTCGGGAGCGAAGCGGGCAGACAGGCTAATGCAGAGAGCAAGCGGATGATCAAGGAAAAAGACTGTATCGCAAAATTGCATCCGCAGTTCCATCGTTGAACTATAGTTTCCATCAATAATCCATGTCTCTGTTTTCAATGTCTGTTGCAACTGCTCCATAAAAATGCAAAATTCTTCTGCATCCAGTTTTGCCATCACAACACTGATCTTACGATCCCACATCCCTATTCTGCGATCTGTATATTATCCCGGTCGGAGATAAGGCGGTTGACCGGTCTTGCCCAGCGGACCGCATTGACGATGATCTTTTGGATCACCGCATCATAATAGGTCGGGTATTCCTCATGCCCCGGCTGAAAATAAAAGATTCTGCCGTTTCCGCGCGTAAACGTCACGCCGCTTCGGAATACCGCGCCGCTCTCGTACCAGCCCTCGAACACAATATCGTCCGGCTTTGGAATGTCAAAATATTCACAGTAGAGTTCTTCTTTTTCCAGAGTAAAGCTTTCCGGAACGCCTTCGGCGATCGGATGCGACGGCGCGACCGTAAACAGCCGCTCCCTGTCGCGCTCCTTCCATTTCAGCGTCATGGATGTGCCGAGCAGCAGCTTTAAGGGCTTACAGACATGCGCCGAATGCAGCGCGATCAGCCCCATCCCGCGGCGTACATGCGCCGCCACGCGCGCCGCCGCCTCGTCGCTGACCTTCTCATGCGCCGCGTGTCCCCACCAAATCAGCACATCCGTCCCGCCAAGCAATTCCTCGGTCAGTCCGCACTCCGGCATATCCAAAGTTGAACACTGTACAACAATGTCCTCCTCTTTTTCCAAAAAGTCACGGATACAGCCGTGAATCCCCTTTGGATAAACCTCGCGGATACTCTCGTATTCTTTTTCATGGATATATTCGTTCCATACTGTTACTCGGATCATCGTGTCTGCTCCTTTTCTCATCCTGATTTTTTCCGGACTTCGCCTTCTTGTCTCCCTGCTTTCGGCTGTCTCTTCTTCCCATTCATCCGGCTTCCCGCCTGTCTGGCTTCCCGCTTGTCCGACTTTCCCATTCATCTGGCTTCCCGCTTATCCGGCTTCCCGCTCTTTTCCTTCTCCGCCCTCACTCCCGCAACCGTTCCGCCATGGCGCTGCGCAGCCATGCCGCCGACGCAAGCATGTCCTCATACATCGACTGCGACCCAAAATGTTCGATCGCAAATACGCCGTCATACCCGCTTTCCCGGATGCGGCGTACCAGCTCCTCCATCGGGATCACGCCGCTTCCGACCGACGCGCTGTACATCGCCCTGCCGCCGACCGTCTGCTTTGGCTCCTCACCTGCTTTGACCGTAAACGCCCTGTCTTTGCAATGCACATAACCCACCCGCGCATGAAGCAGCTCCCACGCTTCCAGCGCATCTTCTTCGCTGTATAAAAAATTACCGGTATCAAAGGTACAGGACAATTCCGGCACCTGTTCCAGATACCACGCAAGCTCTTTTGCACGCGCAAAGGTCGCGCGCTCATCATCAAAATCCTCCATGCCGACCGTGATCCCGTATTTGGCGGCATATCCGCAGCACGCCTTCAGCGTCTGCGCCATCCGTGTACGGCACTCCTCACGGTTCTGCCCCTGCTCCACAAAACCCGGAACAGCAAGCATCTGACGGATTCCGCAGCGGGCAAGCAGGCGGATCACTTTTTTATAGTCCTGACCCTGTCCCGGATTGCCCCAGTCAAAAAACACATAAACACAACTGATCGGAATCCCCGCCTTTTTTAATTTTGCGCAAAGCCGCCGCGGATTTCCCGCAAGTTCGCCGTAGTCCATCTCCACGCCCGATATACCCGCCGCGGTCAGCTCCCGCGCAAGCGCTTCCCATGTCTTTCCCGTCTGTTTTTCCGCCTGACGGATATGATCGTAAAATACCGTGAGTTTCAATGCTTCTTTCCTCCCTGCCGCTTGCCGCTTTACTTCAGTCTGATCTCATAATGCCGGCAAAAATAAACTGCGTTCATAACCAGTCCGACAAAAAGGACAACCAGACCAATCCCTGTTCCATTGTTATTGGGAAAATAATAATTGACGGCAAGATGAATTGGCGCAAGTAATACCGCAACAATCAGCCAGATGATTTCCACACGTCGAAAATCTTTTTCCGCTCTTGCCTTCTTTTCCTGTAATAAAATCATATTTTCCTCTGCCTTTGCTTTATAATCTTCCATAGCAATCCTTTCTCCGCTTAACAGTTCATTTACGGTGATCCCTAAAATATCACACAGTTCCATCATGATCGACACATCAGGAATACTTTTTCCGGTTTCCCATTTCGATACTGCCCGATTCGTAATGTTCAACTGTTCTGCAAGCTGTATTTGTGTCAATCCTTTTTCTTTACGACAGGACGCAATAAATTTTCCTATCTCATTCTGATTCATCTTGAGAAGCCCTCCTTTCTGCGTATATCGTACGTGAAAATCGTGTCATGATAAACGAACTGTCGGTTGAATCAAGCACATTCTACCTATAGTTGATTGTATTTGTCCTGCAATCCATTCTGATTCAGGTACCAAAATCCTCTTCAAATTTCGATCGGACAATCCCGATCTGTTATTGGCTCCATTATATCTCTTTTTTCCCGACAATGAAACAGACTTTTGATTTTGCGCCCGCGTCCCGCATTTTTGTACCCGCGTCCCGCAATTTTCCTCTTGCAAAACGCGGCGATTCGCGGTTTAATAGAAGCGATAGAACATCCTTTTTTATGATGAGGGAGAAAAAAGCAATGGAACATTTCAACATTCCCAAAAACTATCGGTCTGCGTTAGATCTGTATGACACGCAGATCGGCATTAAGACCGTAAAGGACTATTTTCAGGCACAGCTTTCCGCACAGCTTAATCTGCTGCGCGTATCGGCGCCGCTTTTTGTCGATCCTGCATCCGGTCTGAACGACAACTTAAACGGTGTGGAACGCCCGGTTTCCTTCGACATCAAGGAACAGCCCGGCATGGATGCGGAAGTCGTCCAGTCCCTTGCCAAGTGGAAGCGCTATGCATTAAAAAAATACGGTTTTTCCCACGGAGAAGGACTCTACACAGATATGAACGCAATCCGCCGCGACGAGATCACGGATAATATCCATTCTATTTTTGTCGATCAGTGGGACTGGGAAAAGATCATTCATAAAGAGGAACGCCATCTTGACACCTTGAAGGATACCGTCAGAAAGGTTTACAGCGCGCTCCGGAAAACAGAAAAATACATGTCTATTCAATATGATTACATACAGGAAATCCTGCCGCCGGATATTTTCTTTATCACGACGCAGGAGCTTGCGGATATGTTCCCCGACCACGCGCCGAAGGAACGGGAATATTATATCGCCAAGGCGAAGGGCGCTGTCTGCATCATGCAGATCGGCGACACCCTGGAAAACGGCGAACGCCACGACGGGCGCGCGCCGGACTACGACGACTGGGCGTTGAATGCTGATATTGTCGTTTATTTCCCGGTGCTTGACATTGCGCTGGAATTATCGTCCATGGGGATTCGCGTGGATGCACAGTCCTTACGTTCCCAGCTTGAAAAGGCAAACGCCATGGACCGCGCCGCGCTTCCGTTCCAGAAGGCGGTTCTCGACGAAGAACTGCCCTATACGATCGGCGGCGGCATCGGACAATCGCGTATCTGCATGTTCTTTTTGCGCAAGGCTCACATCGGCGAGGTGCAGAGTTCTCTTTGGCCGAAAGAGGTTCTTGCGGAGGCGGAACGGCTCGGTGTCCAACTCTTATAAAGAATCGGGAGAACAATATGGTCTACTATCAGGACGATCTGATTTTGATCCGTGATCTTCGGCAGAGCGACGCGCAGATCATCACGTCGGAAGAGATCGCGCAAGGCTGGGATGCCGACATTCAAAAATACGAAACGCGGCTGAAAGATCAGTCCGAGGGGAAATCCATCTCGCTGGCCGCGGAATTTTCCGGGCAGGTCGCAGGTTATGTCAACCTCTATCCCAACGCGGAATATGGTCCGTTTGGCAACAAGGGCTATCCTGAAATTGTGGATTTCGGCGTATTGGAAAAGTATCGCAGGCGCGGTATCGGCAGTAAACTTATGGATATTGCAGAACAGCTTGCGGCGCGATATTCGGATACCGTATATCTGGGCGTCGGATTACACAGCGGCTACGGCAGCGCGCAGAGAATGTATGTGAAACGCGGCTATCTTCCCGACGGCTCCGGCGTCTGGTACAACAATCGGGTTTTGGAACCGTATGCAGATTGCCGTAACAACGACGATCTGATCCTCTATCTTTCCAAAAAATTAAGCTACTGATACCTTTCCCGCAAAAAATGCGCCACGCCGTCCTCGTCATTCGATGCAATCACGCCTGTCGCCACGGCTTTTAATTCGTCCACCGCGTTTGCCACTGCGTACGCTTCATCCGCAATTTCAAACAAATCTATATCGTTATAGTGTTCCCCGAACGCGACCACTCTGTCACAGCCAAGATATTCTTTGAGCCGCATCACGGCACGGGCTTTGGACGTCGTCAATGGCATAATCTCCAAAAACCAGTCCTTTGTGTAAATTTCCTGCGACAGGACACAGTAATAGCGTTTACGGTAACGCTCATAAAGCGGTTTCAATTTATCGTACTCGTCAATACAGGTTATGTAAAAAATCCTGCCCTCCAACAATGCTTCCTCCGCGAAAACGGCGCGCTCCCGCGGATCTCCCTTGCGGCGTTCATCAAGAAAATGATGCATTCCGGCGCTGGCGTGCTGAGGCATATAGGAGAATTTCTCTATAGCCGCTTCATTCTCAAACATGCCGTCCTGCTCTTTGTCTGCGGGAATCATCGCATAGACGAGCGGATAGACATCCGCTTTCAGCAATTCCCGCAAAAGTCCCTCCGGATCATCCTCGAAATAGCTTGAGAGCAAAATCTTCCCGCTGACACTATCCCTGATAAACGCGCCATTATAAATGATGACGGGAATCTGCGCCCGCAATCCCTGCACCGTCTTTTGCGCCGTCACAAACGAACGCGCCGTCGCATAAGAAAACAGCATCCCCTGCGCCGCAAGCTCATTGATCGTCCTGTTGGTAAAATCGCTCGTCCTTTCATTGCTTGTAAGCAGGGTGCCGTCTAAATCCGATACATAAAGCGTTTTCATGCCGCGATCTCTCTTTCCCCATTATAACACAGATTCCGATTCCCGATGCACATACATGCGCGTCAGATCCGGCTCTCCGTCGCCTTGCACCATGCATAAAAACTCCCAACCGTACCGCTCATAAAAACCGGTATGATCAGTCACAAGATAAAGCACAGGAATCCCCGCCTCCTTCATATCTTTACAGATAAAGGCAAGCAGTTCTCCCGCGATCCCCCGCCTGCGATACGCCTCCTCCACATATACGGCGCAGACATTCGGCGTCAGGTCTTTCCTGTCATGAAAATCGTTCTCGATCACACCGGCTCCGGCGATTATCCTGCCGTCATGCAATACCAAATACCATTGCGGAACCGCACGGTCTCCGCGCAGGCTCTCGTCCATGCTCTCCAAATATGCTTCCGCCGGGATGCCCCATTTTTCATGAAACCATCGTGCCGCCATGTCCTTGTATTGCGGTTTTTGCCTGAGAGGAGTGACGTTGTATTGATGCATTGTTGGTATTCCTCCTGCCTAATCTCATTTTCAACAGTACCGCTCGATAAACTCTGCCGGGCTCAAAATTCTAGGTCTGTCAATTTCCACATCGCTAAAATCACGATCTCCGGTCACAACAATATCAACATCCTCTACCATCGCCGTGTAAAGTACCGGATAATCTTTTTTGTCCCTGATCTCAAATAATGTTTCATCAAGAACCTCCGGCGTATATACATATTCGTAACTCATTCTAGCTAGTAACATGTCCACGACTCCACTCTTGCCGGGAAACTTTCTGCTTATCACATCCTTTAACTCCTCAACGATATACGAAGAAAGAACTAATTGGTGTTCCATAAAAATACATTCCATCATCCGATTCATTTTCTTGCTGGGAAATACCAATAACGAGATTAGTACATTTGTGTCAACCATAACCCGCAATTATTTCACCATTCTTTCTTTTCGCACTTCTCTTACTAACGCTGCAACATCTTCCTCCGTCTTCCATCCGACGCGCTCTGCCTCTCCTGCGAATGCCGTCTGCGCCTCCCGAAGCGCCTCCATGGAAGAATTTGCCAAATAAATACGCCCCGCTTCTTCTAAAAAAAGCACCTTACTTCCCTCTTTAATTCCTAATTTTCTCCTAATCTCTATTGGTATGGTAATCTGACCTTTTGACGTAACTTTTGCAAGTTCCATAAAAATCCCCCATTCTTCCTATGATATATTCACGGTTCTATCCTTACCGCAATAAAAAGTTACTCACCTTGCGGACAGTCCTTACTTTCCTTACCTTTATTATACTCATATAATCAATAATCATCAATCATAACTTGATCTGATCATGCACTTATAAAAAATCCCGTCTCTTATCCCGCCTCCTCCATAAACAAAATCCCCAGCGTCCCAGGTCCGCAGTGGCTGGAAATCACGCCTCCCGCCCTTGTCACCAGAATCTCCCGAAAAACTCCCATCTGTTCCAAAAATTCACGCACCGCATCCACCGTCTCCTGCGCACAGCCGGAATGCGTGATAAACACCCTGTCCCGTTTCGCTTTTCTCATGGCAGGCTCTAAATCCCTTGCATATGCCGCCAGCGCCTTTGACAGGCTGCCGCGATACTTTTTACTGCTGTGCATTTTGCCGTTCTCTACCACGATCATCGGATGTAAGTGCAGGGTGCCGCCCAGCATCGCCGCCAGACCGCTGCATCTTCCGCCCCGGTGCAGGTATACAAGCGTATCCACGATAAAACTCGCCCGCACAAGCGGCTTCAGTTTTTCCATCCTGTCCGCGATCTCTGCGGCGCTCTTTCCCTCCTGCGCCATGATCGCTGCTTCCACGACCAGATGCCCGATCCCGGTGGAAAGATTCTCGGAATCAACCACGGTCACGCGATCCGCAATCCCCATTTCCTCCGCGGCAAGCCGCATGACATTGCCCGATGTGGACATCTGCCCCGATATGGAAAAGCAGACGATCTCGCAGCCCTCCGTACCCACTCTCCGATAAAGATCCAGCGCACTCTCCATGGAAGGCGCCGAGGTTCCCGGTGTTGTGCCGTGCTCGTCGGACCAACGGTAAATTTCCTCCGGACTTATATCCTTTCCGTCCTCATATTCTGCTTCTCCCAATAAAATATGAAGCGGCAGGACCGCTATTTGATATTTTTCTAAAAGTTCCTGTGACAGATCGCATGTGCTGTCCGCTATGATCCGTACCATATGCCTCGCCCTTTTCCCTTTCCGAAACCATGTTCTTTTTTCGGGTGACTGCGCTCAATGAGCAAAACGCATTGTTTTATCGCGCCCACCCCGATACACGCTTTCATTATAGTTTACACGCCATAAAAAAACAATGACTTTCCGAATCGATGCGCCCCTCGAAAAAAACACAACGTTTTATGCCTCCGGATTTTGCAACAAAAATCTGTTTCTACTGGAAATCCTGTCCAAAGCGTAGTATGATAAAGTTACATCTTTTTCCAGGAACATGGATTCCTCAAAATTCATGGAAATTCCTGTTGAAAAACAAGAAAATCAGGAGGGTTATGTATGAGATTTGAAAACGACAACGGCGCGCTTGTCTGCCGCCATAACGGCGAAACACTGCGGATCGAGGCATGGGGAAAGGATTCGTTCCGCGTACGCTCCTCTCTGTCCCCGAAGTTCAGCGGGAACGACTGGGCATTGACGGAAACACCGGCTTCCTCTCAGGCGCAGGTTCAGATGACGGTGGAAGAAACCCCGAACGCCTACGGCGGCATTGATAAGCAGACGCTTGCCACGATCACAAACGGCCGTATCAGGGCAACCGTGAATTTTGTGGGAGTCATCACTTTTTATCGGGATAATCAAATGTTACTGCGCGAATATTTCAGAAGCTACGGCGGAACGCTTTCCAAAGAAAGCCGCTGCCTGAAATTAGTCAACCGTGAGTGGAAGGGCGTCATTGGCGGGAGTGAATATTCCCTGAACCTGAAATTCGAGAGCAATCACGATGAAAAAATCTTCGGAATGGGACAGTATCAGCAGGACTGCATGGACTTAAAAGGCTGCGTTCTGGAACTGGCGCAGCGCAATTCCCAGATTTCCGTGCCGTTTGCGGTGTCTTCGCTGGGCTACGGCTTTTTGTGGAACAATCCTGCGGTCGGACGCGTGACGTTCGGCAAAAATTATTACGAGTGGATCGCACGCTCCACAAAAGAGATGGATTACTGGATCACCGCCGCGGATACGCCGAAACAGATTTTGGAGAATTATACCGCCGTAACCGGGCGTGCCGAAATGTTCCCCGAAAACCTGATGGGCTTATGGCAGTGCAAACTGCGTTACCGGACACAGGACGAAGTGCTGACCGTGGCCAGGCAGTATCAGAAAGAGGGCATCAAGATCGATCAGATCGTCATTGACTTTTTCCACTGGACCGTGCAGGGCGACTGGAAATTCGACGAAAAATACTGGCCCGATCCCAAGGCGATGGTGGACGAGCTTCATTCCATGGGAATTAAGGTCATTGTATCCGTATGGCCTTCCGTTGACCGTAAAAGCGAGAATTTCTACCCCATGCAGGAAAAAGGACTGCTCATCCGCACCGAGCGCGGCGCGGCGCAGACTTACGATTATCAGGGCGACTGCGTAGAGATTGATCCGTTTAATCCCGAAACCCGCAAATATGTGTGGGACGTGTGCAAAAAGAATTATTATGATTACGGCATTGACGCGTTCTGGCTGGATAATTCCGAGCCGGATTACGGCGTATACGATTTTGAAAATTATCGCTACAGTGCGGGGCCTGCGCTTGCTGTCAGCAATTTGTACCCGCAGTTATACAGCCGTGCTTTTTATGACGGAATGAAGGAAGCAGGTACGGACGAGGTCGTCAACCTCCTGCGCTGTGCGTGGGCCGGTTCCCAGAAATACGGAAATGTCGTCTGGTCGGGCGACGTGCCGAGCACCTTTGAGGCGTTTGCCGATCAGATCCAGTGCGGTCTGAATATGGGACTTGCCGGCATCCCCTGGTGGACGACGGACATCGGCGGCTTTATGACGGATGATGTGAACGATGCGGATTTCCGCCAGCTTTTGATCCGCTGGTACCAGTTTGCCGTATACTCTCCCGTACTGCGGATGCACGGCGACCGCGGTCCGTACACGATCCCCCCTCTTGATGAGAGAGACTGGGGCGGCGGCTATCTGCACACCGGTCAGCCGAACGAACTTTGGAGCTACGGCGAGGACAACTATGCCATCATGAAAAACTACTATGACGTCCGGATCTCCATGCATGACTATATCAAACAATTATATGAGGAGGCGCATACGAACGGTTCCCCGCTCCTTCGCGCCATGTTCTATGAGTTCCCCGATGACGCCAAATGCTGGGAACTTCAGGATCAGTATATGTTCGGCAGCAAATATCTCGCCGCGCCGATTCTTCACTTAAATGAGTGGAAGCGGGATGTTTACCTCCCGAACGGCAAGTGGAAGCTGACCTCGACAGGTGAAGTTTTTGCAGGCGGATGTACCGTCAGCGTCGATGCGCCGATCGAGTACATGCCGGTATTTGAGCGGATCGAATAGCCCGAACCGGGTCTTACTATGTTTTTCCTCCCATCCGATTGGAAAAACGGAAACGGATCAGACGATCATAATAGACAGGAAGCGGGGCGGCTCACCGCCGCCCCGCTTCCCATTAAACAAATGCAAACTCCAAAAGCGTGCGAAGCACGATTTTTTATTGCACATGCAGCCCCGTATATCCGAGCAGGCTGCGATCCACTTCTTTCGCACACTCCTGTCCCTCACGAATCGCCTTTACGACCAAGGACTGACCGGAATGCATGTCCCCTGCAACAAACAGATTCGGAACGGAAGTCTGGTAAGCGCCCGCCGCCGTTTTCACATTGGTACGTTCCGTTAGTTCCGCCCCGAACGCGTCCGCCACATAACGCTGTGCCCCTAAGAACCCTGCCGCGATCAGACAGATCTGCGCCGGAAGCGTCTGCTCGCTTCCCGGAATCTCCTTCATGCACATGCGCCCGCTCTCCGCGTCCTTTTCCCAGCTTAATTTCACAATCTTTACCGCTTTCAGATTCCCGCCCTTATCCTTGACAAATTCCTTGACGGTCGCTTCATAGATGCGCGGATCCTGTCCGAAGATTGCAATTGCCTCCTCCTGTCCGTAGTCCGTCTTACAAACCTTCGGCCACTCCGGCCACGGATTGTTTTCCGCACGCACATCGGGCGCTTTCGGCATCATTTCCAGCTGTGTCACGCTTTTGGCTCCAAAGCGGATTGAAGTTCCCACACAATCGTTTCCGGTATCGCCGCCGCCGATGATCACGACATCCTTATCCTTCGTGTCAATATAGGCCTTGTCCTCAAAATTCGAATCCAAAAGGCTCTTTGTCGCCGCCGTCAGGAAGTCCACCGCAAAGTAAATCCCCTTTGCATCCCGCCCGTCCGCCGCAATATCACGCGGATTTGCCGCGCCGCAGGCCAAGACCACGCGGTCATATTCTTTCATCAGCTTCTGCGCCTTGATCTCTTTCCCGATATTGGCGTTCGTCACAAAACGAATGCCTTCCTGTTCCATGATCTTGAGCTTCCGGTCAATGATATGCTTTTCCAGCTTCATATTCGGAATCCCGTAGCGGAGCAGTCCGCCAATCCGGTCGGCGCGCTCGTAAACCGTCACCTCATGCCCGCGTCGGTTGAGCAGATCCGCAACAGCAAGTCCCGCAGGACCGGAACCCACGACCGCCACACGCTTTCCCGTGCGCACCTTCGGCGGCTCCGCCGCCGCATACCCCTGTGCATAAGCGCGCTCAATGATCGCGTATTCGTTTTCTTTTGTTGCCACCGGATCCCCGTACAGCCCGCAGGTACACGCATTCTCGCAAAGTGCGGGACAGACTCTTGAGGTAAATTCCGGGAAATTGCTTGTTTTTTTCAGACGCTTATACGCTTCCACCCAGTTCCCCGTATAGACCAAGTCGTTCCATTCGGGAATCAGGTTATGCAGCGGACAGCCGCTCGTCATCCCCGCAAGCGCAGCGCCGGACTGACAGAACGGCACGCCGCACTCCATACAGCGCGCGCCCTGAAGCTGCTGGCGCTCCAACGGAAGGTGCCGATGGAACTCGCGAAAATGCTTCACACGCTCTTTCGGCGGCTCCGCACCTGACACTTCTCTCTCATAATCCATAAATCCTGTCGGTTTTCCCATATCGCTACTCCTCTTAACCTTATTCTAATTTCATCTGAGCAAATGTGATCTATCATCCTGTCATGCATATGTCTATGCTATATATACAAATCCATAAGCAGGCGCTTTGAGAACGTCAGTACTTAGATGCCGTATTCAGGCATCTTATGTACTGTTACGTTCGAAAGCAGCGAAAGCGTGCCTGCGTTGGATTGTATATTTAACATTCTCAAACACATTCCCCGTTCTTCACTTTTACTCTTTCTCGCTCCCCTTATTCGCATAAAACGCCTCGATCTGTGCATTCTCCGCGCTTAATCCTTTTTCTTCCATCTGGACGATGAGCTTCAGCATCCGCTCGTAATCGTGCGGGATGATCTTCTTAAATTTCGGCAGATATTCTCCGAAATGCGCGAGAATCTGCTTTCCTTTTTCGGAATTGGTGTAGGAGACATGCTCCTGAATCATATCCTTTAACTCCAGCACATCGTACTTGGATGTGATTTCGGTTGAGGATACCATCGTCTTATTGAGCCGCGTATACAGGTCATTGTCCTCATCCAACACATAGGCGATCCCGCCGCTCATGCCCGCCGCAAAGTTTTTGCCCGTTTTTCCTAAAATAACAACCCTGCCGCCCGTCATGTATTCACATCCGTGATCGCCGACGCCCTCAACAACCGCCGCCGCACCGGAATTGCGCACGCAGAACCGCTCTCCCGCCACGCCATTGATGAACGCCTTCCCGCTCGTTGCGCCATAAAGCGCCACGTTGCCGATAATGATATTTTCATCATGAGGAAAACGGCTTCCCTTCGGCGGATACACGATCAGCTTACCGCCCGATAATCCTTTTCCGAAATAATCATTGGAATCGCCGATCAGCTCCAGCGTCAGGCCTTTCGGAATAAACGCGCCAAAACTCTGCCCGCCCGCGCCGCTGCAAAGTACGCGGTAGGTGTCCTCCTCCAGATCGTCTCCTAAACGCTTCGTGATCTCCGAACCGAGGATTGTGCCGAACGCGCGATCCACATTGGATACATCCACTTCCACGCTCCGCTTCTGCCCCTGTGCGATCGCCTTGTCAAGCGATTTTAACAACACCTTTTCATCCAAGGTCTGCTCTAACTTAAAGTCATATGCCTGTTTCGGATCAAAAATAACTTTTTCTTTCATGCCGGCATACGGATTGCTCAAAATCGCGCTTAAATCCACCTTGCGCTGCTCCTCGGTCAGGTTCTCTTTTACGCGCAGCAGATCCGTTCTTCCGACCAGCTCATCCACGCTCTTTACGCCGAGCTTTGCCATATATTCGCGCAGCTCCTGCGCGATAAAGCGCATGAAGTTCTCCACGTATTCCGGTTTCCCGCGGAACCGTTTCCGCAGTTCCGGATTCTGCGTTGCGACGCCGACCGGACAAGTATCCAGATTGCACACACGCATCATGACACAGCCCATCGTCACAAGCGGCGCCGTCGCGAACCCGAACTCCTCCGCGCCCAGCATAGCGGCGATCGCCACGTCGCGCCCGCTCATGAGCTTGCCGTCCGTCTCGATACGGACGCGGTTCCGCAGACCGTTCTGGATCAATGTCTGATGGGTCTCCGCCAGTCCAAGCTCCCACGGAAGTCCCGCGTTGTGAATGGAATTTCTCGGCGCCGCGCCCGTACCGCCGTCATAGCCGGAAACAAGCACGACCTGCGCCCCCGCCTTGGCAACGCCCGCCGCAACCGTTCCGACGCCCGCCTCGGAAACCAGCTTCACGGAAATGCGCGCGTCCCGGTTGGCGTTTTTTAAGTCGTAAATGAGCTGCGCCAGATCCTCGATCGAATAAATATCATGATGAGGCGGCGGCGAGATCAGACCGACGCCCGGCGTGGAATGCCTTGTTTTTGCGATCCACGGGTAAACTTTTCCGGCGGGAAGATGACCGCCCTCTCCGGGCTTTGCTCCCTGCGCCATCTTGATCTGAATCTCCTTTGCGCTGACAAGATAGCGGCTCGTCACGCCGAACCGTCCCGATGCGACCTGCTTGATCGCGGAACATTTATTCAGTCCGTCCGCCCCGACGCTCAGCCGCTCAATATCCTCGCCGCCCTCGCCGGTATTGGATTTCCCGTTTAAGCGGTTCATGGCGATCGCCAGCGTCTCATGCGCCTCCTTGGAAATGGAGCCGTAGGACATGGCGCCGGTCTTGAAACGCGTCACGATCTGTTCCACACCCTCCACCTCGTCGATCGGAACCGCTTTTTTCGGATAATTGAAATCCATCAGTCCGCGCAGGTTGCGGATATTATTCTCATCATCGACCATCGCCGTGTACTGCTTGAACATTTCATAATCGCCGCGCCTTGTCGATTCCTGAAGCATGTGGATCGTCGCCGGATTATATAAATGCTGCTCCGCACCGCTGCGCGCCTTATGCCGTCCCGGACTGTCCAGCGTCAGGTCGTTGGACAGTCCAAGCGTATCAAACGCCATGGAGTGCAGTTCATCCACCTGTTTTTCAATGTCCTTGATCGTGATACCGCCCACGCGGCAGACCGTATTCTTGAAATACCGGTTGATAACCTCCCTGTCAATCCCGATCGCCTCAAAAATTTTGCTGCCCTGATAGGACTGGATCGTGGAAATTCCCATTTTGCTCGCGATCTTGACGATTCCGTCCAGCACCGCTTTATTGTAATCGTCAACCGCCGCGTAATAATCCTTGTTTAACATCTTACGGTCGATCAGCTCCTGAATGGATTCCTGCGCTAAATAAGGATTGATCGCGCTTGCACCGAAGCCTAAGAGCGTTGCGAAATGATGCACCTCGCGCGGCTCGGCGGACTCTAAGATGATCGCGACACTCGTTCTTTTTTTCGTTTCCACCAGATGCTGCTGCAATGCCGACACCGCGAGCAGGGACGGGATCGCCACATGGTTTTCGTCCACGCCGCGGTCGGAAAGGATCATGATATTTACGCCGTCCCGATATGCCCTGTCCACGGCAAGAAACAGGCGGTCGATCGCCTTCTCCAGGCTCGTGTTCTTATAATACGTGATCGGGACCACTTCCACCTTGAAGCCGTCGCGCTTCATATGCTTGATCTTGAGCATATCCGTATTCGTCAGGATCGGGTTATTGATCTTTAACACATTGCAGTTCTTCGGCGTCTCCTCCAAAAGGTTGCCGTCCGTGCCGACATACACATTCGTCGAGGTGACGATCTTCTCCCGGATCGCGTCAATGGGCGGATTCGTGACCTGCGCAAAGAGCTGCTTAAAATAATGGAACAACGGCTGATGCGAATGAGACAGCACGGGGATCGGAATATCCGTTCCCATCGCCGCGATCGGCTCAGAACCGTTCTTCGCCATCGGCAGAATGCTCTCCTTTAACTCCTCATAGGTATAGCCGAACGCTTTCTGCATGCGCTCCCGCTCCTCATCGGAAAACTGCGGCACACACTCGTTCGGGATCTTTAAGTCATGCAGTTCGACCAGATTGTTGTCCAGCCACTCGCCGTACGGCTGGCGCTTCGCGTACCGCTCCTTCAAGTGCTCGTCGTCGATGACTTCGCCTTTCACCGTATCGACCAGCAGCATTTTCCCCGGACGAAGGCGTTCTTTTTTTACGATCTTCGTCGGGCTGACCGGCAGCACGCCGACCTCTGAAGAAAGAATAAGCTGATCGTCGTCCGTGATGTAATAGCGCGACGGGCGCAGACCGTTGCGGTCCAGCACGGCGCCCATCATATCTCCGTCTGAAAAAAGAATGGACGCGGGCCCGTCCCACGGCTCCATCATCGTGGAATAATATTCATAGAAATCTTTTTTCCGCTGGGACATGGATTTATTGTTTGCCCACGGCTCCGGGATCGTAATCATGACCGCAAGCGGTAAGTCCATGCCGGACATCACCAGAAATTCCAGCGTATTATCTAACATCGCCGAATCGGAACCCTGCGCGTTAATGACCGGCAGCACCTTGTAAAATTCGCCCTTCAAGTGCTCGGACTCCATGTTTTCTTCCCGCGCGAGCATTTTGTCGGCATTGCCGCGGATCGTGTTGATCTCGCCGTTATGTACGATAAAGCGGTTCGGATGCGCCCGCTCCCAGCTCGGATTCGTGTTCGTGGAGAACCGCGAATGCACGATCGCGATCGCGGATTCATAGTCCCCGCTCTGTAAATCCGAGAAAAAGGTACGGAGCTGCCCGACAAGGAACATGCCCTTGTAAACGATCGTCCTGCTTGATAAAGATACGACATAGGTGTCATCCGAGGACTGCTCAAACACTCTTCTCACAATATAAAGGATGCGGTCAAACGCAAGCCCCTTTTCCACCTGCGCGGGTTTCTCCACAAACGCCTGCATGATATGGGGCATGCAGGAAAGCGCTTTATGACCGAGCACCGTCGGAACGGTCGGCACATCCCGCCAGCCTAAGAAGTTTAAGCCTTCCTTCTCCACAATGATCTCAAACATTTTCTTCGCCTGATTGCGCTTTAATTCATCCTGCGGGAAAAAGAACATGCCGATGCCGTACTCCCGCTCTCCGCCGATGGAAATCCCCGCCTCTTTCGCCACCCGCGCAAAAAAACGATGGGAAATCTGCGTCAGGATCCCGACGCCGTCACCCGTTTTTCCCTCCGCGTCCTTTCCGGCACGATGCTCCAGATTTTCGACAATGCTGAGCGCGTGTTCCACCGTAGAGCGGCTTTTTCTTCCTTTAATATTTACGATCGCTCCGATTCCGCAGTTGTCATGCTCAAACGCCGGATGATAGAGCGGCGCCTGCGGCACCTCTTGTTTTACGTCAAACATAGACTGTCTCCTTTACCTGACTGTTTTTTCTTCCTCGTATCCAATCGCATCCACAGTGGCTTCTGCACTTGCGGTTTTTGCATTTGCGGTTTTTGCATTTGCAGTTTTTGCGCATGTCCGCTGTCTTTTCTGATTGTATACAATAATACAATGATACTTTTTTCGACTTTCAGTATACACCCATGTTTCTTTCTTGTAAACCACATATTTTTTCGAATTGTCTGATTGTTTGTTTGTTTTAATTTATGTAAACTTGTTGTCTGAATATAATGTAAATTGTTTGGATTGCGAAATTCCTATAAAGATTCGGATGTCAAAAGCCCTGCGATCAAGTCTGTGTTAGCAGATTGCACAAAAGAAGCGCGCCATAGTGACAATGGCGCGCTTCTTTACCAGACTGTTACTTCTTTGATCCGATCGTCCGTTTTTCCGATCGTGATACACAATTTCCGCTTCAAATTTTTTCGCTTTTTTCTTCCAAACTTTTCTATTTCTTCTTTTTTGCGATAATAAATGCACTAAATATTGAAATTGCCGCACAAATTGCGCAACAGACAAGTGCCGTTCCGGTATCCGCAAAGCCTTCGCCGCTAAAACCGCCGCCGGAGGCAGGGCTGTTGTCGGTTCCCATGCCGCCCGCACTTGAAGCTCCGATCACGCTGAACAGGAATACGCTGATATTGGAAGCCGCATGAACGAGCACGGGCGCTAAAAAGCTGTCGTAGCGCTCATAAAACCAAATGATGATCAGCCCCATCAAAAACCCGTACACGCCCTGCACCACATTTCCGTGCAGGATGCCGAAGAGCAACGCCGAGAGCAATGCCGCCAAAAACCGCCGCCCCAGATAACGCCTGCATTTCAGATACAGGATCCCGCGGAATACGCCCTCCTCCACGATCGGCGAAACGACGCCGTACGCGATCAGCCCCAGCCAGACGGGGACGGCATACTGCGTCCTTGCGACCTGCGTATATGCCGCGTCATGCGACGCCGCCTGTATGAGTCCCGCCAGAAAATTGAGTGCAAACGCCGCGCATGTGCCGGAAATGAGCAACGGAAGATACCAAAGCCAGTCTTTTTTCCGTTTTTCTGCACCGTCACGAATCCATGCCGCCGCGATCCGCCGCGGCGCGGCAAGCACCGGCTCTCCCCCCGCCGCCGTCTCCGCCAGAAATGCTCTGCGTACGCAGAAAAATCCAATACACATGGCGGCCGCATTGTCCGCCACCTGCAGCGCGGACGCATGCCGGACCACCCACGCCGCGCCATCCGCGATCAGATGCTGCGCTGCATACTGCACGAGCAGATTCAGCCCGTACAGGGCAAGATTGCTGACAACATAATAAAGCGCAATCGGCAGACAGACGTCAGCCACATAGGAAATGGTTGTTTTCGGTGTAGGATTCATGGTGTGCCCCGCCCTTTCGTTTCTCATGTTCCGCTCCCGCGCAGTCCAAGCAGCAGTTCCAGCAGCTCATCCGGCGAATCTGCAAGGAAATCCGCCTGCGCTTTTGCAAGCTCTCCCGGCGGCGCATAGCCGTACGTCACGCCGACACAACGGATTCCGAGCGCATGCGCACCCTCCACGTCAAACTTGCGGTCCCCGATCATGAGAAGCTCGTCGCGGCGGACCGTTTTTTTCCATGCGCCCACGCCGCGGCTCTGTCCGTCTTCCTCCCCGTCTTCCTGTCCGTTCATGCACAACGCTGTCTCTGTGCCGCCCCGCTCCGCAAAAGAGCTGCCGCAGAGCTGCCGTAGCGCCTCTTTAATCACTTCGTCCTTACTGACGCGTCTGCCGTCCAACTCACTGCCGACCACGACAGAAAATGCATCCCGCAGATCAAAATGCGTTAAGATCCGCTCCACAAACACCGTCGGTTTACTCGATGCGACCGCCAGCACACAGCCCGCTTCCCGCAAGCCTTTCAACATGCGGGGAACGCCCTCATACACAAAATTCTCCGCCCAGCCTGTGACAGAAAAACGCTCGCGGTATTTTTCGACTGCCTCCAGCGCGCGCTCCTTTGTCATCCCGTAAAATTCCATAAAGCTGTCCGTGAGCGGCGGTCCGATAAACGGCTCCAGCTTGTCTATGTCCGGCTCCTCAATGCCAAACGCGCGCAGCGCATACTGCACGGACTTGCAGATCCCCTCCTTCGGATCCGTCAAGGTTCCGTCCAGATCAAATAATAGTTTCGTAACCATGCTGTTTCCTTTCCGACTTTCTGTATTTCACATGCGTTTTATCATCGTCTGTTTCCACTGTTTTTTCATCCCTTTTACCCTTCATGTTGATAAGCGCCTATCAATCCTTCTCTTCGGCAAATTCTCTAACAAACCGGAATTCTGATAAGACGTATTTTATAGCATTTATTAACTGTTATATCTTATCTTCAAAAAGTCCGCAAACCCTTGAAAATGCTAAATTTATAGCAAGTGAGTTTGCCCTTACGCTTTCCCTTGTGTTATATCCTTTTCCCTCATGTTACGAACTCTCATAAGGGAAAAAATAAGGGAAAGAAAAACCTGTAACAAATTATAACATGAAATGAACAGGACAGGAAGAACTGATTGAAATGCTTTCAATAATTTTAAAGAAAGAAGATAAAAATGAATATTATTTATGCAACATACAACATCAACCTTAACAGTATTGACATATATACTTATGCAGGCTACTTTTTACGGATAGATTGTAACAAAGCGGAAGAAGGATTAAAAACAACGCCATGCTCCGAATGTGTCTTAAATGCTTTGGCAATAGATAATCCTGTTGAATACGCAAGGCTATATCTTGAGGGCGGTATGCAGACATGGGTGGATGCGGAAGATTCATTAGAACCGTGGTGAAATATTTTTCTTTATCCAAAGGAGCTAACGATAACGCAACAGCTCCATATCAGCAGAATAATATTAGGTATGAAACTGCCTGAATATTTTCTTTAAACATTACCAAAGCTGTTCCAAAGCTGAAATAGAGCTTTAGAACAGCTTTAGAGAAATTCTATTTTTTTACTTCCCAATATCCAAATCGTTTTCCGCCTTTACGTTCTATTTTCCCCTCACCCACCAATTCTTTAACATTTTTTTGTATATGTGTCCTCGTTTCGTTTAAAGCTTCCTGCAACTCCTTTTGAGTTGCTGTCGGTTGATTTTGTAGATATTCAACTATTTTCATTTTTAAAGCTATATTCTCAGCTTTGGAATCCAGCTTTAAAACGTGCTTATCAGATATTGAAACAGCAGCTAACTTTATCATAATATCTTCTGAATGTACCACATACTCTGGCTGTAAAGTTCCGTATTCGTTACACACTTCAAAGATTTTTTGAATCCCTCGTCCCCAGCTTTCAATGTAGCCTGCTCTAAAAAATGCCCTTGCAATTTTGGGATTATATGGTCGGGATTGATGCCTTTTTAACAGGGATTCCATTGTCCAATCGGAGGGAAATACGCATTCATTACTAATATACATTGCATCATCTTCAATACGAATCTGTATAGGTATTCCAGCACTCCAACGAGAATGTACAAGTGCATTATAAAGTGCCTCCCGTACTGCGTCTTTTGGAAAAGGATAGGTTTCTACTCTTGTTAAATTGTCATAAGTGATAGGAGCTTTTAAATATTTTAAATAAATCAATTCAATTACACGCTCGGCTTGCATAAATAACGAGCCTATTACTTCATCCTGATACTGTAAATTAGAACCTTTTCCAAATTTTCCGATTCTTGTATAAGTTCCAAACATCCATTTTTGTGGTGTCCGATGGAAAAGAAGAACCGCCGCCCTGGTAAGTTTACCACCTTTCAGCAAATCCAGACTGTCCAAAAGTTCTGCGTTGCTCATATTTAAATCATCTTTCGTCATGCGTTTGCTTCGGACTGCTTCCCGGCGGAAAATATCAAAGCTTTCTTTATCTAAATCTTCTACATCTACTCCTTCAATTACAGAATCCTCCCACCGTATACCAGTTTTTGAAGATATAAATTCTGTTAAAGCTGTACCCCGCAAAACTTGTTTCGTGCTACCACTCCGAAAATGATATTCGCCTTTATAACTGACCGGATAACTACTGGGACTTACAATAATCTCAATATATTCCAAATCATTTTTTGAAAGCAGATTCACATCTGCAAGAAACCCCAAATTTGTTTGAATCTTATTCGGTATTTCTTCCAAGAGCCTTTTACCATTCTGCACGCCAACGACTTTTCCCTCATCGTCTACACCAATATAAATACTGCCTCCTTGAGCATTCGCAAATCCGCATATCCATTTCAGATATTCGTCGTGCCACGATTCTTTCCATTCAATATTTTGGCTTTCTACCATAAACAAAGTACCTCCTAGTTATTTCCTTCTGCAATATCCCTCGTTATACTGTAATACGATAATATCTCAAGGATTTCCGGGTCAGTACACTCATAATCTTCCTCTTTAAATTTATTCAAGGAAATAATTGATTTAGCTCTTTCTAATTTTTCATCCGGAAGCGCACGAAATTTGTCCCACCATTCGTTTGCCAAATCACAATCTTCCTCCGAACGTGCCGTGTATTTTTCAGCAAGCCGTTCTCTAAGATTTTGGTCATATTTTCTCCTGTATATAATAAAAGTTTCAGGCATCCATAAAATCTTGTAATATTCGTCCAAGTTACGCCCAAAAGCCTCTTCAAAAAAATCAACACCTTTACCAATTTTTCCTTTTGTGGAGTTCAAGACTGCTTGTACTGCACGAATGAATTTTCTGTTCCAATGTTTTCCTAAATAATCTCTATTTTTAAAATATGCCGGATCACTGATTGGGTGATACTTCATCGGAAAGGAGTATATCGTAACCCCCAGCTTTTCACAAAGATCAACATTAATTTTCATCCGATAGTACAATTCACTTGGTTCATCTTCAAAATTATAAAGAAGATAGTTTGATAACTCCATTATGCCACATTCGGCTGCTCTTGTTACAGCATCAATGTAAACATCTCTTTGGGCATAATGATCAAACGCTATACGCAATGGGCGAATATTAATTTCCGAAAGCTTCTGCATTTTTTCCTTTGTTGCCAGTCTTGCATCTAACCCCTGATTAAAGTCTATATAACGTTTCCTTTTGGAATAGCGAAAAAGCTTATTGTATATTGGACGAGCAATTTCATCGAATGCTAAGATTTCTTTACTCAGGGCTGTTTCTGCATAAAGAAGCCCACGCTCTTCACGTTGTAAATAAAACTCTCCTGATTCAGCTTCTGGAAGTTTTTCAGCAATTCTATCATAGAGCTTCACCATCTTCTTAATATATGCTCTTTGATTATATTCATTCCGCAGGTTTTTTAAGGCAAATTCATATTCATTTGGCGGTATATATGTAGCACCTTTTCCGAAACCGCATTCCTTAATCTCTTCAATTATCTGATCAAAGCATTTGGAAGCAAATACATTATTGTCCATTAGCAACAAATCTTTTTGAGCGCCAAAATGTTCATCGACATATTCTATCTGGTGCTTCATGCCAACATAATTTTTGTATTGTGGCTCCAGTGTTTTTACAGCACAAAACGCACAATTGCGAGGGCATCCTCTTGTCATATACCCAAAATAAGCGTTATGCGCTGGATATTCATAATCAATTTCATCCAAAATTGAATAGTCCAATGGTAGTTCGTCTATAATATCACAATTTCCTTCATCGAGATCCCCCTGCTTATCAAGCAGACCTATATGCGGGTCAATCCCTGTTTCCGCACGAATGTAGTCCGGCAATATAGTGGATGCAATACCACCAACAAGCATTTTCCCATTAGGTTTCACTGTTAAAATATCTGCGCATCTCTCTTTCAAATTCCACCCTCGTAGCGTTTTCATTGAAATAGTCGCGTTGCGAATTAGGAATCAAATCTTTTGAAACAGCAAAAACTTCACCAATAAAATAGTGATGCCCTCTATCTTCTTTAAACAGTTTCTGTAAAGCATCCTCACTGCCAATCTGAATATTCTCTTTGCGCAAACGAATACCACGCATTTTACAATCTCTAGAAATCACTGCCTTAAAGCGAGATACACCAATCCACGACCATGCCAATAAATTATTATGGGAATCATAAATTTCTTTAAAAGCAATGTTAAAAATTTCATCTTCTCCTTTGCTGGTTTTAAAATTGGTTGTATACTTTTTAAAAATAGGTTCACCATTTAAAGCAATTATATATTCATCAAGGTGATAACCTATCTCTTCTGCATGTTTCCCTACTTCTTTACGAAAAATAAAAGTATTTTGATATGGGACTGGGGCAACAAAGGAAAGATATTCTTTAATCTGTGCAAAATCAAGCAAATCTGTATTTTCGTCATTAATACCAACCATTTCTACTTTAAACCAATGCAAATCTTTTTCTGTAGTTTTATACGAATCAAAAACATAAATATTTCGAAGCACTTCGCTGGCAGTATATTTTTTCCCATTTTCACTTGCATTTATTAACTCACGCATCTTAAGAGCGTCACATCGCATAACGGAAACTATATCTTCTCCCACAGCAGTTGAAGTAAAAATCAATTCCTTGCAATATGCAAGCCCGCAAAGTCTTCCTATACCGCGAAATCCCTTATCTTCTCCAATCTTTTTATCCGAATTTGCAATGTCTGCAAGCGTCCTCTCAAAATCTGCAGCACCTATTCCGGTAGCATTATCTTCTATACTAACCATACGCTTTTCGGCATCAAGCCATATATCAATACGCCCCTCATTGGGTTTCAAAAGCCTCATATTATAAGCCTTGTCAATCTGATCACAAGCATTCTGGATGTATTCACGATATATAACTTTTGAATCTTGATACATTCCAGTAGTTAAATTTTCTAATATATTTGCACCGAAAATGTATTCTCTCATTATTCTGAACCTCACTTTTTAAATTGCTTGTATATTGGTTTGGGGAATCTAATTTTCAACAATGATCGAAAAATAGGATTCTGAATAAGATAATCTCCTTGTTCCAAACGTGTAAGCATGTTTTTATATGTACTTGGTAAACTTCCATAGTCTTTCGTTGATGTCTCTATAGAATTTGTTCTACCATAAGCATGTGTGGAACAGTTTCCAGTAACTCTCTGATGTATATTGGAACGAAACTGTTCTGCTCCAAATAAAACAACTCCAAGTGAGCGTCCACGCTCTGTTACATCCAGTATCTCCCTTAAAATGGGGGAAGATTTTGGGGTATCTTTGGAAGCATATTTATTCAATTCATTAATAAAAACAATAATACGAGATGGTGGATTAATTTCACTCTCTCCGTCATATTCTCCAAGTTTAAGATTATAAATGGTACGAACAGCATCACCGAATACAAATGCCTGCTTATCTTCTGGAAGCTTTGCAACATCAATAACATAAACATCGTTATTAGAAATATGCTTTATTGCATCAGCAAGCCGACATTCATGTCTACTGATATCTGCACGATTTGCAAACATATCGTCATTTTTTGTGGCTTTATTGACTATACGCTTAAATTTGCGCCAACTTAAAACAGATATCTCATTAGATGCACGTTGCGACCCTCTTCCTTGTGTCTGCGATTTTTGTGATAATTCATCTACTTTCTCTCTAAAATCCTCCCATGTATTTACCTGCCCATTTCCGAAGTCCGAATCAGTTTTGTCAATTATCTTGCTTATGATTGCTTCCATCGTCTGTTGAGGATCATCAATATCTGCAAATAACATTTCGAGGCTTTCTTTGTCATCTTCATATGAATATTTATATTTTAGAAGCTGCCCTTCCTTAATATATTCCTCTATATCCTCGTGAGGTAAATATGTACCTTGCTTTGCAGAAGAATTACTGGAATAGGGAATAAAATATTTAACTTGCTTAAACGGTTCTGTACTTAATTCTAGGTCTGTATATTCTTGATAAACTTTGTCCCTTTCCCCTTCTTCATCCTCACTAAAATCATTAGGACTGTGAATAGCCATCAAATCTTTTCCTTTTACATTAAAAATTACAAACGCAACGCTCTCTTCGTTATCTATTGGCATTCTCAAATATTGTTCTTGAATAGCTTTCAGTAAAAACATAGCATATGAAGTTTTTGAAGCCAGACCTGAAATGCCCGAAATATTAAGATGTGCACCTTCTGGTCCAAGAATAAACTTAGAATTTAGATTTACCGGAAGAGTAATTTCTTCCGATGTGCCCTCATACATTTTTAAAGCCCCACATACAAGCGGATTTTGAATTTTATCCAAACCAAGTGCCATGGTTATCTCGTTTTCAGAAGCCAAATAAACAGGGGCATTATTATGTACTGGTGTATAAAGGTTCTTGTTATTATATGAAACGGATGCCTCCACATAATTCATACCAATTCTCAGCGTTGGCTCGTCCACAGTAACATCTCCAAAATCACTGGATATAAAACTTGTCAAAAAACTTTGAGCATCAGTAATATGGGAAATGTTTTCTATAACACCAAAAGAAAACGAATCATCAATATGCTTAACTTTCACAATATCAAAAGCGTGAAGTTTAAAGTCTGCATTTGTCCAAAACGTAAATTTGTCCATAGTAGTCGGCACTTTTTCAGTTGCTATAACTCTTCCTATAGGTTCTTTCATGTTGCTGCTCCTTAAAACAAATGTAAAAAACTTTCTGTGCTAAGATATTTTGATTTTACATATGTCTCTGTAAGATAAATTGGATATAAATGGTTCGCCCAGCGTAAATCTGAACCATAGCATACAGGATTTCTCTCATTTATAAGATATGCACTCAACTGGTCAACAAGAGTGCTGTCAATGCCGTCATCTGTTTCTTCCTGTGTAACTAATATTTTTTCGACTTTAATGATTCCATCAAATGGAGTTCGAGTACGTTGTTTATCTCTTATTCGTACATACCATACTGCAAATTCTGTATCACCAAACCAATCAGTATTTCTAAAGCAGGCTACTGGTGTTCTATGATACAAAGGCAAATCTGCAATAAAACCCGGATTTGGCTTTCCGTTAATATCGACGCAGACTTCTGGATTAAAATTTTTTGAAACACCAAGAACCCAATTATAATTATTTTTGAAAATCTGATACTTTTTCTTATCAGCTTTATCTTCCTTCGTAGGACGATATTCTAAAGAGCCATCTTTCACAAGATAGTTATTTTGATTTAATTTTCGCTCTCTAACTAACTCTGCCACCAATTCTTTTTCACGTTGAGACATTCTGTCTTGAATACATGCTGTACCAAGATCTTCGAACTTCTTTTCAGCATTCTTTGCAGTACGATACGGAATAATTGTTGAAAATTCAATTCCAAGTCGTTTTAGTTCTGCAGATTCATTCAATTTCCGTGCAGTTGCCGGAAAAAAGCCCACCTTCCCATCCGCATTTGCGATATCAGGAATCGAAAGAACAAACTCCCCTTTAAATTTTATTGGAATCATCTGTTTGTTTTCTCTCTTACAGCACCCTATGCCTATCTGTCCGGCAACAACAGGATATATTACACTTCTTCCTCCAGACTTAGTATATGCAATATCATCAACCTTAAATACTCTTCGAGAGCCATCTAAAAAATATGTAAGTAACTGTTCCTCTCTCGTAGATAATCTTTTGCTCAATTCTTCTAACGGCACATATTTTCGGTTTGATTTATTCGTTTCTGCTGTTTTTTTCCAGATAACAGAGTCTTCTCCATAATCAATAAAAGGTCTATCTGCATGGTCAAGTCCATATTTATGAGCCTTATAACTTTTACCACCAGTTACTTCAGCCAGTATGGACATTATTTTGTCAGGCATTTTCTTTATCCTCCGATTGAATAAATTCTAAAATATCATTCGGTGTAACATCCAATGCTAAGCAAATACTTTCCACTTTATCAAGAGCAATATATTTTCCGTTTTTAATTTTAATGATAATATTGGCAGAAATATTTGCATCATGCATTAGTTTTGTATTTGTAATATCATGTTCTATCATAAGATGTAATAGTTTCTTATAGCTGACAGCCATAATATACCTCCGCATACTTTTCTGAAGTGAATTTTATCATAAATGCGTGAATTTATCAATGTTTATGTTTTCCCGCAAAAAAGAATGGTATAATTTCTCTAATTCAAATAACCATCAAATCCATTAAACAGAAGCAGTTATGAAAGTATATATTCAAAAAATCATTTTCCCCAAGCAGAAAAGCAGAATCGCACAAAAAGACAGTGCAATATCGTTGATACAGCGATTTCAGCCGCCAACAACTACGGTGCAGCACATGGCACAGTCCATACAGATTTGGTTGGCAGAACAGAATAAGGTTTGCATCAGAAATAGAAGAATTTGAATAGCCGCAAATGCAAAAGGACATTTTCATGAATGAAAGTGTCCTTTTGTGCATCACAGTGTTTTGAAACTGAGTTTGCTGCTTTTGATAGATTTAATACATATGATTCTGTTGTATTTTTATGCCCATAAGCTGTACCTGCTTTTCCACAGCCTCCACATTCTGCGCCAGCTGCTCTAT
>JAMPHA010000025.1:0-33706 GCA_023663615.1 Clostridium sp. | reverse complement strand
AAGTAATTTTGGAGAAACAAGGCAGGATATAATGGAATTTACCTTTCAAGGCTGTTTCCAATAATAGTGACTGGACAAATGTTCGGATTTGTGATATTATGTTTCCGTTGTAATAATATTGTAACAATTGTTACAGAAAATTACACACACGCACCCGTAGTCTAATGGATAGAACGAAGGCCTCCGACGCCTTTAATGCAGGTTCGATTCCTGTCGGGTGCATTTTCTTTATATTCCCGCAGGCAATAAGCCGGGCGGGTGTGATGGAAAAGGCGTCACGGTAAGGAGTAAGGTGAATGGAAGAAAATACCATGAGTAAAAACGACGCGGAAGAAAGCCGTTCCGTGTCGGAGGGGGTGGAGCGTTCGGCGGAAAGCGCGCAGGAGCGGGCGGAGTCGGAAAACGATTCTCATAGCGCTGCGCAGAGGACGGGAAACCGCCGCAGCGAACAGACCGCGGGCAGGGAACGTACGGGAAGCCGCCGCACAGACCGCACAGCCGGAGACGGACAGACGGGGAGCCGCCGCATAGACCGCACAGCCGGAGGCGGACAGACGGGAAGCCGCCGTGCGAGACGTGCCGATGAAGGCGGACAGGCGGGAAGCCGCCGCGCGAGACGTGCCGATGAGGACGGGCAGACGGGAAGCCGCCGTGCGAGACGTGCCGATGAGGACAGACAGACGGGAAGCAGACGCGCGAGCGGGGGATCCGCCGAAAAAAGGGAGACGGATCGGTCTGCTTTACGTGCGGAGCAGGGCAGCGGGGCGGAGAGACCGGTTCGTATCGATTCTTCGCAAAAAGAGGAGAACAGAGCAAGACAGCGCGAAGCGCAGTCGGCGAAGTTCGGTCTGGGACATCAGAAGACAAGACGTTCTGCCATTGCTTATTTTTTTGAAGATATTGCGGAAGCATTTGTGCGTGCAAAGGATTGGTGCGTTAAGAATTACAGAACCTCCATTCCGGCAGCGATCTGCCTGGTTTTAGTCATTGTGGTGGCGTGTATTCTCGTGCGCAATTTCCGTATGCAGCCCGAACCTGTTTCCGAGAACCAGATTGACCAGATTCAGGAGTATCCGTTAGAGAAGGATGCGTATGAGCATGTGAACACTTTTTTCCAGAGGTATTATGAGGCAAGTACGTATGGCGATGTGGAAACCTACGCTTCCATGCGGAGTTACACGGATGCGACGGAACGCGTCAGAATGCAGAAAAAGGCGAATTATATTGACTATTACCAAAACCTGAGCTGTTATACCAAGCCGGGGCCGATAGAGAATTCCTACCTCGTTTATGTATATTATGAGGTGAAGTTCAGAGGAATCAGCACGCCGGCTCCGGGGCTGAAAACGTTCTATCTCTGTACGAATGACGCGGGAGAATTGTATGTTTTTTCAGGCGAAGTAGATCAGAATGTGGATGATTACATGCGCACGGTCTCGCTGCAGGAGGACGTAAAAGATTTATTTAATCGTGTCAAGGTGACGTATAATAATGCGGTGGCTTCCGACAAGGATCTTGAGACATTCCTTGAAACGCTCGCGGAGCATCTGACAGAAGAAGTGAAGCTGGCGCTGGCGGAAGAGGCGGAGCAGAATCCGGACGAACAAACAGAGAACGGGGGCGAGGAGAGCGCAGAGCCGACTTTAGCGCCTGAAGAACCGGAACCGACGCCGGAGCCGGAACCGGAACCCCAGACGGACAGAGTCATGACAACGGACAGAGTCAATGTGCGGACGTCTGCAAGCCCGGAGGCAACGAAGCTTGGAACGGTTGCGGCGGGAACACAGTTTACCAGATATGAAAGCTTGGAAAACGGTTGGAGCAAGATTGATTATGAGGGCAGTGAGGCGTATATCAAGACAGAATATCTGCAGGTGATCGAGACGACGATCGGAAAAGTGAAGGCGCTGGAAAGCGTGAATGTCCGTGCGTCTGCAAGCGAAGATGCGACAAAGCTTGGGACTGTCAGCGTGGGAACAACGTTGGAGCTGATCGAAAATCAGGAAAACGGCTGGAGCCGGATCCTGTTTAACGGTTCGACCGCATATGTGAAGACAGAATATCTGGATATAGAGAACATGACGCAGTAGGGACACGGCGAGGTGCAGAGGGTGAGAAGTTGGAAAATGGCGGTCATGGGCGCTGGAAATATTGCACGGACCATGGCGCGTACGATGGCGGCAATGCCGGACGTGGAATGTTACGCGGTGGCGTCGAGAGATCCGAAAAGAGCAAAGGCATTTGCAGAACAGTTTGGATTTGAAAAGGCATACGGTTCCTACGAGGAGCTTGTCTGCGACGCAGAGGTCGAACTCATTTATATTGCAACGCCGCATTCCCACCATTATGCATGTGCGAAGCTGTGCCTGCTGCATGATAAGCCGATCCTGTGTGAAAAAGCATTTATGGTCAATGCTGCGCAAGCGAGGGAGATCCTGCGGATTTCCGAGGAGCGGAACGTGTTGGCGGCGGAGGCAATCTGGACGCGGTATATGCCGATGGCGGAGACGATCCGCGGGATTCTTGCGGACGGTATGATCGGGGAGCCCTCGGTTCTGACATGTAATCTCGGTTATCAGATCGCGGACAAGGAACGTTTGGTAAATCCTGCGCTTGCGGGAGGCGCTCTTTTGGACGTCGGCGTATATACACTGAATTTTGCGTCCATGCTGTTCGGAGATGAGATCGAAAAGATCACATCTTCCTGCATCAAGACCGATACCGGTGTGGATGCTTCCAATGAGATCACGCTTCATTACAGGGACGGACGGATGGCAGTGCTAAACAGCACGATGCGCGGAATCAGCGACAGGAAAGGGATTGTATACGGTTCTAATGGATTCCTGATTGTGGAGAATTGTAATAATTTTGAATCTGTTTCCGTTTATGACGCGGACCGAAGCAGAATCTTATACAGAGAGCGTCCGGAGCAGATCACCGGTTTTGAATATGAAGTGCATGCATGTATTTCCGCATTGGAGCGGGGGATGTGTCAGGTTGACGATATGTGCCATGACGAGATCGTGCGGATGATGGAATGGATGGACGAGTGCCGCAGACAGTGGGAGATCAGTTATCCGTGCGAGAGCGTATAGTTTTTTAGAAATAGGAAATGATAAGAGCAGGGCCGAAAAGGCTCTGCTCTTTTTGCGCGATAAGCTTAAGAAGCGCACGATAGAACGAGAAAGGAATCGGCACTCATGAAAAGTGATGATGCGGCAATGCTGCGCGAAGTCCAGAAAAACAGCAGTACAGCTTTGAAAGCAATCCAAGCGATCACGGAATATGTGGACAACGCAGAAATGTCAAGAATGCTGTTCGGGCAGAGCAAGATCATAGAAAATATCAGGAACCGGGCAGTGGAAAGCTTAATGGAAGGCGGCGAGCAGGTGCGGCAGGAATCCATTGTCAGCCAGACGCTGGTATCGAGTTCCATTCATATGAATACGATGCTCAACACGAGCACAAGCCACATTGCAGAGCTGATGATTAAAAATCACCAAAAAGGCGTGACGGGAATGTGGCGCGCCATGAACCGCTATGACACGGCGACGGACACAAGCGTTGAGCTCGCGCAGGAACTGGCGGATTTTGAGGCGAGCTGTATCGAGCGGATGAGACCCTATTTGTGAAGAAAAATGTTGTATACATGTATAAAGTTCTTGCGCTAGCGCGTTGAAGTGTTATATAATAGCAAAGGACAAAGGGGTCGGGAGCAGCAGACAGGGAATGTCCGCTGCTTTTTTACCTTATGGACATACTGCGAGGGGCAGTGGATCCATTTATTATCAAACCAAAGGAGGACATACACATGTCATATGTAGATGACGTCTACGCAAAGATCGTAGAAAAGAATCCGGCGCAGCCGGAGTTCCATCAGGCAGTGAAGGAGGTATTAGAATCTCTCCGCGTTGTGATCGAGGCAAACGAGGAGGAGTATAAAAAGGCGGCATTGTTGGAAAGACTGACGACGCCTGAGAGAATCATTCAGTTCCGCGTTCCGTGGGTGGACGATGCGGGACAGGTTCAGGTGAACAACGGTTTCCGCGTACAGTTCAACAGCGCAATCGGACCTTACAAGGGAGGACTTCGTTTCCATCCGTCCGTCAATCTTGGTATTATCAAATTCCTTGGGTTTGAGCAGATCTTCAAGAACTCCTTAACAGGACTTCCGATCGGCGG
This sequence comes from Clostridium sp., assembly GCA_023663615.1. Taxonomy (GTDB): domain Bacteria; phylum Bacillota; class Clostridia; order Lachnospirales; family Lachnospiraceae; genus DLAJ01. The sequence goes on along the minus strand of JAMPHA010000025.1, from coordinate 29,524 downwards.
CGGCAAGGGCGGCTGTGATTTTGATCCGAAAGGAAAGTCCGACAGGGAAGTGATGGCATTCTGCCAGAGCTTTATGACGGAGCTGTACCGCCATATCGGCGCGGACACGGATGTACCGGCAGGTGATATTGGCGTTGGCGGCCGTGAGATCGGATATATGTATGGACAGTATAAGAGAATCCGCAATATCTATGAGGGCGTGCTGACCGGTAAGGGTTTAACCTACGGCGGCTCTCTTGCGAGAACGGAAGCAACGGGCTATGGTCTGTTATATTTAACGGCGGAAATGTTAAAATGCAACGGAAAGGACATCAAGGATAAGACGATCTGTGTATCCGGCGCAGGAAATGTGGCGATCTATGCGATCCAGAAAGCGCAGCAGCTCGGCGGCAAGCCCGTCACCTGCTCGGATTCCACGGGCTGGATCTACGATCCGGAAGGCATTGACGTAGCGCTCTTAAAAGAAGTGAAGGAAGTGAAGCGCGCACGCTTATCCGAATATGCGGCAAAGAGACCTTCCGCAGAGTATCATGAGAAGAAGAACGGCGAGCACGGTGTATGGAGCGTTAAATGTGATGTAGCGCTTCCCTGCGCAACGCAGAACGAGCTGGATTTGGACGACGCGAAAGCGCTTGTCGCAAACGGATGTTTTGCAGTCGCAGAGGGCGCGAACATGCCGACGACCTTGGAAGCAACCGAGTACTTCCAGAAGAACGGCGTATTATTCTGCCCCGGCAAGGCGAGCAACGCAGGCGGCGTCGCAACGTCCGCTCTGGAGATGAGCCAGAACAGCGAGCGGCTTTCCTGGACATTCGAGGAGGTTGACGCAAAGTTACAGGGTATCATGGTAAATATCTTCCACAATCTGGATGAGGCGGCAAAGAAATACGGCATGGAGGGCAACTATGTCGCAGGCGCGAATATCGCAGGCTTCTTAAAGGTTGCAGAGGCAATGAAGGCACAGGGAATTGTATAAAAAAGAGTTCCGCATTCGCGAAACTCTTTTGAAGAATCGATAGAAAAAGAAGTAAGAGAGCTCCGTTTCGGCGGGGCTCTTTGCGTGTCGATAGGAAGCGGTTGATTGACACCCGCAGAAGCGATTGATATAATAAATAAAAACTGTGATCTCGTAATCAGAGTGGAGAAATACGGAGGGCAGGGGTATGAAGCAATCGTTTTTGTGGGGTAGATGCATGTTACTGCTGTTATCGTTTTTACTGACCGGCTGTGGAAAAACCACAGCCGGTTCTGGCGAGGAAAGCGAGCGGTTTACCGTCAGGTCGATCGTATTTGACTGTTGTTCGGAGAGCGGGATCCTGTATGAAAAAGACGGGATTCTCTGTTTTGTCGATTATGCAACAGGGAAGGATGTCGTCCTGTGCACGAAGCCGAACTGTGTGCACGCGCCCTATTCCGCCGTCAACAATCCGGATCCCTACTGCGATGCGGCGCTGCCCTGGGATGATGTCATTGAAACCATGATTTACGGGGACAAGCTGTATGCCTTTGTGACAAATTTTGATTCCACGGTTGTCTATGAGAAATATGCGTCCGAGAGTGAGTGGAAGGAGCTTGCGGAAATTCCCTATAGCTATTATCAGGTAGTCAATTGGATCGCTTACAACGATCGGATCTACTATGTGGCGGATCAGTTTATGCGCCCGGAGGGAACGCTGGCATTGGAAGATGCAATTTTTCTTTCCTATGTAGACTTGACGGACGGTACTTATGGCAGTCTCTCGGAGCCTGATGAGGAGATCGGGATCATCACGATTTTGTTTGCGGATGAAAAAAACCTGTATTATGAGACGGACTATCGTTTGGATGCCGCTATGCCGGAAAACATGGGACAGGTTTATCGGATGGATCTGGAGACGCTGAAAAGCGAGCCTGTTTTTCAGATTGAAGAAAACAGACGTTTTGCGGGAATGCATGGAGAAGAACTTTATTATCTGGAAGACGGCAATCTGTATCGGACAGCCGCAGGAGAAGATCGTGTGTGCCTCTATGAGGGTGCGGTATCCACATCCGGATACGATGTGAGGGCGGCGTCTTCGGGATTCCTTCTTCAATACGGTCTCAGGGATGAGGAAAAATTCATGATCGTATATTTCGATTATGGGAGCGGAGCATGTAAGGAGATAGAGCGATCGTATACAGAAGGCGCCGTTATGGATATTGTGGGAGAGAACGTGTTGGTTTTCGGGGATGCGGTACAGGTGATCCCGCTTACCGATTTTTTGGCGGGCAAAAAAAATGTGCTGGCGCAGCACGAAATTTCCTAAAAGGAAACCGGATTTGGACAGAGCGGAACATGCATTAAGCGGAGGTGTAAGGAGAATGAAACGGAATCCATTCAAAAGAGGGCTGTGTGTGTTCTTGGCGTTTTTGTGTCTAAGTAACGGATGCGGGAGGGATTCGAGCGGAACAGATGGCGGCAGCGTTGAAAATACAGAAGGGGAAGTGACACTGACCTGGGTGTATTTTTCTGCCTATGGGGAGATCGCAGAGGAAACGCTTGCGGAATTGAACAGGCTGTTACAGGAAAACTATCACTGCAATTTTACAGTGGCGCTTGAACCGATCGGAGTGGAAGAGGCACGGGATGTTACGGACTATAAGCGGCTCCTGCGGGAAAGATATGAGTCGAAAGAAGCAACGGACATACTTTATACAGGTACATCCTATATGGGTGAAGTTCCTGCATACGATCAGGCGGTGCAGGACGGGATGCTGCTTCCGCTGACTTCCATGCTTATGGAAACGGGAAGCGGGCAGCGGCTCTATCACGCTTTTAGCGGGGCGTATTGGACTACCATGCAGTATGAAGGGGATATTTACGGGTTCCGGACGGTGGATGAGCAGTTAGTTTATGATAGTGTATGGATGGCGAATCAGCGCTATGCGTCGGGATTCTCAGAAGGGGAGACGTTTTCTTTGGCGGATGTCAAGTCGGCGCTGGCGGAACTGGCGGATGGGAATGCAGTGCCTGCCGGAATTTGCGGTCTGTACGCAGATCCAACGGCGTTGTGCAGTATAGAGGGCTATTTTCCGGTATGTTATGGGTTTCCGGGTATTTATTTTGTGCAGGAAGACGGGAAGTTTCGTGCGGTCAGCGCAGCGGAGGAAGAGTATCTGATAGAGGATTGGAGGATTATCCGGGAGTGCAGGGAATTATGCGGTGATGTTTCGGCGGATCCTTTTCAGCAGTTTGTGAATGGGGAGTTTGTATTTGCGATACAGTCCTGCAACTTAAAGAACTTGTATGACGGAAGATTTTTATATAACAATGTTTTGACGGATGTCGGGGTGCTCTGTTCCAAACCGCAGGCGGCAATTTATGCGCTGAATGCCGTGACAGGGATCGCGTCGTGGTCGGAACATCCTGAGGAAGCGCTGGAATTTTTAGGCTTGGTTGCTACGGAGCCGGAATTGTCGAATCTGCTGACGTATGGAATCGAGGGGACGCATTATCAGGTCGATCCGGCGACCGGTCATCTTGTGATCGCACAGATCGGAGGTCTGAGTCCTTATGCACAGACAACCATTGCCAATAAGATGATCACGCTGCCGACAGAGCTGGAACCGGAAAATAAGACGGAGATTTATGCGGAGCGCAATGAGAGCGTCGCGTTCAGCCCTGAAGTATTATATGAGCTCCATACCCTGTACAGCGATCCGGATATTATGGCAGTTCTCAATATTTATGCGAAGTACGGCGGGTTATGGGATGGGGATTATGAGGACGTGGACCAGACGGTGGCGCAGCTTCAGCAGGAGCTTGAGGAAGCCGGGATAGAGGAAGTCTTAAATAAATTGAATCAATTGCTGCCATAAGAATCGCGAAGCGATTCTTATGGGTTTGCGACATTGCCTATAGATTGGATGAAAAAGGAGTGTCCGGATATGGAATTAAGACTATCGCAGGTTACGAAACGATATGGACAATTTACAGCTCTTGACCGGTTTGATTATTGCTTCCATGAAGGAATTTACGGGCTTATCGGTCCGAACGGCGCGGGTAAGACCACATTGATGAATCTGATGACGGGAAATCTGCTTCCGGAGGAAGGCTGTATTTGTCTGGACGGAACCGATATTCAAAAGCTGGGGACACAGTATCTGAAAAAGATCGGATTTGTTCCGCAGCAGCAGAATCTGTATCCGACGTTTACGGGAAAACGGTTTTTATATTACATGGCGGCGTTAAAAGGCGTAAATAAAAAGACTGCCAGAACGGAAATACCAAAGCTGCTGGAACGGCTGAACCTGACAGAGCATCAACATAAAAAGATCCGGGAATATTCCGGCGGAATGAAGCAGAGACTGCTGATGGCGCAGGCACTGCTGGGCGATCCGGCGATCCTGATTCTGGATGAGCCGACGGCGGGGGTGGATCCGAAGGAGCGGATTGAGATCCGCAATATCATAAAAGAACTTTCCGGGAATAAACTCATCCTGTTTGCGACACATGTGGTATCCGACATTGAAAAAGCAGCGGATGAGGTATTGCTGTTAAAGAGGGGAAAACTGCTTGCGCTTCCCGAATACATAGGCGGCTGGCATCAGGGGAAGTATTCGCTTGAGGATATTTACCTGCGTGTATTTGAGGAGCAAGCGAGCGGGTCAGAGCAAAACAGTGAGGAACATCTATCATAGCGGCGGAAAGAAAGGAGCCTCATGTTTGGGAGCGAGTTAAGAAAGATTTTTACCGGAAAATTCATATTGGTGTTGCTTTCCCTCTGCGTTCTGAACGTACTGTTGATCTATTATAACGAGGTGAAGGGAACGCCTTATCACGGGGAAGGCGGCTATAAGGAAACATGGGAGCAGATAGAAAAAGAACTGCAAACAGCGGACATTCTGACTGTATACGAGCGGAATAAGCAGGAAGCGCAGGAAAATCTGTTCGGCGGATATATCAAAGAAGCCGCTGTAAAAAAGCAGATAGTAAGTGAGTTAGAGGGGATCATCGGCTATACGGATTATCTTCGCAATATGCGGGAGACCGCGGAGCTGACCGGAAGCATTTCCCTGTTTCGGGATCAGGAGAGCGGTTATTCGGTCAGAAACAAGGAAAAGACGATCCGGGCGTATGAGAAAATGGAGTCCGTGACCGTACAGCCAGCCCCATCTCTAGGCATAGAACTTTTTGCGTCATCGGCGCTCACGGATTTTCTGGCGCTTATTTTGATTCTTTATACCGTGTTCTCCATTTGGATCAAAGATCAGGAAGAGGGAATGCAGAATCTTCTGCGTTCGTGCTTTCGGGGAAGAAAAAGCCTTGCAGCCGTGAAAGCGGCGGCAGGTGTTTTTGTCTGCCTTGTGATCGAGCTGCTTTTGTACGGCGGGACTTTTTTTCTTTCATGGAAATTGTATGGGCTGGGGGATCTTACGAGATTTCTGCCCTCCGTATTTTTATTCCGGCAGACGGCGTGGCCTGTCAGGGTATGGGAATTTCTGATTCTTTTTCTGACCGTGAAACTGTTGGCATACAGTGTGTGTATGTTTCTTTTTGGATTTTTTGCGGGGAAGGTGCATACTTCTACCGCCACGATCATGGTATCGGGAATCGTGATCGGCGGCAGTTTCCTTGCTTATAGGCAGATTTCAGGGGATTCTTATGCAGGCGTGTTCAAATATCTGCTGCCCTATGGCCTTTTGCAGACGCAGGACGTGTTCCGGATTTATCGCAATCTGAATCTGTTCGGGTATCCGGCGGATCTTGCGGCGGCGTATGGGGTCATTTTGTTTTTAGGTATCGCGGTTCTTCTTTTTTTCCAGTTAAAAGAAACAAAACCGAAAAAAGGAAGAATACGGATGCGTCGGGTGTCTGCCTCAAAAGCGGAGCATTCGGCAAACCGGCGGGAGCGGGCGGGGCGGCATTGCATCAGTCAGGGACTTGACCGGTTGGACGAGTGCGGCGGCGTCGTGTTCAATGAACTCAGAAAAATATTGATCGACAGAAAGGTGCTTCTGATCCTTGTGGTATTGGGGATTTTGCAGGGATATTTTTATCGGGGGCAGACCGTCCGTTATTACAGTTATACGGAGTATTGCTATAGACAGTATCTGGATATTCTTTCAGGAGAACTGACGCCCGAAAAGGAATGGTATATCGAGCAGGAAAAGATGCGGTTTGAGGAACTTTTTAGCGGGCAGGTTCAGAACGGGACGGCATCGGATCTGGAACGGCAGATGCAGGCATATGAGGCGTTTTGCCGTGTGTTGGATTATAAGGATTATATAAGGGAACATCATTTGAACGATATGGTGTATGAGCCGGCCTATGAAGAGTTGACGGCAGGAGCCGGGAACGGAACAGATGCATTTCTTGCTTTTGAAATGATGGCGTTTATGATCCTGTGTGCGACGCAGATTTACGGTCCGGACGACCAGCTTCAAATGAGCAGACTGTGCCGCATGACATGGCACGGCAGAAAGCGGGCGGAGCTCGTGCGGGCAGGAATCAGTGCGTGCATCGGCGGAGTGATCCTAAGCCTTTCCTATCTGCCGTTTTTGGAAAATGTGATGCAGACCTATCAGATTTCGGCGGAGGCATTTTCCTATCCGGCCGGATGTTTGAGATCATTAAGCCAATATGGGGATCACATGACGATTGGCGGCTATCTGCTTCTTTTGTCACTCCTGCGTTTTCTGTTTTTGAATTTTGGGGGACTGATCGTCTGTTTCCTCTCCGAAAAACTGCACAGCGTTATGAATACCGTGATGCTCGGCTTTGTATTGCTGGCGTTGCCGTTTGGTATTTTAATGTTATCGGAAAATGCCGCGCCGTTCCTGGCGCTTTATAGTCCCATGCTGGGGAACTACCTGATGAAGCTTCCGGCATTTGCGGCTATTGGGATCCTCGTTTTCATTCTGATCGGGATCGCGGGAATCCTTTATCGAAGGATTTCTGTCCGAAGATCGTGAACATTCCTGCACCCCGCTTTTCTGCGGGGTGTTTTCTTTTGGAAATCTATGGTATAATGTCGTCAGAAAACAAATAAGAAAGGGCATGGTTATGAAAATGAATCCCAAATTATTCGATCATACGCTGTTAAAGGCGGATGCGACAAAAGAACAGATCATTCAGGTGTGTAGGGAAGCGCGGCAGTACGGCTTTGCGTCCGTCTGCGTGAACAGTTATTATACGGCGCTCGTGGCAAAAGAATTATGCGGCACGGACGTAAAGGTCTGCACCGTGGTCGGCTTTCCGCTCGGGCAGATGAGCACGCGCGCGAAGTGCGCGGAGACGGAACTTGCCGTGGAAGACGGCGCGCAGGAAATTGATATGGTCATCAATGTCGGCGCGTTAAAAGAGCATGACGACGAGGCGGTATGTTCCGATATTGCATCGGTCAAAAAAGCATGCGGCAGGAAAGCGCTCTTAAAAGTTATCATTGAGACCTGTCTGTTAAGCGAGGAGGAAAAGGTGCGCGCCTGCGAGCTGGCGGTGAAAGCGGGAGCGGATTTTGTCAAGACGTCCACCGGGTTTTCGACGGGCGGCGCGACGGCGCAGGATGTGGCGCTCATGAGAAAAACGGTGGGAACGGAAATCGGTGTGAAAGCGTCGGGCGGCATCCGCGATTCAAAGACGGCGCAGGAGATGCTTGACGCGGGAGCGAGCAGACTCGGCACGAGCACGACGATCGCGATCGTGGAAGGATAGCAACAGCGCGCGCCGGCATCGCGCTGTCAGGAATGGATAGCGCGATGATCGCGATCGTGAAAGGATAGCAACAGCGCGCGCCGGCATCGCGCTGTCAGGAACGGATAGCGCGACGGTCGCGGTCGTGGAAGGATAACAGTAGCGGATGTCGGCATCCTGCTGTCAGGATATGGATGCGCGCGGAACGGAGGAAGAAAGCATGGTGCCGATCTTGGCGAGACAGGCAGTGATGATCAAATGCCTGGCGGGAAACGGAATCATCATCAGCAATTATGAATGCGCCTACGGGATCGGACTGCTCTATCACCTGTCCGGCATTTCTGCCCCTGAGTGGGGAGAGGAAACGGTGCAGGCGTTTCTTGCGGCGGCATTGTCCGAGCATGAAAACGTATCGTTCACGGAGGCGCCTGCGCAGCGGCTTCTTGCCATGTTACGCGCCTATAAGCCGGACGGGACGCGGGACGGACAGATAGACGAACTTTATCGCATGGGAGTCACGGAGCAGGAGCCGTGGAAAAAATAAGCATGATGAGAAAAACAAAGAAAACGAATCAGGCGGGCATATCCCCAATTCCGCTCCCGCCTGCGTTCCTAAAACGGATGCAGGACATGCTTGGCGGGGAATTTCCGGCGTTTCTGGAAAGCTATGAAAAGGAAAGCGCCTACGGTTTGCGTTATAATCCGCTGAAAGCGGAGCGCGCGGCGTTTGTGCAGGCGGCGGGGGCATTTCTGCTGGAAGCGGTTCCGTGGGCAAAGGAAGGGTATACCTGTAAAAAGGAGCTCCGTCCGGGAAAACATGTGCTCCATGAGGCGGGGGTATATTATATTCAGGATCCGAGCGCGATGTCGGCGGCGGAGGCGCTTGACGCACAGCCGGGAGAACGCATTTTGGATCTGTGCGCGGCGCCGGGCGGAAAAACGACGCAGATCGCAGGAAAAATGAATGGGAAGGGACTTTTAGTTTCCAATGAGATCGTCCCCTCACGCGCCCGAATTTTAGCGCAGAATGTGGAGCGCTTCGGCATCCGCAACTGCGTGGTGCTCAATGAAGAACCGGCGCGGCTTGCGGAATCTTTTCCGTACTTTTTTCACCGGATTTTAGTGGACGCGCCCTGCTCCGGAGAGGGAATGTTCCGAAAAGATGAGAACGCCCGTGCGGAATGGAGTGAGGAGTGCGTTGGACAGTGCGCCGAACGTCAGCTTGCGATTTTGGAAAGCGCGGATCGGATGTTACTGCCGGGCGGTCTGTTGCTTTACTCGACCTGTACGTTTGCGCCGATGGAGAATGAAGGTGTGATCGTGCGCTTTTTGCGGGCACATCCGGATTATGAACTGGTGCAGATTCCTTTTTATGAGGGAATGGAGCGCGGGCGTCCCGAATGGGCGGCTTTGTACGGCGGCGTGCCGGATTTTTCCGCGCAGGAAAATAGAAAGATACAGGTCGAACGGTGCCTGCGCCTGTTTCCGCACCGGCTGACGGGGGAAGGTCATTTTGTGGCGGGACTCATAAAACGGCGGTGGGAAGCGCAGGAAGCGATACGGACAGATGCGCCGGAAGCGGTTTCTATGGGGGTGGGGTACGCGGGCGCGGCTTTCGCGGGGATTGCGGGTACGGCGTGCGATAGTCGGATGCTCTCCGAAGCGGACGAGCCTTATCCGCATGTGCCGCAGACGAAAAGGAAGGACATTCTCGCGCTGTGGGAGCAGTTTGCGCACGAGACGCTCACCCGCGCGCCGGATGGCGTTTTTGTTACATTTGGAGAACAGCTGTATCTGGTGCCGCCTGAGATGCGGGATATGAAAAATCTGAAAGTGGAGCGTGCGGGACTGCATCTCGGAGAATATAAAAAGAACCGTTTTGAACCGGCGCACGCACTGGCGCGCGCACTCGGCGCGCAGGATGCGGCGCGTGTACAGGCGCTCTCGCTTCCAGAGGCGGAGCGCTATCTGCGGGGAGAAGTCATAACGGCGAAGGAGGAGCTGCACGGCTGGGTACTGCTGACTTATGAAGGGTATGCGCTCGGCTGGGGAAAGGCGGGCGGCGTGCAGATCAAAAACCATTATCCGAAAGGACTAAGGCAGGTGTGAAGCACGATTTTTTGCCGTGTTGGCAGAGGAGAATCGCAATGGCAGAAAAAGAACAAATCCGGTTAAATAAATATTTGGCGGAGAGCGGCGTATGCTCCCGCAGAGAGGCGGACAAGCTGATTGCGGAAGGGCGGGTTTTCATCAATGGAAAACCGGCGCAGCTTGGCGCATCCGTACATGACGGCGTATCGGTCACGGTGAACGGAAAACCGGTGCAGAAAAGAGAGGGGAAAGTGGTTCTTGCCTATTATAAGCCGGTCGGGATCACCTGCACGGAAAAGGACCGCTACGCAGAAAAAACGATCACGGACGCCCTGCAATATCCGATCCGCGTGACCTATGCGGGCAGACTGGATAAGGATTCCGAGGGACTTTTGTTAATGACGAACGACGGCGGTCTGATTCATGCGATGATGCAGGGAGCGAACCGGCATGAAAAGGAATATATTGTCAAGGTTCATAAGGAAGTGACGCAGGAACATATGTGGACAATGTCGGAGGGTGTGTATTTGGAAGAGTTAGAGCAGCGCACCCGCCCGTGCGTGATCGAGCGCATGGGAAAATATACGTACCGCGTTGTGCTGACGCAGGGATTAAACCGCCAGATCCGCAGAATGTTTCATCAATTCGGTTATCATGTCGTGTCCATACGGCGCATCCGCGTGTTGAATGTGACATTAGGAGAACTGCATGAAGGAGAATACCGCGTTGTGGAGGGCGCGGAGCTCGCGGAATTATACAGACAGGCAGGACTTGCGCACACAGAGCGAAGCGGACGGGAGACCGGGCAGCCGGAGCATGGCAGGCGGGAATCTGCATGGACGGAACGGAACAGGCAAGATACCGCATGGACGGAACAGAACAGACGAAATACCGTGCAGCCGAAACGGAATAGGCAAGATACCGCATGGACGGAACGAAACAGGCGAGATACTGCGCAGCCGAAACAGAACAGACGGGAGACCGCATGGACGGAACAGAATAGACGAAATACCGTGCAGCCGAAACAGAACAGACGCGATACCGCACGGATGGAACAAGACAGGCTGGATGTGCGCAGACAGGACAGAGCAGGCGGATCCCGTACAGAAGGATACAGACAAAGCAGAACAGGCAGAAACGGAGACAGGAGCGTATGAGCGGGAACGGAAAAAATGAGCAGACAAAAGAGCGCTACGATGAGCTGGTAGCGCTGGTGAACCGTTATAACCGGCAATATCACGAGGAGAATGCCTCCGATATTTCCGACTACGAATTTGATATGCTCAATTTAGAACTGCGGGAGCTGGAAAAAGCACATCCGGAATGGCGGAGCAAAGAAAGCCCGACCGGCAAAGTGGGCGGTGCGGTAAAGCGGGAATCGGGCGTCAGTGTGGCGCACCGTGTTCCCATGCTCAGCATTCAGGACGTGTTTTCGAAGGAGGAGGTCCTAAGCTGGGTACACGAGGTACGCGCGATGCATCCCGATGTGCTTTTTTCCGTGGAGCATAAGATTGACGGGCTTTCGATGACGCTGCGCTATGAAAACGGCGCGCTGACCCTTGCCGAGACCAGGGGAAACGGACTCATCGGGGAGGATGTGACCTTAAATGCGCGCGTGATCCCGGACGTGCGGGAGCACATTGATGTGGACGGCTATGTGGAACTGCGCGGCGAAGTCTATATGACGCATGCGGATTTTGAGCGCTACAATGAGGAACAGGAGCAGAACGGAAAACAGCCTGCGGCAAATCCGCGCAATCTGGCGGCGGGGACGCTGCGCCAGCTGGATCCTTCCATCACGGCAAAGCGCGGACTGCGGATGTTCGTATTTAATGTGCAGGACGCTGCGGGCGGCGCAGAAAGCGGGATGCTCATGGAAGCGCATACGCAGGGGCTTGCACGGCTGTCTCAGGCGGGAGTCGCGGTCGTGCCGCATCGCTGCTGTGCAAAAGATGAGGAAATCCTTGCGGCGATCGACGAGATCGGCGAGGCGCGCGGCGAGTATGCATACGATATTGACGGCGCGGTCGTGAAAATTGAGCAGATCGCCTATCGGCGCGATTTCCCTGCGGGAAGCAAATACTCGGCGGGGCATATCGCCTATAAATATCCGCCGGAAGAGAAAGAGGCCGTCATCGGAGAAATTGAGCTGACGGTCGGGAGAACCGGAAAGATCGCGCCGACCGCGATCTTCAAGGAGCCGGTGCGGCTGTGCGGGACATGGGTTTCGCGCGCGACACTGCACAATCAGGATTATATTGACAAACTCGGCATTGATCTGGGCGCGGCGGTGCTCGTCTATAAATCGGGAGAGATCATTCCGCGCGTAAAGGAAGTCGTGCGTTCCACGGGCAGCGTGTTCCGCATTCCGAAAATCTGCCCGGTCTGCGGTGAGGAAGTCGTGCAGGAGAGCGATACGGCGGATTACAAATGCGTCAACCCCTCCTGCCCGGCGCAGCTTTTGCGCACGATCGCCTATTTTGCCGGCAGGGATGCCATGGACATCAAGGCGCTCGGCGAATCCTATGTGAAAATCCTGATCGAGGAGGGGTACCTCCACGATTATACGGATATTTACTATTTGAAAGAAAAACGCGAAGAACTGATTGAGCGAAAACTGGTGGGAAAAGAAAAAAACACCGATCGGATCTTAAAGGCGGTCGAGGAATCCAAGAGCAACAACGCCGACCAGCTTTTGACGGGGCTCGGCATTGACAATGTCGGTAAGACGACGGCAAAGGGCATCATGCGGCAGTTCGCCGATCTGGACGCGCTGATGGCGGCGGATTTTGAGGCGCTGACCGCGGTTCCCGATGTGGGACCGACAACGGCGCAGAGTATTCTTGCTTTTTTTGCAAAAGAAGCAAACAGGCGCATGATCGAGCGGTTCCGGGCGGCGGGAGTCAATCTGAGGTCCGCGCGGGAGGAGACGGGCACGCGCCTGATCAATCAGACGTTTGTCATTACCGGGACGCTGCCGACGTTAGATCGGAAGCAGGCGCAGGAGCTGATCGAAAAGCATGGCGGAAAGGTGACGGGGTCGGTATCCAAAAAAACAGATTATGTACTGGCGGGGGAAGCGGCGGGATCGAAGCTGACGAAGGCAAACGAACTCGGCATCCCGGTGCTGTCCGAGGCGGAATTATTCGGAATGCTTGCGGATTCCGGGCAGGCATGATATGATAATATTTCGTGGAAGCGAAAGAAGCAAAAAACAGGACGGCACTATTTAGGAATCAGGGAAAGGCAGGCGGCGATCATGCCGATTAAGACACAGAGTAAACTACCGGCAAAAGAAATTCTGGAAAACGAAAATATCTTTGTGATGGATGAAAACAGGGCGCTCCATCAGGACATCCGGCCGCTGCAGGTGGGCATTCTGAATCTGATGCCCTTAAAAGAGGACACGGAGCTGCAGCTTTTACGCGCGTTTTCGAATACCCCCTTACAGGTGGATGTTACGTTTGTCAATGTGCGCACGCATATTGCGCAGAATACGCCGCAGAGTCATCTGAACCAGTTTTATACGACGTTTGATAAGATCGAGGACAGGAATTTTGACGGATTCATCATTACCGGCGCGCCGGTGGAGCAGATGGAATACGAGGAAGTGGATTATTGGAAAGAACTCTGTCACATCATGGACTGGACGACGACCCATGCCACGAGTACGCTGCATATCTGCTGGGGCGCGCAGGCGGGACTCTATCATCATTACGGGATTCAGAAGCATCTGCTTGACAAGAAGCTGTTCGGCATTTATCCGCATCGCGTGATGAACCGGAAGATTCCGCTCGTCAGAGGCTTTGACGACATTTTTATGGCGCCGCATTCCAGACATACGCAGATCCATGAGGGGGACGTCAGGAAATGCAGCGAACTCACCATCCTTGCGGAGTCCGACGAAGCAGGTATTTATCTGTTGATGGCAAGGCAGGGGGCGCAGATTTTTGTGATGGGACATCCCGAATACGACCGCGTGACGCTGGATAAAGAATACCGCCGCGATTTAGAGCGGGGGCTGCCGATCACGATGCCAAAAAATTACTATCCGCAGGACGATCCGGCGTTAAAGCCGAATCTGCAATGGCGGGCGCACTGTAACATTCTTTACAGCAACTGGCTCAATTATTACGTCTACCAGCAGACGCCGTATGAGTGGTAGTTGTGATTAAGGGGGGATACGAATGATAGAAGGATTTGTGATAGTCTGTCTTTTGCTGGCGGCAGGGCTGCTGATCGGAATCGTGCTGCTCGGAAAAGTGAAAAATGCAGTGATGCCGTCCATCCGCTTTCTGTTTGCAGCGGCGATTGTAACGATCGTCAGTTATGTGGCTGCGGTCACCTCTCCTAACCAGGGAGCCGCGACGCTGGCGCACGGTCTTTATTTTGCATTTACGGACTGGCTTGTGATCGCACTGATGCTATATGCGGAGAAATATACCGAGATCGCGCCGAAAAATCCGTTTTTTCGAATCGTTATTTATGTGGCGGCGGTGTTGGACACGGTGTCCATGGTCGTCAACACATTTGCCCATCATATTTTTACGGCGGAGCGTGCAGAGCTTTTTGGGGGCGAGGAGTATTTTGCGGTTGCGGATAAGCACCTGATGTACCGTGTGCATCTGGCGATCGTGTATACGCTTGTCGTAATCGTCATGGCGATCCTGATCATGAAAGTAAAGCGGACATTAAAATTATACCGCAGAAAATATCGCATGATATTATATTCTTTCGTATGCGTGCTGGCGGTCAATATCGGATACCGCTTTACGGATTTTTCTTTGGACGTTTCTGTGATCGTGTACAGCGTTCTGGCAATTGCCATCTGTTATTTTTCCTTGTTTTATGTTCCCAAAAGTATTGTAGTACGCCTGTTATCTTTTGTCGTGAGGGATATGGACGGCAGTATCATGTGTTTTGACTTAGAGGGAAAATGCGTTTATGCCAACCACATGGCGTACCGCCTGCTGCAGACGGAGGAGAAGGACGGGCGCGCCGAAATGGAGAAGTTCTTTGATGAGTGGCTTGCGGGAAAACAGGTCGAGGCGCTTGAGGACCGGACATGGAATGAAGAGCGCCTGATCGACGGGGAGGTCCGTTATTTTGAGTCGCAGTTTAAGCGTCTTTTGGACGAGGGACAGAATTATATCGGTTGTTATTTTTCCATGCAGGACAGAACGGAAGAGCTGCGAAAGATCGAATATGAGCGCTACCGTGCGACGCATGACGAACTGACCGGAATTTATAATAAGACCGGATTTTATGAAGCGGTCAGGGAAAAATTAAATCAGGAACCGGACCGCAGACGTTATATGATCTGCTCCGACATTAAAGATTTTAAGCTGGTGAACAGTTTGTTCGGGCTGGAGCAGGGCGACCGTATCTTAAAGCGGATCGCAGAGATTTTGCGCAAAGAAGCGCTGGAAGGAAGCGTTTACGGGCGCTTGAGCGCAGACCGCTTCGCAATCTGTGTTTACGAGGAGAATTTTAGGGAGTGGGTATTTAACGATTACATAAAGGAGCTGGCAACGATGGTGCCGAGCGCGGTTTACCGGATGCATATTCACGTGGGAGTCTATCCGATCACGGATCCGGAACTGGAAGTCAGCGTCATGTGCGACAGAGCGCATCTTGCCGTGCAGATGGTAAAAGATGACTATCAGAAGGTCGTTGTTTATTATGATGATGCGTTAAGCGATGCGATGCAGCATGAAAGAAAGCTGATCGGAGAGTTTGACGCGGCGGTCAGCGAAGGGCAGTTCACGATCTTTGTCCAGCCGCAGATCGCAAGGACGGGCGAGCTTCTTGGCGGGGAGGCGTTGGTTCGGTGGAATCATCCGCAAAGAGGGATGGTGCCGCCCGGTGAGTTCATACCGGTGTTCGAGCGGACGGGCTTTATCCATAAGCTTGACCGCTATGTGTGGGAACTTGCCTGCGCGCAGTTAAAGCGATGGAAGGAGCAGGGCAGGGATGATCTGCATCTTTCCGTCAATATTTCTCCGAAGGATTTTTATAACGTAGACATTTACGAGACGTTTACGGGACTGGTAGAACAATATGAGATCGATCCGAAGAATCTCAAATTAGAGATCACCGAGACGGCGATCATGGAGGGATTAAAGCAGCAGCTTTCCCTGTTGGAGCGGCTGCGGGCATACGGCTTCGCGATTGAGATCGACGACTTTGGAAGCGGGTATTCTTCTTTGAATACGCTGAAAGATATTGCGGTTGACGTGGTAAAGCTGGATATGGGCTTTTTAAGCGAAACGGAGCACAGCGACCGGAGCAGAACGATCATGAACGCCATGATCTCCATGTCCAAGCAGCTGGGGCTTTCCGTTGTCGCCGAAGGTGTCGAGACAGAAGAGCAGGTGGCGTATCTGACGAACGCGGGATGTGATATTTTCCAGGGCTATTATTTTTCAAAACCGATCAGGATCAGTGAGTTTGAGGAAAAGTACGGATTATGATAAAAAAGCATGTGTATCATAACACATGCTTTTTTAATGCTTCAAAGCTTTCCGCGCTGATGACATGCTCAATGCGGCAGGCATCTTCCGTTGCGACCTTTTCAGGAACGCCAAGCTTGCAAAGCCAGGCGGAGAGCAGTTCGTGGCGCTCGTAGATCATTTCGGCAATCCTGCGCCCGGAGTCCGTCAGGTAGATGAAACCGGCGTCCGTCACGGTAATATGCTGTCGTGTCCGCAGGTTTTTCATCGCGATGCTGACACTGGACTTCTTAAAGCCAAGCTCGTTGGCGATGTCAACCGAACGTACAACAGGAAGCTTCTTACTTAAAATAAGAATGGTTTCCAGATAATTTTCTGCGGATTCATTTGTTACAAGCATATTGATTCCTTTCTCAGACCATTTTACAATGCGGCGGTTTCGCGTCAGCGGAAGTCGTTTTTTCTTATAGGAAATTTCGTAGCCTGTGAAGAATTGCGTCAGCAATTCTTCGAAAGACTTTTGCGTCAGCGGAAGTCTTTTTTAGTATAGCACGCAAAACTATTTTTTTCAAACATTAGAAAAATTTTGAAGTAAAAATTGTAAAAAAAATTATTGACTTCTAATATAAGTTTGCATATACTAACTTATGAAAGAGATAACTTACATATAAACACGAGAGGAAGAGGGTGGAGTGATGCCGTTATCAATGGCGAAAGAGGGCGAACCGTATACGGTCAAGAAGGTCGGCGGAAAAGAAGAAACACGCAGATTTATCGAAAATCTCGGATTTGTGGCAGGAAGTATCGTCACCGTGGTTTCGGAGATCGGCGGAAATCTGATCGTCAATGTCAAAGAAGCCCGCGTTGCGATCGGAAAAGATATGGCGAATAAGATCATGGTATAGTTCACTATGGTCATTCGATTGATTTAGAACGAGGAGGAGAAAAGATGAAAACATTAAGGGAAGTTGCCTGCGGACAGACCGTGACGGTAAGCAGGCTTACAGGCACGGGACCGGTGAAAAGACGCATCATGGATATGGGAATCACGAAGGGCGTCAGCGTTTATGTCAGAAAGGTAGCGCCGCTTGGCGATCCGGTCGAGGTGACAGTCAGGGGCTACGAGCTTTCCCTCAGAAAAGCGGACGCAGAAATGATCGAAGTGGAATAAATTTTTTTGACTAGTGGTTAGCCTAGACTAATAAAAAGAAGTCGCGAGCAACCACAGAGACAAAAGGGTAACAAAAGAAAGTCAAAACGAACTCAAACAAGGAAAAAATCGGAAAGGAAAAGGAGTAAGAGCGATGTCTATCAAAATTGCATTGGCAGGTAATCCGAACTGTGGCAAGACGACGTTGTTTAATGCGTTGACGGGCGCAAATCAGTTCGTTGGAAACTGGCCGGGTGTAACGGTCGAGAAAAAAGAAGGAAAACTAAAAGAGCACAAGGATGTTACGATCATGGATCTTCCGGGTATCTATTCGTTATCCCCGTATACGCTGGAAGAAGTCGTTGCGAGAAATTATCTGATCGGCGGTGAGTCCGATGCGATCATCAACATTGTGGACGGCACGAACATTGAGAGGAATCTTTATTTATCCACTCAGTTGATGGAACTCGGTATCCCTGTCGTCATGGCGGTCAACATGATGGATATTGTGGAAAAGAGCGGGGACAGCATTCATATCGCCGAACTGAAAAAAAGCCTCGGCTGTGAGGTTGTGGAGATTTCCGCACTGAAAGGAAAAGGAATCAAAGAGGTAGCTGAAAAAGCGATCGCAGCGGCACAGAAGAAAGCAGCGCCTCCGGTACATACGTTTGCGCCTGAGGTGGAGGATGCGATCCGCGTCGTATCTGAGCGGCTGCATGATGTCGCACCGGAACAGAGACGCTTTTTTGCCATTAAGCTGTTGGAAAGGGATGATAAGATCGCGCAGCAGATGACATCCGTTCCTGATGTGTCCGGCGAGATTCAGACGCTGGAAGAGCATTTTGACGACGATACCGAGAGTATTTTTACGAACGAACGTTACAATTATATTGCATCCGTGATCCAGAAATGCTACAAGAAGGCAAGCGGAGAGAAGTTGACGCTTTCCGATAAAATTGATAAAATTGTCACGCATAGAATTTTGGCGTTACCGATTTTTGCAGTGATCATGTTTCTCGTATATTATATCGCAATGGTAACGGTCGGTGCGTTCTGCACGGATTGGACTAACGACGTGCTGTTCGGAGAGATCGTTCCGGGGGCGGTTGACAGTGTGCTGACGGCAATCGGCTGCGACGGCTGGCTGTACGGACTGATTCAGGATGGTATTGTTGCCGGTGTCGGCGCGGTGCTCGGTTTTGTGCCGCAGATGCTGGTGCTGTTTTTACTGCTTGCCTTCTTGGAGGGATGCGGTTATATGGCGCGTATCGCGTTTATCATGGACCGGATCTTCCGCAAGTTCGGCTTATCGGGTAAATCCTTTATCCCGATGTTAGTCGGAGTCGGCTGCGGCGTGCCGGGCGTCATGGCGTCCCGCACGATCGAGAATGACAGGGATCGCAAAATGACGATCATGACAACGACGTTCATTCCGTGTGGCGCGAAGATGCCGATCGTCGGTCTGATCGCGGGCGCGCTGTTCGGCGGCGCGGCATGGGTGGCGACGAGCGCGTACTTTATCGGTGTTGCGGCGATCGTCATTTCCGGTATTATCTTAAAGAAAACAAAAATGTTCGCGGGAGATCCGGCGCCGTTCGTTATGGAGCTTCCGGCATATCATATGCCGACGATCGGCAGTCTGCTTAGGAGCATGTGGGAGCGCGGATGGTCCTTTATCAAGAAGGCGGGAACGATCATCCTGTTGTCCACGATCGTGCTTTGGTTCTTGATGAACTTCGGCTGGAACGGCGACGGGTTTGGTATGCTTGATTTTGAGGGACTGGAAGGCGTTGCGCTTGAGGAAGCGGAAGCGGGAAGCATTCTCGCAAAGATCGGAAGCGCGATCGCGTGGATCTTTGTACCGCTCGGCTTCGGCGATTGGAAAATGGCGGTCGCTTCCGTGACCGGTTTGATCGCAAAAGAGAACGTTGTCAGCACGTTCGGCGTGCTGTTTGGTGTAGCGGAGCTTGCGGAAGAGGGAAATGGAAGTGAGATTTGGGCATCCCTCGCGGCGTCCATGACGCAGACCGCGGCGTATGCGTTCCTTGTATTCAATCTCTTATGCGCACCGTGTTTTGCGGCAATGGGTGCGATCAAGCGGGAGATGAACAATCGGAAGTGGTTTTGGTTCGCGATCGGTTATCAGTGTCTGTTCGCTTATGTCATCGCTCTCTGTGTATATCAGATCGGCGCTTTGATCTTTGACGGAACATTCGGTGTATGGACGGTCGTTGCATTCCTGCTTGCAGCGGGTCTGATCTTCTTACTTGTCAGACCGTATAAAGAGGGAAAAACGTTACAGTTCCCGGCGGGAAAGAAAATGTCGAAGGCAAGCTGAAAATCCCGTGCCGGTAATGTAAGAGCGTACGGCTGCGGTGTGCCGTCAGACAGAAAATAGCGCAGGCAATTGCGGAAACGGCTGGGAAAAGAAGGGGAAAGGAAAGGGTGTTTACGATGGGAAATGTGATCGTCGGCGTGCTGCTGATTGCGGCTGTCGCGCTCGTGGTGCGCAGTATGGTGCGCGATAAGAAAAACGGCAAATCCCTGCAATGCGGGTGCGATTGCAGTCATTGCGGCGGGCACTGCACAAAAGGGAAGAACAGCTAGAACCGTGTAAAATTCCGAAACACTCGAAATTCTGTAAAAAGCATAGGACGAAAGGCTGCTTTGTGATATAATGGGGAAAAGACCATTATAACGCGGAGCAGCCTTTTTTGATCGGATAGAGATTTTGCTGAAAGCTTTTTGAGGAATGCTCCGCACGGAAGGAATGGATATGGAGCAGAACAAATACTATCTCTATCTCACGGAATTTTTCGCAGGCATGTCCGTGATGGCGGTGGAGCTGGGAGCGAGCAGGCTTCTCGCGCCGTATTTCAGTTCCTCGCAGATCGTCTGGACAATCATCATCGGCACGATCATGATCGCGATGGCGCTCGGCAACATTTACGGCGGGCGCAGCGCGGACAAGCACCCGGAGCCGAAACGGCTGTACCGCCGGATCCTCATTGCGGCGATCTGGATCGCGGCGATCCCGGTCGTCGGCAAATATATTATTTTGGGAATCGCCGGACTGCTCGTCGTTACGATCAACAGCAATTTTCTGATCATTGCGGCGTTTCTTGCCTGTATGGTGATTTTTGTGTTTCCGCTGTTTTTGCTCGGAACGGTGACGCCGTCCCTTGTCAAATATACGGTGGACAGTCTGGACGACAGCGGAAAAGTCGTCGGTACGCTCGGCGCGTACAACACGGTCGGCAGCATCATCGGCACGTTTCTGCCGACATTTGTGACGATCCCGGCAGTCGGGACGGCGGTAACGTTTTTTATTTTCGGCGGGATATTGCTTGTGCTGGCGCTCATATACTTTTTTACCTCGGACAGAAAATGGACGCGGACGGGACTGCCGATCGTATGCTTTATCGTCTGTCTGGTATGCGGGCACTCGACGAGTTTTGCGTTTTGGGAGCCGGACTTAGTGTATGAGGGAGAGTCCGTTTATAATTATCTGCAAGTGAAGGATACGGGAAACAGTGTGATCCTTTCCACGAACGTGCTGTTCGGCGTGCAGTCGGTGACGATGAAGGATAAAGAACTGACCGGCATGTATTACGATTACGCGATGGCGGCGCCGCTTATGAACCCGGATTATCCTTATGACGGGCAGCTTCGGATGCTGATTCTCGGAATGGGAACGGGAACATATGCGAGACAGTGCATCGCTTACCGCGACGGCATGGGGATTGCGGATATGGATATTGTCGGCGTGGAGATTGACGAAAAGATCACGGAATTGTCGGAGCGCTATTTTGACCTGCCGGAGTCCGTTCGGACGGTCAATTATGACGGGCGCGCTTATTTGCAGGCGGCGGACGAATGCTATGACGTGATCATGGTGGACGCCTATCAGGATATTACGATCCCGTTTCAGATGTCCTCTATTGAATTTTTTACGCTGGTAAAAGAGCATGTAACGGAAAACGGCGTGATGGTCGTCAATATGAATATGCACAGCAGCAGCGAGAGCAGTATCAATGCGCATCTGGCGGATACGATCGCCGCTGTTTTTCCCTATGTCTATACGGTGGATGTGCCGGGGACGACGAACCGGGAGTTATTCGCTTCGGGGAATGCCGATATGATTTCCCTGCTTGCGGCGCACGAGGAAGTGCTGACCGACGATGCGCTGCGCGAGCTGATGAGCGAGGTGCGCGGGGGCGTTGTCCCCTATGAGGCGGGAAATCTTCTTTTGACGGATGACTCCGCGCCGGTCGAGCTGCTCGGCATGGAGGTCATTGATTCTTTGATTCAAAACGAACTCGGTTACTATAAGGAACGGTTTCAAAAAGACGGCATTGCGGGGATTTTGGGTGATTTATGAAAAAACTGGTATGCGGAATCCTCGCCCATGTGGATTCGGGAAAAACGACCTTGTCCGAAGCGCTGCTCTATGCGGGCGGAACGATCAAAAAGGCGGGGAGAGTCGATAAGCAGGATGCGTTTTTGGACAACCACGAGCTGGAGCGGGAACGCGGCATTACGATCTTTTCCAAGCAGGCGCTCATCCGGACGGACGGGCTACGGCTTACTTTGGTCGATACGCCGGGGCATGTGGATTTTTCGGCGGAGACGGAGCGCGCGCTGCAAATATTGGACGCTGCGATCTTGGTTGTCAGCGCGCCGGACGGCGTGCAGGGGCATACGGAAACGCTGTGGCGGCTGCTTGTGCGCTACCGCATCCCCACGTTCTTATTTATCAATAAGACCGACCTGCCAAGTCCTGCGCGGGAGACGCTTATGGCAGAGCTTACGGAAAAGCTCTCGGCGGGGTGTCTGGACTTTGGAAAGCAGGGAACGGAGGCATTTTTTGAGCAGGCGGCGCTCTTTTCCGAGCAGACATTGGAACAATATCTGGAAAACGGGACGCTGACGGACGGACAGATTTCTGCGCTCATTGCAGAGCGGGAGCTGTTTCCGTGCTTTTTTGGTTCCGCCTTAAAAATGGACGGCGTACAGGAGCTGCTTGACGCGCTGGCGCGCTATGCGCCGGAGAAGTCCTACGGAAATGAGTTTGCGGCAAGGGTGTATAAGATCGGCAGGGATGAGCAGGGGAACCGGCTGACGTATTTGAAAATAACGGGCGGCAGTCTTGCGGTGCGCGATGTGGTGTCCTATGGAGAGGGAGAACGCGCGCATAGCGAAAAGGTGAGTCAGATCCGTATTTATTCGGGTGCGCGCTGTGAGACGCCCGCGTCGGTGCAGGCGGGAGAGGTCTGTGCGGTCACGGGACTGAGCGCGACTGCGGCAGGGGAAGGGTTGGGTGCGGAAAAAGCGTCGGCGCAGCCGTTCTTTGTTCCCGTGCTGACCTATCGCCTGATTTTACCCGACGATATGCAGGCGGCGCAGTTTTTGCCGAAGCTGAGACAGCTTGAGGAGGAGGAGCCGCAGCTTCATGTCTGCTGGGAGGAACACCTGAAGGAAATTCATGTGCAGCTCATGGGAGAGGTACAGACGGAAATCTTACAGCGGTTGATTCTGGAACGCTTTGGCGTGGCGGTGCGTTTTGACGCGGGACGCATTGTGTATCGGGAGACGCTGGCGGAGGCGGTCGAGGGCGTCGGACATTATGAGCCGCTGCGCCATTATGCGGAAGTGCATCTTTACATGGAACCGGGAGAGCCGGGGAGCGGTCTTGTGTTTGCAAGTGCGTGCAGCGAGGAAGTGCTAGATGGGAACTGGCAGCGGCTGGTCTTGAAACATTTAGAGGAAAAAGAGCATGTCGGCGTGCTGACAGGCGCGCCAATCACGGATATGAAGATCACGCTCGTATCGGGACGGGCGCATTTGAAGCATACGGAGGGCGGGGATTTCAGACAGGCGACGTACCGGGCGGTGCGTCAGGGACTGCGGAGCGCGCGCTGTGTGCTGTTAGAGCCGTATTATCGGTTCCGGATCACCGTACCGGCGCAGCAGATCGGCAGAGTCATGACCGACATGGAAAAGCGGTGTGCGCAGTTTGGCGTACCGGAAGCGGCGGAGAGCCGAAAGACGGTTCCTGAACATGTAGGAATATCCGGCGGCGGGGCGGCGGATTCCGGTAGTCCTGCGGCATCTTTGGGAAGCACGGCGGCGTCTACCCATGGCACAGATGCATCTTTGGACGGCGCGGAATCGTTCGGGGAAAGAATGACGCTTACGGGGATCGTTCCCGTGTCGGAAATGTCGGATTATGCGAGAGAGCTTGCTTCTTACACCAAAGGGCGCGGCAGAATGAATCTGTCCCTGCACGGATATGAGCGCTGTCATCATGCGCAGGAGATCGTTGCGGAGATCGGATATGACCCGGAAGCGGATACGGAAAATCCGACGGGTTCCATCTTTTGCGGGCATGGCGCGGGATTTTATGTTCCGTGGAACGAAGTAACCGATTATATGCATGTGGAGGCGCTTCCAGCACGGATCGGACGGATGGCGGAGGGAAATTTCGGTTCAGCAGACAGTGTGCAGGAAACGGATTTTGCGGAACATGGCATGGATGGAAGAATGACGGAACGCATCTTAAAAGCCGGCATGACGGAACGGGATCCGGACGGCATGTATGCGTCCGATTTCGCAAAAGAGCCGGAGGAGCGAGCGATCGGCACGGAGGAGATTGACGAGATCGTACGGAGAAGCGGCGGTGCAAACCGAAAAGAGGATAATACGGAAAAAAAGGTCTGGAGCAGGCGCTACGACGGCGGACAGTGGAAGAACAGTGTGCGGGCAGGAGAAGCAGGAGAAGCAGGAGAAGCAGGAGAAGCAGGAGAAGAATATCTCCTTGTGGACGGCTATAACGTCATCTTTGCGTGGGAGGATTTGAGCGCGCTTGCGGCGGCGAATGTCGATGCGGCGCGCGGGAAGCTTATGGATGTGCTCTGCAATTATCAGGCGATGCGAGGCTGTGAGGTCATTGTCGTATTTGACGCGTACCGTGTGCAGGGACATGCCGAGGAGTTGACTGATTATCATAATATTCATGTGGTCTTTACCAAAGAGGCGGAGACCGCCGATCAATATATTGAAAAGTTCGCACATGAAAACGGCAGAAAATACCGTATCACGGTGGCGACTTCGGACGGTCTGGAACAGATCATCATCCGCGGACAGGGCTGCGCCCTGCTTTCATCAAGAGAACTGCGGGAGGAGATTGCGTACAGAAGCGCGCAGTTTCGCGAGGCGCATATGACGCAGACGGGGCGGCTTGGCAATACGATGGAGAAGAAGCTGAAAGAACTGGAACTGGAAAGTGCCGAAAAGACAGATGGTTGAGCTATCGGGGGCTGAAAGAAAAGCCGTTCTCCTTTTACAGGCAGGGATATTAGAAAAAATGAAAATTGCAGGAGATGCGGGTTCTTTTTGGTGGGACATGCACATATACTATAAAGAGCGGTAAAAACGGATGGACTGCATCCGGCCGCCGATGAAAAAAGCAGGAGGTGCAGCATGTCCAGAGGACCAAGAAAAACAATAGAGGACAAGATCAGAGAGAAAGAGGAACTGATTCAGGGACTTAAGACAAGGATTCAGTCGGAAAATAAGGAATTAGAAGCGCTTAAGCAGGAGAAACGCGCAAAGGAGATTGAGGAGATCGCGGGGCTTTTGGAGGAGTCGGGCGTGACGATCGAACAGGCTAGGGATATTTTGGAGCAGCATATCGCACAGGAAGGCATGGGCGAAGCGGACTGTGCATAAAAAAGAGTTTCGCTTGCGCGAAACTCTTTCGAAGAATTGCTGACGCAATTCTTCACAGGCTACGAAATTTCCTACGAAAAGCGGCAAACGTTGACTTGGCTTGAACGGAGAACGGGGGAAAGCAGGTCGTGAAACAGTACATAGGAACGGATGAATAGGGGACGCAGGAGGAGGACAGGAGCAACATGACAAAGAAGAGAATGGCACAGATCGATGCGATGCTGTCGCGCAGTGTGGCACAGCGCGCGGCGCTTCAGGCGGCAATGGCGGCAAAGGAAAGTAGCACGCAGGAGGGAATAGAGCCGCGCGATTACCATGTGAGCGGCAGCGGCACTAGGCAGATCGCACAGACCCAGATGCATAGCGGAAAAAAGCATGTGTCGCACAGACCGGACTATACGGCGCGCAGAAGAAAAAGGCGGGGGTTCTTTTCTTCCAGAGGAAATCTGATCACCGTTGCAATGATTGTGCTCGTCATAGCGATGGCATTATTTTTGTCGAACGGCTGCGGCGCTGAGAAAGAAAGCGAGGTGCCGGGAACGGCGCCCGGTTCGTCTGCGGACGGATCCGATGGAAATCTCGTTGATGCGGATGCAGCGGGAGAAGGCGCTTCCGGAGAGCGGAATAGTGAAGACAGCGGGGAAGACGCGGATACGGAGCTTACCTATGAGATTCCGGAGATTGCAATGCAATCTTACGAGCTGCCGGATAGCGAGGCGCTTGCGTTTGTGCGTGATATGAAGATCGGATGGTCGCTCGGCAATACGCTGGACGCGTATTCGGACGGCGGCTATACGAACGAACTTGACAGCGAGACCTGTTGGGTTTCGGTTGCCACGACCAAGGAAATGATCGACGATATTTATGAGGCAGGCTTCCGTACGATGCGGGTTCCGGTGACGTGGCACGGACATTTTGTAGATGAGGATTTTACCATTTCCGAAGTGTGGCTTGACCGCGTGCAGGAGATTGTCGATTATGGGATTGACAACGGAATGTATATCATCTTAAATATTCATCACGATACCAGAGAGGATTGCTATTTCCCGGACACGGAGCATTTAGAACAGTCCGAAAAGTACATCAGTGCGGTCTGGTCGCAGCTTTCCGCGCGGTTCGCCGATTATGACGAGCATTTGATCTTTGAGGGAATGAATGAACCGCGTCTGGTCGGACATGCCAATGAGTGGTGGATTGACAGCCGCAGCGAGGACTGCATGGATGCGATCGCATGTATCAATACGCTCAATCAGGTTTTTGTAGATACGGTGCGGGCAGGCGGCGGAAATAACGGTTCGCGCTATTTGATGGTTCCGGGCTATGATGCGTCCCCGGAGGGCGCGCTGCATTCCGATTTTGTTCTTCCGGCCGATCCGGGAGGAGCGGAAAACCGGATCATCGTGTCCGTACATGCGTATACACCGTATAATTTTGCACTCCAGTCATCAAGCGATTCGGGGAGTAAGTCGGAATTTGATGCGGGCAGTACCGCTTCCACACGGGATATTGATTCTTTTATGGACAAACTTTACGATCGCTTCATCCGTCAGGGAACCCCTGTTGTGATCGGGGAATTTGGCGCGCGCGATAAGGACCAGAACACGCAGGACCGCGTGGACTATGCGGCATATTATATTGCCGCCGCCAGAGCGAGAGGGATCACCTGCCTGTGGTGGGATAACAACGCGTTCACCGGAAACGGAGAGAATTTCGGACTGTATTACCGCAGGGGCGGCTACTTTATTTATCCCGATATTGTGGCGGCGCTTATGAAATATGCGGATTCTTTTGAATAACAACATATAGGCGATTGCCTAAATAATAACACACAGAGAGGAGCAGACACAATGAAAGTACTTTTGATTAACGGAAGCCCCCACAAGGAGGGGAGCACCTATACCGCGCTGCATGAGATGGAGCAGGTATTTGCAAAGGAAGGAATCGAAACAGAACTCATCCATATCGGCAATCAGGATATTCGCGGCTGTATCGCATGTGATACCTGTGCGAAAAAAGGAAGCTGCGTGTTTGACGATGCGGTCAACGCAGTTGCGCCGAAGTTTGAGGAATGCGACGGACTGGTTGTGGGCAGTCCCGTGTATTACGCGTCGGCAAACGCGACATTGATCGCGTTCCTTGACCGCCTGTTTTACAGTACGCATTTCGATAAGACCATGAAGGTCGGCGCGGCGGTCGCGTCGGCAAGACGGGGCGGACTGACGGCGACCTTTGACGAGTTAAATAAATATTTTACGATCTGCGGGATGCCGGTTGCATCCGGGCAATATTGGAATGGGATTCACGGCAACAACGCGGCGGAAGCCGTGCAGGATGCGGAAGGTATGCAGATGATGCGCACGCTTGCGGCGAATATGAGTTTCTTAATGAAAAGCATTGCGCTCGGAAAACAGAAATATGGGCTTCCGGAAAAAGAGCCGCACGCCTGGACGAATTTTGTGCGCGCGCTGTGACGCGGGTTATCAGGGGGACATCACGGTCGAAGGCTGGCACGATCCTGTTTATTGCAATGAGAGAGAGTTAGAAGAACGGAAACGGGCGTTGGAATATTTAAGAGAAATTGCGGCGCAGATGTAAAAGCGGAATGACGCAGCAACAGGGCACGGAGGAAAAGAGAGGGAGAGGTCATATGGAACTGGAATATGCGGCAGTCAGACACTTTGCGGACAGGCGGTATTGCCATGCGATCGGGAAAGGGCGCTTTCTGATCCGGCTGGAAACCAAAAAAGACGATGCGGCGGGCGTCATCCTTCATACGCGGGATAAGTATATTCCGCTAAAGTACGGGGACACAAGGCAGGAATACCGAATGGAGAAAGCGTATTCTGATAACTATCTTGATTATTACGAGGCAGTGATCGAGATGGACGTGATCTGTCTCAGGTATTTTTTTGAGATCGAGGATCGGTCGGGAAATGTGATCTATTACGGAAATCATGATTTTTTCGATGAGCCGGTCACGGATATTGAAAGAATGTATGACTGCCCGCAGAATCTTCGGGAAAATGAACTGTTCGAACTGCCTGCCTGGGCAAAAAATAAAGTCGTCTATCAGATTTTTCCGTCGCGCTTTGCCTCGGATCAGGAGATTCCGGAAGAAGTCTGGTATCAGGCGCCGATCGGGCATAAGGCGGATCTCAAAGGCTCGCTCCGCGGCGTGATCGACCATTTAGATCATATCAGAGAGCTGGGCGTCGATATTGTTTATCTGACGCCGATCTTTCATTCCGATTCGAGTCATAAGTATAATATCAAGGATTATTACCGCATTGATCCGTCCTTTGGCGATGAGAAGGACTTAAAGGAGCTTGTGGAAAAAGCGCACGGGCTGGGGATGTATGTGATCTTAGACGGCGTGTTTAACCACACGGGAGTGGATTTTTTTGCGTTTCGCGACATCAGGGAAAACGGGGCGCAGTCACAATATATAAACTGGTATCAGATCGACGGGTTTCCGCTCATGGCGGAGCGAGGGAAAAAGCCGAATTATAAAACGTTTGCCTATGCCGGGTTTATGCCGAAGCTGAATCTGAAAAACAAGGAGACGGCTGATTATTTTATCGAAGTTGCTTCCTATTGGATCAGGGTGTGCGATATTGACGGCTGGCGCTTAGATGTCGGGGATGAGATCGACCATGCGTTTTGGAAACGGTTCCGCAGGGAGATCAAGGCGGTAAAAAAGGATGCTTTGATCGTCGGTGAGATTTGGCATTTCGCGGGGGATTTTTTGGAGGGCGACGAGTGGGACAGCGCCATGAATTATCCGTTTTACCAGGCGGTTTCGGATTTTGTCGCGACAGAGACGATACCCGCGTCTGCCTTCGTCGGAAAACTCCATTTTATCAAGGGAAACCTGCACAAAGGACTGGACAGCTATCTTTGGAATCTGATCGACAGCCATGATACGGAGCGTTTTCTGCATACTGCGCAGTATGACAGGCAAAAGCAGAAGATGGCGGCCGCTATGCAGCTTTTGCTGCCGGGTATGCCCATGATCTATTACGGGGATGAGGTCGCAATGGAGGGCGGTCCCGATCCGGATTGCAGGCGCGGCATGTTATGGGAGGAAAGCAGACAGGACAGGGAAATGTTTGCGTATTACCGAACGCTCACCGGGATCCGCCACGCATATCCGGCACTGACCGAGGGAACGGTCACAAGGCAGGATACCGAGGATGCGGCGGGACTTCTCTGCATAGAACGGCGGAGGAACGGACAGAGCGTCGTTCTGCTCTTTCATAATGGAAAGGATGATGTGAGCCTGCCGGAATTCAAAGGAAAACGAAATCTCATGACCGGTCAGGAATTTTCGGGCAGCATGGGCGCGTATGAGACGGCAGTGCTTGTGGATGAGTAAAAAAAGAGTTCCGCATAAGCCAATGTCATTAAGTTAAATTAACAAAATCAAGATTCCTATGTCAGAAAAGGTGT
>JAMPHA010000024.1:0-35557 GCA_023663615.1 Clostridium sp. | reverse complement strand
GTTTTGGATACAATGCTAACTTAATGACATTGCCGCGTGAGCGGAACTCTTTTTTCAGCTTATGAAATTTCCCGTTTCTCCTCCAAATCCGCTTCCTGCACAGTATCCTGTGTCAGATTCTTCGACAGATTTTTCGACAAATTTTTTTGTGCGGTCGAGAGCATCAGCTTGATGCGGTTTAACTGATTGACCTCGCTTGCGCCCGGATCGTAGTCGATCGCGACGATATTGGATTCGGGATAGCGGCGGCGGATTTCCTTGATGACGCCTTTACCGACCACATGATTCGGCAGACAGGCAAACGGCTGTGTGCAGACAATGTTCGGCGTATTATCGTGGATCAGCTCTAACATTTCCCCGGTCAAGAACCAGCCTTCTCCGGTCTGATTGCCGATGGAAACGATGGTCTGCGCATTGTTCACCGTGTCGTAAATATTGGCGGGCGGCGTAAAATGCTCGCTCTCCGTAAGCGCCCTTGCGGCGGCGCCCCTGAAATGCTGGATTGCCCAGATACCGAGCTTTGCCAGCTTCGCGGAGCGTCTGCTCGTGCCGAGGTTCTCCGATTTGTAAATCTGATTGTAAAAGCAGTAGAGCATAAAGTCCATCAGATCGGGAACGACCGCTTCCGCGCCTTCCGACTCCAACAGCTCTACCAGATGATTGTTGGCGGCGGGCATGAACTTGACAAGGATCTCGCCGACAACGCCGACACGCGGCTTCCTGACATTCGTGATCGGGATATTGTCAAAATCGTGGACAATCTCACGGCACATTTTTTTGAATTTGCCGTAAGAAATATGGTTTGCCGTGACAAGCGCCTCACAGCGCGCCTCCCATTCCTGATGAAGCTTGTTGACCGAACCCGGCACCGCCTCATAAGGACGCATCCGATAGACACAGCGCATAAACAGGTCGCCGAGCGTGACCGCATAGACCGCGCGCAGCAGCATTTCCGCGTTGATCCTGAATCCCGGATTGCTCTCTAACTTGGAGAGATTGATGGAGATGACCGGGATATAGCCGTAGCCTGCCTTGGCAAGCGCACGGCGGATAAAACCGATATAGTTGGTCGCGCGGCAGCCGCCGCCCGTCTGCGACATCACGAAAGCAAGCTTATGCGTATCATATTTTCCCGAAAGAACCGCGGACATGATCTGTCCGACGACCATCAGGGAGGGGTAGCACGCGTCGTTGTTCACATACTTTAAGCCGACATTGACCGCCTGCTTTCCGTCGTTATCCATGACTTCCAGATGATAGCCGCACTTATTAAACGCCGCCTGCAAAAGCCCAAAATGGATCGGCGACATCTGCGGGCAAAGGATCGTATATTCTTTCCGCATCTCCTCCGTGAAAAGAACACGGTTCATGGCGGAGGAACGGATCTCGCGTTTCTGCTGCTTTGCCTCCCGGACGCGGATCGCCGAGAGCAGGGAGCGGATGCGGATCCTTGCCGCGCCGAGGTTGTTGACCTCGTCGATCTTTAAGCAGGTATAAATCTTGCCGGAACCGGATAAAATATCATTTACCTGATCGGTCGTCACGGCGTCCAAGCCGCAGCCGAAGGAATTCAGCTGAATGAGGTCTAAATTGTCCACCGCCTTGACATAGCTTGCCGCCGCGTACAGACGGGAATGATACATCCACTGGTCGGAGACGATGAGCGGGCGCTCCGGTTTTGCCAGGTGGGAAATGGAATCTTCCGTCAAAACGGCAATGTCGTAGGAGTTGATGAGTTCCGGGATGCCGTGGTTGATTTCCGGATCAATATGATAAGGGCGCCCCGCAAGCACGATGCCGCGCTTGTGATTCTCTTTTAACCAGACGAGCGTTTCCTCGCCCTTTTTTTGCACGTCGGTTCTTGCCGCTTCCTGCTCCAGCCACGCGTCATGGACGGCGCTTTTGATCTCGGCAGGGGAAAGTTCGCCAAACTCCTTGATGAGCTGGGAAGAGATCGTCTCCTCACTGGTAAACGCCATAAACGGGTTGCGGAACACGACTTCCCCGCGCCCGATCTCCTCCACATTGTTCTTGATATTTTCGGAGTAGGAGGTCACGATCGGACAGTTATAGTGATTGTTGGCGTCCGCAAACTCATTGCGCTCATAGAACAGGGCGGGATAAAAAATGAAATCCACATCCTGATGAATGAGCCACATGATATGACCGTGTACGAGCTTCGCGGGGTAGCACTCGGACTCGCTCGGAATGGACTCGATGCCCAGCTCGTAAATCTTGCGGTTCGAGTTCGGAGAGAGAACAACCCGATAACCTAATTTGGTAAAAAACGTATACCAGAACGGATAATTCTCGTACATATTCAATACGCGCGGGATCCCGACCGTGCCGCGCGCGGCGGCTTCGGGAGCAAGCGGCTCATAGCCGAAAATGCGCGAAAGCTTATATTCGTACAGATTCGGTACGTTGTGCTCGTTTTTCTGCTTGCCGAGTCCGCGCTCACAGCGGTTGCCGGAAATAAATTGTCTGCCGCCGGAAAAACGGTTGATTGTCAAGCGGCAGCTGTTTGTACAGCCCTTACATTTCGCCATGCTGGTCGTAAATTCCAGCGCATTGATCTGGTCGATGGAGAGCATGGTCGTCTGATACCCGCAGGATGTAAAAAAACGTTCCCTTGCGACGAGCGCCGCGCCGAACGCGCCCATGATGCCGGCGATGTCGGGGCGGATCGCCTCGCATCCGGCGATGCTTTCAAAACTGCGCAGAACGGCGTCGTTATAAAACGTACCGCCCTGGACAACGATATGGCTGCCGAGTTCGGACGCGTCGGACACCTTGATGACCTTGAACAAGGCGTTTTTAATGACGGAATAGGCAAGTCCGGCGGAAATGTCGGAGACGGACGCCCCCTCTTTCTGCGCCTGCTTGACCTTGGAGTTCATGAATACGGTACAACGTGTGCCGAGGTCGATCGGATGCTCGGCAAACAGCGCCGCTTTCGCAAAATCCTGCACGCTGTAATTTAAGGACTTGGCAAATGTTTCAATGAACGAGCCGCAGCCGGAGGAACATGCCTCGTTTAACTGTACGCTGTCCACGGTCTGGTTTTTGATCTTGATGCATTTCATATCCTGCCCGCCGATGTCTAAGATGCAGTCCACCTGCGGATCAAAAAACGCGGCGGCATAGTAATGCGCAACGGTCTCCACCTCGCCGTCGTCCAACAGGAAAGCCGCTTTGATGAGCGCCTCGCCGTAACCGGTGGAGCAGGAGCGGACGATGCGCGCGCCTTTCGGCAGGAGCGAATAAATCTCCCGGATGGAGGAGATCGCAGTCTTTAAGGGACTGCCGTTATTATTGCTGTAAAAGGAATACAACAGGTCGCCGGATTCGCCAATCAGCGCGACCTTCGTGGTCGTCGAACCCGCGTCGATGCCGAGGAAGCAGTTGCCGCGGTAGTGCTGTAATTCCGCAGTCTTGACACAGTGGCTGTCATGGCGCGCGCGGAACGCATCGTAATCCGCCTCGGAGGCGAACAGCGGCTCCATGCGCTCGACCTCAAACTCCATCTTAATATCGGAGGAGAGCTTTGCGACCATTTCTTCCATAGAAAAAGAAACCTCATCCTTCGCGTTCATGGCGGAGCCGATCGCGGCGAAGAGATGGGAATTGTCCGTGTCGATGATGTGTTCCTCATCGAGTTTTAACGTGCGGATAAACGCCTCCTTTAATTCGCTTAAAAAATGAAGCGGTCCGCCGAGAAACGCGACATGCCCGCGGATCGGTTTTCCGCAGGCAAGACCGGAGATCGTCTGATTGACGACCGCTTGAAAAATGGAGGCGGAAAGATCCTCTTTGGTCGCGCCCTCGTTGATGAGCGGCTGAATATCGGATTTTGCAAATACGCCGCAGCGCGCGGCGATCGTATAAAGAGAGTGATAGCTCTTTGCATATTCGTTTAAGCCGGGAGCATCCGTCTGCAAAAGGGAAGCCATCTGGTCGATAAAAGAACCTGTACCCCCGGCACAGATTCCGTTCATGCGCTGTTCCACATTGCCGCCCTCAAAATAAATGATTTTGGCGTCCTCGCCGCCTAACTCGATGGCGACGTCGGTTTTTGGCGCCAGCTCCGTTAAGGCGGTCGCAACGGCGATGACTTCCTGATTAAAAGGAACGCCTAAATGATGGGCAAGCGTTAGGCCGCCGGAGCCGGTAATCATCGGATGCAGCGTGAGATTGCCGAGTTTTTCGTATGCGTCCGATAAGAGCCCCTGTAAGGTCTCGCGGATATTGGCGTAATGCCTGCGATAGTCGGAAAAAAGAATCTGATGCGAAGGATCAAGGATTGCGATTTTTACGGTTGTGGAACCGATGTCGATTCCGAGTGTATACCGTTCGGCTGCGTTTGCGGTCGATAAAGTGTTCATGTCAGACACCGTCTTTCTTTCATAGTAAGATTTCATTTACATTGGCATTATACGCTACGCGATAAAAAAGTTCAATGAAAAAAGAATAAAGAACACGACCGTTTTGTTTACTTTTACTGGAAGGAATGGTAAGATGTGTTACGGAAGCGGCAAAAAAATGCCGATTGGAAAGAAAGAGGAGAGAAACAATGAAATTTTTGGATAAATTGGAAAGAAAAATCGGGCGGTACGCCATTCCGAATCTGTCGCTGTACTTAATTCTGTGTTATGCGGCGGGGTATCTGATCCAATTGATGAACAGCAGCTTTGTAAGTTATCTGACCTTAAATCCGTACGCAATCTTAAGAGGGCAGGTCTGGCGGCTTGTGAGCTGGGTGCTCATCCCGCCCGGTTCCAATAATATTTTCTTTTTGCTGATTATGCTCATGTTTTATTACTCGATCGGGACGAATCTGGAGCGGACGTGGGGAACGTTCTATTATAATGTCTATATTTTTGGCGGCATTCTGTTTACGGTGATCGCCAGTTTCCTGCTTGCGGGTTATCTTTATCTGTTTGAATTCAGAAACTTAAACGATTTTCAGTTAATGGCGGCAGGCATTGATCCGTATGGGATGAGTACGCTCGCACAGTTACAGGCAGGGTATCAGAATGTGTTCCGGAGCCTGTTCAGCACCTACTATATCAATATGTCGATATTTCTTGCGTTTGCGGCGACCTATCCGGATATGCAGGTGCTGATCTTCTTTATCATACCGATGAAAGTAAAATATCTTGGCATTGTATATGCGGTGCTGCTTGTCATTGACATCTTACAGATGGGCTGGCTGGTCGGATTTACGATCGGCGCGTCCCTCTTAAATTTCCTGATCTTCTTTCTGATGACGCGCAGAAGAAAACCGCACAGGACCGTGAAACAGATGAAGCGGCAGATGGAATACCGGAGCGCGGCAAAGCAGGCGTCGCGCGGCGGTATCACAAGGCACAAATGCGCGATCTGCGGCAGGACGGAGGAGGACGATCCGACGCTGGAGTTTCGTTTCTGCTCGAAATGCGAGGGAAATTACGAGTATTGCCAGTATCATTTTTTTACGCATGAGCATGTGCGCAGGCAGTAGGCACAGCATATGCACGGACGGAGAGCAGAAGAATGAGCGGAGAAGAAGAACGTTTTTTGAAAAAGCTGACCGAATTAAAGGAGACGGCGCGCCTGCAAGGGCATGTGCTGTCCGAGGAGCAGGTCAGGGAATTTCGGGAGGAGCTGCATCTGGATGCCGAGAAGGAGCAGCTTCTCTATGATTATTTTAAGCAGAACCATATCGGCGTCGGTCAGCCGGTCGAAGCGGAAGCCTATTTAAGCGACGGTGAGCGAAGCTATCTGGAACTTTATCTGAATGAACTAAAGGCACTCCCCAAAGTGAGCGACGGGGAACGCCGGGCGCTTTCCATGGCGGCGATGGCGGGCGAGACGGCGGCAAAGAAAAAATTGGTGGAGGCGTATCTGCCGGAGGTTGTGGAAATCTCCAAGCTGTATGCGGGGCAGGGCGTTTATCTGGAAGATCTGATCGGAGAGGGCAACGTGGCGCTCGCGCTCGGCGTGGAAATGCTCGGCGCGCTCGAACAGCCGGATGAGGTTCCCGGCATGCTCGGTAAAATGATGATGGACGCCATGGAGGAATACATCGGTGAGAATATGGACGCGAAAAAAGTCAACCAAAAGGTGCTTTCGCGCGTCCAAAAGACAGCGGAACAGGCGAAAGCGCTTGCACAGGAGCTTCGAAGAAAAGTCACGGTCGAAGAGCTCATGCAGGAGAGCGGCTTAAGCGAAAGGGAAATCCGCGACGCCATCCGCATCTCGGCAGGCGGGATTGAAGAGATCGACGAGGGAGCAGAGCAGTCAGATGGAATATCAGGATTTTAAGTATATTATGAGCGATGTGTCGAAGATTTACGTCGGCGCGGAAATGTCCTATGCGGAAATCTGCGCGCATGATTTTGCGCCGTTTAAGTTCATCGCGGTCATCGAGCAGTATTTCTATAAAGAAGCGTCGCCGGATATGACGCTCAGGGAACATCTTCTTACGATGACGAAAGACTCTCTTTCGTATCAGACGATGCATCATCTGAAAGGATCGCTGAAAATGAACATTTATTCGCAGGTGACGGACCGGCACGGGCGGACGAAAGAAAAATGGCTGATTGACGAGATCGTCGGCGTGGAGGAGTATGTAGGAGAGGAATCCTATCATCAATACCCTGAGCATGCGATCGTGACGGAGCTGATCATCAAAAAACTGCCGCTCATGATGTTTTCTCTGTGAGTCAGAATGCCCGGCAGGCAGGAATGACGCTGTATCGGCGCCGCATGTATGGCACCGTGGTATAAACTGCTAAAATTAGGAAAAGATAGGAATAGCAGAAATAACAGAAATAACAGAAATAACAGAAATAACAGAAATAACAGATCGGGAACCTGCGGGCGCTCATAGTTTTTTGGGAAAGTCACAAGACCGCAGGAGCAGGAAAGGGACAGGTATCAGAATGAGAAGGAAGAATACAGGATCGGTGAAAAAAGGAATCGCGTGCGTGCTTTCGGCGGCGCTGCTGTTCGGCTTGGCGGCGTGTGGAAAAGAAGACGGCGCGCAGGGCGGCGCCGCGACGGGCGGTTCCGTGCAGGATTCAGGAGGCGAAAATGCATCGGGCGGAGCGGATGAGAACCTGTCCGTTGGCGGAAGCGGAGCTGAAAACAACGGCGCTGAAGAAAATGGCACAGGGGGCGGGACGATCGACGATACGGTCTCGATCGATACGATCCGTGAGGCGGTGAAGGAGGCATACGGCGAAGATTATCTGCCGGATATGCTTCTTTCGGAAGACGAGATCCGGATACTCTATGGGATTGAGTCGGAATGGTGCGAGGAAATCCTTGTGGAGGTCCCGATGATGAGCACCCATGTCGATATATTCCTTGCAGTCAAGGCAAAACCGGAGCATCTCGCGGATGTATCGGACGCCGTCAACGCGTATGTGGAGAACCTGAAAAACGATACGATGCAGTATCCGATGAATATCAATAAGATTGCGGCGTCCACGGTTGTTACGATGGGAAACTATGTGTTTTATGTCATGCTCGGTTATCTTCCGATGGAGATGGACGATGAGGCGGACGACGTACAGATCGCGGCTTATGAGGAACTCAACCAAAAAGCGATCGATGTGATCGAGGGTGTATTACTAAAATAATCAAAAGCGGGGTTTTTATGATTTTTGCAGGATTTACGTTTCTACTTCGGTTTTTGCCGATCGTATGGATCGCATATATGCTCTGCCCAAAGCAATTCAGAAATGGATTGCTTTTTTTGGCGTCGCTTATTTTTTATGCATGGGGAGAGCCGGTTTATGTGCTTTTGATGCTGTTTTCCACCGTGTCGGATTACTGGCATGGCAGGCGGATCGACGCCATGATCCGTGCGGGAAGGCGGAAAGCCGCCAGGGGATTTCTGATTTCCTCCATTGGGATCAATCTTGCCCTGCTTGGTTTTTTCAAATATGCCGACTGGATGATCGGAATATGGAACAGTATAACGGGCAGTTCCGTTCCGCTGCTCATGCTGCCCCTGCCGCTCGGTATTTCTTTTTATACCTTTCAGACGATGTCGTACAGTATCGACGTTTACCGGGGGGATGCGAAAGTGCAGAAAAATATCATTGATTTCGGCATGTTTGTATCCCTGTTTCCGCAGCTCATCGCAGGACCGATCGTGCGCTATGCGGATATAGAGGAGCGGATCAGGGAGCGTCCGCTTTGCATGGACCGGATGAGTGCGGGGGCGCAGCGCTTTACGGTAGGACTTGCCAAAAAAGTACTGCTTGCCAATCAGTTCGGCTTCTTGTGGGAGACGATCGCGGCGGTGCCGGCGGCGGATATGCCGGTGCTTACGAGCTGGCTTGGCATCTTTGCCTACGGACTCCAGATTTACTATGATTTTTCCGGGTATTCGGATATGGCGATCGGCTTAGGCGCGGTCTTTGGCTTCCGCTTTCCCGAAAACTTTGATCACCCGTACGAATCGCGCAGCGTTTCCGAGTTTTTCCGCAGATGGCACATGACGCTGCAAAAATGGTTCGCGTCGTATGTGTATTATCCGCTCGGCGGAAATAGAAAGGGCTTAAAACGGCAGATCTTAAACATCATAGTCGTGTGGGCGCTGACGGGGATCTGGCACGGCGCGAGCGGTAATTTTCTCGCGTGGGGCTTATATTTTGCGTTCTGGCTGATCTTAGAAAAAGTGTTTTTGCAGAAAGCGCTTGCGCGCGCGCCGCGTATATGCGGACATTTGTATACGTTGATCGTGGCGGCGTTCGGATGGGTGCTGTTTACGCATACGGACTTAGCGGAAGCGGGACGGTATATGGCGCGGATGCTGGCGATTCCATTGCGGACGGCGGGAGAGACCGCGGGTATCATGAACGAAACTGCAGGTACCCTTGGCAATGCCGCTTACGCCGCAGGGACGGCTGCAGGCGCCGGAATATCCGGTGCGCGGACGTGGTACTATCTGCTCCAGTACGGCGGATTGCTGCTGATCGGAGCGCTCGGAGCGACAAATTTGCCTGTTTTTCTTGCAAAAAAACTCAAATTAACTGGAAAAAATTGGATTTCTGCAATTTTTATTGCAATTTTGCTGCTGTTATGCATCGCGTATCTGGTGGATGCGAGCTATAACCCGTTTTTGTATTTTCGTTTTTAACCGGAAAGACCGGAGGCTTTGTAAGCGGCGGGAACTGTACAGAGTGCCGGCGCGCGGAGGGAGCGTATGGAAGAGAAGAAAGGGAAGGAAAGGGAAAAAAAATCATGGCGTCATAGCGCTTATCAGGCGCTGCCGTTCTTTGTGCTGCTGGGGATGCTTGTTTTTTTCGGCATCTGGCAGGCCGCGGCGAAGAAGCGCACGTATTCCGTCTCGGAGCGGAGACTGCTTGCGGGAAAGCCGGTTCTGACAAAGGAAAGTCTGCTTGACGCTTCTTATATGAATGCCTATGAGGAGTATCTGACGGATCAGTTTCCGATGCGCGATCAGTGGATCACGATGAAGACTTATTGCGGAATGCTTTTGGGAAGGCGGGAGTCGGGCGGCGTTTATATCGCGCGCGACAACAGCCTGATCGAGCTGCATATGCCTGAGATCGCTAAGGAGGAGACGGCAGGGCGCAACGAGGAGTGTCTGATCGGTTTTCTGCGGGATATGGAGGAGGCGGGCGTGGAGCATGTGCGTGTGATGCTCGTACCGACGGCGGACGGTATCTGGAGGGAAAAACTGTCTCCCTATGCGGAGCCGTTTGACCAACAGGCATATTTGGCGCGCTTTTATGAAACGTTATCGGAGCAGGGGCTTTCCGGGTGTTATGTGGATGTGTGGGAGCAGCTTGCGGCGCATGCCGGCGGGCAGATTTATTATAAGACCGATCACCACTGGACGATGCGGGGAGCGTATCTCGGATATACGGCGTATGCGGCGTCGCTGTCGGGCGCAGACGGAGCCGGTACGGACGGAGTTGGTACAGACGGAAATGGTGCGGGCGGAGCTGGTACAGGGGGAGACGGTACGGACGGCGTGACATGGCAGGGTGATCAGAGCGGGATAGGAATACCGGCGTGGTCCGATTACGGGACAGAGGTCGTCCGTACGGATTTTCACGGAACGACGGCGGCAAAATGCGGACTGTATCATGTGAATGACGAGCTCGTACTTGTTTATCCGCCGGAGAATGTTACGGAGCGGTATCGCGTGCGCTATGACGGGGGCATATCGGAATCGGATTCGCTCTATGAGCGAAAGCATGTTTATGGGGATGATCCGTACAGCGTTTATCTTGACGGGAATCATGCCGTGACGGAAATTTTTGTGACAAGGGAGCACGCGCAGGAGAGCGGTCCGGGAGCAGAGGCGCGCAGGCGGAGTCTTCTTGTGATCAAAGATTCTTATGCCAATTGTTTTGTGCCGTATCTGACCGGCATCTATGATGAGATCACGGTCATCGATCTGCGCTATTATAACGGGAGTCTGCGCGCGCTGGAGGAAGAGCATTCTTATACGGATGTCCTCGTTCTCTATAATCTGCCAAACTTTCTGACGGAGACGACGGTGTACCGCATGGGAAAATAATCACGATAAAACGCAAACCAAAACAATAAGACGTAGATGGAAACAACAAAACGTAAACCGAAACAATAAAATATAGATGGAAACAACAAAACGTAAACTGAAACAATAAAACGTAAATGGAAACAATAAAATGTAAACCAATAAAATAAAAACGGTTGACAATCCGCCCACGCTCTGCTATGATGCAAAAAGAGTTTGATGTAAAAAAAGAGCTTTCATGCAGAAGAAAGGCGGGAACGGCATATGAATACGGGAATGACAAATGCGGAAAATCCGCGTCCGGCGCGGAGATGGAACGGGAAAAAGCAGGAGGGCAGGCTGTCAACACGCATGCTTGTGTATATCGGTATGTTTGCGGCTGTGCTCGCGGTGTTATCCCAGATCGCGATCCCGATGCCGACCGGTATGCCGCTGACGTTACAGACGTTTGCGGTTGCCCTGACAGGGGCGGTGCTCGGATGGCGTCTTTCTTTGGCGAGTACGGCGGTCTGGGTATTGCTTGGGGCAGCGGGCGTACCGGTATTCTCGAATTTTGGAGGCGGTGTCCGGGTTTTGGCAGGATATACGGGCGGATTTATATGGGGCTTTTTCTTTATGTCAGCGCTCTGCGGAATCGGTTCGGCAATGAAGAATAAGCCGTTCGGACTGGAAATCGGTTTTTTGGGGCTGCTGATCTGTCATGTACTTGGTTCCCTGCAATATGCGCTGGTCGCTCAGGTTGATTTTTGGTATGCGGTTCTTCTGGTGTCTGTTCCCTATCTGATCAAGGATGTGATCTCTGTTATCCTGGCGTTTTCCGTCGGGACCATGATCAGAAGCAGGCTGGCAAAAGCGGGACTTTCCGCATCCTAAAATATGAACAAAATGTGAATAATTATTTTTTGACAAAAAAGTACTTGAAATGACGCGGATAGTCTGATATTCTAAACGTTGTAAAGTAATCATTACTTTATATCCGGTGTGATCTGCCGGGGGCTTTTGTCAATCAGGTCTGATGCTTATCTGAAAGACAAATCTTTTTCATTCGTGTGTGAAAAAATCCGATCGACCAGTATGATATTTCTTATGATGGGTAGTATTGAGGCGGGATACGTGCTTTTCTAAGATAATCTGGGGGATTCTTTTACGTCTCTGTGATTCTTGCTTGCTTCCGTAATTTTTTAGAGGAGACTGAAAAAATCGTGCGGTCGGATAACAACCGGATTCTTTTGTTGACGGCTCCCGGCAGCCCTTTATGGGGCGATTAGTTCAAGCGGCAGGAACGGCAGAATCTGCAAAGGCGCGGACACGCGACACTTTTCGGCTGTTTTTCGGATACAAAGATCATAAAACACAAAATCCATGCTTTAGTAATTGTAGAAAGTGTGCTATAATAGGCGGAGACGGATTTCAGCGGGCGCAGTCCGCATGAAAAGAGGACGGATACGGTGTCCGGACGGATTTGCAAAAAGGCGTGGATCAGGCGGCTG
Organism: Clostridium sp.; assembly: GCA_023663615.1. Classification (GTDB taxonomy): domain Bacteria; phylum Bacillota; class Clostridia; order Lachnospirales; family Lachnospiraceae; genus DLAJ01. Next base: position 23,539 of record JAMPHA010000024.1, on the reverse strand, counting down.
CGAAACGCACAGTCTGTATGACGCGTTTCGCAATCGTCTGGCAGGCGTAGATGCAGGAAAGGAGCATGGATAGCAAAATGAGAGTAGAAGACGTCAAAGCGTACGAGATTTTACAGAACAGGGAGATCAAAGACTTAAATTCGCAGGGGTATCTGCTGCGGCACAAAAAGACCGGCGCGCGTGTCGCGCTGTTGAGCAATGATGATGAGAATAAGGTATTTTATATCGGATTTCGGACGCCGCCGACTGATTCGACCGGCGTTGCGCATATTATCGAGCACACGGTACTGTGCGGTTCGGAAAAGTATCCGATCAAAGATCCGTTTGTAGAGCTTGTCAAGGGATCGCTCAACACGTTCTTAAACGCGATAACGTATCCCGATAAGACCGTGTATCCGGTCGCAAGCTGTAACGATAAGGATTTCCAGAATCTTTGCGACGTTTATATGGACGCCGTCCTGCACCCGAATATTTATAAGACCGATATGATTTTTGCACAGGAGGGCTGGCATTATGAGCTGGAGGATGTGGACAGCGAATTAAAGCTGAACGGCGTTGTCTACAGTGAGATGAAGGGTGCGTTTTCCTCGCCGGACGGCGTGCTTTCCAGGGAGGTGTTCAGTTCTCTTTTCCCGGACACGACCTATGGTGTGGAGTCCGGCGGCGATCCGGATGTGATCCCGACGCTGACATATGAGAATTATCTGAATTTCCACCGCACTTATTATCATCCGAGCAACAGCTATATTTATCTGTACGGCAATATGGATATGGCGGAAAAGCTTGTATGGTTAGATGAGCAGTATCTTTCTGACTATGATCATCTGGATGTGGATTCCGCCGTTGCGATGCAAAAGGAGTTCGGAAAAGGATCGATCCGTGAAGTGGAAAAGAGTTATCCGATCACGGATGCGGAATCGGAGGAAGACGCAGGCTATCTGACTTATAACTGCGCATTGGGTACAAGCTTGGATCAAAAGAAGCAGCTGGCGTTCCAAATCCTTGACTATGCGTTGTGTTCGGTACCGGGCGCACCGTTAAAACAGGCGCTGATCGAAAAAGGCATCGGGCAGGAGATTTCCAGCGCGCTCGATAATGAGCTGTTACAGCCGTATTACACGATCGCGGCAAAGAAAGCGGATATTGGACGCAAGGAGGAATTTCTCGCGACGATCCGCGAGGTGCTCGACGGTCTTGTCAAGAACGGGATTGAGGAAAAGGCGCTCCGCGCCGCCGTCAACATGATGGAGTTTAAGTATCGGGAAGCGGATTTCGGAAGCTTTCCGAAAGGATTGATCTACGGACTGCAAATGCTGGGAAGCTGGCTGTATGACGACAATGAGCCGTTTATGTATGCGGAGATCGGCGAGGCGTTCGCATATCTGCGGGAACAGATCGGAACCGATTACTATACGGAACTTGTCCGGAATTATCTGCTTGACAGCGCACACGCGTCCACCGTCACCTTAAAACCGGAGAAAGGTTTAACGGCAAAGAAGGATAAAGAGCTTGCAGAGAAACTTGCGGCGCATAAGGCGTCGCTCAGCGCAGAGGAGAAGGAGGCGTTAGTCGCGCGCACGAAAGCGCTCCGCGCATTCCAAGAGGCTGAGGACAGCAAGGAAGATCTGGAAAAGATTCCTCTTTTAACAAGACAGGATATAGAACCGAAGACGGCAAAGCTGGTCAATGAGGAGCGCGACGAGAACGGGACAAAGGTGCTGTATCACAACGTCTTTACGAACGGCATCGGTTATGTGCGTTTTGTGTTTGATATGAGTAAGCTGCCATCCGGGCTGTATCCGTATGCGGGATTGTTAAAAGCGGTGCTTGGCAATATTGATACGGAGCACTATTCCTATAACGACTTGAATAACGAGATCGGTATGAATACCGGCGGTTTTCAGACAGGGGTCGGAGTTTATTCTAATCTAAAGAAGCCGGGAGAATTTAAGAGCGTTTTTGATCTGCGCATAAAGGCGTTTTATAACAGTCTGCCGGAAGCGTTTACGCTGATGACGGAAATGATGCTCCGCTCAAAACTGGACGACGGTAAGCGCTTAAAGGAAATTCTTGACGAGACATGCTCGCAGATGGAGTCCTACGCGATGAGTGCCGGACATGCGCTTGCCGCAGGACGCGCCATGTCCTATTTTTCCAAGGCGGAGCTTGCGTCGGACATGACAAACGGTTATGCGTTCTATTGTGAAGCCAAGGAGTTGAGCGATCATTTTGAGGAGCGGAAGGATGAGATCGTAAAGAAGCTGGTACAAGTGATGAAGTCCGTATTCCGTCCCGAAAATCTGATGCTGGATTATACGGCGGAGGAAAAGGGCTATCAGCTCATTCCGCAGCTTTTGGCGGGAGTGGTACAGGAGCTTTATACGGAGCCTGTGGAGCAGAGGGCGTTTGACTGCGAGCCGGTAAAAAAGAACGAAGGTTTCTTTACCGCAGGAAAGGTACAGTATGTATGCCGTGCCGGAAATTTCCGTGCGGCGGGGCTGCCTTATACGGGAGCGCTTCTTGTGCTGCGGACGATCATGAGTTACGATTATTTATGGTTTAACGTGCGTGTCAAGGGCGGTGCATATGGATGCATGACGCTCGTGAGCAGAAACGGGAATGTCTGCTTTGTTTCCTATCGGGATCCGAATCTGCAAAAGACGGTCGAGACCTATGAGGGCGCTGTTGCATACTTAAAAGGATTCAGCGCGGATGAAAGGGAAATGACAAAGTATGTGATCGGTACGATGTCCGATCTGGATGTACCGCTTACGCCTTCGGCAAAGGGCTCGCGTTCGCTGACTGCATATTTGAGCGGTTACGGGAACGAGGAACTCCAAAAAGAGCGCGATGAAGTGCTTCACGTGACCGTGGAAGATATTCGTGCGCTCGCGGATTACATTCAGGCGATGCTGGATGAGGGCAGTATCTGCGTGGTCGGCAATGAGGACGAGATCCGCAAGAACGACACGTTCTTTATGAACATGGGAAATCTGGTTCAGTAGGAGCCGGGACGGACAAAAAACATGGCGGATGGAAGCATGCCGGGCGGAAATAGGACGAACGGGACGCTGACGGGAAAAACGCTGGCAGACAAGAAATAACAGACAGGAAACGAAAGGAAGATGGGGCATTTGGTGCGTGTTCCATCTTTCTTTCAAAATAGGAGACAAAAATGGAGGTACAGTACAGATCCGGATTTGCAGCGCTGATCGGGAGACCGAACGTGGGCAAATCCACATTGATGAACACGCTGATCGGACAAAAGATCGCGATTACGTCAAATAAACCGCAGACGACGCGCAACCGGATACGGACTGTGTATACCAGCGATAAGGCGCAGATCGTCTTTTTGGATACACCGGGTATCCATAAGGCAAAAAATAAGCTGGGTAATTATATGGTGCGCACGGCACAGCAGACGATCTCGGATGCGGATGTGGTTCTGTTTCTGGTGGAGCCGGACGTCTATATCGGCGCGGGTGAACAGCATATCATCGATCAGTTAAAGCAGACGTGCACGCCCGTAATTCTGGTTATCAATAAGATTGATACGGTCAAAAAGAACGATCTGTTTGCAGTCATTGACGCCTACCGCAGACAGATGAACTTCGCGGAGATCGTACCGGTATCGGCATTTAAGAACACGAACACGGAGGAACTGTTGAACTGCATCATCAAATATCTGCCGTACGGCCCTGCTTTTTATGATGAGGATACCGTGACGGATCAGCCGGAGCGGCAGATCGTGGCGGAGCTGATCAGAGAACAGGCGCTCCGCATGTTGAATGAAGAGCTTCCGCACGGCATTGCCGTGACGATCGAGAGCATGAAAAAGCAAAAAAAGCTCACGGAGATTCAGGCGACGATCGTGTGCGAGAGAGATTCCCATAAGGGCATGATCATCGGAAAGGGCGGCGCGATGTTAAAGCGCATCGGCACGCAGGCGCGCATCGGCATCGAGGAGCTGTTAGGCTGTCAGGTGAACTTAAAGCTTTGGGTAAAGGTCAAAAAAGACTGGAGGGACAGCGATTATCTGTTAAAGAATTTCGGCTACCGGCAGGACGAAAACGATTGATGCTGGCGCGGAACTCGTTTTCCCGCATAGAAAAAACAAAACTGCGCAATCTAAGAGCATGATCGAAGAACGGTCATAAACGGGGAAAACAGGGGGCGCAGGGATGAAACAGGATGAATACTGGAATCGGTTTATGGAGAGCGGGAGCGTGCAGGATTATTTGGGATTTTGTGATGTGAGAGAGCGGGAACGGGCGTTATCCGAGGATGGGAGAAGTACGGAATATGCAGGATTTTCTGACAGTCACGGGGATGGTGTTAAAGACAATTCCTGTGGGTGAGTATGATAGACATGTGTGTCTCCTGACGAAGGAGCGCGGCAAGATCACGGCGTATGCCAGAGGCGCGAGGAGGCAGAACAACCGGCTGATGGCGGCGACAAATCCGTTCTGCTTCGGGGAATTTAAGCTTTATGCGTCAAGAAACTCCTACAATCTGTCGGAGGCTTCGATCAGTCATTATTTTGAAGAACTGCGCATGGATGTCGAGGGTGCTTATTATGGCATGTATTTTTTAGAAATGGCGGATTACTATACACGGGAGAATAATGATGATCGGGAGATGCTGAAATTATTGTTCCAGTCGCTTCGGGCGCTCTCAAAAGATACGCTTCCGCGCAGGCTTGTGCGCTATGTTTTCGAGCAGAAAGCAATGGTGGTGAACGGCGAGTTTCCGGGAATGCCGCAGGATGGCAGGGCTTATCAGGAAGCGACCGCCTACACGGTAGAGTATGTGACGGCAAGCAGTATTGAAAAGCTTTACACATTTACATTAAAAGAGGAAATTCTGGAGGAATACAGCGCGATCATGGACGGATATAGGAGAAGGTACATAGACCGGCATTTTAACAGTTTGGATGTCTTAAAAGAATTGGGGATGTGAGGTGCTTGTCAATTGGAAGAATCTGTGCTATTCTGTATCTGCTTTTACAGCATTCAAAATAAAATAAGGTATATGTATCCGACGTGCGTTGGAACGGACAGGGGCTTTAAGCGGGGGTTTTTGTCAAATTTTGGCGGCGAAAGCCTTACTTATCTGTAGTGGAGCGCATGAAAGAAACATGGAATCGGGTGAGAAGCCCGGCGAGTCGGTCACTGTGATACCGCGCCAGACGAACAGGCGGCGGTTGAGTCAGATACATGGACATATACCGTTGTTTTTGCCGGAACCGAAAACGACGTATTTTAGATCAGGTCCGCAGTCGGACGTGGGCAGGTCTGGGGAACGCTTTTATCAGCGCTTTCTTGGTATGCCCGCAAACGAGGGGGACGTGGTTTCCTTTGGTGTATAGTCAAAATCGCGTTTTCGGCAGAGGCTGGTGCCGGAAAAGCGATTTTTTTCATAGGAGGAGAAAGAAATGAAAAAAGCAGGAACAAGAGAAGCAGGTTCGAAAGCATGGGTAAGAAAGACGGCAGCGATGCTCGTTATGGCGGTCTTAATGAGCGGACTGATCGCATGCGGCGGCAAGGATGAGGGCAAGTGTAAGATCACGGTCGAGGTTGTGGACGATCAGGGTGAGACGAAGAGCTATGAGTCTTCCACCGACGCGGAAGTGCTGTATGACGCTCTGCTGGAGATTGACGGACTGACGCTGGACGGATATGAGAGTGATTACGGATATTATATCACCGGCGTGAACGGTCTTACGGCGGATTATGACGCGGACGGTGCGTATTGGTCGATCTATGTGAACGGCGAGTACGGTTCTTACGGTGTGGACTCCCAGCCGATCGCGGATGGAGACACCTATCGCCTGGCATATGAGGTTTATGTGGCGGAATGAAAAATCGTTCGGATCAGAAAAGAATCATAGCGGGCGGCATCCTTACGGCAGTCTGCATTTTGCTTTGCGCCGCAGGCATATGGGGGACTGTGCAGGGCAGGCGGAGCGGGCGGATGGATGCGGGGGCTGTTCCTGCGGACGGCGCGCGGCGGGATAGTTCGTCGTGGAAAGAAACGGAAAATGAGGAAGGCATCACGTCGGACTCCGTTACACGGGCAATGGACGGGATTCTTTTTTGGCAGTGCGCGGTGTATGGCGTCCCTGACGTACAGGAGCTTTTGGACACCGCCTATGCGGAACGCGCAATTAACGGAACCGTACAGACCTATGTGCTTGGTCTGTACGGTTATCAACAAGGATATGATTACGCGGGGTATGCGGTGTGTGTGCAGAATACGCTCAAGGAAGAAGAAGTAAGCGCCATGTCGCTGCAAAAGTCTGCGATGGTGCTTTCGGCATTGCAGGCGGATCAACCGATTTCCATGAATGTATTGGAAGAAACGATCGGAGAACAGGGAATCATGTCCTATCTTTATGGTCTGCTCATGCTGGACGGTATGGCGGCTGAGGAGGCTGAATGGACAAGGGATGCGCTCGTACAGGAGATTCTGTCAAGACAGCTTTCCGACGGCGGTTTTGCGATTGCGGGAGAGGAAGGGGACGTTGATGTCACTGCAATGGCGTTACAGGCGCTCGCACCGTATTATTTAGCGGCGCGGACCGGGGCGGAGAGCGACGTCAGGATCGTGCAGGCGGTGGAGGATGCGCTTATTTTTTTATCGGCGCGGCAGCTTTCAGGCGGCGATTTCGCGAGCAGCAAAACGCCCAATGCGGAGAGCACGGCGCAGGTGATCTTAGCGCTCTGCGCATTGGAGCGGGATGTATGGACGGATACGGCATTTATCAAGGAAGGCGTTACCCTGTTGGACGGACTTTTCATGTATCAAAACGAGGACGGCGGCTTTTCTCATACGGCGCAGGCCGCGTCGAACGATATGGCGTCGTCGCAGGCGTTTGCCGCATTGTCTGCGCTCAACCGGTCCATGTGGGGAGAATGCTTTCTGTTTGATTTTAATAGATACGAACGTGACAGCAGTGTCGGAGAGCAGAATCTGACAAAGCGGGATGGAGATACGGCGGGCGGGCAGGCGCAGATGCCGCAGAGTATACCGGATCAGGAGAATACGGCGGGCGGTCTGACACAGGGAGCGTCCGATCGTGTACGGATACCGGACCACGGCATGGATATGCGGACGGCGTTCATTGTTTTAATCATGGCGGCGGGATGCGGTTATCTTGCATATCTTTGTTTCATCGGAAAATATAATCGCAGGCGGCTTTACGGCATCCTGTTTGTTTCGGCGGCGCTGATGGCGGCAGTCTGCTTCATCCGGCTTCAGTCGCGGGACGAATATCTTCGTCAGAGCACCGGGGCTGATACGGAAAAAAACATGATCGTTTCGATGGAGATCCGCTGTGATACCGTTGCGGGAGCGGAGGAATATCTGCCGCAGGACGGCGTGATCCTTTCCCGGACATCGGTGCCGGCGGGCGAGGGGGAAAGCGCGTTTGACGTGCTTTGCGAAACGGCAAGAGCGTATGATATTCCCGTGGAATATGAAGGGACAGCGGCAGGCGGGGAGTTTGCCTACATTGAGGGGATCGCCTATCTTTATGAGTATGACTTTGGAGAATTGTCAGGGTGGATTTTTCTGGTAAACGGGGAAACGCCGAATGTCGGCTGCGGCGCGTATCAGGTTGCAGACGGCGATGAGATCCTTTGGTATTATACGCGGGAACTCGGCAGGGATGTGAAGTTGGATCTTCATTAAAACGTGATAGGCGGTTACGAAACGCATCATATAGGCTGTGCGATCGTGTAATTATCCATAAAAAATGATGATAGGAGGAACGCGGGATGTCGGAAAACCAGCGTCTGCTCATGAGACTGCACCCGGTCACAATATTGTGTTATCTGGCGGCAGCGTCGGGAATTGCCATGTTCTGTGTGAATCCGGTCGTACAGGGTATTTCCGTGATAGCTGCGTGGATTCTGATGCGGATGCTGTCCGTGCGCATTGTGTGGCGGCGCGTTCCGGTCCTGATATTCTTTCTTGCGGCAGCTGCACTTATCAATCCGCTGTTTTACCATAATGGTGTGACGGTGCTTTTTTATCTGAACGGAAACCGGATCACGATGGAAGCGCTGCGGTACGGGATCTGTACGGCATGTATGCTCTGCGGCGTGTTTTTATGGTGCCGTAGTTTGTCGCAGTTATTCAGCAGCGACAGAATCTTATGCCTGCTCGGAGCCGTTTCACCGAAGGCGGCGCTCGTCTGTTCCATGACGATCCGCTTTCTGCCGATGTATGTGCGTCAGATGGAAAAAACAAAAGCGCAGCAGAGGATTCTCGGTCTATATCGGGAAAATACGCTGATCGATCGGATCAGGGGAAGCCTCAAAGTGTTTGCCGCGGTGACGACGTGGGCGTTGGAGCATTCCATGCACACGGCGGACTCCATGCAGGCGCGGGGGTATGGGGCACGGAAAAGGACGCAATATCGGCGGTGGCGCTTTGGCTGGATGGATGCAGCGTTGTGTAGTGGGGTGTTTCTTTTGCTGATAACGATTGTTATTGAAATGGGGCGCGGAAGCGTTTCCATGCGTTTCTATCCTGTGACTGATGCGATCCCGCTTCGTGTGGGAAGTATCATCACCTATGTCTGTTATGCTGCAATCTGCCTGTCCCTGCCGGCGGTGCTCTGTGTTTCGCGGCTGAGGCAGGGAAAATGAGAGAAAGGAAACAAAGATGGAACTGTATCGGATCGAACACCTCACGTTCGCGTATCCCGACTGCGGGATCAATAGCATACAGTGCGGAAGCGGGGAAAAAACGGTCTTGCATGATTGTTCTTTTCAAGTGGAAGAAGGCAGTTTTGTGACATTGTGCGGCGGGACGGGCAGTGGAAAGACGACGCTGCTGCGCCTGCTGAAAAAAGAATTGCAGCCTGTAGGAAAGCGTACGGGGGCGGTCTGTTACCGGGGCAGGGAGCTTGCCGGTTACGATTATGGAGAAACGGCCGCTGAGATCGGTTTTGTTATGCAGAATCCCGATGATCAGCCTGTTATGGACCGCGTCTGGCACGAGCTTGCGTTCGGACTGGAAAATATGGGAGTGCCATCGGAGGAGATCAGGCGGCGCGTTGCGGAAATATCGGCGTATTTCGGGATCGACGAATGGTATGAAAAAGCGGTTGAAGAGCTTTCGGGCGGACAAAAACAGATTTTGAACTTAGCGGCAGTCATGGTCATGCGTCCAAAGGTACTTCTGCTTGATGAGCCGACCGCGCAGCTTGATCCGATCGCGGCACAGAATTTTATGGATATGATCGTGCGCTTAAACCGGGAGCTTGGCATGACGATCCTGTTGGCGGAGCACCGTCTGGAAGATGCGCTTGCGGTATCGGATCGGGTGATGGTATTGCAGGACGGCGTACTTTTGCATGGGGGGACGCCGCAGCAGATCGCATGTGTCATCGATCGGGAGGAACGCATTTACATGGCGCTGCCGTGCTCGGTAAAACTCTGCCGTGCGCTTTCGGATCAGGTGGAGAATAAAATTTCATCCGATACGATAAAAGAAAACAAAATAAAAACAAGTGTTATTCCACTTACGGTCACGCAGGGGCGCGCATGGCTGAGAGAACGCTGCGAAATCATTCAAAAAGCGGATACAGATCAGAATACTTCCGGTGAAGGGGAGCGGACGTCTGAAAAGGAAAAGCGTGTGCACGGACCGGAGGCATTCATGCAGGAGAACCGAAGAGAAAAGCCGGTTTTAACGTGCAGACAGGTATGGTTCCACTATAAAAAATCACATGATATTTTATGCGGCATTCAATTGGAAATGCACAGGGGTGAAATTGTCAGCCTGCTCGGCAGCAACGGTTCCGGGAAAACGACATTGCTGCATGTGATCGCGGGTATCTTTCGGGCGGCGGATGGGAAGGTTCTGATCAACGCAGAGCGGATTGGCTATCTGCCGCAGAATATGGAGACCTTATTTGCTGCGGATACGGTGGAGGAGGAGCTTCGCCTTGTCGGAGCAGAACCTTCCGGACGGCTTGCGCCATATCGGAAAGTTCATCCCTATGACCTGAGCGGCGGAGAAAAACAGCTTCTTGCATGGGAAAAGGTGCTTGCCGGAAAACCGGAACTGCTTCTTTTGGATGAACCGACAAAGGGATTGGATGCAGCGGCGCGGAGGGACATCGGGATCAGACTGCGGGAGCTTGCGGGTGAAGGAACGTCGATCCTTATGGTAACACATGATATTGAACTTGCCGCAGCGGTCAGCGACCGGTGCGGGCTTCTGTTTCGCGGCGCGCTTTTGACGCTTGACGAAACGCGTGTTTTTTTTCATGAGAACAGATTTTATACGACGGCGGCGGCGAGAATCGCGCAGGATCTGTTTACGGATGTGCTGACGGAGGAAGAACTGACGGCTCGCTGCAAATCCGCGCACATTCGCTGGAGACTCCAAGGAAGCGGTGATTGAAGCAGCGGTTCCTTAAGATAAGGGAAGAAAGAAATGAGACAAAACAAAGGAAGCGTGGAACGGCCACAGGTACGGCAGATCATTTCCATAGCGGCGCTTTTGACCGGAAGCATTCTGCTTCTTGTGATTGGCGCAGTCCTGTTTCAGGAGAAGCGGTACGCGTGGATTTCTTTCGGCATCGCTGTCTTGGCCTGCGCGGTGATGTTTGGCAGCTTTGACAGGCGGCATACTCATATCCGGCGTATCGTATTTGTTTCGGTCATGACGGCGCTTTCCGTAGGGGGGAGATTTTTGTTTGCTGTGCTCCCGGCGTTTAAGCCGATGACGGCGGTGATCGTCATGACGGGCGTGTATTTTGGCGCGGAGGCAGGATTTCTATGCGGGGCGTTTACTGCCGTGCTCTCTAATTTCTATTTTGGGCAGGGACCGTGGACGCCGTTTCAGATGGTGTCCTTTGGGCTGATCGGACTCTTGGCGGGCGTGTTGCACCGACCGCTGAAAACAAGCCGGGCGGCGCTTGTCATTTATGGAATATTTGCGGGGGCGTTTTATTCTTTGATCATGGATGTATGGACGGTTTTGTGGAGTCAGGCTTCGTTTGAACCGGCGATGTACGCGGCGGCGGTTCTCTCAGCGGCGCCGTTTACGCTGCTCTATTCAATATCAAATGTTATCTTTTTGCTGCTGATGCGGCGCCCGCTCGGTGCGCGTTTGCAGCGGGTGATTACGAAATATGGCGTCTGACGGCTCTGCGATAAGTAAGCGCATTCGGCATAAATTAGAGGTTGAAATACCATACTTTTTTATATATAATAAGTAGTCAGCTGAATTGAGGAGACTTGTCGGATGGAAAAAAACGGTATGCACAACAGGACAAAAAAGGAGGTTATCTTCCACAGACTTTTTCGAGGAAGTATCATCGCGCTGTTTACGGGGATGCTGCTTTTGACAGGGTGCGCAGAATCCGGACAGTCCGGGGGACGGCGGGTGCCGGAAAAAGAGGACTCTTTCACGGCGGACGCGGATACGATCATTCTCACGAGGGAGAATGGAGTGGTCGGCTATATCTGCGAGGAGTTTGATGAGAGCCGGTACAGTTTTACAGACTTTGAGACCATGCTGAACGCCGAGGTGGAAGATTATAATTCACAAATGGGAACGGGCGGCATTGAGATTAAGGAATGTACGCTTGCGGACGGTGTTGCGCGGATTTCCCTTTCCTATGCGGCGGCGGATGATTATGAGAAATTTAACGGTGTGCAGCTTTTGTGCGGACAAACGCCGGAGGAAGGCGCGCGGCGTTTTGCGCTTCCCGCAAATCTGACGCTTGTGGACGCGCAGGATCCGACACGCACGATCACGTTAGGGGAGCTGGACGAAGAGCAGGATTATCGGATTCTTGTCACCGATGACGCGTCCAATATCCGTATCCATGGAAGCGATATTTATTATATCAGTGAGGGCGATACGCTTGTGGGCGACGGTGATGTGAATACTGCTAAGGACGCTGCGTTGCATGTGATCATTTATTCATGACAACGGAATTCTCGTGAAGCATTTCACGTCTGCCTGAGACAAATGCGTTTAGTAACGCTTGTTATTTATATTGTATCAGTTCAAAAGGAGAAAAAGTATGGAAAAAACAATGGAGAAAATCGTTGCGCTGTCGAAAGCGAGAGGCTTTGTCTATCCCGGATCAGAGATTTACGGCGGTCTTGCCAACACATGGGATTTTGGGAATTTAGGCGTGGAGCTGAAGAACAATATCAAAAAAGCATGGTGGCAGAAATTCGTGATGGAGAGCCCTTATAATGTAGGTGTTGACTGTGCGATCCTGATGAATCCACAGACATGGGTGGCTTCCGGTCATCTGGGCAGCTTTTCCGATCCGCTCATGGATTGCAGGGAGTGCCATGAGAGATTCCGTGCGGATAAGATCATCGAGGACTTTGTGGCGGAACAGGGCATGAAGCTGGAGAGCTCCGTGGACGGATGGAGCCAGCAGCAGATGAAGGACTTTATCGAAGAGCATCAGATTCCCTGCCCGACCTGCGGCAAACATAATTTCACGGATATTCGTCAGTTTAATCTGATGTTCAAGACGTTCCAGGGTGTGACCGAGGACGCCAAGAACACGGTGTATCTGCGTCCCGAGACGGCACAGGGTATTTTTGTGAACTTTAAGAACGTGCAGAGAACCTCCCGCAAGAAGATCCCGTTCGGCATCTGTCAGGTGGGCAAGTCGTTCCGAAATGAGATCACGCCGGGCAATTTCATTTTCCGTGTGCGGGAGTTTGAGCAGATGGAAATGGAATTTTTCTGTGAGCCGGACACGGATCTGGAATGGTTCGCATATTGGAAAAAGTATTGTATCGACTTCTTAAAGAGTCTCGGTATGAAGGAAGAGGAAATGCGTGTGCGCGACCACGAGCCGGAGGAGCTTTCTTTTTATTCCAAGGCGACCACGGATATTGAATTCTTATTCCCGTTTGGCTGGGGGGAACTGTGGGGCATCGCGGACAGGACGAATTACGACCTGACGCAGCATCAGAACGTATCCGGTGAGGATCTGTCCTATTTTGACGATGTGAAAAACGAGAAGTATATTCCCTATGTCATTGAGCCGTCCCTTGGTGTGGAGAGGCTGTTTTTGGCGGTGCTGTGCGGCGCTTATGACGAGGAGGAACTTGGCGGGGGCGATGTGCGCACGGTTCTGCATTTCCATCCGGCGCTGGCGCCGGTAAAGATTGCCGTGCTTCCTCTTTCCAAAAAATTAAACGAGGGCGCGGAGCCGATCTTTGCAAAGCTCAGCAAAAAATATAACTGCGAGTTTGACGACCGCGGCAATATCGGCAAGCGGTACCGCAGGCAGGATGAGATCGGAACGCCGTTCTGCATCACGTATGATTTTGATTCTGAGACCGACCGGTGCGTGACCGTCCGTTTCCGTGATTCCATGGAGCAGGAGCGCGTTGCGATCGCAAAATTGGAGGAGTACTTTGCGGATAAATTTACATTTTAGCAGGTGTGATAGAGGGTAAGCGCGTCTGCATGGACAGCAGGCAGCGAATATCTTACAAAATTGTCAGACCGGCGTAAGTCGAAGCAATGGCAGGAGACACAGCCTTTTTATAGAATAAACTCAGATCAGACACACCGTCTTAGGCGGCGGAGGTACGATAGGAGGAGATTTTATGAAAAGGCTGTTTCGGTTTATCGGCGCGGCAATGATCCTGCTGGTACTCGCAGGAACTTTCGTGGTCGGGCACTATGCGGTTTCAGGTTATCGGATGTATCAGGAAGCGGTCTTTGTGCAAAGCGTGCAGGAAAAGGCGGAGCAGATCAGAAGCGGGGAGGAATACATCGCACTTACTGATATTTCCAGAGAGTTTCTGGACGAACTGATCTACCGCGAGGACCGTAATTTTTACAGTCATGCGGGCGTGGATGTGACCGCGGTCCTGCGTGCGGCATGGCATGATCTTTTGGCGGGAAGTTTTGTGGAGGGCGGCAGCACCATCACGCAGCAGCTTGCGAAGAATCTTTATTTTTCCGGTGAAAAGGAAATGGAGCGCAAGGTGGCGGAGCTGTTCGTGGCGTTTGAATTAGAACGCGCGTTTACCAAAGAAGAAATTCTGGAATTGTATTGTAACGTGGTCTACTTCGGGGAAGGCTACTACGGGATCGGTTCGGCGGCAGAGCATTATTACGGCGTGCCGGCGGCAAAGCTGGATGAGGGACAGGCACAGGCGCTCGTCTATACGCTCAAATGTCCGGGATACTATAATCCGAATGCGCGCCTGGCGGCGCAGGAATGAGGGTCAGGCGCCTGCAGAAAGGAATATATGAAAACAGAAGAAATGGTGATACTGATCAGTGTTGTCGGAACATTGGTTCTGATCATGGTTCTGGTCATGTGGTTTGTGAGCACAAATAATCGAAGGATTTTGCGAAGCTTTCGGGAGGCGGTCAGGACGAACGGGACGATCGTGGACATTTGGATAAAGAGGGATAATCATCCGCAGGGACTGTACTATGAGCCATATGTCATATCCTATTCGTACTATGACGGCGGCAGCATGCGGGAAGGAAGCTTTGAAAGCCTTAACAAAAAGCAGGTACATAAGTTGAAAGTAAATGACAGGATCACAGTATATTATGACAGGCAGGAGCCGGATCATGCCGTGACGGCAATGCAGATGGAATGGGAAAAATCGATGTGGTGGAGGATCCTGCTCGCTTTTGCCGTGATCCTGCTTCCGGCAGTCTTAATTGTGTGTTATACGATGTAGCGCGTACAAGGAACGATCGATGAAAGGACTTTTGCAGGGATGAGGAATACGAATACGCCGTTCGGCGTTCCTGCCGGAAGACGGCGCGTGGGAAGCAAAAAGCGGTTTTGAAAATGGGAGGGATGATGCATGAAGAAGAAAAAGAGAGGATTACGGATTTTCGGATGTTTGCTGCTGCTTTGGGGTGTTGTGATATTGTTGCGCAGGTCCGGAAAGGATATTCGCATCAGGGATTATTTGGGGTGAAAAAATATTATTAAAATATGCCAAAAAATTCCGAAATAGAAGTGGAAATATATACAAATTTATGGTATAATCTACCCATATGTGCAGGAAAAATAATCCTGCCGGTCGGACGAAGCGCTTTCGCCCGGTAATCACTATGTTCAAAGGGGGACATGAAGAATGGCAAAATGGGTTTACCTGTTTAAGGAAGGCAACGCAGACATGAGAAATCTTCTCGGCGGCAAGGGCGCGAATCTTGCCGAGATGACGAATCTGGGACTTCCCGTACCGCAGGGCTTTACGATCACGACAGAAGCTTGTACGAAGTATTACGAGGACGGACGAAAGATCAATGACGAGATCATGGGACAGATCATGGATTATATCGAACAGATGCAGGAGATCACCGGCAAGAAGTTCGGCGATAAAGAAAATCCCCTTTTGGTATCTGTCCGCTCCGGCGCGCGCGCGTCCATGCCCGGCATGATGGATACGATCCTGAATCTCGGTCTGAATGAGGAGGTCGTTGAGGTTCTTGCCAAGAAGTCGGGCAATCCGCGTTGGGCATGGGACTGCTACCGCAGATTTATCCAGATGTATTCCGATGTCGTAATGGAAGTCGGAAAGAAGTATTTTGAGGAATTGATCGACCGTATGAAATTGGAGCGCGGTGTAAAGCAGGACGTCGAGCTGACGGCGGAAGACTTAAAGCAGCTTGCGGATCAGTTCAAGGCAGAGTATAAGAGCAAGATCGGCAAGGATTTTCCGAGCGATCCGAAGGAGCAGCTTGTCGGCGCGATCGAAGCGGTGTTCCGTTCCTGGGACAACCCCCGCGCGAATGTATACCGCCGCGATAACGATATTCCGTATAGCTGGGGTACGGCGGTCAACGTGCAGATGATGGCGTTCGGTAATATGGGCGATACGTCCGGTACGGGCGTTGCCTTTACGAGGAATCCGGCAACCGGTGAAAAACAGCTGATGGGTGAATTCCTGTTAAACGCGCAGGGCGAGGATGTTGTTGCGGGCGTTCGTACGCCGCAGCCGATCGGCCAGTTAAAGCAGATCATGCCGGAGGTGTACGAGCAGTTCACGCAGATCTGCAATACGCTGGAGAACCACTACCGCGATATGCAGGACATGGAGTTTACGATCGAGGACCGTCATTTATACATGCTTCAGACGAGAAACGGAAAACGTACGGCGAAGGCGGCGTTAAAGATTGCCTGCGATCTGGTGGACGAGGGCATGATCGACGAGAAGAAGGCGGTCAGCATGATCGATCCGAGAAACTTGGACTCTCTGCTGCACCCGCAGTTTGATTCCTATGTGATCAGCAAGGCGATCCCGGTTGCCAAGGGACTTGCGGCGGCACCCGGCGCGGCGTGCGGTAAGATCGTGTTCACGGCGGAGGATGCGAAGAGGTGGGCATCAAGAGGCGAAAAAGTGGTGCTTGTCCGCTTAGAGACTTCTCCGGAGGATATTGAGGGTATGAAAGCGGCGCAGGGTATCCTGACTGTCCGCGGCGGTATGACGAGCCATGCGGCGGTCGTTGCGCGCGGCATGGGCGCCTGCTGTGTATCCGGCTGTTCTGCGATCGCGATGGATGAGGCGCATAAGATGTTCCGTATCGGCGAGCAGGAGTTCCATGAGGGCGACATCATTTCCTTTGACGGTACGACCGGAAACATTTACGACAGAGCGATCCCGACCGTGGATGCAACGATCGCGGGCGAATTCGGACGGATCATGGAGTGGGCGGACAAGTACCGCACCTTAAAGGTCCGCACGAATGCAGATACGCCTGCCGATGCGAAAAAAGCAAGAGAGCTTGGCGCAGAGGGAATCGGTCTCTGCCGTACCGAGCATATGTTCTTCGGCGGACACCGTATCGACGCGTTCCGTGAGATGATCTGCTCCGATACGCTGGAGGAGAGGGAGGAAGCGCTTGCGAAACTCTTACCGCTCCAGCAGGGCGACTTTGAGAAGCTGTTTGAGGCAATGGAAGGCGATCCGGTCACGATCCGTTTCTTAGATCCGCCTCTGCATGAGTTTGTTCCGACCGAGGAGGAGGACATCAGAAAGCTTGCAGACGCGAAGGGCAAGACGATGGACGAGATCCGCAAGTTTATCGCGACGCTGCACGAAATGAACCCGATGATGGGGCACAGAGGCTGCCGCTTAACGGTAACGTTCCCTGAGATTGCGAGAATGCAGACGCAGGCGGTCATCCGTGCGGCGATCAATGTGCAGAAAGCGCATCCTGAATGGACGATCACGCCGGAGATCATGATCCCGTTGATCGGTGATGACAAGGAATTAAAATATGTCAAGAAAAATGTCGTGGAGACGGCGGATGCCGAGATCAAAGCGGCAGGCGTTGACTTAAAGTATGAGGTCGGCACGATGATCGAGATCCCGAGAGCGGCGCTGACTGCGGGAGATATTGCAAAAGAGGCGGAGTTCTTCTGCTTCGGCACAAACGACCTGACGCAGATGACCTACGGCTTCTCGCGTGATGATGCGGGTAAATTCCTTGAGGCATATTACAAAGCGAAGATTTTCGAGAACGATCCGTTTGCAAAGCTTGACCGCAACGGCGTCGGTCTTCTGATGGAAATGGCGATCAAGAAAGGCAAGGAGACAAGACCGACGATCCACTGCGGCATCTGCGGCGAGCACGGCGGCGATCCGTCCTCCGTGGAGTTCTGCCATAACATCGGTCTGGATTATGTATCCTGCTCGCCGTTCAGAGTACCGATTGCAAGACTGGCGGCGGCACAGGCGGCTATCAATAATTGATGCCATAGGAATTTCGGTATAATTTGGTGAAAGTATAAAGAAATGGCTTGAAATCAAGGGATTTTGAGCGTAGAGGGGTTCACTGGGATAGCTGGTGGACTCCTCTTTTTGGCGTTTTGGGATAGGGCTGTGTATATGGCGATTGGGAAATTACGGATACAATTTGGCGAAACCTCGGACTTTTGCCAAAAAGTATGGTTTTGCCAAAAGGTATAAGAGTTACGCCAAATTGTATGCGAAATTTGTGATTTATTGTCAGCTATATAGGTTTAATAAAAAATTATATTGTGATATAATTATATGCATAGTTGGAAGGATTTGTAATCGGTGCTTAAAAAGTTTGGGTAAGGGGAATATGGATATGATACTTAAAATAATTCTATATATATTAATTGGACTTGCCATTTTGTTTGGTTTATATAAAATGTTTATTGATGATGAGAAGGGAGTTGGATATGCATCATTCATTTTTGCTGTGTTGGTATTTTTACTTACATTGATTCCGAATGATAAAGAAGAAAAAAATGATGATAACTCAATAGGGTATTTTGAAGATGATTTATATGGTGAAGATTCAAATAATGATGAGAAGGATAGTTCAGGTAATAGTGAAGGAATATCAAATTTAGAGACAAGTGAAAGTTCTTTTGAGGAGTCAGTAGATGAAAATAAGGGAACCGATAGCGACAAGGAAATACTAAAAATAGATTCCATTGTCTCTAATACATATAATGCAGTTGCTATAGAGGATGCGCCTTTTGAAATTCAACCTAATGAAATTATAGGATTTTCGGGAGATGTTTCTAATGATGGGCAGTGTAATGATTACGAGTACATTCCGCCTTTAAGTGGAACATATAGGTTCGAATTTTCAAATGTTCCAAATGGAACAGACCTAAGATTGAGGATTTATAATTCGGGATGGGAAGAAATGAAATCGGATTATGATCTTGATAATGGAGATGGTATAACAGAAAACCTAATAGCAGGTGAAAAATATTATATAAGAGTTGAACAGTATAGAGAATATGGTGCATATACATTAAATGTAGGACAAAAGAAAGAAACGGTTGATATTACCAACTTTACAGCAATTTCTGATAGCATCCAGTATACTGATCAAAAAAATGATTATTTGTATGTAGCAGGGAATGAAGGAACATATAGGTTTGAATTTTCAGATGTTCCAAATGGAACGGATTTAAGGCTAAGGATTTATAATTCAGGTTGGGAAGAAATGAAATCAGATTATGATCTTGATGATGGGGATGGTTTGACGGTTTCCTTTGAGGCAGGAGAGTCATATTATATAAGAGTAGAGCAGTATAGAAAAATTGGATCATATACATTGAATATAGGACCCAAAAAGGAGATTACAGATTTAACAAATTATACATTAATTTCTGACTGTATTCAGTATACTGCGCAACAAAACGATTATTCATATGTGGCAGAAAATGATGGAATATATAGATTTGAATTTTCAAATGTTCCAAACGGAACAGATTTACGGCTAAGGGTATATAATTCGGGCTGGGAGGAAATGAAATCGGATTATGATCTTGATAATGGGGATGGTTTGACAGAGTTTCTTACGGCAGGAGAAACATATTACATAAGAGTTGAGCAGTATAGAGGGTATGGGGCTTATACATTAAATATAGGACCAAAGAAAGAAGTTGTCGATATTACTAATAATACAGCAGTATCTGATAGCGTTCAATATACAGATCAAGAAAATGATTACATATTCAAAGCGCAATCGGAAGGAAAATATATATTTGTTTTTTCAAATGTTTTAGAGGGGAATAGTTTTAGATTGGGAGTTTATAATTCTGGATGGGAGGAACTTAAATCAGACTATAACCTTGGCAATGATGGAGGAGTAGAAATTTCTCTATCAGCGGGAGAATCTTATTTTATCCGAGTAACTCAATATAATGGATGTGGTAATTATATATTAACAGCAGAGCGGCAATATGAATGAGCTTATGTTCTGGAGTACTTTCGCTCAAAAGTATAAACGATTTGGCGAAAGTGAAACCTTTTGGCAAAAGTGATACCATTCTCCGCACCATACCATTTGCCAAATAGTATATGAGTAAAACGGTAAAAAGAAAATGGGAAAATTATAAAACGAGGGAAAAGAGCTGTTTTGGCAGTCCTTTTCCTCTTTGGCATTTCAGATTGGAAAAAGTCTCTTTAATTCATACAAAGAAATTCATCTGTTTTTCCTCAAATATATTTTTTAATATCAGCAGCCCTTTTCTCAAATCATCTTCCGTATCGGGTGAGGCAATAGACACCCTGATGTAAGATGATTTGTTTTCATTCTGCATTGCGAAGCGGTGGGAGCCAAGTACATGAATACCTTTTTGCAATGCCTGCAGCTCCAGTTCCTCGCTTGTCAGATGAGCCGGAATTTGCAGCCAGTGAAAGAACCGATCAATATGATCGGTCTGTGATGAAGGGAAAACAGAATAAAATATCTGGTTCCTTTTCCGGGCAGAAAGGATTTTCTGCTTCACAATGTTTTCCGCCTCCCCGCTCTCAATTAGTTCCGCAATAATCTCACTGTTAAGGGAAACGGTTTTCAGGTTGATGCCAAGCATACCGGAGACTAACAGTTCTCGATACCTATCCGGGAAAGCAATAAAGGCTACCCGCAGTCCGGCGCACAGTGATTTTGAAATGCTGCAGATGTGGACTGTCTGCTCCGGCACTAAAGAGAAAAACGGCTTTGCATCAGGAGCGGTATGGCCATAAACGGACAGGAAGGAATAAATGTCATCCTCTATCACAAGCAGGCGGAACCGTTTTATGATTTCTGACAGTTCCATCCTGCGGGACTGCGGCATAAAGATACTTGTCGGGTTGCTGCAGGTGGGCATGAGGTAAATGCCCTTTATTTCCGTATTCTTACAGATGGATAAAAGCCCATCGGGGGACATTCCATATCCGTCAGCAGGGACGGCAATCAACTGGATGTGCAGGAAATTGGCAAGCCCCTTAAAATTCATATAGGTAAAGTTGTCCACAGCTATTTTATCCCCCGCCTTGAAAAGGGAAATGAGTATGACGGATAAGGCGTTTTGCGCCCCGGCAGAGAGCAGGACATTTTCTTCCCTGGCACTGACCCCAATCCGGTGCAGCCATTTCCGAGCGGCGTTTATCTGTCGTTTCGTTCCGAGGGGGCTGCTGTATTCAAAAAGTCTTATGGATTCTTCACGGGCAAGGACGAGCTGTGCCGCGTTCTGGACAGCATAATTGCATTCATAGAACGGCTTGATCATGCCCATTTCTATGACACCGCCTTCTTTTTCAAGAAAAGTATTCTGTGCGGAAGTGCCGGGGGAGACAAAGGTTCCTTTGCCAGTGACAGCATACAGAAGACCTTTTAGTTCGCACAGTTTATATGCCCTTGTGATCGTGCTTAAGTTCAGGTCAAGGAAGTCGGCAAGTTCCCGCTGGGGCGGCAGCTTTGTATTCTCCGGCAGTTTCCCGGATAGGATATCTGCCTCAAGACTGGCCGCTATGGAAAGATAGTAGGGTTTTCCCAGTCCGGATTTCTGTGGTCTCCATGACATGGGGTAATCTTCAAAGGAATTAACAGGCATGTGCTTACCCTCCACAAAATTGTATGCAACACAATTCTAACATTGTATGCATATATTTTCAAGCTTATAATGAAATACATATACGGGCGGTGCGCCCGGAAAGAAGGAGGATGACATAAGATGAAGAAAATTACGATAAAGGAAATAGCCCGGATAGGTATTATGGCAGCAGCAGTATATGTGGCTTCCGCCTTTTTACAGATTCCCATTCCCACGGCGATAGACAACACACGGTTACATATGGGGAATGTCATGTGTCTGCTGGCCGGTATGCTTTTAGGACCGCTGCAGGGCGGGCTTGCGGCGGGAATTGGCTCCATGTTCTTTGACCTTACCAATCCGGCATATATTACATCCGCGCCTTTTACATTTGCTTTCAAATTTGTTATGGCATGGCTGTGCGGGAAGATAGCATCCGGGAATCCGGCACATCTGAAACAGAGGTATGTCTTAGGCGGCATAACAGGCGCATTTGCCTATGTGGTTCTTTACCTGTCAAAGAGTTTTATTGAACACCGCTTTATTCTGGGGCTGCCTATGGAAGCGGTCATGCTGACAGTCACGCAGAAAGCGGTTGTATCCAGTGTAAATGCCATTGTCGCCTGTCTGGTAGCTGTTCCTCTTGGACTGGCACTGCGCCCGGTGATGGCGAAGATCATGCAGCAATGATGGAAATGGATATGACAACAGGAAAGCCCGTTAAGGCGCTGCTGAAATTTTCTGTCCCGCTGTTTGCGGGGAATGTCATGCAGAACTTCTACAATGTTTTTGATACGGCGGTTGTGGGACATATATTAGGCAAAAATGCTTTAGCGGCAGTGGGAAATTCCTATGTTCCCACGCTGATCATCAACAGCATTATTTTAGGGCTTTCCTCTGGCATTTTGATTTTGCTGGCACAGGTTTATGGCTCCAAAGAAACGGAAAAGGCACAGGGCTGTATGGGCTCCATCCAGACCTTGCTTTTTCTTATCGGCGGCGGGCTGTCCTGCCTTTTCTTTTTGGCTGCCAGAGGGATTTTTATGGCAATGGGCATTCCGAAAGAAGCTATCGGTTATGCAACAGACTATTTGAGGATCATAGCATTGGGAATCCCGTTTCTATCGGTATATAATTTTTATTCTGCGGTGATAAAAGCCGGAGGGGATTCAAAGACACCGATACAGGATCTGTCCGTATCCTGCCTGATGAATATCGTGCTTGATTATGTGTTTGTTGCACGGTTCAGGCTGGGGATACGAGGGGCGGCATTTGCAACGGTGCTTTCACAGATTGCGGCGGCAGCGTTGGCTGTTTTCCATCTATACCGGAAGGATAAAAGGGCGCTGGTGATACGGCCTGATTTTAAGTATGTACTGCCAATCTTCCAGCTTGGCATAACAGGGATAGTCCAGAATGGCGCCTCCGCCGTCAGTATGTTCTTTATCCAGGGAGCGATTAACCAGTTTGGTGTCAATGAGATTTCGGCTTACACATCAGCCTATAAGATTGAAACGATATTGACGATTCCGGCAGTCAATCTGGGTACTTCGTTAAGTGTTTTTACGGCGCAGAATACTGGGGCTAAGAATTATGAGAGGAGCCGCAGGGGATTAAGGGACAGCTTCAAAATATCAGCGGCTATTATGGCCGTGGCGGTGGTCATCATCTGGGCTGTCTCACCACAGCTCATGTACCTGTTGGTGGGGAATGAAAAGGAGATTATCCGTATCGGGGTACAGTACCTGCATATCATTTCCCTGACGTTCCCTCTATGCGTCAGCCTTTATTTATTGACAAACTTCCTGCGTGGGGCCGGGGAGATCGGGTATCCGCTATTCAATACGCTGCTTGAACTTAGTTTCCGTACAGCCTTTGCTTTTATTTCAGTGCAGTATATCGGCTTCGGCGGGATTATGCTTTGCAGACCTTTGAGTTTTGTTATAAGTACGGTTAGCCTGTCTTGCCGATATTTTTGCAAAGAAGTGGCAGAAACATTAAGGATAAGGGTAATTGATGATGTACAAAGGCCGCCATATATGGCTCGTCACCATATGCGGCGGTATTCCATTTTCATAGCGGAGGTTCGGGCGGTCTGATAGCGGAGATTACTTGGAAAGCGGGGAAGTTAGAGGTAATATGCAGATGGCGCTATCGGACGAAAAGCGAAAAACTTTAGAGCCGATTTTCACATTTTTATGAAAA
>JAMPHA010000023.1:0-35838 GCA_023663615.1 Clostridium sp. | reverse complement strand
AGGTTTCTTTTTATTCAATTGGCGTTATTTCTGAATTACAGGAATGCTCCATTTTTATAACAGTCCCGAAAAACCACAGAACGCGATCGCCATCAGTCCGGCTGTGATCATCGTGATCGGCATGCCGCGGAACGACTCCGGCACATCATTATGCTCTGTCTTTTCACGGATTCCCGCCAGAATCACGATCGCGATCGTAAAGCCCGCCGCTGTCGCAAAACCGTTGACCACACTGGTCAGTATATCGTAGGACTTCTGCACATTCGTCAGCGCGACGCCGAGCACCGCGCAGTTTGTCGTGATCAGCGGCAGATAAACGCCGAGCGACTGGTACAACGGCTTCATGAATTTTTTCAAAAACATTTCCACGAACTGCACAAGCGCGGCGATCACAAGGATAAATACGATCGTCTCTAAGTACGCGAGTCCGTTCGGCTCCAATACAAATTGATAAATGACTGCCGCAACCGCAGAGGCAAGCGTGATGACAAAGACGACCGCCGCGCCCATGCCTGCCGCTGTCTTTACTTTTTTGGATACGCCGAGGAACGGGCAGAGTCCCAAAAACTGACTCAACACCACGTTATTGACAAGTGCGGATGCAATTGCAATGATCAGTAAAGTTTTCATTCGACATGCTCCTCCTCTCCCTTGGCAGGATCGACGTCAGCGCCGCCCATATTCCCGCTTTTTCCTTCCGGCTCCGTCTTTTCCGCAGCTGCGTCTGCTTTTCCTGTCTTATCTGCTTCTGTTTTGCCGGCATCTGATTTCTCTGCGGATGCCGCCACTTCCTTATCCACATTCTCTTTCACCTTGTCTGCGTTTCCCGCACAGCCTGCGCAGTCCTTTCCTATGCAGTTCGTGCAATCCGAAGCAGGCGCGATCTTCTTTCCCTTTTTGGCCGCCGACCGACGGATACGGTTCATTGACGCAATGATAAACGCAAGCACGAAAAACGCGCCCGGCGCCATAATAAAGATGCTGATATTCGTGTATTCTCCGAGGAACATTGCAAGCGGCCGCAGCGAACCGATCTGATAGAACACATTGTCCGCTCCCAGAATCTGGTACCCGAACAACTGTCCTGCGCCGAGCAGCTCCCTGCATGAGCCGATCAGCGTCAATGCCACCGTAAATCCGAGTCCCATCCCCAATCCGTCAAAAAACGACGGGATGACCGGATTGCTGTACGCATATGCCTCCGCGCGTCCCAAAATGATACAGTTTACAACGATCAACGGAATGTAAATACCGAGGCTGTCGTAGAGCGAGGGGACATATCCCTGTAACAAAAGCTGTACGATCGTCACAAAGGAAGCGATGATAACGATAAACGCCGGAATGCGCACCTTATCGGGAATGATCTTGCGCAGCAGCGAAATAAACACATTGCTCAATATGAGCACGACCATCGTAGAAAGCCCCATGCCCGCGCCATTGATCGCCGAGGTCGTCACAGCGAGCGTCGGACACATGCCCAGCGTCAGCACAAAAGTCGGATTTTCCTTGATCAAGCCGTTGTAAATTCGTTCCAAAGCCTTACTCATCGTCCGCACCTCCTCCCAGCTCCAGCTCGACGCCTCCCTGCATTGCCGGTCCCTCTAAATAATCCGTCCATGCCTGCAAAAAAGCAACGCCCGCGTTTACCGCGTCCGTCAACGCCTGAGACGTGATCGTCGCACTGCTGATCGCGTCGATCTCAAACGGATAAGTCGCTCCCGCCTTTGTCACGGCAAACGGCGTATCAGTCTGCTTTTCCTTAAACTGCGGCTCCAACACCTCCGAGGCGCGCATACCAAGCCCCGGCGTCTCTGAGATCGCGGTGATGGATACCCCCGTGAGCGTTCCGTCCGCACGGATTCCCATGGCAAATGTAATATCGCCGCCAAACCCCGCATGGGTCGTCACCGTAATGACACTGCCAAGTACATTCCCGTCCTGATCGAGCGCCGCGGCAAGCATCTGAATCTCATCATCTGCATAGCTGCCCGTATTGGCGCCATGCAGCAGTTTTGCCGCCATTTCCGGATCGAAGTCTTCCTCTTCCTCAAATCGTTCCGCATCCGCAAAGACCGCCTGATAGGCTTTCTGCTTCGCCGCCTCCTCCTGCTCGCGGATCGGTTCTTTCGTCACAGAGTAAACAAGACTTAACGAAACGCCCGCGATCAGCGTGATGATAAAAAGGATCAAGGTGTTCTTTAACATTTCTTTCACGCGCGCTCACCTCCCTTTCCAAACGGCTTGGGCATCGTGATCTTTTCGATCAGCGGCACAAGAAGGTTGCCGAGGATGATCGCATAGGAAACGCCCTCCGCCGTTGCGCCGAACAGACGGAAGATTCCCGTCATCACGCCGAGAAAAACGCCGTAGAGGTACTGTCCCTTTTTGGTGATCGGTCTCGTCACATAATCCGTCGCCATAAAAAACGCGCCGAGCATCAGACCGCCGCCCGCAACCTGCGCCGATATGTATCCCATATCCAAATGCTTTTCACCGAACAGGACAAGAAAAATAACAAACGAAATAATGTACGTTCCCGGAATCCGGAGATCGATGATCCCCATGATGATCAAAAAGCACGCGCCGATCACAAGCGCGACCATGGACGTCTCACCGATCGTTCCCTGCGTATTTCCGAAGATCATATCGAGCACGGTATTCGTCTCAAGCCCGCCTGCGCGGAGCTGCGCTAACGGCGTTGCGCCTGAAACCGTGTCGTAATCAAAATTTGTCATTGCCGAGGCAAAGGAGATGAGCAGAAAGCATCTCGCCCCAAGCGCCGGGTTCATAAAATTCTGTCCGAGTCCGCCAAAGAGCATCTTGATGATAATGATAGCGAATGCGCCGCCGATGATGCCGATCCACCATGGCGCGCCGACGGGCAGGTTCATGGCTAACAGCAGTCCCGTCACAACGGCGGAAAGGTCCTGCACCGTTACTTTTTTTCTCATCATCAGCTCATACAAAAGCTCAAAGAATACACAGGAAGCAACGGTAATGGCAATGTGCATCAGCGCCCGGAAACCGAAATGCCAGACGCCGAATCCGGCAGCCGGCAGCAGCGCAATGATCACACAGAGCATGATGTTGCTCGTCGTCGCCTTCGAGCGGACATGCGGATTGGATGAAACTTTCATTAAATCACTCACGCTTTTCTCCCTCCTCTACTTTTTCTTTTTGGCAAGCACAAGCTTGCGCATGGACTTGATCGACTGCGTCAGCGGGCGCTTTGCGGGACAGACAAAACTGCAGCAGCCGCACTCGCAGCACTCCATGCCGTTATGCGCGACGAACGCCTCCTCGTCGCCGCGTTCCGCGTAATCCGCTAAATGACTCGGCACGACGCGTCCCGGACACGCTTCCACGCATCTGCCGCAGTTGATACACGGCGACGGCTCCCACCGCGACACATCGTCTTTTGTCATGCACAACAGCGCGGACGCCGTTTTCGTCGTCGGAATATCCAAATTAAAAATGCCGAAGCCCATCATCGGACCGCCCGATACGATCTTGACGGGTTCTTTCTGAAATCCGCCCGCCTCCTCGATCAGCTCATGGTAATTCGTTCCGATCCGCACGATAAAGTTGCGCGGATCCGCGATGGCATCGCCCGTCACCGTCACAATGCGGTGCATCAGCGGTTTTCTTTCCATGACCGCCTGATAGATTGCCACGACCGTATCCACGTTATCGACGATACAGCCGACATCCGCCGGCAGCTTGCTCGAATCGATCACCCTTCTCGTGGAAGCATAAATGAGCTGCCGCTCCGCACCCTGCGGGTATTTCGTTTTTAATGATTTCACCGTGATGCGCGGCTCGTTTAAGGTCAGACGCTTTAGCTTCGCGATACAATCCGGCTTATTATCTTCCACTGCGAGAATTCCCTTTGCATGGTCGAACAGCGCCAGCATGACTTTCAGTCCGCCGATCACTTTCTCCGGCTCCTCCAGCATACGCCGGTAGTCCGACGTCAGGTACGGCTCGCATTCTGCGCAGTTGACGATACAGTAATCAATTTTATCCGGATCCTTGGGCGACAGTTTTACATGCGTCGGAAAGCCCGCGCCTCCCATGCCGACAACGCCCGCTTCCCGTACAAGGGATACGATCTCCTCCTTGGAAAGCTCCTCTAAAGGCTCCGGCTTCTCATAGACGACCTCATCATATTTCCCGTCATTCTCAATGATAATGCTGTTCACCATCCCGCCCGTCGCAACACGGCGCGGCTCGATCGCCTTGACCGTACCGGAGACCGTTGCATAGATCGGCGCCGAAACATAACCGCCTGCCTCCGCGATCTTTTGACCGGTCAGCACATGATCGCCCTTTTCCACGATGGGCGTCGCCGGTGCGCCGATATGCTGACTGAGCGGATAAACCAGATCGCCCTTCGGCAGCACCGCCTTGATCGGCTTGTCCTTTGACAGCTCCTTGCCGTCATACGGGTGAACTCCCCCGTGAAACGTCAATTTTCCCATACGAATCCTCCATTTCTGTTTGGTCTGCCGGAACTGAAATCCTACTTATAAATATACTATTTTTTTGTCGAAAATACTACTGGAAAATGAAGAAATGTGCTATACTATTTTCACGGAGGAGACTGCCATGAAAACAATCACACGAGAACTTCCTGCTCTTGTATCTGCGTACCCGTTAGAGCAGCTCGGAGAAAAAGAAGATATTCTGTTTCTTGATATTGAGACGACAGGTTTTGCCGCCCGCAGCAGCAGCCTCTATCTGATCGGCTGCGTATATTATCGCCGGGACTGCTTTTATCTCATTCAATGGTTTGCGGAGCAGCCCTCTGAGGAGCGCGCAGTGCTCGAAGCATTTTTTACTTTCTCCGCCTCCTACCGCTATCTCGTCCATTTTAACGGAAATCATTTCGATATTCCGTATATGGAACAGAAATGCGCGCAGTACGAGCTGCCTTATCGCTTTGACCGCTTTGAAGGAACGGATCTCTATGTCCGGATCACGCCTTTGAAGCGTTTCTTAAAACTGCCAAACTGCAAACAAAAAACGCTCGAAGCGTATCTCGGCGTCTCCCGTGAGGACACGTTAAACGGCGGCGATCTGATCAGCGTCTATCACGCTTATGTCGAATCCCCCACGGAGGATGCGTACCGTGCGCTGCTCTTACACAATGCGGAAGATATTCAGGGGCTGGTACGCCTGCTTCCCATTCTCGCCTACGCCAGACTGTATCAGGAGGGCGTGCGCGTCGTAAAGGTCAACGCCAATTATTACCGCGACTTCCACAATGTCGGACGCGCCGAACTTGTCATGAAGCTCTCGCTTCCCGCCCCGCTTCTCATTTCCGTCTCGAATTACGCAAACGGCTGTTTTTTCAGCGCGCGGGAACATGACGCATCCCTCAAAGTGCCGCTGATCGACGGGGAACTGAAATATTTTTATTCCAATTACCGCGACTATTATTACCTTCCCGCGGAAGATACGGCGCTGCATAAATCCGTGTCATCTTTTGTGGATCCCGCGCACCGCGTGCCCGCAACTGCGGCCACCTGCTATACCCGCAAAAAATCCGAATACCTGCCGGAATGGGCGCCGATCTTTACGCCGATCTTTAAGACGTCCTTCAACGCTCCCGACTCCTATATCGAACTGACCGACGAGCGCAGACAGGACCGTGATTTTTTTGCAGACTATGCGACACATGTGATACAGATGATGATCGGGAATCAAAAGAACAAAACCCCGTAGCACAAGAATCTTTATGAACGAGGAAACTGCCATGTCGGGAACAAAAGCCCCACGCAACAAAACCATCGACACCCCTCTTTCCGAGGGGCAGCAATATATAGCCCGGTGCATAAAAGTCGAAAGCCCCGTTGATGACATTCATACGATCCTTGATCAGACGATCTTGGGCGATACGTTTTCCGTTGCGCCCTGTCTGCCAAGGGAAAGCGTTGATCTGATCATCGCGGATCCTCCCTATAATCTGACGAAAACTTTCAGCAGTACAACGTTTTCCAAGCGTAAAATTTCTGATTATGAGGCATACACCCGCCGGTGGCTGTCGGCTGTCGCGCCGCTGCTCAAACCGGACGGCTCCATCTATGTCTGCTGTGACTGGGAGACCAGTTTAATTATCGGCCGGGTTCTCAGTGATTATTTCAAAGTAAGGAACCGCATTACATGGCAGCGTGAAAAAGGCAGGGGCGCAAAGGCAAACTGGAAAAACGGATTGGAAGACATTTGGTTCGCCACAAAAGGCGAACAATATACTTTTCATCTCGACGCCGTTAAAATCCGTAAAAAGGTGATCGCCCCGTACCGTGTTGACGGGAAGCCGAAAGATTGGGTGGAAGCAGAAAGCGGAAATTATCGGGATACCTGCCCGTCCAATTTTTGGGACGATATTACAATCCCATTTTGGTCCATGTCCGAAAACACCGCACACCCCACGCAGAAGTCAGAAAAATTGATCGCAAAGATTATTTTGGCAAGCTCCGATCCGGACGACATTGTTTTCGATCCGTTTCTCGGTTCCGGCACGACAAGCGTTGTCGCCAAAAAATTAAAACGGCATTTTTTGGGTGTGGAAATAGAAGACCAATATTGTCTGTGGGCACAGCAGCGCCTTGAAACAGCGGATACCGATGCCGAGATACAGGGCTATGTCAACGGCGTGTTTTGGGAGCGCAACTCTCTTTCCGAACAAAATACCGCCTCTGTGGCGAAAACGTCAAAAAACATCCGTACAAATTTATCACAACATGGAGGTTCAAATGTATCATCACGCTGCGATCAATGATCTCACCACTCTCGTGCAACGCCAAAACGGGATTGCGGATAAAAAGAGGCTGGCGGAACTGGTTCAGCGGACATACCACCTTACGAAGGATAGAAGCGTTTTTTACGGGGATGATTTTGCCATCCGCTTTTGTACCGCATCCGGCAGAAGCTTCGGCAACACGGTCCTTTCGCTCTCGACACTACAAAAATATGATAAAATTCCATTCATTGTCTGCCTTGTCACCCCAAAAATAAATTACCTGATGCTCGCGAACGCTACTTTCCTGCGAAAGATCAGCCATTCCTCACAGGAATTGCGAACAGATAATATACGGGGCAGTTTCAACGGCAGCGACATCATGCGCGATTTTGAGGGCGTCAGCAATGAGCCGCAAAATTTCGAATTTCTCTTTACCTCACACGAAAACTATTCCTTTGCCGAAAATCTATACTGCCGACAAGCTGTTATCATTTTTAGCGACGGATCACAGTGTATATCTTATTTATGTTGTCGCCATAGACAAACAGAAACATATTACAACAAGACTTTGCTCCATGTATAACCGCCAGCTCTTAGATGGAACCCGCATCATAAAGCATTGGGCGGGACGAAATTCAAGAGGCGTCACCCAATATGACGGCTCCGCTTTGGAACGCGTCTTATCGGATTTTGACGCCCGGATCGACCGTGAAGCGGCGGCCGCCTTTCTCGAACGCTGCTTGAACTGATCACAATCCATAAAAAAATCGTGCTTCGCACGATTTTTTTAACTTACAGAAATTTCCATAACCCGGAAGAATCCGCCTCCAGCGGATTCTTCGAAAGAGTTTCCTGCGGAAACTCTTTTTATTTCTCGTAGAAAAACGATCCTCTTCTCTCAAAGCCGATGCTCTTATAATCCATGATCTGCTCTGTGCTGCCGATAAAGAGCACGCCCTTTGGCGCAAGCGAATGATAATATTTGCGGAAGATCTCATCTTTTGCCTCATCCGTAAAATAGATCAGCACATTGCGGCACACGATCAGATGCACCTGCTGCGGATAGGTATCTAACAGCAGATTGTGCTGCTTAAATTCCACGCGGCTCTTGATCTCATTAGAAATCTGATAGGACGGTCCCACTTTTGTGAAGAATTTGCGCTTTAAGTCGTCCGGCACGGAGGCAATGCTCTTTTCCGCATACAGACCGACCTGCGCCTTCGCAATGACCTGTTTATCAATATCAGTCGCATAAATATGAATCTGATTTAGCGGCAGGTGCCTGCTCAATGCCATTACAAGCGAGTACGGTTCGTCTCCCGTCGAGCAGGCAGCGCTCCAGATCTTTAGATTCTTGCCGAATTTCTGGATCAGTTCCGGAAAGATCTGTTGATCTAAAATCTTCCACTGTTCCGGATTCCGGTAAAATTCGGACACGTTGATCGTCAGATAATTGACAAACTCCTCAAATCGTTTCTTATCGGAGCTGATCAGTTTTACATACTCCTCGTAGCCTTTTGCCCCGCACTTCGCGATCAGCGTGTCGATGCGGCGCTTCATCTGCTTTTCCTTGTACGCGTTTAAGTCGATCTTCGTCAGCTTTAAGATTTCCTTTTTGAATCCCTCATAATCATATGACATGTTCCCCACCCTCCATTACACAAAAGGCATTGCTCCGCCGTGCGAAACAATGCCTCGTATTCAATTCATTCGCAGTTCTTACAAAGAACTATTTCTCTTCCGCCTCGTTTGCGATCACTTCCTCAATGTCAACGGACACGACATCTGCATCCGCTTCCTCCTCCTGTGCCGCAGGTTCGGGCGCCGTCAGCGCCTTGATGCTCAGGCTGATCTTATGCTCCGCCTCATTAAAATCAACGACCTTTGCAGTAACGACCTCGCCGATCTTCAGTACGTCGGACGGTTTTTCGATATGCTCCTTGGAAATCTGCGATACATGCAGCAGGGCATCCACGCCGGTCTCAAGCTCGATAAATGCGCCGAAATCCGTCATTCTCGCCACTTTGCCCGTCACTTCGTTGCCGACAGCATATTTGTCCGCCGCATCACGCCAGGGATTCGTATCCGCAAACTTTAAGCTCAATGCGATCTTATTGCCGGAAATCTCTTTGATCAGGACATCGCGCTCCTCGCCGACCTTAAACACCTTCTTCGGGCTTTCCACGCGTCCCCATGACATCTCGGAAATATGGAGCAGACCGTCAATGCCGCCCAGGTCGATAAATGCGCCGAAATCCGTGATATTCTTGACCGTGCCTTTGACAATATCGCCCTCTTTGAGTTTCTCAAGCAGCTCTTTCTGGAGTTCCGCCTTCTTTGCCGCAACAAGCTGTCTGCGGTCTCCGATGTATCTTCTCTTCTTCGGATTGTACTCGGTGATCACGAACTCGATCTCCTGACCCGCATACTTGCTGAGATCTTTCTCATAAGTATCGGACACCAGACTGGCAGGAATAAAGATCCGCACCTCGTCTACAACCACGCTCAGACCGCCCTCAAGCACCTGTACGACCTTGGCGGTCAGTACCTCCTGCGTATTAAACGCTTCCTCAATACGCTTGTTGCCTCTGTCTGCGGCAAGCCGCTTATAGGTCAGAAGAACCTGTCCCTCGCCGTCATTCACCTTGAGTACCTTAACCTCCAGCTTGTCATCCGGCTTTAGGATCGTTGTAAGGTCAACATTGGGTTCGTTGGTATATTCGTTACGTGTCAAAATACCATCTGACTTATATCCGATGTTCAGGACCGCGACTTCCGGCT
This sequence comes from Clostridium sp., assembly GCA_023663615.1. Classification (GTDB taxonomy): domain Bacteria; phylum Bacillota; class Clostridia; order Lachnospirales; family Lachnospiraceae; genus DLAJ01. The sequence continues at coordinate 26,312 of JAMPHA010000023.1, read as the reverse complement.
TCACGTCGATCACGGTTCCCTCTACTACCTCTCCTGCGCGAATTGTTTTCAGTGATTCCTCAAGCATTTGTTCAAAAGTTAATTCTGACATAATTTTGAACCTCCTCAATGATATTATTTGGGGTAGAAGCACCAGCTGTAATCCCAATCTTTCTGGCATTACCCTTCAAATTCAACCTCAGATCATCAAGTGTTCGGATAAATACGGTATTCCCGCATTTACGTCTGCATATTTCATACAGTTTCTTCGAATTAGAACTTGTCCTTCCACCGATGACGACCATGGCATCCACCATGCCGGCAATCTCAGCCGCCTCCGTCTGTCTCTCCTCAGTTGCGTTACAGATAGTGTTCACAACAATACCATCATAACCTTTTTTTGAAAAAATTTCAACAAATTCTTGAAATTTCGTGTAGTTATATGTCGTTTGTGACACAATGCACAGTTTTCCGCCGTTTCCGAATGATTTTTTCACCATATTTGCAGAAAAAAAAGCCTCTGCATCCTCTTTTTTCCCGACTACAACAGCCGGCGTCACGCACCATCCCTTGATCCCTTCCACCTCCGGATGACCGTCGTCGCCGATGATAATGATCTGCGCCCCGGCACGGCTCTCCCGCTCCACGGTATCATGGATCCGCTTGACAAACGGGCAGGTCGCATCCACGATCCGCATGCCGCTTGCCTCCAACTCTTCATAAATCTGTTTCGATACGCCGTGCGAACGGATAATGACGGTTCCTTTTTCCAGTCCCGCGAGCTCCCGCGTGCTCTCGATCACGCGCACGCCCCGCTTTTCCAGATCCCCGACGACCGACTCGTTGTGTATGATCGGTCCGTACGTGTAGATCGGTCCGCCCTTTTCAAGCTGCTCATAAACCTGATCGACCGCGCGTTTCACACCGAAACAAAAACCTGCAGTCTTTGCCAGTATCACTTCCATTTCCATAATCCCCTTATTTGCAGAGCGCAATGATCGTATCCACGACCTCGTCGATCGTCATGTCCGAGGAATCGACAAGCACGGCATCTTCCGCCTGTTTTAACGGTGACAGCTCTCTTGTCATATCCCGGTGATCGCGCTCGATGATGTCCTCCTCAATTTGGGAAAGGTCACAGGGCTCTCCCTTCGCCGTCAGTTCGTCATAGCGTCTCTTTGCGCGCACGGCGCTGCTTGCCGTCAGATAGACCTTGACATCGGCGTGGGGCAGCACGCAGGTGCCGATGTCCCTGCCGTCCATGATGACATCTGCGGTTTTGGCAAGCTGCTTCTGCAGCTCGACCATTTTTTTCCTCACATCCGGATTGGGGCTGGAATAGGACGCCATATTGCCGACTTCTTCCGTTCGGATCAGTCCGTTGACGTTCTCCCCGTTTAAGAGCACGACCTGCTCGCCCTGCTCATAGCGGATCGTAATGTCCGCCTCCCCGCATTTTTCACTGATCGCGGCGCTGTCCGCCGGATCCACATGATTTCTTAACAAAAATAACGCCATGGCGCGGTACATTGCCCCCGTATCGACATAAATATAATTCATTTTCTTTGCAATTTTTTTTGCGATCGTGCTCTTGCCCGCGCCCGCAGGTCCGTCAATCGCTACATTGTAGCCCATGCTGCTGATCCTCCTGTTTTCTTTTTTATGATAAGCCTGCGCTCTCTCCCGCGAGATGCCCTGTCGCCCATGCGATCTGGAGATTATAGCCGCCGGTCAGCGCGTCCACATCCAGGACTTCCCCGGCAAAATACAAGCCTTTCACTTTTTTGCTCTCCATCGTGGACGGATTGATCTCTTTTACGGATACGCCGCCCTGCGTGATGACCGCCTCCGCATAGCCGCGTGTGCCGGTAACCGTGAGCGGGAGCGCTTTGATGAGCGCAGCAAAGCGGATGCGCTCCTCCTTTGTGATCTCATGCACCGGTTTCGTTCCCGCAATGCCGGAAAGCTCCACCATCACAGGGATCAGCTTCGCCGGAAACAGGCTCTCCACCGCATTTTTGAACTGTCTGTTTTTGTTTTCCTCAAATTCGCGGAGCAGGCGTTTATCAAGGACTTCGTGGGAAAGCGCCGGTTTTAAGTCGATCAAAAGCGCCATTTCTTTTGCGTGCGGTGCGCCGCGGTCGGACTGCTCCGTATCAATCTCCCGTTTCCCACGGTCGGGCTGCTCCGTATCAGTCTTTCGTTTCCCGCGATCGGACTGCTCCGTTCCCGTCTTCTGCTTCCCGCAGGCGTTCGCATAATAGCTGCTCGCGCTTAAAACGAGCGGTCCGCTGACGCCAAAATGGGTGAACAGCATTTCGCCCTGTCCGGAATAGATTGTTTTTGTGCCATGTTCAAGCAGGACCGCTACATTTTTTAGTGCGAGTCCCTGCAGCCGCCGGCACCATTCCTCGCGCACGACAAACGGTACGAGCGCAGGTCTGCACGGCTCCGTCCCCATCCCCAGCTCCTTTGCGAACCGCAGTCCGTCGCCGTCCGAACCGGTCGTCGGGTAGGACAAGCCGCCCGTCGCGACGATCACGGCATCCGCATACAACCGTTCCCCGCCGGATAACGCCACGCCGCAGATGCGGCACTGTTCCCCCTGATTTTCCGTAAGCAGCCGCTCCGCTTTCGTGTGCAGACGCACCTGCACGCCTGCGCGTTCCATGGCGCGCGTGCAGGCTTTTATCACATCCGACGCGTGATCGGATACGGGAAATACACGATTGCCGCGCTCCACCTTGAGCGGACAGCCGTGTTCTTCCATAAACGCCATCGTCTGCCGGGCGTCAAAGGAATAGACCGCGCTGTAAAGGCTTTTCGGATTGCGCACGACCTGTTCAAAAAATTCCGCCGTCTCCCCCGCGTTGGTCACGTTGCAGCGCCCTTTTCCCGTGATATAAATTTTCTTACCGAGTTTTTCGTTTTTTTCGATCAACGTAACGCGATGTCCTTTTTTTGCCGCCGCATATGCCGCCATCATGCCGGCTGCGCCCCCGCCGATCACAAGAATCTCACTCATGACAGTCTCACTCCTCCGGTTTTGTAAGGGAGTAAGAAAGCATCGTATCCTCGTCGATAAAATTGATCTCGTCGTTTAGGTATACCTGATAATTGTTCCATGCTTCTTCCAGTGACTCCAGATTTTCCTTGACCTGCTCGGGACACTTCAAACAAAGCGCAACGACGATCGCATTGATCAGGCTTAACGGCGCGACTAAGGAATCGACAATGGACACCATATCGCTCCTTGCCAGCAGATTACACGAAGAATAGAGATTCATCGGCGAGTGTACGGTATCCGTGATCGTAACCACTTTGGCGTTTCTGTCGTTAGCGAACTCCATCGCCTTTAAGGTTCTCATGGAGTAGCGTGGAAAGCTGATGCCGACGATGACGTCCCGCTCATTGATGCGCAGCATCTGCTCGAAAATCTCCGTGGTACTTGTGGATTTTAGTAAGATCACGTTTCCCCGCACCATTTGCAGATAAAAGCTCAAAAATTCCGCCAGGGGCTCGCAGCTCCGAAGCCCGATGATATAAACATGTTCGGACTCAATCAGGATGTTGACCGCCGTTTCAAATGCGACCGGATCTAGGTTTGCGATCGTATCGTTGATCTTTTCAATATCTGCGGTCAGCACGGAAGTTAAGATCTCGGACTGCGTACTGCTCCCGTATTTTGCCCCGATGCGTGCGACCGAGTTCAGTTTATTTTTTACCCAGTCCGCAAGCGTCTTCTGAAATTCGGGATACCCGTCGTAGCCGAGCCCCGCCGCAAAACGCACGACGGTCGATTCGCTTGTGCCGACCTCCGCGCCAAGCTGCGCCGCCGTCATAAATACCGCCTGATCATAATGATCTGAAATATATGCGGCGATCACCTTATGGCTCTTGCTCATTTTGGCATAGCGCTCGTTGATTCGCGCAAGCACGTCCTTTTTTTCCGCTCCGGCCTGTTCTTGTTCTGCCTCATGCTTCTTCATTTCAATCTCCATTCCCGCTCAGCCTGCAGGATTTGGGCGTAAACACAAATCCTACAAAACGAACAAGTTCGTTTTTGAAAACATCCCTGATCTTCCAATCTAATGATCCATGCTCGTGTAGGAATGGTATGTATCAATCAAAAGCTTGGCAGTCGCCTCCTGCGTCAGATCATAATCTCCCGTGATCGTCATGCACGCCGCGCCGTGAATAAAAATCCACATCCGCATGAACAGCTCCTCGGGATTTTTACAGCCCGCCTCATGCGCCTTTCTGATCTCGCGCAGCACATTGCCGCTGTTCCCGTTCAAAATATCATAGAGCGATCTGCCCATCCGCTCTCCCGTCAAAAAAAGCATTTCAAAGTAATGACTTTCTTTTGCCGCAAAAGCAATGTACGCCATGCCCAGATCAACAAACGGCTCCGCGTACCTTCTCGGATATTTCTGATAGAACTCCTCGAAAAATAAGACGACGCGGTCCGTATATTCTCCCTGCAGCTCCTCCATATTCGTGAACACCCTGAAGATCGGCTGTGTGGAGCATCCGATATGACTTGCCAGTTTTCTCGCCGTCACCTCCCGGTAACCGTTCGCACCCGCCATTTCAAACGCCGCATCCAATATCATCTGTTTTGTTACTGTTTCCTTTCTTGCCATCATAGCCTCCATTTGTCTGCCCCGCAGACACCCTTGCCTTTTCCTGCCGCCTGTTCTATTTCTTTTCCGATAACATATGTTATTATACTTCACTTCCCGAACTTTGTCAACCTGCACATGAAAACTCCGCGCCGAAGCGCCGAAAAAACGGATTTCTTCGGGTTACGGACTTTCCGATCAGGATGGGGCAAAAAATAACACCCGCCAAAGGCAACGCGCCATTTAACGGGTGTTATTATAACATCTGTATTTTAGCTTATAAGAAATTTCCCAAGCCAAAAGAATCCGCCAAAGGCGAGTTCCAAAAGAATCCGCCTTTGGGCGGATTCTTTGAAAGAGTTTCGCGAAAGCGGAACTCTTTTTTATACCGGATAAGCCCCATTCTTCGTATCCGCCTGCGTCAGGTCCACCTTCTCCTGCTGTGCAAGACGGTACTTGAAGAAGTCAACGGCAACCTGCGGGAACAACGCATAGGATAAGACATCCTCATCCTGCTGTTTCCACTCCCTGCACTCCTCCTCAAACTTGTGCAGGGACGGCTCAAGCAGATCCGCCGGACGACAGGTAATGACTTCCGCATCACCGATCACCTTTTTCTGCACTTCGGGATTGAACGGCTTTACGGTCTTACCATACTTACCGCTCAAAAGATCCTTCGTCTGTCCGGTCGCCATCTTATACGGCTCGCCCATCAATACGTTCATCACGGCCTGCGTGCCGACGATCTGGGAGGACGGCGTAACCAAAGGCGGCTCGCCGAAATCCTTGCGGACTCTCGGAATCTCCTGCAATACCTGATCGTATTTGTCCTCTGCGTTCTGCTCTTTTAACTGGCTCACCATGTTGGAAAGCATTCCGCCCGGAACCTGATACATCAGCGTCTTGATATTAACGCCGAGCACCTTCGGATTTAAGAGACCGCTCTTTAAGCACTCTTCTCTGTACGGTCTGAAATGATCCGCAATATCCGCGAGCAGCTGCTGGTCGAAACCGGTATCGTACGGCGTTCCGCGGAACGTCTCTACCATAACCTCTGTTGCCGGCTGGGATGTTCCCAATGCAAACGGGGACATCGCGCAGTCAATGACGTCCACGCCCGCCTCTACTGCTTTCAGATAAGTCATGGAAGCGACGCCTGACGTATAGTGTGTGTGAAGCTGGATCGGCAGTTTGGTCGCACTCTTTAACGCGCGGATCAGCTTATCCGCCTCATAAGGAACAAGCAGACCCGCCATATCCTTGATACAGATGGAATCCGCACCCATTTCCTCGATCTCTTTTGCCACATTCATCCAATACTCATGCGTATAAGCCTCGCCGAGCGTATAGGATAATGCGATCTGCGCATGACCGCCCTCTTTCTTGGTCGCCTTCACGGCGGTGTCCAGATTGCGAAGGTCGTTTAAGCAGTCAAAAATACGGATGATGTCGATTCCGTTCGCAATCGACTTCTGAACGAAATACTCCACAACATCATCGGAATAATGGCTGTATCCCAGGATATTCTGACCGCGGAACAACATCTGGAGCTTCGTGTTCTTAAATCCTGCTCTTAATTTTCTCAGTCTCTCCCACGGATCCTCATGCAGGAAACGAAGGGACGCGTCAAAGGTCGCACCGCCCCAGCACTCTACCGAGTGATAGCCGACCTTATCCATCTTGTCAACGATCGGAAGCATCAGCTCGGTCGGCATTCTCGTCGCGATCAGCGACTGATGCGCGTCACGAAGGATGGTTTCCGTAATCTTAATCGGGTTCTTTATCTCTTCAGACATGTTTTCTCCTCCTATAATCCATTCTCAAGCTATCTTTTTCAGACTCCGAAAATCGCCATAAAGGTTCCGGCAGCAACTGCCGTTCCGATCACGCCCGCAACATTCGGTCCCATTGCGTGCATCAGCAGGAAGTTCGTCGGATCTGATTCCGCGCCGACCTTCTGGGACACGCGCGCCGCCATAGGCACCGCGGACACGCCCGCAGAACCAATCAGCGGATTCACCTTGCCGTGCGTGATGACACACATCAGTTTGCCGAACAATACGCCCGCCGCCGTGCCGAAGGCAAAAGCGATCAGTCCGAGCGCAACGATCTTTAACGTGCTTAAATTTAAGAATGCCTCCGCACTCGTCGTAGCGCCGACGGATGTACCCAAAACGATGACGACGATATACATGAGCGCATTGGACGCCGTGTCGGTCAGCTGTCTTACCACGCCGCTCTCCCTAAAGAGGTTGCCGAGCATGAGCATACCGACAAGGGGCGCTGTGGTCGGAAGGATCAGACACACAACGATCGTTACGATGATCGGGAATAAGATCTTCTCCAGTTTGGTGACCGGACGAAGCTGTGCCATCTTGATCTTTCTCTCTTTTTCCGTCGTCAAAAGCTTCATGATGGGCGGCTGGATGATCGGCACCAGGGACATATACGAATATGCCGCTACCGCGATCGGTCCGAGCAGAGCCGTCTGTCCGAGCTTTCCTGCAAGGAAGATGGACGTCGGTCCGTCCGCGCCGCCGATGATGGATACCGCTGCTGCGGCTTTATCGTTAAAGCCTAAAGCGATCGCGCCGAAGTAAGCGGCAAAAATACCGAACTGCGCAGCGGCGCCGAGCAGAAAGCTCTTTGGATTCGCGATCAGAGGACCGAAGTCGGTCATCGCGCCGACGCCCATAAAGATCAGGGACGGCAGAATCGCCCATTCATCGAGTTTGTAAAAGTAATACAGTAAGCCGCCGCCGTCTCCGCCTTCACCCGTGTGAGCCATAATATCCGGATAGATATTGACGAGCAGCATACCGAACGCTATCGGCAAAAGCAGCAGCGGTTCGTACTGCTTATGGATAGCAAGGAATAAAAAGAAACAGGCAACCGCTATCATCAGATAATTTCCCCATGTTAAGTTGAAGAACGCAGTCTGATGGAGCAGATTACCAAGCGTATTTGCTACATAATCCATTGCCTTGACCTCCCGTGTTTGTCATTCTGGTATCCGTAAAGCCGGTTTAGTTCAAAGTTGCAAGAACAGCGCCTGCCTCGACAGCGTCACCGACACTGACATTGATACTTGCCACGGTTCCGTCCTGCGGAGCAACAACGGGAATCTCCATCTTCATCGCCTCGATCGTAACGACCGGATCGCCCTTCTTGACAGCCTGACCGACTGTGGTGTCAAGCTTAAACACCTTTCCTGCCGCGCCCGCTTCTACCTTAATGTTGCCTGCCGCGCCCGATGCTGCGGGCTTTGCCGCTGCCGGAGCTGCCTTCGGCGCCGCCTTGGGTGCTGCCTTCGGCGCTGCCGCTGCGGGTGCGCCTGCCCCTTCCTCTACTGTTACGTCATATACATTGCCATTTACCGTAATGGTATAGTTTTTCATTGTGATTTCCTCCTGATTTTTACTATGAATAGTTTAGAAGTTCTCCTCGTGTTATCTGCCGACCCTGCGGACGCTTCTGACCACAAAACCGTCCGTTCCCGCAGCGCCTTCGCTTGCTGCGATCGCGGCAGAAATGACTGCCACGAGCTCTAAATCATCCGCAAGCTCTTCTCTCTCCTCGATCTGTGCGATCGCATTGTCCACCGCTTCCTTCTTTTCCTCCGCTTCCTTTGCAGACTTGCCTGCAAAGAGCGCCTGCGCTTTCGGAATCAGACTGAAAGCGGAAATAATCAGACTGATGAGAATCAGTACAACAAACACAGTTCCCATTCCCATCAGGGTATTCAGGCCTGCTTTGCCCATCTTCTCGCCAAAGGAAAACGATACATTCGTGGTAATGCCGTTGATGTCAAAATTCTCATCGATGAGAATTTCCATCACCGCGTCATGCTTTGTTCCCGTGATCGGGATATTGACCGTCGCACCGTCACTGGTCGGTACCACTTCAATCGAAGCGCTGTCGATCGAGCCGCTCGCGCCCATATCGCTCTGCGCGCCCCACCAGGACTCTAAGCCCGCCATAAACACTTCACCGCTCACATAAATTCCCTGAGTCGCAAAATAATCCGTCTGCGCCTCCCACTGTCTGCCGGTGTAACCCCTGAAAATCTCCTTCTGTTCATCAGGCATTTCCTGCATGATCCATGCTGCACATTGGTTGCCAATGAACTGATAATTCAACTGCGTCATCATATCAAGTTCTTCGTCGGAACCGCCGCAGGCTGCCAACCCCAGAACGCAGGCGAGTGCCAGGATGATCGTTTTGATTCTTTTCATGATTGATAACCCTGCCCTTTCCTATACTGTATCGTGCTTTTTGTCGGAACACTCCCCGTCTTTATTATAAAGCATTTCAAACGCGCCGATCACATACTTTCTTGTATCGCGCGCCTCGATCAGCTGATCGACATAGCCGCGTTTTGCAGCGGAAAGAACGCTCGACTGGAGCTCTTCGTACTCTGCCGCGCAGCGGTCAATCTCGTCCGCTCCCTTACCGTCACAGATGATTTTCGCCGCAAGCTTTGCGTCCATCATGCCGATCTTCGCATTCTGCCATGCCATCGTGATGTCTGCGCCGATCGCCTTGGAATTCATCGCTATGTAAGCGCTGCCGTATGCATTGCCGACGATCACATTGACTTTTGCCACGGTCGCGCCTGCAAATGCCGCGGTCAGTCTCGCCGCCGCCTTCGCCATATTCTTTTCCGCATCCACCGTCGCCTCAAAACCGTTTACGTTCGTGAGGGTAAGAAGCGGAATGTTGAACGCATCACAGAACTTGATGAATTTGACCGCCTTCTCACAGCCTTTCACCGTCAGAACGCCGCCAAGCTTCTGCGCTTTTCCGTCCTCTCCGTATACCTCGGTGCGGTTTGCCACACAGCCGATCGTGGAACCATTCAGACGGATAAAGCCCGTTACCATCTCTTTTGCATAATTCTCTTTCAATTCAAAGAAAACCTGATTATCCGCGATCTGGGACAACGCAATGGCGGTATCGCCCGCACAGTTCTCCAATTCCGCGCATGTCCTGTTTAAGTCGTCCTCACAGTCCGTAAACGAAAAATCCGCCTCGCTGCTTGCCGGGATCATCATAACAAGTTCCCTGATGCGCGCAAGCATGTCCGTCTCGCTGCCGACGCCGTCCACAACGCCCGCTTCCTCGCTCTGGAATTTCGCGCCCGCGCAGTCACATTTGCCCGCATCGTTGCCGTCAAGCGTATTCGGCGTATTGACGAACAGCTTTGCCCCTTTTTCCTCCATAAACGTGAAATCCGTCAGCGTGGGAATGAGGGAAAGTCCGCCGCCGCAGGAACCAAATACCGCCGTAATCTGCGGGATCACGCCGGAAGCCTTCACCTGCTTTGCATAAATCTGTCCGAAACCGTTTAAGGCGTCCGTCGCCTCCTGAAGCCGCAGGCCCGCGCAGTCGATCAATCCGATGACAGGCGCACCCGTCTTCATGGCAAGGTCATAAATATTCGCGATCTTCTTAGCGTGCATCTCGCCGACGCTTCCGCCTAAAACGGATGCATCCTGGCTATACACATACACCGGATGATCGCCAATCACTCCGTATCCGGTCACAACGCCGTCGGAAGGAGTGTCGTTCTGTTTCATGGAAAAATCCGTTGTTCTCGCCGTTACGAGCGCACCGATCTCCACAAAACTGTTTTCATCGAGTAAGGCAGCTATTCTGTCACTCGCGATGCCTGATGAAGTAGTACTCATTTTTCAGCCCTCCATGTTATAAATTAGAAAAAAGCGTTTGCTTTTACGAAAATATGGTAATACCCAAATTCGCACTTACAGTAGTATAACATACAATTTTTCAATCGCAAATAGGATTTTCGATAAAAATGCAAAACTTTTTCCAGACTTTTTCAGCAAAGGGCCAATTTCGTCAAAAGGAGTTTTCCCAATTTTATAAAAGCAGCCTATCCCATACGTGCTCCAGACAGAACGGATAATCGATCCGCCCGACCGCGCCGCCCGTATAAATAGGAAATACGCGGTAAAGCGTGCCATTCACATAATACCGGTCGTAGCCCGCGATTGCTCCCGCTTCGACCGGTGCGGTCAATGCCGTGTTCATCTCACGCTCGTAGACGACCTCGTCGCAGGCAGACAGCAGGAGCCCGAACGGTTCGGGGGAAACGACGGCGGAAACACGTTTTTCTTTTCCGTTTAAGACCGTGACCGCCGGCGCGTTGTCCCGAACGGGAATCTCCTCATAGGCATAATCCGCAGCGCCGTGCTCCATGAGCGCTTTCGTATCGTGCCATTTATAGTTTTTATTCGGCGGCCACCCGCAGCCAAGCACCACGCTGACGAAGGTTTTTCCGTCTCTTTTCAGCGCGCCGACAAAGCAATACCCCGCCTGCCCCGTAAAGCCTGTTTTAATGCCGATCGCACCGTCCATCATATCAAGAAAACGATCTGCGTTTGATACGGTAAAGCTGCGTGTCCCGTCCGCCGAGGAAAACGAGTAGGAGCGCGTTCCGACAATGCGCAGAAACTCCTCGTTCTGAACGGCATACGCCGCGATCCGCGCAAGATCGTACGCCGTCGTGCTGTGGAAACTGCCGTCCTCTTTTGCCGCGTCTAAGCCGTTCGGCGTAATGAACAGGGTGTCCGTGCAGCCTAAATCGATCGCTTTCCGGTTCATCAGCTCGGCAAAGCCCTCGATGCTGCCCCCGATATGCTCGGCGATCGCCGCCGCCGTGTCGTTATGCGACTGCAGCATCATGGAATAGAGCAGATCGCCGAGGCGGTACTGCTCGCCCGCCCGCAGATAGCATTTGACTTTCGGCATCGCCGCCGCGCGCGCGGATACCGTTACCAGATCATCCGGATTGCCGTATTCCAGCGCCAGAATACAGGTCATGATCTTCGTTGTGCTTGCCATCGCCATCACCTGCATGCCGTTATTTTCATATAAGACCCGGTTATTGTCGGCGTCGAGCAAAAGCGCCGCGCGCGCATAGAGGGAAAGCGACAGCTGCTCCGACGTTTTTTCATGCAGCGTCTCCGCCGTGTGATATTGCTGCCGCCTTGGAGCCTCGGCAAACAGACTGTCTGCGCCGCCGTCATTCTGCGCGCTTTGCGCACGCAAAGCGTGCAAAAGGAGCACAAACAGCCCTGCGGTCAATACCGCTGCTGCCGTGCCCCGTCTGATCCATTCTTCTTTGATTCCTGCGCCCTGTTTCCTGAACATACGCGTCCATCCGCTGTTCTTCTAAAATCTCTGAACAATATATGCGGACGCCCGCGCCCATATTCGCTTTGGCGGACAATCCCGTTTTCACGCCGGTCTTAAATATCCAGTTTCAGCTGCGCTTCCTCCTCCGCCTGCTGTTTGAATTCCGCGAGCTGTTCCGCCCTTAATTCGGGAAGCTCGTCCAGGGAACGCACGCCGAAACAGCGCAGAAATTCTTCGGTCGTTCCAAACAGCAGCGGGCGTCCCGGCGCATTCAGCCTGCCGAGCTCCGTCACCAGATGATATTCGATCAGCTTATTGACCGCAAAATCAGAACTTACGCCCCTGATTTTTTCAATATCCATTTTCGTGACCGGCTGTTTATACGCAATGATCGAGAGCGTCTCCATGACCGAATCGGTCAATACATATTTCCTCGGATTTTTCGCGATTTTGATCAGATATTCGTACAGCTCCGTGCGCGTGCACATCTGATACGCGCCGTCAAGCTCGATGATGTCCATGCCCCGGTTCTCGCTGTGGTACTGCTCTTTTAACTCCGTTAAAAGTTCGCGCGTTGTGTCTTTTTCTTCCTCTATGACGCCTGCAAGTCTGGAAAGCTCCACCGCCTCTCCCATCGCGAACAACACCGCCTCCAACACCTGCTTTGCTTTTTCTCTCTCCATCCAAGCTCCCTCGTTCTTCTCACATGACGGCCGTCATCTGCATCGGCGATACGGACACCTCAGCGTCCGGCTGCCAGACAATGCTGATCGCGTCAAACGTATCTTCCTGCGCCACCATGATCTTGCCGATCTTCATCAATTCCAGAATGACCAAAAAAGTGACGATCACTTCCATCCTACTGGTCCCCTGCTCCAAAAGCGCCCCAAAATCCGCCTTGCCGTGTTCATACAGATACGTTTCTATGTAATGCTGTTTTTCTTCCAGATTAACCTCGTCCTTTTCGATCTTACCGAACTGGTTGCGGATCGGATCGATCCGGTCCTCCTGCCGTTTGACGATGGACTCAAACACCGAATACAGACGCGGCAGCGTGATGTCTCCGAGCAGCTCCTCATAATCGATGGGCGGGCGGTACTCTTCCACTTCCTTCGGCAGCGTCGCCTGTTTGTATAAGGTCTGCTGCGCATCCATCTGTCTGTCTTTTAATTCATAGGACATATATTTGTACAGCTTGTACTGCAAAAGCTGTTCGACCAGCTCCGTACGCGGATCTTCCTCCTCGCCTTCCTCATCTTCCTGTTTCGGCAGGAGCATCTTGCATTTGATGTCGAGCAGCGTCGCCGCCATGACGAGAAAATCGCTCATCACGTTCATATCCTCCGTGTCCATTGCGCGCACATAATCCAGATACTGCTCCGTGATCTCCACAATCGGAATGTCGTAAATATCGACTTTATTTTTTTCTATCAGATGCAAAAGAAGATCCAGCGGCCCCTCAAAGACCTCCAGCTTCACCTTTAGCTGTTCCATCGTTCTTACCGTCCCCATCCTGCGGTTTTCGCAACACGTCTATTTTACAGGTCTTTTCCTAAAAAATCAACCCAAAATGCCCCTATTGGCATCTGCCCCTATTGCACGGGTTCCTGCAGCCTAGTGGAATCTGCGCCCCGCCGCTCCTGCTTCTGCGGTCTGCACGTCACATACAAAAGCTCGGCATGGTTTAAGATGCGCACCGGGATCGTATGCGTGCCGAGTCCGCGGCTTAACAATAACGTCGCTTGTCCCTCGTCAAACCGCCCGCCGTCATATTTCGGAAACAGGATACAGCGCGGCGACAAAAGCCCTCCGAGAAACGGCACACCGATGATACCGCCGTGATTATGCCCGGAAAGCACCAGATCCGCGCCCCAGTCCGCATACTGCGGGAAATAATCGGGATCATGCGCGATCAGAATCTGATATTTGTCCCGCTCCGGAACACCGATCAGTTTCTGCAGATCCTCCCGGCACATCGGAAGCAGACCGAACCGCTTAAAGTACTTGGATCCAATCTGCAAGCCGCACACGGAGATCCCGTATTCGGATAAGGTTCTTTTTTCATTGATCAGGGGACGGATGCCCGCGTCGGCAAGCTGCGCCATATAGTCCGCGTACATGCTGCCGTAACGCTCCGTCTTTCTCCCGATCTTCTCCTCATGATTGCCAAGCCCGTAATAGACGGGATAGTCCTTCGCAAGCTCCGCGAGCAGATGCACCATTCCCGATACATCCGCGCCCTCCGCAGCCGTCAGCATGTCCCCGGCGACCATCACCGCATCGGGATGAAGCCGCCGGATTCCCGCGATCAGCTTCGCATTGTTCTTTCCGAACTTCTTATTGTGCAGATCGGAAAGAACAACGAAGCGAAATTCCTTTTTTATTTTGGGAGAAGCCAGTTCATAAGACGTCACACGATAGGTCGTCGTATCGTAAATACTATCGCAGATCCCCCATAAGACCAGCACTCCCAAAAGACTTAATAAAATGATCATTATCGTACTCATAGCCGTGTTCTATTCTCCGCAAAAATCATGTTCCGTGCGTTTCCCGCATCTCTTGCGTCAGATCAGATAGCGCTTAAAGATCCTTCCCAGATAATCCCGGTATGTCGCCTTTCTCACGCTCGCTCCGTACAGCACATCCACGCTCCCGATCTGTTTTCCGTTAAGCAGATAGACAATCTCCCCCGCTTTTTTGCCTTCCGTGACTGGCGCCTGTGCCGGCAGGAGGCGCACTTCCTTTATGACGGCGGATAAGTCCGCTCCCGTCAGGTCCAGATAAGAGAACGTTCCGTCCGCCCGAAGCGGAACCGTGTCCGCAACGCCGCCTGTGAGCGTAATGTCCGCAAGCCTCTCCTCATTTGCATCCGTATAGACAGCGCATAGGGAATACCCATGCTCGAGCAGCTTTCTCGCGTCCTCAAAACGCACCTTAAAGTCGGGCGCCGCCATCACGACCGCGATCAGATCAATGTCATTTTTTCGCGCGGTCCCGCAAAAACAGTATTTTGCCTTATTCGTCGATCCGGTCTTTAGGCCCGTCGTCCATTCATACTGTTTTAACAGTTTATTCGTACTCGACAGCGTGAACGTCGATTCTCCGCGCCTCGTCACATGCGTGATGTCCTCCATCCAGATCGTCGTATACTGATAGATCGCAGGGTATTTCGTGATCAGCTCCCGCGCCATCAGCGCGACGTCCCGCGCGCTCGTATGATGACCGTCCGAATTGGACAATCCGCAGCAATCCTCAAAATGTGTATGCGTCATACCGAGCCCCGCCGCACGCGCGTTCATCTGCGCGACAAACGCCTCCTCACTGCCGCTGATGTATTCCGCCATGGCGACCGACGCATCATTGCCGCTCGCGACGACAATGCATTTGATCAGCGTCTCGACGGTCTGTACCTCGCCCTCCTCCAAAAACACCTGGGAGCCTCCCATCGACTGCGCGTAGGCGCTTGTCGTCACTTCATCGTCAAGCGCGATCTTTCCGCTGTCAAGCGCATCAAAAATAAGCAGCAGCGTCATGATCTTCGTGATACTTGCCGGGCTTCTTTCTTCATCCGCGCCTTTTTCATAAATGACCTGCCCGGTGGACGCCTCCATCAGAATGGCGGAAGGCGCTGATATTTCAAACGGAAGCTCGGTAAGCGGCTGCGTCTGTGCGCCCGCGGCGTCCATGCGCGCCGTCCCCGCCGTTACACAGAGTAACAGGGCGGCAAGCAGGATCGGCAGGATTCTTTTTTTTCCTTTGCGTATGCATTTCCCATTCCGAATGCGCACGTTTTCCCTCGTTACAGATATTCTCTTTTCATCATATGGAAAAAAGCAGGAAAAAATACATTCTCCTGCTTTTCATCAACCGGATTTTTATCACCGATTCTTTGCAAAAGCGTGGCGGGAAATACGCCTTCTATCAGAAACGCTCCCGGAAGCGCTTATAACGCTCCACGACACTGCTGCGGTATTTCGCCACATTCACGCCGAGCGCCTTGAGCAGATGGTAAATAAAATCTACCGAATAAAGCAGCAGCACGGTCCTGCAAAACAGGATTCCCCAAAAGCGCCCCGTTATCTGTGCCAGTCCAAGCACGCGCACATGCAGAAAATAAACGACGATCAGCGCATATACGCCCCATGCGAGCGTACTCTCCAGACAAATAACGCCCTTATAGTTAAAAGGCTTCTCATTATAATCCCACCAGATCTCTCCAAAAAGCCGCTGCATCAACATACCGACCAGATACTCGAATACCGTCGCCGTCACGGCGCCGATCAGATAGATCGACAGCGGGCTTTTTACAAACGGCTGCATCATATAATAGCAGATCGTCGCGCCGAAACCGTAAATCGGACAAAACGGTAAAAAACCGAACCCGCGGTTCGTTAATTTTCTGTTACAAAAAGACATATAGATGGACTCGACAAGCCATCCTCCCATGCTGTACACCACAAAGCAGAACACGATCTGATATACATCCGCACTGATCATTGGTAATTGTATGTTCCACATTTCTGATCTCTCCTCAAGCTTCGCTTCTCCGCTTATCGCACAAACAAAAATCCCCGACAACGCTGCCGGGGACTCATGCCTGCGATCAATTGTATTTACGTTTTCTAGCAGCTTCAGATTTCTTCTTACGTCTTACGCTCGGCTTCTCGTAATGCTCTCTCTTACGGATCTCCTGCTGGATACCTGCCTTCGCACAACTTCTCTTAAAGCGACGTAAAGCACTATCTAAAGTCTCGTTCTCTTTTACGATTACATTCGACACGCTGACACCTGACCTCCCTTCAGTCCTTTCAGGCATCTCAACTGATTGGGTTATTCTATGTACGGCTCAAATTCGCAGTACACATATCTCATTATAGCATAAATTTACCAGTCGTCAACTGATTTTTTTCATTTGTCTGATAAAAATATGCACGACTGTCAGGAAAGCTGGCTTTCCAGCACTTTCGCCGCCTCGGCGACCGCATTCGGGATTCCCGCCGGATTCTTGCCGCCCGCCTGCGCCATGTTCGGGCGTCCGCCGCCGCCGCCGCCGACAAGCGCCGCAATGCCCTTAATCAAATTGCCCGCATGTGCGCCCTTTGCCTGCGCGCCGTCCGTCGCCATGGCAATGAGGTTCACCTTGCCGTCCTTGGCGGATGCAAGCACGATCACGCCCTCCGCAATCTGATTTTTCAGCTTGTCGCCAAGCTCGCGCAGACCGTTCATATCCACGTCGTCCACGCTTGTCGCGAGCAGCTTTACGCCTTTTACATCCTGCACCTCGCTCATCACGTCGCCGAGCGCGTTCTGCGCCGCCTTGCTCTTTAACGATTCGTTTTCGCTCTGGAGCGCCTTTAATTCGCTCATCAGATGCGTACAGCGCTCGATCAGGCTGCCCGGCGTCGTCTTTAAGATTCCCGCCGCCTCATTTAATTTTTCTTCCAATTCCGCGTAATAGTTTGCCACACCCGCGCCGGTCAGCGCCTCAATTCGCCGGACGCCCGCCGCAACGCCGCTCTCGCTCACGATCTTAAAGGAGCCGATGGACGCCGTGTTCTTCACATGGGTGCCGCCGCAGAACTCTTTGGAAAATTCTCCCATTTCCACGACGCGCACTTTTTCGCCGTATTTCTCACCGAACAATGCCATCGCGCCGGTCTTTTTGGCCTCCTCGACGTTTAGCACTTCCGTCACGACGGGAATGCCCTCCGCGATCTTTTCGTTGACAAGCTGTTCCACTCTGGCAAGTTCTTCTTTTGTCATCGCCGTAAAATGACTGAAATCAAAGCGCAGACGCTCCGAATCATTATAGGAGCCCGCCTGCTCCACATGCGTTCCGAGTACGGTGCGCAGCGCTTTTTGCAGTAAATGGGTCGCGCTGTGGTTGCGGCAGGTCGCGGTCCTGCGTTTCTCGTCCACGCTGATGCGCACGGCGTCTCCCACCCTGAGCATCCCCTTTGTCATATGTCCGATATGACCGACCTTGCCGCCGGACAGCTTCACCGTCTCCTCGACCACAAAGGTTCCGTCCTGCGTCGCAATGACGCCCGTGTCGCCTTCCTGACCGCCCATCGTCGCGTAGAGCGGCGTGACGTCCGTGACGATCGTGCCGGTCTCTCCTTCCGTCAATGCTGCCGCCACCTCGGTCTCCGTCGTCATTGCCGTGATCTTTGCATCCGCATCGAGCGTATCATAGCCGATAAATTCTGTCGAAAGCGCCGGATCGAGCGACTCGTAGACGGTTGCGTCCGCGCCCATATAGTTCGTCGTCTTACGCGCGGCGCGCGCTTTTGTCTTCTGCTCCTCCATCGCCTTCCGGAACTGTTCTTCCTCTACGCGAAAACCTTTTTCCTCTAAGATTTCTTTTGTCAGGTCGATCGGGAACCCATAGGTATCGTAAAGCTTAAACGCGTCCGCGCCGGAAAGCTCCGTTTTGCCTTCCGCGACAAGCGTTTCCTCCATCTGTGCAAGGATTGCGAGTCCCTGGTCGATGGTGCTGTTAAATTTATTTTCCTCCTGTGTCAGCACATGGAAAATGAAGTCTTTCTTTTCCTCCAATTCGGGATAGCCGTCCCTGCTGCCCTCGATGACGGTCGCGCTCAAATTCGCCAAAAATACGCCGTCAATGCCGAGCATTCTTCCGTGGCGCGCGGCGCGGCGGATGATCCGGCGCAGCACATAGCCCCTGCCCTCGTTCGTCGGCATGATGCCGTCCGAAATCATAAACGTCGCGGAGCGGATATGATCGGTAATCAGTCGGATGGACACGTCCTTTACCGCATCCTGCCGATAGGTAACGCCCGCCAGTTCGCAGACGCGGTTTCTAAGCGCCTGGATCGTATCAATATCAAAAATGGAATCCACATCCTGCACGACAACGGCAAGACGCTCCAGACCCATACCGGTATCAATGTTTTTTTGTTCCAGTTCGCTGTAATTGCCTTTTCCGTCGTTATCAAACTGGGTGAACACGTTGTTCCACACTTCCATATAGCGGTCGCAGTCACAGCCGACCGTACAGCCGGGCTTTCCGCATCCGTATTTCTCGCCGCGGTCATAATAGATTTCGGAACAGGGACCGCAGGGACCGGAACCGTGCTCCCAGAAATTATCTTCTTTTCCAAAACGGAAAATGCGTTCGGTCGCAATGCCGATCTCCTCGTTCCAGATACGGAACGCCTCGTCGTCCTCCTCATACACGGACGGATACAGGCGGGACGCATCCAGACCGACGCGCTCCGTCAAAAACTCCCAGCTCCATTTGATCGCCTCGTTTTTGAAGTAATCGCCGAACGAAAAGTTTCCGAGCATCTCAAAAAACGTGCCGTGGCGCGCGGTTTTTCCCACATTCTCAATATCCCCGGTACGGATACATTTCTGACAGGTTGTGACTCTCCTTCTCGGCGGGATCTCCTGTCCGGTGAAATACGGTTTTAAGGGCGCCATGCCCGAATTGATCAGCAGCAGAGAATTGTCATTATGCGGAACAAGCGAAAAGCTTTTCATTTTCAGATGTCCCTGCTCCTCAAAAAAAGTAAGAAACATGCTCCTTAATTCATTGACTCCATATGCTTTCATTGTAATCTTTATGCCCCTTTCCCTATCCTGTAAGCGCGGGGGATGCAGGTACCTCCCATGATGCCTGTTTCCCGGTCTGCGCGTCTGTCAGGCGCAAATCTGCATCTGACAGACCGCATTCTGCCACCCCGTCGTACGCCTTCTATTATATTTCCATATGGAAAGCGAAGTCAAGATGATAAATTGGGATTCCCCGCCGGGATTTCTGACAGCCCTCGGAAAGTAATTTCCAAGAGTCCCTAAAGCAACATAAAGATTTAACAGACAATCAAAGATTATTTTGGGATTCCAAGCAATATCTGTAAGAAATCCTGCTTTTCATTCAAAATACGGATAATCCTCACGGTATCACCCTCAATCCTATAAAAAATATCATTAGGTTTTACCACCAAATAACGGTAATCCGTCGGATATTCTATTAGTTCCTCTAAGCAAAGACCTTCTCCGGAGAACACTTCTAACTGTTTGGCAGTTGATGTAATCTCTTTGACAGAGGCTTTTGCCCGACCTTCACCAAACTGCCTGGCAACATAAGTTTTTATTCCCCGCAAATCATCCAATGCTTTCGGTGCATAAATCAGCTTCGGCATATTACAATCCCAACGCGGCATCTACTTCATCCGCTGTTAGCCAGCCCTTTTCTCTCGCAGACTGCTCTCCTTCTTCCAGTTTTGTCAAAAGCTGAACCGTCGCTTTTAACCGGTCCAACTCATCAACATCTACAATAGCATATGCACCCCGGCCATTACGAGTCAGATACACCGGCTGGTTTGTCCTTACTTCTTTTAATACTTCTGTATAATTCCTTAAATCTGATATTGGTTTTATGTTTGGCATAGTCATCAACTCCTTTGCATCTATTATATGCAATCCACAGATAAATAGCAAGAAAATTAACGTGTGAATTTACAGCTAATAGATTACTTGTTACAATTCAACGGACAGGCATCCCATATGCCTATGAGTCCAAAGCAGTATGGGATAAAGAAAGAAACAATCGCAGACACACAGGGGACTTATTGGGGAAAAAACTGAGCAACCCTCCAAAATAAAGCCTTCCTCCACTGACATCTGCGAATGCCTCATAGACTTTGCCACCGTGGATATATCCTTTTGATATTCCAAACTGCCGCATACAATAAATGATGCAATGATTGTTTTTGTACCCTTCCGCACTGTCCCAAGGCTCGGAACAAGATTCGTGTGTTCTATAATCCTGACAACTCCCTCAAAATGTGCCAGCGAAAAACTCTGTCCCGCCAATATAACCTAAAGCTCCCCTGCCGTTGCCGGGACTGTTCTGATAGTTTTGCCCATCACTTTTTCCTCCCAAAGAGAAAGCACCGTCAATTTGACAGTGCTTTTTGCATCAATCCATCTTTTTTAGTATAAAGTTATACCATAAAAGAGATTGTTTGGCAGGCGTCCCATTCTCCTGCATCTCTCGGATTTCTCCTGTCAAGCCATCGGCGTGTGGACGGGGACGAATTCTTCCACCTCAAACAATCTCTTTCTTATGGTACATACATTATAGCATTTTTATTCTTCTTTGTAAAGAATCCGTTTGTTTTTCAAAATTCTTTTCCATTCCCTGTCATTTATCTTCATAAATGTGATAATAGAATTTTTGAAGTTTGGATTATCTCGTGAAGTTACAAGTCTCATTACCGTTTTGAACTGCTCTTTCCCTTCCATAAACTCCTTTAGAATTAAGGCAGTATAAGGCTTATTTGTTTCAACAATATACTGCGGATTCTCTACAATTTCCTTCAGATACCCATAATATCTCTCATAATCATTAGGATGCCGCTCCTTTATATGTCTTATTCTTTCATCCGTAATTATAACCTCATCTGAAATTATGTCATCTGTTATGCATTTATAGTTTTCTTTGTTAATCTGTCCAGCAAAATGCACATCTTTACTCTCTTCCGTACTTGATAAATCCATTGTATCATCAGGATTCACTTCTTGCAATCCTGAATAATCACCCTCAACAAAAGCCCGCTGCCATTCCTTATAGGTCATATCCGCAGGAACATAATATGTCTTTCCGTCCTCTCCCCTTGCAGCACGCTCACCGATATTGTCAAACTCATCCCCAAACGCCGGAGCCGTAGTTGTCCTGCACCACACATGAAACGGCGGTGCTGTCACTCCGATCTCCCATTGTGACATAGGAAACACCTTCCCGTCCATTTCCCGGCAGATGTCAGAAGTATGCGAATCTATTGTCGCTACGATTTCAAACAGTTCTACATCTAACTCCTGAAAGCAGTCTTTTTATGCCGCAGAGCTGAAGAACGCCTCCTCGGTCATCACTAAGCGACCGGCATTATTTTTTGACACATTCATTTTTTTTGCGATCGCATCAATGGCTTTCTGCGGATCCTGCCCCAACATGATATTCCGCGTCAACTCTGTATGCAGTTCATTGACTAACCTCTGCCTGTTTCCCCAAACACGTTCCGAAAAGTTTTTTCCGTCTGCCGCCCATGGTGCATTGATGACTTTCGATATACGCCGCTCATCCAGTGTTGCAAAATTCCACCCGATGCCAACGCCTTTCTGAATCTCAAACGCTGTGTGGTAATAACCCGATAGGTATGCATCACGCATTGCCGAATCAATACTGTCAAGCTGATTTCCAAACATCACTTCAAGGCTCTGCTGTGTTTGAAGTTTTAACGCTTCCAGATTTCTGACAGACCACAGAAATAAATTTTCAAAAGTCTCTGGAGTAATTATAAGGATTTAGCAGACAATCAAGGATAATCTTAGACACGAAACGCTTTGGCATCACACTTGTCTTTTACCATAGTGATACTTGACTTGCTGACCTTGACACCATGATTGTCCTCTATCCATCTTTGAATAGTTGCATAAGTGAGAGGACAATCCGTGTCATCCTGTCCGGCATCGTACCCCGATGTGTCAAGTACAATGGCAAACATGCTTTGGTACACGGCGATGCCGCGGATTTGAACAATGCCAGAACAAAGTTCTAAAAAAAATTCGAACGGTGTTCGACCGTTTTGATTTAAGTGGAGCAGACGGGAGTCGAACCCGACAATAAATCTTTCAAGTTCATTGTAAATACTACATTTGCTCATTTTCGTGACAAATTTCATGACAAATTTTAGATTTACCTTTTTAGAAAAATATTGCTTTTCATAATCGCATATGCTACAATGGCAGTAGAAAAGGGCATCTGCTGGTAACAGACACCCTTTAGGTGCTACCGATAGACGGTCAGCCCAAATAATAAGTAGCAAAATAGCCGCTTAGTTTTCCAGACCAGGGCGGCTATTTCTGCGTTTTATGATTATCCTTGCTTCCGATGGCATATCCGAGACCAAACGCTGTCAGCACAAGGCTGATCACTGCTATCAATCCTTCAATCGTCAACATCCACTCAGCCCTCCTTTCCTTTCGATTCCCTTGCGGGTTTCTATGTAATCGGAGGGTCACAGTCCCTCCGAAGAGGGCTAACCGCCTACCATCCTGGTAGCACCCACAGAAATATTATCACACTTCGACAAGATTTTCAATCGGAACCCAGTTCCTTTTTTCAAAAAGGCACAAAAAAAAGACCTCCGCCATTGAATGAGGCAGAGGTCTTTTTCATATCGTTATATAATTATGTAATTGTTCAAATGTCTTCCATATCGACCCATCCGTAGACATTACTTGTACTATCAGTGTGTACGACGTGATACGGATGCTTTGCGCCGGTGGAAATGGCTGTAATCTTTGCTGTTCCGGAACGTGCTGCTGATCCGCTTGCGGCATTTGCGCTTTTGTAATGCTTGCTGCCGGAAAATTTCACGACATCACCAACTTTATGACTGTTGGATGCGCTTACTGTTCCTGCGACAGCTCCTGATGCCGCGCCTGTGTTTGCCGATGCGGATGATGCTTTTGTGGCATACTTCGGGCAGATATAGCCGCGGATATAACGTCCGTTCACGGCAATTGTTCTTCTGCCAACAACTCCGCCGTTCATATTGCCCTCGATGATTGTTATCGTCCTGCCGGACACTTTTTCTACCATACCGACATGTTCAACGGCTCCTTTGTTATCCGTCGTCGCGTAGTTTGTAGCATTATCATCCCAATCATAGAGTACCGCATCCCCCGGCGCAGGCACATACGCATCATCTTCCTGCCAAATACCCATTTTTTTGGCAAGGTCAATCAATCGGTTACAGGAACATTCTACCGGCATAATATCCGTGTACCCTGCTTTGATCGCCGCGGCGCTCACCGTCGCCGCGCAATAGGCATCTTTATAAGTTACGCGGTATCCGCGCGGAAGCGGCGTATAGCCGTTGTATGTATCAATGATCGGCGCATGGCTCTTATCAGCTCTTTTCAGACCGATCCATCCGCGCATGACTGCTACGATCTTTTCCCTTACCTGTGATTCTGTCATCGTCTCCCTGCCTCCTTCTGCTGCCTGCTCTGCCTCTGTCTGTCCTTTTGCATATCTGTCATAATATGCCTGTCCGTACAGCGCACGCTTTTTCCTCACGTTTTCTCCCTGATCTTTCGGCTTTTCATATCCCAAGAGCATAGCATCGGATGCCTCCCGCACACTCGCGGCGGCTTTTAATGCGCTCATTACACTCCGGTACCCCTGTAGCTCTTTCCAAAAAAAGTCCAACTGCATACCGGGATCCCCGATGGATGTACCTGCCGCCGTTGCATATCCGAGCAATGCTTTTTTCCGGCTCCAATAGGTCCACTGCGCCAGTCCGTAGCCGATCCCGTCACTTACAAAATCCGGATAGGTCCCGTTGTCTACCGCCGCCGTATACTGCGCATCCGTCAGTTCCAGTTTCCTGTTTCCACTGTTCTGAAGGTTGTCCGCCTTCAGTCCGCTTTCAGCAGACAGATTTCCCATGATCCCGGCGACTGCAAAGTCATTCAGCCCGAAAGACCGCAGTTTATCCCATATCTGTTCTTCCGTCATCGTCATCCTCCCCGTCCCCGGATGCCGCCTTTTCGTTGGTATCCAGTATTTTTACAATATCCTCTTCTGCTTTTTCCGTCCGTTTTTTCAACACTTCAATTGCACGGACAAGCACCTTCGGGATCCATAATCCCATCAGCCCTGCATTCTCGATGATGGAAATCACCTCATTTGTAATAAATGCGATCACAACAGCATCCCGGATAAAATTACTTTTCATTACAATATCGAGCCTGCACGCAACAAGCACGATGAGCAGTGTCACACCCTTACGGCACAACCCTTTCCAGCACACACGGCTTTCCAACGCTCCGGTCTCTGTTTTTTTCGATTTGTGGAAAAAGCCCGCAACGATCAGTCCGGTAACGTAGTCGATCCCCATAAAAATGAGCAGCGTCACCAGTGCCGCGTCCCATCCTCCTAACATATGTGCGATAAACGCACCCACAATCCCGATTATTGTGCAGATTTCATTTTTCATTTTCCAACACCTTCCTTTGCTCACCATAATCTGTAATGCGGCTTTTCTTCGTGAAAAAGCCAATAGCGCAGGTAATCGTCTATCACGATCCCCGCCGCCGCAAGCGGCAGCCATAGCAGAACATACGGCAGGCATATCTGCCCTAATACGTTCAATGGGACCTGTGAGTAATCCCACACGTCCCATTGAAGCCATAAATTGACGATGCATCCCGTAACAAATTCTGCCGCCGTGATAAAGACGGCTGCCCGCACGATCTGTTTCCAAAGCGGACAGTCCCACTCTACATATTCGTTCTGAATCCCCGCATAAAAAAAGCACAGACCGCCGAGCAGGAACATCGTCCAATGGCTGTATCCGCGCCATATCAGTTCGATCAGGACATAAAGCAAGCCGCCAATGCCAAACAGCACCAACGGCTTTATCACCCTCATGACATCCCGGCGAGCATGTCTTTCAGCGGCTCGCTCTGATATTCTTCCGGTACCGGCATACCGTAATACACCGCCCCTACATCTTCTTTCTCCGTGATTGCGCGGATGTAAATGCGCAGATCGCGGAAGTACGTCACATGATACGTCACATACTGCATCGCGGCGGCAACGATCAATGCCATGTCCGCATTGCTGTAATACTTGCAGTGCTCCGCCTGATCTGCACAATGCCACGGTATATTATCCGCACCCTCGGCGACCTGCGCCTGCAATGCCATCAGGCTTGTCTGATCCTGATCTGTCAGCGTAAACTGTTCCACCGTTCCGTCGCTCAATGTCACGGATACGCCCGCCCGGATGACGCTCTGCTGTGCTTCATTCATTTCCGCGATCTTCTGCTCTTTTACCTCATCCAGCGTCGGCACATACGGTTCCGGCTCCGGCACGGGTTCGGGCGGCGGCGGTGCAACATATACGCTGCCGTCGTTTGAGAGCTGATAGCCGTTGTATGCTACCGTTGTCTCATCGTCGCGGTAGATCGTCGTAAATCCGAGGTAGCTGTCCCCTCCGATGTCATGCTCCATCTTTTCATCCAGATACAGACGGAACCCGCCTGTATTCTTTTCCGGCTCTGCACCGGGCGGAAACTGTAATGTCACAACATTACCGCCCCGCGGGACTACCGTGCATTGCACGGGTTTAGTTGTATCATTAAATCTGATATACATATCTTCCCTCCTCTTTTCTATTTTATTTTGAATCATCCTAATACTGCTGCCATATAAAATCCCCAGACCTTGCATCCGCTTAATGCGATCGTTATTGCTTCACTTTCCTTTTTTATAAAATAGATGCGCGTCCGGAGATTGGCTCTTCTGCCGTCGCTATATAGTTTTTCAAATATTTGCGTAGCTGTCCCGTTTGTTTCAAATGCTACCGCATTGATCTGATCTACGCCGTCATCGTTGTTTGCTGCCGCCGATACGACTAATATGCAGCTATTATGTTTAGCGTCGATACTAAATGTGAGCTTGCAACAAAAACGTCAAATTTTTTCACTTAAAATGTCAAATTTATTT
>JAMPHA010000022.1:0-37884 GCA_023663615.1 Clostridium sp. | reverse complement strand
ATAGCTGATTATACAGAATTATCTCTTGACATGATTAAAGAGTTAGAAAGTCAGATGATGCAGTTGGCGTAATTGACGTAATCAATCATATCAATTAAAATAAAATATAGTAACAGCGTAAGGCGCATAGAAAAATTTATGCGCCTTTTCGTACGTAAAGAAGAGAAAGGTTAATCATTTTATGGATATAATTTATTAAAGTAGGACGCTAAATATTCCTGAAATGGGTCAGACCCGCACAAAACTACATTCAATCATACGATTTTTGGGTACACAAACCAGTCCTCAACCGCCCGCCCTTTTTGCGAAATGGCAGGCGGTTGAGAAGTCCTTCTGCGGAGAAAGCGGAAAGACTTTCCCGCGCCTAAATGAAACCGCATCGCTCGATATTTCGGTCGATGACGTCAGCTGGCCGATTTATGGGGCAGGTTGTGCCGCGTCGCATTATCCCCGATGATTGATGTCTTTCATAAACGCGATCATGCGGGCGAGCTGTTCCTTGCTCATGCGGTTCATTTCGCCGATTGCAACCGTGATGTCCGCCGGGAACGGTTCTCCCATATTGAAGAATTCCTGCGGTGAGATGTGAAAGTAATCGCAAATGTCAAAGAACACACTCATGCTCGGAAGCGTTTTCTCGTTTTCGATTTTGTTGATATAGCTCTCGCTCAAACCAAGTGAGAGGCTCATGTCCCGCGCGGAGACATCTTTGTCCATCCTGAGCCGCGTGAGGCGGTTACAGAATTCTTTTCTGTAAATATGAGTTTTCATATCCGTACCGTCCTTTTCTATAATGTTTTGACAAATAGCAGAGTTCCGCATTGTCGTTATTATTATAGAATATACATAGAATAAATATATATAAAATAAATATATATAAAACAAAGATATATCAAAAGGAAAATGTGCATAAATAGTATGCAGTGGCGAAAAATGGGTTCTTACAATGAAAATGTGATAGGATTTGATGGAGGAGTTTGCTTAGGATGCCTCGTTCGTCATATAGTAATGGTTGATTTTGACGATTGTATAAGGAAATCGTTAGACATCCGTTTTGCTCTGCGGTATAATGTCATCAGACATAATACCGTGCCGGAGCGAAGCGGATTGCGTATGCATGGCAGCATGATTGTGAAGCCGATCCTGTTATCATATTTGCTAAATATCATGTACGCCAAATCCGGCGGCTGCATGTTGCCGCGCCGCATGTTAAAAGGTCCGGTATTACTATGAGGGCAGGGATATAAGAAAGGAAAAAAGCAATGTTCAAGGAAAGTAAAATGATGACGATTTCTTTTTTGATCATCTATATGCTGATCCCGTTTGCCGGAGATATTATGAAGCCGTGGGTTTTGGCGCTGCTGGTCGCGGCGGGAGGGCTTGCGGCGGAGCTTGCGCTCGGCAGGGGAAAAAACATATTTGCGTCGATGCGGTTCCACCAGGAGTTTCTGATGCTGGCGGCAGCGGCGCTGTCGTTTGGCATGGCGGCGCTGTGTGGAAGCGGCGTGATCGGATCGGGCGGGGATGGGAGCGTTTTTGTCTATTTGGGACTGTTTGCGCTGCTCTTTTATGTGATGCGCGCGCAGGATACTGTCAGGATGGCGCAGTTTGATCTTATTTTCTGCGTGGGAAGCGCCGCGCTGCTGCTTTATCTTGTTTCCTATGCCATTGCAATTGATACGTTTCTGGTGCCGACATGTGTGCTGTATGATAAAACGCTCACCAACGCGCTTGCAGTCGTGAACGGAATGATCGCTGTGTGGGGATTTTGCCGGGAAAAGGATCGCATTCGCTGCGCGATGTATTGTGCGGGCGGCGTGGTTGCTTTTTTTGTTATTGCGCTCAACGACACGCCGGGCATGCTGCTTCTTCTTTTGGCGGGAATCTATGCGTTTCTGATGACGGTTCCGCCGGGAACGACGTATGTGAGACGGGGATTGTCCGTGTTTACCGGCACGGCGTTTCTCGCGTGCAATCTGTCTTTGATCGTGAATTACACAAAGTTTTTCCGGGTGGAGGGGCTTTCCTATTCGCTTCAGGCGAGTGTGCTCGCCGAACTGATCTTAAGTGTATTTCTGCTGTATGTGGTCAGTGTTTGGGACAAGCTGAAAGAAAACGGAAAACTGAATAAAAACGGTCTGTCACTGTTGCAGGAAAAGCTGAAAAAGCTGGTTATTTTCGGCGGGAAGCCGGCAGCACTGTTTTTGATCTTTTGCGGGATTCATCTGTGGGTCGGGCTGGATAATTTTATGCTTCTTTTTTTCGGTGACAGATGGGCGGCAATGCAGGAAGGTCTGATCGTTTCCGTATTGGCGGAGTGGATCGTGCGGATAAGCGCTGCGCTTGCCGGACTGTGGAACGGGAATATCATCGCGCTTTGTTACCGTGCGGGAGGTGTACCCGGTTTTCTGCTTGGCGCGGCGGTGGTCGCATGGACGTTGTGGCAGGTGTGGACGGGAATCAGGGCGCGTAAAAATATGAGACTGGCGGTTATTGTGTGCGGAGAGATTTTTGCATTGCTGTTATTGATGCCGGTTTCCATGGAGCTGCTGCCGTTTTTCGCGGTGTGGATTTATCTTTTGATCTGCAACCTGCAGCCAAAGCAGGGAAAGAAATCCCAATAGGTATTTACTTTTTTGAATGAATCGTATAAAATACGGGTATATTAGGATGAGCGCGGCGCGGACGGCGCAGGCGCGAGTCAACAGGACAAAGCGATGACGAAGAGAGTACACGAAGGAGAGGCTCTCCAGAGAAGGTTTCGGATGGCGGAACGCGGGCGCGTGGGATGCAGGCGCAGGGCGGGCTGCCGGGGCTGAGAGAAACCGGGCAGTATTTCGTGGAACATGGCTTTACGAGCAGCGCACCGAACCGATGAGCAGGCGCCGGATCATGACGGCGTGGCGATCGGCAAGGCTGCGACAGGTCCGCCTGTTACAGCGGCAGGGTATGATTTTGGGTACCCGGTGAGGCATTTCCCGTGAGGGGCATGCGAATAGAAGTGGTAACACGGACTTTAGCAGGTTCGTCTTCTAATACCGACAAGGTTAGAAGGCGGGCTTTTTTTGGCTAATTTTTTTCGGGAGCAAAGCCGGCAGAAGAAGGAGGAACAGCATGAACAAGGGTAAGTATTACATCACGACGGCGATCGCCTATACGTCGGGAAAACCGCATATCGGCAACAGCTACGAGATCGTGTTGGCGGACAGCATCGCCAGATTCAAGAGAAAAGACGGATACGATGTTTTTTTTCAGACAGGCACGGATGAACACGGGCAGAAGATTGAGCTGAAGGCGAAAGAGGCGGGCGTGACGCCGAAGGAATTTGTTGACAGGGTGGCGGGTGAGATCCGCGAGATCTGCGACAGCCTTGACACTTCTTATGATAAGTTTATCCGGACGACGGACGCACCGCATGAGAAGCAGGTACAGAAGATTTTTAAGCGCCTGTACGATCAGGGAGACATTTATAAGGGCGCATACGAGGGGCTCTATTGTACGCCCTGCGAATCGTTTTGGACGGAATCGCAGCTTGTGGACGGCAAATGTCCCGACTGCGGGCGCGAGGTAAAGCCGGCAAAAGAGGAAGCTTATTTTTTCAAAATGAGCAAATATGCCGACAGGCTGATCGAACATATCGAGGCGCATCCCGAATTTATCCAGCCGGTATCGCGCAAAAATGAGATGATGAATAATTTCTTAAAGCCGGGGCTTCAGGATTTATGTGTTTCGCGGACATCGTTTACATGGGGAATCCCCGTGGATTTTGATGACAAGCATGTCGTTTATGTATGGCTGGACGCGCTTTCCAACTATATTACCGGGATCGGCTATGACGCGGAGGGCGGAAGCACGGCGCAATATCAGAAATTGTGGCCTGCGGATCTGCATCTGATCGGAAAAGACATCATCCGTTTCCATACGATCTACTGGCCGATCTTCCTCATGGCGCTTGGAGAGCCGCTTCCGAAGCAGATTTTCGGGCATCCGTGGCTGCTGCAGGGCGACGGGAAAATGAGCAAATCAAAAGGCAATGTGATCTACGCCGAGGATCTGATCCGGTTTTTCGGCGTGGATGCGGTGCGCTATTTTGTGCTCCATGAAATGCCGTTTGAGAACGACGGCATGATTACATGGGATCTGATGGTGGAACGCTTAAACTCCGATCTTGCGAACACGCTCGGAAATCTGGTAAACCGCACGATCTCCATGAGCAATAAATATTTCGACGGCATCGTGACGAACAGCGGCGTTCCGGCGGATGAGGGCGGACCGGATGTGGATGCGGAGCTTCGCAGTACAGCAACCGGCGCCTATGAGCGCGTGGCAAAGAAGATGGAGGAGCTTCGCGTCGCCGATGCGATCACGGAAATTTTTGCGCTCTTTAAGCGGTGCAATAAATATATTGATGAGACGATGCCGTGGGCGCTTGCAAAGGACGAAGCAAAAAAAGCACGTCTTCAGACGGTGCTCTATAATCTGACGGAAGGCATTCTGATCGGCGCTTCGCTGTTGGAGCCGTTTATGCCAAAGACGGCGGAAAAGATTGCGGCGCAGTTCTGCACGGAGCTTCGCCCGTTTGATACGCTTGGCGGGTTCGGGCTGTATCCGTCCGGAACGCGGGTGACGGGGACGCCGGAAATTTTGTTTGCCCGTCAGGATCTGGGCGAGGTGATGGAAAAAGTCGAAGCGATGTTCGCGGAACGCAGAGCGGCGGCGGGAACTGAACAGAGCGTCGCACAGAATGCGGAAGCGGGAGGTACAGGCGCCGGGCAGACGTCGGATGTAAAGGGCGGCGCGCAGACCGCAGCCACGGGCGAAGCGGGGATTGATATTGAAGCAAAGCCGGAGATTACTTACGAAGATTTTGCCAAGATGCAGTTTCAAGTGGGCGAGATCATTGCCTGTGAGGAAGTGCCAAAAAGCAAAAAGCTGCTGTGCTCCAAGGTAAAGATCGGTTCCCAGGTGAAGCAGATCGTTTCCGGCATCAAGCAGCATTATACGGCGCAGGAAATGGTCGGAAAGAAAGTCATGGTATTGGTGAACTTAAAACCGGCAACGTTAGCGGGCGTCGTGTCGGAAGGCATGTTATTATGCGCGGAGGATGCAGAGGGAAGGCTGGCGCTGGTATCGCCGGAGAAACCGATGCCGTCGGGAGCAGAAATCTGTTAGGAGGGGAATGCGATGTCAAAAAAAGAAGATATTTTTTATGATTCAAGGGACGGGAAGACAAGGATTCACGGCGTGATCTGGAAGCCGGACTGCATGACGGGCGATCACCCGCGCAATCCGCGGTGCGTGCTGCAGGTCGTACACGGCATGGAAGAATATGTCGAGCGTTACGACGAGTTTGCGCGCTTCATGAACGAATATGACATATGTGTCATCGGAGAGGATCATCTGGGTCACGGACAGTCCGTGAAAGACAAAAAGGATTTAGGATATTTTTGCGCGGGCGACGCCGCGACGATCGTTGTGCGGGATGTGCACCGGCTGAAAAAGATCGTGCAGGAGCAGCTTCCCGACGTGCCGTTCCTGATTCTGGGGCACAGCATGGGCTCGTTCATCGTGCGGAATTATATCTGCCGCTACGGAACGGGAATTTCCGGTGCGGTCATTATGGGAACCGGTTCCAAGCCGGGGATCGTGCTCGGAACCGGGAAATTTGTGACGAGCCTGATCGCATTGTTTAAGGGGTGGCATTTCAAGAGCGCGTTTGTGCAGAACATCGGTTTTTCCGGATACGGAAAGCGGATCAAGAATCCGCAGAGCAGCTATGATTGGATCTGTGCCAATGCGGAGACCGTAAAGCGTTATGAAGCGGATCCGTTATGCGGCTTCGGGTTTACCTTAAACGGGTTCCACACGTTGTTCACGTTTATTTCACGCTGTCAGTCGCCGCAATATCTGAACCGCATTCCGAAGCGTCTGCCGTTGTTCTTTGTGGCGGGAGAGGAAGATCCGGTCGGCGATTACGGAAAGGGCGTGCAGAAGGCATATGCTTCCTATAAAGCGAAAGGAATGACAAATCTGGAAATAAAGCTTTATAAAAATGATCGTCATGAGATTTTGAACGAGGCGGACAGAAAGACGGTTTCGGAGGATATTTACCGTTGGATAGACGGCGTGCTTGGCGCGAAATCATAAAAGCGTTATTTTGAAAGGGTTTCGCGCAAGCGGAACTCTTTTTTTATCATACTGTCTTTTGTGGAAATGATTTCAAGATAACGTACCTAATGCATAAGATTGTAAGGAAGATACATAATGGTTAGTAATTGATTTTGGATTTTGCGATGAAAATAGCGGTGTCTGCATAACCTGCACGGAACCGCTGCCAAAAAAGGAGAGGATGAATAGAATGAAAATTGCATTTTTCAGTACAAAACCATATGACCGGCTTTGGTTTGAACCGATGGGAAAAGACTACGGATTTGATATTCATTTTATCGAGATGCCCTGCAACGAGGAAACCATCTTTCTGGCAAAGGGATATGACGCAATCTGTATTTTTGTCAATGATTACGTGAATGCGGAGATGATCGACAGACTGTATGAGATGAAAGTCAAAGCGATCCTTTTGCGGAGCGCAGGATTTAATCATGTGGATGTAAAAGCGGCGGAGGATAAAATCACGATCTTGCGCGTGCCGAGCTATTCACCGGAAGCAGTGGCGGAATTTGCCATGGCGATGCTTCTGACCGTAAACCGGTATACACATAAGGCGTATACGCGGACAAGGGATTTTAATATGAACATTAACGGCTTTATGGGAAAGGATATGTTTCATAAAGTGGCGGGCGTCATCGGAACGGGAAAGATCGGGCAGGCGATGATCCGCATTTTTAACGGATTTTCCATGCATGTGATCGCGTACGATCCTTACCCGAATCATACGCTGGACGTGGAATATGTTTCGCTGGAGGAACTTTTGCGCCAGTCAGATTTTATTTCCCTGCATTGTCCGTTGACGCAGCAGACGCAGCATATGATCGGCCGTGAGGCGATCGAACAGATGAAAGAGGGGGTTTACCTGGTGAATACCTCGCGCGGCGGGCTGATTGACACGGAGGCGGTCATTGACGGATTGATCAGCAAAAAGATCGGCGGGCTCGGACTGGATGTGTATGAGGAAGAGGAAGGTGTGTTCTATGAGGACCGCTCCAATGAGATCATGATGGATAAGAATCTCGCGAGGCTGACAACGTTCCCGAATGTGCTGATCACTTCCCATATGGGATTTTTTACGAGAGAAGCGATGCAGGCGATCGCGCAGGTCACGCTGGAAAATGCTTATGCCCTGGAGAATGGGCTCCCGCTTGTCAATCAAGTCGGAAAATGCATGGAGTAACACAAAATCCTCTCTTGCACTTAACGCCATGTTTGAGTATACTGTGATTATAGGATGGTAACGATAAAGGGATATGGTCAGCATGGGTACAACGGATAATTACGAATATCGCGCCGCGCACGCGGACGAGTGGCAGGACGCGATGGGGCTCGCATGGAGAGTGTTTTTGAAATTTGTAGCGCCCGGATACGGCGAACGGGGCGTCAACAGCTTTCGCGATTTTGTGACGGACAACGAATTGTATCATATGTTCCTGACAGGCAGTTACCATCTGTTCGGAGCGTTTGATGCCGGCAGGCTGATCGGTATGATCACACTGCGCGGCGGACATCACATTTCTCTTCTTTTTGTAGATGAGAAATATCAGCAGCGGGGTGTCGGCGCGGCGCTGGTCGATATTGTGGGGCAGTTTGCAGGAAGAAAGCCGGGCGAAGGCAGGCTGACGGTGAACGCTGCGCCGGATGCAGTCGGGTTTTATCATCGGGTTGGTTTTTTGGACATGGATGCCGAACAGCTTGCGGACGGGATCCGTTATGTACCAATGCAGTTCTTTTTATGATCGGACAATAAGGAGGACGTATGGAGTATATCAAGAGTAAGGATATGTGTATCCTGATCCGGGATACTTTGGCATTGATCGATAAAAGAATCATTGAGCACGGCAGCAGGACAGCTTACATTTTAAGCTGTATGCTCGCGTGCAGGGGCGGTTATGAGCAGTACGAGATCGCGGATCTGGCGATCCTTGCGATGCTGCATGATTTTGGCGCATATAAGACGGACAATGTGCATGAGATGATGCGGGTGGAGCTTCAGGATCCGATGCCGCATTCTATTTACGGTTATCTTTTTTTCAGATACCTTTCTCCGCATCCCGAGTATGCGAGGATCCTGCTCTACCATCATCTGGATTATCACCAGACACTGGATATTGAGGACGAGTACATAGAGATCGCAAGGCACCTGAATCTCGCAGAAAAAGTGGAGATCTATCATTCGGCGATGGAGAATGATTTCTCGGCGGCGATGCTTTCCAAGGATATTGGCACACGTTATGGAGAAGAATCATTCCGGCTTTTGGAAGAAGCAATCCAGACATACGATGTGATCGAAAAGCTGACGGACGGAAGCTACGCGGAGGAACTGGACGGGATCTTGGATTATGTTCTTTTGAGCGACGAGGAGAAGGTCGGATACTTAAAGATGCTGATGTACTGCATCGGATTCCGCAGCGAGTATGCCGTCATTGATTCCGTGACCTGTATCTGTGTCTGCAAGGAGATCGGGAAGCTCTGCGGATTAAAAGACGAGGAGCAGGAGCTTCTTTATTATAGTGCGCTGCTTCACGATATTGGAATGTTGTCGGTGCCGAGAAAGATCATTCAGTCAAAGGATCATTTAGATCCGCAGCAGACTGCGATATTACAGCGGCATGTTTTATCGGCGCGTGAGATTTTGCTCGGGCGGATCAATCAGGATGTTGTGGATATTGTATACACGCACCATGAGCGCCTTGACGGCAGCGGCTATCCGGTCGGCAAAAAGACGGGGCCGATGAACCTGTTACAGAGAATCCTTCAGATCGCAGACGTGATCACCGGATTGACGAACGAGTGGTCGTATGATACCGTCAGGCGCAAGGACGGAACGCTGCGCCAGATCAGGGACGAGGCGATCAAGCTGGAACATAACACGGAGAACGAGGCTGTTATCATGCAGACGGACTCGAAGGACGAGGCGATCGAAGCCTTAAGACAGGCGACAAAAGAAAAGACGATCCGTGTTCTGGAGGAGGAAGCAAGAGCCGGAAGACTCGACAAGCGGGTTGTGGACAGTTTTGTGAAAGCCTATGATATGATCATGCAGAAGGTGCGTATAGAATCGAAAGAAATCCTGCGGATGCATACCAAGCTGCACAGGCAGTATCGTCTTGTGTATCACAAGATCAAGAAATGAGGATTTCCATGAAAAATTTTTTCAAAATGGAGGGAAAATTTTTCAATATTCTTTCCAAGATCGCGGATCTGCTGTGGCTGAACGTGCTGACGATCGTCTGCTGTATCCCCGTTATTACGGCGGGCGCTTCGATCACGGCAATGTACAGTGTGACGATCCCGATGGTAAAAAATGAAGAAGGTTACCTGACAAGGGATTTTTTCAAGGCGTTTGCGCGTAATTTCTTTCAGGCGACCGCGATGTGGGCGGTCATATTAGCGGGCGCGTTAGTCATACTGGCGGATGTGCATATCATCGGCAACTATGCGCCGCAGTTTCAGATGTGGCTTCTGATACCGATGTGTTTTATCGTGATCGTGCTTTTGGCGCTTTTCCTGTATGCATTCCCGCTGCAGGCGTACTTTAAGAATACGGTCCGCGGCACATTGGGCAATGCGTTGAAGCTTGCGATCGCACATCTCCCCTATACGGTTGTGTTTCTGATCCTGCAGGCGATGCCATGGATCGTCATCTATTATGTGACAAATATTGGATTTCTTGTTGCGTTGGGATGGGGATTTGCCGGCATCGGGTATCTCTGCTCGTTCGCTTACCGCGGGATATTCCGGAAGTATGAGGCGGGAGAAGAGAAGGATATTTCCGATGAGCAGCCGGAATGATTGGACAAAGTAGCCAATAAAGGGAGGGAATTCTTGGCTAATATGCTAAAGAATCAGATAAAAATCTTCTTTTATGAGCACATTTGACTAAGAGTCGGAAAATCTTTGTGCAATAGTGGCATAGCCAAAATAAGCGTTTTTCGCTATACTATGGATAGTTTCAAAATGAGGGTGAACCTCACCTATATCAAGAAGATGGAGGCAGGAAAATGGCAAGTTTATCATTAAAAGACATCTGCAAGGTATATCCAAATGGATTTGAAGCAGTAAAGAACTTTAACCTTGAGATTGCAGATCAGGAGTTCATTATTTTCGTAGGACCGTCCGGATGCGGTAAGTCCACGACACTTCGTATGATCGCCGGCTTGGAGGACATCAGCTCCGGCGAACTGAGAATCGGCGACAGAGTCGTAAACGACGTTGAGCCGAAGGACAGAGATATTGCGATGGTATTCCAGAACTACGCTCTGTATCCTCACATGTCCGTATACGACAACATGGCGTTCGGTCTGAAACTGAGAAAAGTACCGAAGGATGAGATCGACAAGATGGTAAAGGAAGCAGCGAAGATCCTTGACCTGACCGCTTTACTTGATCGTAAGCCGAAGGCTCTTTCCGGTGGTCAGAGACAGCGTGTTGCGATGGGACGTGCAATTGTCCGTAACCCGAAGGTATTCCTTATGGATGAGCCGCTTTCCAACTTGGATGCGAAGCTGCGTGTGCAGATGCGTATCGAGATCGCGAAGCTGCATCAGAGACTGGGCACCACGATCATCTATGTAACGCATGATCAGACCGAGGCTATGACGCTTGGTACGAGAATCGTTGTTATGAAGGACGGTGTCATCCAGCAGGTTGATACGCCGCAGAACTTGTACGAGAAGCCGCAGAATCTGTTCGTTGCAGGATTCATGGGATCTCCGCAGATGAACTTCCTTGATGCGGTTGTTGAAGTAGACGGGGAGGTTGCTTCCTTAAAGGTTGCAGGACATACGATTCCGCTTCCTCCGGCGAAGTCCAAGAAAATAATTGACGGCGGTTACGACGGCAAGACCGTTACATTCGGTATCCGTCCTGAGGATGTATACGATTCCGAAATGATGATCGAGGCTGTTCCGAATGCAGTATTCGAGTCCACGATCAGGGTATACGAGCTGTTAGGTGCCGAAGTATTCTTATACTTCGACTTAGAGGAGTTCCCCATGACTGCCCGTGTTGATCCGAGAACGACGGCAAGGCCGGGTGACGTTGTCAAGTTTGCGATCGACGTTGAGAAGATTCACGTATTTGACAAAGAGACCGAGATGATTATTACCAACTAATCATAACAGAAGGGTTGAGGGAGATGCTCTTGAGCATCTCCCTTTTTGTAAAATCACATTTGGCATTCATGGTGTTTCAGACGCATAGGGTGATGGGAGGATGGAATGATAACAAATCAGATCATTCAGACGAGTATTGACGAGTTACATATTCTGACAAAGGTGGATTTCGCTGTTTTTGAGGCCAACGGGGAAAGTGTGGCAACAACGGATACGGAAATCGCGATCGAACCTGCAATCCTTTCTTCTTTTGTTGCATCACCGGCAGATTCTCAGATCATAGGAAACAGCCATTTGTTGAAAATCGTGGATGATGGAGAGATCGTATATATCCTGATCGCGAAAGGAAGCGGTACGGACACATACATAATGGGAAAGATCGCGGTCAGTCAGATTAAAAACCTGATGATCGCATATAAAGAGCGGTTCGACCGCAATAATTTTTTCCAAAGTCTGCTGTTGGACAATCTGCTCCTTGTGGATATTTTTAATCGTGCCAAGAAACTGCATATTGATATTGAGGCCGTGAGGACGGTGTTTCTGATCGAGATTCAGTCCGAAAAAAATTCTGAGGCGAGCGAAATGCTGCGCGGTCTGTTCAGCACACAGTCGGGCGATTACGTTACGTCGGTAGATGCGAACAGCATTGTGTTGATCAAGGCGCTCGAACAGGAAAGCCAGGCGGAGCAGATGGAGAGCATTGCGTCTACGATCGTTGATATGATGAATACGGAAGCGATGGCGAATGTGCGCGTTGCTTACGGAAATCCTGTATATAACTTAAAAGATGTTTCCAAATCGTATAAGGAAGCGCGAATGGCAATGGATGTCGGCAAGATTTTTTATGCAGAGCGCAAGGTCGTATCCTATGCGACACTCGGAATCGGGCGGCTGATCTACCAGCTTCCGGTCAGCTTGTGTCAGATTTTTGTGAAAGAGATTTTTGGCGATCAGATACCGGAGGAGCTGGATGAGGAGACGTTGACGACGATTCATAAGTTCTTTGAAAACAATCTGAACGTGTCCGAGACGTCGCGCCAGCTTTTTGTACACCGCAATACGCTCGTATACCGCATTGAAAAGCTGCAAAAGGCGACAGGCCTTGATATTCGTGTGTTTGACGATGCTATGACGCTGGAGATCGCGTTGATGGTCGTAAACTATATGCGTTATTTAGAGTCCATGGGATAACGAAAAATGATGCTCATAAAACAGAAGCGCCGCTCATAGAATGTTAATAGTTCTGTGGGGGGTGCTTTTTTTATGTATGAACAAAAAATGTGCTATATCGACTTATATAGAAATGGCGTGAAATGCGGAAACATGGGACATGTACGCATGGAATGGGATGGAGAACGGTATCGTTTCGGCGCGAATCTCTGCCATATGGACAGACAGACGCTTGTGACGGCGATACTCGAACGCACAGGAGGACGTCCGCGTACAACGATCCGGAATATCGCGATCGTTCACGGAAGGGGAAGCGCGCAGTTTGACTGGATGCCATTGGACGGGAATGAGGAACGTCTTTTGTTTCAGGCATCAGGAGAGGTTTATGGCGTCTGCCGACTGCCTCGGATGGGCGGCGGAGCGGAGCGGGGAACAGAGGAGCTGCCGGAGGGAGAGCCGTCTGTGCCTTCTGCGACGCCGGCGGAGGCGGAACAAAACGATGGAGCGGTGTCCCAGCTGTTGGAGCCGCGGACGGATGCGCCGGAAAGGACAGAGCGGGCAGCGGAAGCGGAAGGCGGCATGCCGGAAAGAACAGCACGCATAACAGGAGAAGCAGATAGGGCGCCGACGGCGGAACCGCGCATACCGGAGAAAAAGGGCGGTATGCTGGAGGCGGTCTTAAAGACGATGGAAAAACAGAACAGTACCGCGCGGGAACCGGAGCCGCAGGGTGCGGTGAGGGCAGGAGCTCGCCGGGATGCGGCGCATGAGACCGTCGTTTTACATTATCCGCAGGGAATGGAGGAGCGCAGACGGCGGGAACGGCATGTGACGGCGTTATCGGACGATAAATGGAAGCAGTTATGCAATATTTATCCGACCGTGCATCCGATCGGGGATGAGATAGAATTTATCAGGATCACCCCTGCGGATTTTGTGGTACTACGGCAGGAATATCAGAATCTGGTACGCAACAGTTTTTTGCTGCACGGCTATTATAATTATGAACATATTTTACTCGGAAAATATCCGGATAAATATTATATCGGGGTGCCGGGGATCATGCATGAGCAGGAGCGGCTTGCGGCGGCGATGTTTGGATTTGTCGGTTTTGAGCGGGCGGAGGCGCCAAAAGAGCAAAAGGAGAATCGGGATCAGTTTGGTTATTATATGATGGAGGTTGGAATATAAGCATTGCGAACTGACAGTGAAAAGGGGTATAATGATCGCAGAGGGACAGTTGGCACGGGAGGTATGCCGATGGCTGTCTGGAAAGCGGTATACCGACACTTTTGTAAGGCAGGACGGATACGGAGCGGATAGGAGAAACGTGGCGGATCAGGATACGAAATATATGCGGGCAGCGCTCGGAGAGGCGAAAAAGGCATATGCGATCGGGGAGGTGCCGATCGGCTGTGTGATCGTGTGGGAAGGAAAGATCATTGCCAGGGGCTATAACCGGCGGAATACGGATAAGAGCACGCTTTCCCATGCCGAGCTTACGGCGATCAAAAAAGCAAGCCGGAAACTCGGCGACTGGCGGCTGGAAGAATGTACGCTGTATGTAACGCTGGAGCCCTGTCAGATGTGTGCGGGAGCGATCGTGCAGGCCCGCATCCCGCGTGTCGTCATGGCATGTATGAACCCAAAGGCCGGATGCGCCGGGTCCGTTTTGAACATTCTGGACATGCCGGAATTTAATCATCAGGTGGATGTGACACGGGGCGTGCTGGGGGAGGAATGCAGCGAGCTGTTGACGCGTTTTTTTCGGGAATTGCGCATTCGCAATAAGCAGGAAAAGCAAGAGGTCCATGAGGAAGGCAAAGCGGCGCAGTATTGACAAATGCCGGTAAAACCGATATACTTGCAATACGATGCTTCTGATGAAGCCCGCATAGCTGCCCTTGATAAGTGGCGTTGACGTTTTGGTCCTGCGCAATGAGAACTGCGAACCGTGTCAGGTTGGGAACAAAGCAGCACTAAGCAGATACCCTCATGTGCCGTAGGAGTGCCGGGACTGAGCTAACTGTCGAGGTAACGTATGCGGGTTTCATCAGGAGTATTTTTGATTATACGTTGAAGAGAAAAGGAATCTTCTTAGCAAAATATAGAAGGAGAACAGAATGCAGCCGATTTCTGAAAAAAAGAAAATTATTTTTTTGTCTGTTGTCGCACTTGCGGTCACAGGATTGTATGTGTCTTTGTGCTTTAACCAGAATATTTGGACGGATGAGGCGTTTACAATCGACCTTTTGAACCGTAAGCATACGTTTGGAGAGATTGCAGCTTATACGGCGACGGATGTGCATCCGCCTTTGTACTATTTTATTCTCAAATGTTTTGTGGCGGTGTTTGGCATGCATTTTTGGCTGGTGAAGTTGTTATCGGTTGTGCCAATGATGTTGCTGTTTGTATTGGGAATCACTTATGTGAGAAAGTATTTCGGCGCACGGACGGCATGTTTGTTTCTGCTTTTGACAGCCGCGATTCCATGTACGATGGAATACGCCGTGCAGATGCGGATGTATGCTTGGTGTATGTTGTTTGTGACAGGGTGTGCGCTGGCGGCATGGGATGTGTTTGAACGGGAAAAGACGGCGGGTTTTATCTGGATGGGAGTCTGCGGTGTCTGCGCGGCATATTCTCATTATTTTGCATTTGCCGCCGTGCTGTGGGTGTACGGATTTCTCTTTTTGGCACTCGCACTTCGTAAAAGAGGAAAGGCGCTCTTAAAATGGTGCCTAATGGTTGCGGGTTCTGTAACTGCCTATCTTCCGTGGATGCGTTATTTCCTGGGTCAGATTCGGGGCGTGTCTAACAGCTATTGGATTCCTGAGATTACACCGGCAGTCATACGCGATTATTTTCATTGGATGTTTGCGTCGGATTATCCTGCGGTCGTGCGGCTGTGTCAGATACTGTTTTTACTTTCTGTGGCGGGGATAATCGGTTTGATTATCATTCATAAAGGAAAGCAGCGGCGTGATATGGCGGCATTATTTGCACTGCTTATACCAGTGTTGGTCGTCGCGACGGGGGTTACGCTCTCGAAGCTTATCCGTCCGATCTTCATTATTCGGTATGTGATGCCGGCGGTTCCTCTGCTCTGCCTGTCTGCGGCGCTTGTGTATGCAAGAATGTCAAGGGAGGCGTGCGCGCTTCTTGGCGCAGCGCTTGTATGCCTGCTCTTGATGGATTATCAGACAACCTATGCGGCGGAATATCAATCGACGGATACGGATGCGACGCTTACCCTGCTTTATGAAAACATGGGCGGTAATGACATTATTCTATATAATTATAAAGTTTACGATTTCATTTACCAGTGTTATTTTGATGACGATCGGCTTGTGTATATAGAGGACATGGATTTTGGCGCGGGGTATGACCGAATCTGGTTTTTGTGTACGGTATACAATCCGATGCCGAATGCGCAGGTGCTTGCGGATCATGGTTGGAGCATTTCGTATGTCGGTGATTATGGAATTGAACAGAATGAGTTTTGGATTTACGTGTTGGATAGGGAGTAAGTGCGTATGGAAAAAGAATCAAACCGAAGCCGGACGGAGATTTTTGTCAGGGCTGTTATGGGAATTATCGGGATCGCGCTTGCGTTATATCTGTGTCAGGCACCGCAGTTTCGCAGACAGGAAGTACACAAATGTGCAACGACGAATGAAAATTGGCAGACAGGACCGTTGACGCAAACGGAAAAAGCAGTGCAGGAATTTGTGCCGCAGAAATCGGAGTTGATGGAAATTGCTGTCTGGATTGATCGGCAGAATGACCTTGCAAGAGAGGGGAAGATCCGCCTGAGCATCTATAGCGGGGGTACCGTGTACGCAGTTTGTGAGAGGACACTTGCAGAACTTGCGACTAATGGTTGGGAGTGGTTTACAGTGAATGTGACGCTGACGGCCGGGGAAACTTATTATTTTTCGTTGGAGACGGTTGGCGGTGGGGAAGTGTGCCCGACTGCGGTATATCGTCCGCTGCATCTGGATCGTATTGAGGAAAATGTTCAATATTTTTACGGCGGCGAGTTGATAATGGGGGCTTCGGCTGCGTGCCAGTATCGCTACCGTCTGCCGCTTGGTGTAACAGAAGCAAGCGTTTATGTGACGTTTTGTTTGTTTTTTGCATTCGCAGCGGGAGAATTGATTTGCCGGGTCATCTACAAAGCGCGGCGGCAGGTATAATGTGTGTAATATCTAAACAAACGTGGTTGCAGAGCACGAGTGATGAATGGGTGAGGTACGGATAAAACGCCTGCTTTTTCAGGGGCGTTCAATGGGAGGTACGGATGGAGATTGCAGTGCTATTGGGGGGCGCGGGCTTCGACAGTCAAAAGAGGACGATCAATGGTGTTCTGGACGGCGCGATTCCGGACGGCGGGAATGTATACATTTTTGCCGGAGAGGGATGGAGTTATGAGGAACAATCCGCCTATGAGACGGGCGAGTATCATATTTACCGGCTGGTGGATTTTTCAAACTATGACGGCGTGCTCGTGAATCTTGATACGATCCATGACAGCGGGGCGGTGGACGGGATCATGCAGGGCGTCAGGAACGCGGGAGTTCCGTGCGTTTCTTTAAACATGGAGTGGGACGGAGCCGTCTGTATCAAAATGGAAAATGAAAAGGGCGTCTGTGCGCTGACGGAGCATTTGATCACCAAGCATCA
Organism: Clostridium sp.; assembly: GCA_023663615.1. Lineage (GTDB taxonomy): Bacteria > Bacillota > Clostridia > Lachnospirales > Lachnospiraceae > DLAJ01. The sequence continues at coordinate 20,743 of JAMPHA010000022.1, read as the reverse complement.
GGTAAAGAAGATCACCTACCTGTCGGGGCCGTGTGATAATCAGGATGCCAAGGAGCGTCTGGCGGCATTCCGCGAGACGATGGCAAAGCACGGCATGGCATGGAAAGAGGAGGAGACCCTTTACGGGGATTACACTTATGAAAGCGGTATGGAGGCTGCAGAGGAGCTGCTCCGCCGCGGCGGAGGACTGCCCGATGCGGTCATGGCGGCAAATGACGAAATGGCGATCGGCATGATTCTTAAGCTGCGGGAACAGGGTTATCGTGTGCCGGAGGATGTTTTGGTGACGGGATATGACGACAGCTCCACCGCCAGAGTCAATTATCCACGTTTAACCACGGTCAGGCGAGGGGAAAGCGCGGCTGCGGCAAAGGCATATCAGAAGCTGTGTCAGATGGCGGAAAAAAAGACCGTGCAGACGGACGACGTGGTATACGGCAGTCCGGTATTCGGCGGCTCCTGCGGCTGTGTCAGACGGCATGACTACACACATGCCATGCTGCAGGAAAAATATGTCAGAAAAGTCGTACAAACGGAGTATTACTTGAAACTGATCAAAAACTCAGCGGCGGAATTTACCGGATTGGAAACGTTTGAAGATTTTATGCGCGTTGCAAAATCCTATATCAGACGGATTGATCCGCAGTATTTTTATTTATGTATGTGCGGCAGTATTGAAAACTATTATGACGAATTGGAACGCATGGCGGAGGGGCAGGAGCGGGGGCGTGACGCTTCTGTATACAAGGAAGATATTTGGATACCGATCGCATATGAGAACGGCGTGTTTGGAAGCTATGACGGATTTCCCAAGAACGATCTTCTGCCGGAAGAATGCCGAAAAGGAAAGCAGGGGAATTTTTATGTCGTGATGCCGCTGCATCATCAGGATTATTGTTTTGGCTATTGTGTGGTGGGAAATTACCGCCCGGCGATCGAGAATCGTTTTTTCCAACAGTTTGTATTGAATCTGAACAATGCGCTGGAAACCGTGCGGAGGCAGGATACGATGAGGGCCATGCTCGGTCGTCTGAACCGGATGTGGATATTGGACGAGCTGACCGGTGTCCATAATCGGGCGGGACTTCGGAAGTTCGGCCCCAGAGTCTTAGAGGAAGCGCGGCGCAAGGGTGTGCCGGCGGCAGCTATTTTCGTGGATGTGGATGGTTTGAAAAAGGTGAACGATCAATACGGGCATGATGAGGGCGATGGATTGATCAAGGCAATCGCGGGCATTTTGGAGCAGACAAGGCAGCACGGACAGCTTCTGGTGCGCTATGGCGGCGATGAATTTCTCATGCTTGCCGTAGGCTATGCGGAAGAGGACGTCCGGGAACATATCGCAGGCATTCATGCATCCATCCAAAATTACAACATGATTTATCACAAAAAGTACCTGCTGGATGCGAGTATTGGGTACTATGTGGAGCCGGAAACGGACAAGCAGGAGCTTAGCCGTATGATCGAACTTGCGGATCAGGACATGTACCGGGTGAAGCGGGAAAAGAAAGCGCGAAAAACGCGGGATGAAAAGGAAGCAGAAGAAAAAAGAAAATAGGCGCGGCAGGGAAAATATGGTATAATGGAAAAAGCAAAAACAAGCTATCAAGTCCATCAAAGAGAAGGAGGAAAAGGAGTATGGCAAACAGATTTATACTGAATGAAACATCGTATCACGGAGCGGGGGCAATTCAGGAGATCGCGACGGAGGCAAAGGCGCGCGGATTTCAAAAAGCGCTGATCTGCAGCGGTCCGAACCTGCTCAAATACGGCGTAACCAAAAAGGTAACGGATATTTTGGACGCGGCGGGACTTGGTTACGAAATTTATTCCGACATCAAGGAGAATCCGACGATCGAAAATGTGCAGAACGGTGTGGAAGCTTACAAGAAGGCGGGAGCGGATTACATTATCGCGATCGGCGGCGGTTCTCCCATTGATACGGCGAAGGGCATCGGCATTGTCGTTGCGAATCCGGAATTTGCGGATGTGCGCAGCTTAGAGGGCGTTGCGCCGACGAAGAATCCGTCCGTGCCGATCTTTGCGGTTCCGACGACGGCGGGAACGGCAGCGGAGGTCACGATCAATTATGTCATTACGGATACGGAGAAAAAGCGCAAGATGGTATGCGTGGACGTGCATGACATTCCGGTCGCAGCGTTTGTCGATCCCGAAATGATGACGACGATGCCGAAAGGCTTAACGGCGGCGACAGGTATGGATGCGCTGACGCATGCGATTGAGGGTTATATCACAGGCGCGGCATGGGAGCTGTCCGATATGTTCCACTTAAAAGCGATCGAGATCATTGCCAAAAACCTGCGCGGCGCGGTAGAAAATACGCCGGAGGGCAGAGAAGGCATGGCGCTCGGACAGTATATTGCGGGCATGGGATTTTCCAATGTCGGACTTGGCATTGTTCATTCCATGGCGCATCCGCTCGGCGCGCTGTATGACACGCCGCATGGCGTGGCGAATGCGATCATCCTTCCGACCGTGATGGAATATAACGCGGAGGCAACGGGTGAGAAATACCGTGAGATCGCAAGAGCGATGGGCGTGGCAAATGTGGATTCCATGTCGGTGGAAGAATACCGGAAAGCGGCGGTCGATGCGGTTCGCCAGCTTTCGAAGGACGTCGGTATTCCCGCAGACTTAAAGGAGATCGTGAAGAAAGAGGATATTCCGTTCCTTGCGCAGTCCGCGTATGACGATGCGTGCAGACCGGGCAATCCGAAGGAGACCAGCGTAGAGGATATTACGAAGCTGTATGAGTCGTTACTGTAATACAGCCGGGATCGGCTTTGCTGTAACAGAAACGCGTGAAGCGGAGTGACCGCAAGAGAAAAAGCGGCGTAGCTGCGGCGGGGAGCGCCGGGGGCTGCGCCGTTTTTGGCTTACGCGATAAGTTTAAGAGGCGAAGTATTTCACGTCTGCTTTGCCGGGGAAAATGCGATAAAGAAAGCAGGAGCACGAATGAACGGAACGATTGTGGTAGTGGATGACGAAAAAGAGATCGCGGATTTACTGGAAGTATACCTCACAAACGACGGCTATGCCGTGCATAAATTTTATAACGGCAGGGACGCGCTTTCGTGGATGAAGAACAACGAGCCTGATCTGGCTGTTTTGGATGTCATGCTGCCGGACATGGACGGATTTTCGGTCTGCCGGAGGATCAGGGAGCATTCTTTTTTTCCTGTCATCATGCTGACGGCAAAGGTAGAGGACGGCGATAAGATCATGGGGCTGACGATCGGCGCGGACGATTATATCACCAAACCGTTTAATCCGTTGGAGGTCGTGGCGCGCGTTAAGACGCAGCTTCGCCGTTATACGCGTTACAATGCGCCGGCGGTGAAGCAGGATGAAAAAATAAATGAGTATGACATCCGCGGGCTGACGATCAACAGGGAGCATCATAAATGCAGCCTGTTCGGGAAAGACGTGGCATTAACGCCGATTGAGTTTTCCATCCTCTGGTATCTGTGCGAGCATCAGGGAACGGTCGTTTCGTCGGAGGAGCTGTTCGAGGCAGTATGGGGCGAGCGGTATATCAACAATAATAATACGGTCATGGCGCACATCGGCAGACTGCGTGAAAAAATGAACGAGCCGGCGAAACATCCGAAGTTCGTCAAAACAGTGTGGGGAGTGGGATATACGATTGAAAAATAAAGAGCAGCACGCAAAGAGAAAAACGGATTCCGATTTCAGACATTTCAAAAATAAAATATTTTTTCGCACGATTCTGATGGTTCTGATCGCAGGAGCCTGCATTTATCTGATGTACACGGCGTTTTTGTCGGGGAGATTTGCGGACTGGATGGTCAGAGCGTACCATAATTTGTTCCGGCTGAATTATGATGCGGCGTATACGCTGTATCAGCATACGTTCCGCAATCATATGGATTTGATCATCCTTGCGGCGGTCGCAGGTATGTTTTTTATTGTGTTCCGCATTTATCTGAATTGGTTTACGGCGTATTTTGAGGAGATCGGAAAAGGGATGGACAGCCTGATCTCGGAAAAAGAAGAGGATGTTTCCCTGCCTTCGGAGCTGCTGCCTCTGGAGCACAGGATCAATACGGTGAAGCACACAATTGAGAAGCAGAAAAGTGATATTTTGGCAACGGAAAAAAGAAAGAATGATCTCATCCTGTATCTGGCGCATGACTTAAAGACGCCGCTTGCGTCCGTCATCGGATACTTAAATCTGCTGCGGGACGAAAAAGAAATATCAGAAGAAGTACGGGAAAAATATCTTTCGATCTCTTTGGAAAAAGCGGAGCGCCTCGAAGAACTCATCAATGAGTTTTTTGAGATCGCGCGGTTTAATCTTTCCGACATTGCGCTGCAATACAGCCGGATCAGTCTTAGGCGCCTGCTGGAGCAGATTTTATACGAATTTGGACCGATGTTAAAAGAAAAGGATCTGACGGGCAGTTTGAATGCAGGGGAAGATTTCATGCTTCTCTGCGATGCAGATAAGATTCAGCGGGTGTTTGACAATCTGCTGCGTAATGCCGTCATGTACAGTAATGAAAGCGGAGAAATTGTGATCACCGCAGAGCGGGTACCGGATCAGATTCCGGCGGTGGCTGTGACCGTCTTAAATCAGGGCAGTACAATCCCGGAAGAAAAGCTGGAACGGATTTTCGAGCAGTTTTACCGCCTGGATGACGCGCGCGGTACAAGAAGCGGCGGCGCGGGATTGGGACTTGCGATCGCAAAGCAGATTGTGGAGCTCCATGGGGGCAGTATCACGGCGCAGAGCGGGGAAGGGCGGACAAGGTTTTGCGTGACGCTGCCGATGGAAGCAGTTGTAGGGACAGGCGAAAAAGGATATAATAGTTAGCAAACGGGTATTCCCTAAAAGGAGGGTGGCAGATTGATATGAGTATGACGAAGGTGGAAATTGATATACCAGAGGAGATTGTACCATATACTGTGTTGGCAGATAAGGAGGCGCAGACGACAAGAAATGCTATGCTGGTGTATCCCTACATTAAAAACGGCATAATATCTCACGGAAAGGCGGCAGAAATGTTGGGGCTTCGCAAGATGGAACTGATTGCGTTATATGGTAAATTGGGACTGTCGTATTTTGATGAGCAGGAAGAAGAACTGGAAGAAGACATAGCAGTGCTGAAAGAATTAAGGGGTGCAATTATTTTGGCAGACGAAAAGCAGTCGGATGTACTAGTGATGGACGAGCATAAGGGCAGGCAGGTTGCCAGAAAGATGGGGTTAGCGATAACGGGGACGATTGGAATCCTGATGCAGGCATTTGAATGACCGGGGCTAAGCCGTAAATGAAGCTTAGCTCCGGTTTTACTGTGCATCACAGTACCCACTTGCGGTGCAGGAAGAGAGAGTCAGCCAATCGGAAAATCAAAATACCGGTCCGGGTACGGCTCCTCTTTTAACAGATAATGCCACCACTCATTTTCATAAGCCTCAAATCCGCTTTCTTCCATAATGGAGCGCAGCAGTCCGCGATGTTTGGATTCGCTGACGGTGACTGCCTCCGATGTATGATGGGAACGTTCGTCCATAAAATCAAAATTGCTTCCCATTGGCACAAGCCCTCCTGTATTCAGATCGTAGATCGTAAGATCGACGGCGCTCCCGCGGCTGTGACTTGATCTTGCGGCGACATACCCTTTCGCGATCATTTCTTCGCGCGCAATGTTCGGATAGTGCTTTTCTTTTGTGAGACCGTCCTCGGGCTGTTCGGACCAATGCAGAAAGCAATTGACTGCGCGCTGGGGACGGTATCCGTCCCATAAAAGCAGACCGTATCCGAGAGCCGAGGCGGTTTCACCGGCTTTTTTCAGCGCGTCTGCCAGCGCGAAAGTTCCGACAATGCGGTTGACCAGATAACCGTCCACCGGTTTTCCTGTAAAATTATCCCATGTGGCGTATTTCGCATCCCAGCGGATGCCGCGCACCGCTTCATCTAAAAAAGTAAATCCTTGTTCCATTCTAATAACCATGCCTTTCTCACAACCTGCGGGCTTTGTGCCGCAGGCACTCAAAAATGCGGTCCCTGATTGCCTGTCAACGCAGAGGAGATCAGGCAGTCGATGATTTCCGAAACGGAAATGCCGGCGGCGTTCATCATGCGGGGATAGCGGCTGTAGGATGTAAAACCCGGCAGGGTGTTGACTTCGTTGAGAACAATGCTGCCGTCATCGCATAAAAACAGATCGACGCGGGCAAGCCCGCTGCATCCGAGCACACGATAGATCGTTTTGGCGGTCTCTTTTAGTTCGAGCTGCTTGTCTTGCGGGATCGCTGCCGGAACGGTAAAGGCAGCATTCTCGGAGCCGTTTTCGGGGGCGGTCTCCTGATGAATGCGGAAGATGCCGTGTGAAAGCGTGATCTGATCCAGTTCGCCGGTGATCAGGGTGTGATCGTGTTCCAGCACGGCGCAGCCGATCTCGGTTCCCGAAATTGCCTGTTCGATCAGGATCTTATCGTCGTATCGTCCGGCGGTTTCTATGGCGGCACGCAATTCATTTTTGTTAAAAACCTTGCTCACACCGAAGGAGGAGCCGGAGCGCGCGGGTTTTACAAAGACCGGATAAGCGAATCCATCTTCCGCCGCAGGTGCGTTTAGAGGCAGGACGTAAAACTCCGGGGTGGCGATGCCGGCGCTTCGAACCGTCATATAAGCGAGGGACTTGTCCATGCAGAGCGCAGAAGCGCAAATACCGCAGCCGACGTAGGGAATGCCGGACAATTCCAACAAACCCTGGATCGCGCCGTCCTCTCCCGTTTTGCCGTGAAGGACTGGGAATACCGCGTCCATCCGCAATGTCTGTCGTCCGCCGTCACCGGTCAGGATCAGTCCGTGAGTTGCCCGATCAGGAGAAATGAACGCAGGAAAGCAGTCGTCTGTTTCCCAATCCGGGCAGGGCCTCTCACATGCGAGCCAGCGCCCTGCGCGCGTGATGCCGATATAGAACGGTTCATATTTGCAAAGGTCAATCTGTTTTGCAATCTCCGAGGCGGATTTCACGGATACGTCGTGTTCCTCCGAGCATCCGCCGAATAATATGGCAATTCTGAGTTTATTCATGGTGGTTACTCCTTTCAAAGTCCGCACAATTTGCGAGTGTTTTTTCAACCGTGTCGTACAGGATACGGTCGGTGTAATATGCTGTGTGCGGCGTGACAATCACGTTTGGCATATCGGATAATGCGGACAGAAAAGGGTGGGAGACCGATTTGTGCGACCAGTCAAAATAGAAAAATCCTTCTTCGTCCTCCAATACATCCAACGCCGCGCCGCCAAGTCTGCCAGCGTTAAGCGCGCGGATCAGCTCCGGCGTATCGATCAACGCACCGCGCGCGGTATTGATTAAAAACGCACCTGGCTTCATTTGGAGAAATTGTTCCTGTCCCAGCATATGATAGGTCACATCACTTAGCGGCACATGAAGCGTGATCAGATCGCTTTCTTTCAACAGCAGGCAAAGGGGGACACAGTCTGCGCTGTCATTCTGGTCGCAAAGCAGAATGCGGCAACCGAACCCGCGGAGCCGTTTTTGCACGGCTCGGCCGATGCGCCCGGCGCCGATGATGCCGACCGTCATGTCACGCAGTTCCTTTCCGCGGCAGGGCGGAAGCCGGAAGTCAAAATGCGCCGTGCGGGACAGGGAGAAACCGGCAGAGCGGAGAAGCATCAGGATCAGCATCAACGTGTAGTCGGCAACGCCGTCAGGCGCGTATGCCGCGTTGGCGATCGTGATGCCAAGCCGCCCGGCAGCCTCCGTGTCAATATGGTCGTATCCGATACTCCGCGTGGAAAGGAATTGCACGCCGGCATCCCGTAATGTAAGCAGATCGGATGCGGTGATCCGCGACTTATGTCCCACGCTGATACAGCGGGTCTCGGGAAAGGGAACGGCATGAGACGCTGGCACGGATTGTTTTGTCATAACGGGTTCTATCCCGAAGCGCGGAGAGAGCGTGCGAAACACCCCGGCTTCGTCATCTTCGCAGTCAAAGACCGTGATTTTGGTTTGCGGCTTCATAGAAATCCTCCTATACGGGCGGCTTTGTCTTCTCGCGGACAGCTTGTGCCTGCGGGAAGTTCCACCGCTTTGATATAGGCATTATAGCAAAGGAAAAGGACGCATTTATCCGAATACCTCTACGGGATCCTGACAATTTTCGACGGAAATTCTTACGATTTTCTGACAGGCTTGCGTTGACGGGACAGATGAAAAAATATAAAAAATTTACAAAATACCATATTTATGCAACAATCGACGGTATCTTTATGCTACAATAGAATTAAGATAGACTTTACATAGAAAGGCGTTGACATCTTGCGGAATAATCGTTCAAAACTGATAGAAAAATTAAAGGAGACCTTAAAAGCGGTACTGCCCATTATTTTGATCGTGCTGCTGCTCAGCTTTACGGTCGCGCCTGTCCCGACGGATATTTTGATGGAATTTCTGATCGGGGCGGTCATGCTGATCGTAGGGATGCTTTTTTTCTCCATCGGGGCGGAAATGGCAATGACGCCGATGGGTGAGCGCGTGGGCACGACCATGACGAAAAGCCGGAAGCTGCTTGTTATGATCGTTGTCAGCTTTGCGCTGGGCTTTGTCATTACGATCTCGGAGCCGGATCTGCAGGTGCTGGCGCAGCAGGTTCCGTCCATACCGAATCTCATACTGATTATGGCGGTAGCGGCAGGCGTGGGACTTTTTCTGGTGTTCGCGCTGCTGCGTATGCTGCTTCGCGTTCCCCTGCCGCCTCTGCTGCTTCTTTTTTACGCGGTCGTGTTTGCGCTTGCGGCGTTTGTTCCCAAAGATTTTCTTGCGGTGGCGTTTGATTCAGGCGGCGTGACGACCGGGCCGATGACCGTTCCGTTTATCATGGCGTTCGGCGTCGGTATTTCCGCGATCCGAAACGATAAGCACGCGGCGGAGGACAGCTTCGGCCTTGTGTCGCTCTGTTCCGTCGGTCCCATTATCGCTGTGCTGATCCTCGGCATGATCTATCATCCCGAATCCACGGAATATTTGTCGGATGCGATTCCCAAGATCACGGATTCCGTGGAACTGGGCAGGCTGTTTGTGAAAGGGATCCCCGTCTATCTGCGCGAGATGGCGGTTTCGCTTCTCCCCATTGTGTTATTTTTTGGCGCGTTTCAAGGGATTTCCCGTGATATAAAGAAAAAGACGCTGATCAAAATTCTGATCGGTCTTGTGTATACTTATGTGGGGCTCGTTTTATTTTTGACCGGCGTAAATGTGGGTTTTATGCCCGCCGGAAATTATCTGGGGCAGGTGATCGCCGGACTGCCCTATGCGTGGATTATTGTACCGATCGGTATGGTGATCGGCTATTTCATCGTGCAGGCGGAGCCCGCCGTGTTCGTTCTCACAAAACAGGTGGAGGAGATCACTTCGGGCGCGATTCCCGCCAAGGCGATGGAGACGAGTCTGTCCGTCGGCGTCGCGACGTCGATCGGTCTGGCAATGATCCGGGTGCTCACGGGAATTTCCATCATGTGGTTTGTCGTGCCGGGCTATATGGCCGCTTTGCTGCTTACGTTTTTTGTGCCGAAGATTTTTACGTCCATCGCGTTTGATTCGGGCGGTGTTGCCTCCGGTCCCATGACGGCGACGTTTCTGCTGCCGTTTGCGATGGGGGCGTGCAACGCGCTGGGCGGCAACATCATCACGGATGCGTTCGGCGTGGTCGCGATGGTCGCCATGACGCCGCTCATCACGATCCAGTCGCTCGGACTGATCTACCGCATCAAAGAAGGACGCCTCCAAAAGGCGGCGGGCGGTTATGCGTCCATCGACCAATACGGGGATATGGATATTATTGAATTGTAAGTCTGTCCGCATTGGGACGCGGTCTGATGAAAGGAAGGAAGAGACTTGTCCGAAAGCGCGGTACCCGCAGCGGCACCGGAAATGCGTCGGAAAAGACGATTGCGAGGGATGTTATGGGAAAGCTATGTATGATGACAACCATTGTCAGCAGAAAGCAGTTAAAAAAGTATCTCCGTCTGTACCAGGAGGAAGAATTGCAGGTTATGTTTATCACGCTCGGCGCGGGAACGGCGTCGGGGGATATTTTGGATTATTTGGGGCTGGAGGCGGCGGAGAAGGCGGTGCTGTTCCATGTGCTGGAGGAGAGCACCTGGGAAAAAACCAAAAAGAATCTCCGCCAGAAGCTTCAGATCGACGCGCCGGGCGAGGGGATCGCGTTCATCGTGCCGTTAAGCAGCATCGGCGGGAAAAAAGCATTGCAGTTTTTGATCGGAAACTTGGATTTTCAAAAAGAGGAGGAATCTGTTTTGAAGGATACGACGCATGAATTGATCGTAGTCATTGCCAATCAGGGATATACGGAGCTGGCGATGGACGCCGCCAGAGGCGCAGGCGCATACGGGGGCACGGTGATCCACGCCAAAGGAACCGGCATGGAGCAGGCGGAGCGGTTTATGGGCGTATCGCTTGCCTCCGAGAAAGAGATCATTTTTATTGTCGCAAAGAAAGACCAGAAAAACGACATCATGAAAGCGGTCATGGAGCAGGCGGGCATGGATTCCAAGGCGAAGTCCATCGTTTTTTCCCTGCCGGTGACGGATACGGCGGGATTGCGGCTTTTGGAGGACTGACATGACGAAGTTAGAGCAACAACCGATTCATAATGAGGAAGAACTTTCCTTTGTAATATTCTGTATCGAAAACATTGCGATAAAGCTTGGGATCAGTGCAGATAAAGTATATCATGTATTGGCGGATGAAAGTGATATTTTGAACGGCTATATTGTACCATGTTTTGAGACATTACATTCACAAAGCAAAGAATATATCGTGGAGGATATTATTTCCTGTATGCGTGAGAGGGGAGTGAAAATATGATCTTATATCACGGTTCCGAGATAGAAATCAGAAAACCGGATATATATCATTCTCGTAAAAATTTGGATTTTGGAAGTGGATTTTATACAACACCGCTTCGCCGGCAGGCGGAAAAGTGGTGTGAAAAATTTGTCAGACGTGGAAGAACGGGCGTCATTTCCTGCTATGTTTTGGATGACAATATTTTGGAAACGTGCAGGATATTGCAGTTTGATAGTTATTCGGAGGAATGGTTAGATTTTATTACGGATTGTCGTATGGGAACGGATACAGAGGCGTATGATATGATTCTTGGCGGAGTGGCAAATGATAAGGTTTTTAATACCTGTGAATTGTATTTCAAACATTACATTGATAAAGATGCCGCGCTGGACAGATTACGTTATGAGAAACCAAATCATCAGATTTGTTTTAAGAAGCAGGAGATAATCGAAAAATATCTGCGGTTTGAGGGGAGTGAGTGCTTATGAATGCGGAACCGCTGATCTTGCAGATGAAGTATGCAGGCATTGTAAAAGCGTTTTCTGAGAAGCAGCAGATGACATTAGATGCTGCGTTGAGATTTTTTTATCATTCCGAGCTTTATCAGCTTATGAGGGACGGCGTTTCCGATATGCATTGCATGAGCGAGGCATATTTAGTGGAGGATTTGCAGAGAGAATTTCAAAACGCTTCCTAAGGCTGTCGTTACGGGAAGTCTTAACAATGAAAACGTCCCAAAACAGCAGATCCTGACTGCGCATGGGACGTTTTTTGGCCGATAGAGAATTTCGCACGATTTTCCGCGCCGTATCAAAAAGAACGGAGATGGAGGGATTTGAACCCTCGCGCCGGTTACCCGACCTACCGCATTTCGAGTGCGGACCCTTCAGCCACTTGGGTACATCTCCTTGCCGGGGCGTATTCGCGATCATCAGTCTTCGAGCGCGCCGTCGGTCTGCAAAATGGGATCCGCATCTCTGCGGCGTCACATCTTTGTCCATTATACTCACGATTTTTCCAAGCGTCAACTCACAATTGCAAAAAAATCATACAACTCTTTTATTATGGGTAAAAATAAGATATAATAAGAAAAGTGAAAACTTGGCTGTATGACTGCCATGAGCGGCAGCATGTCTGAAAGCGTGAGAAGGAGGAAGTGCGATGAAGAGAATCGGTATGTTGACAAGCGGAGGGGACTGTCAGGCGTTGAACGCGGCGATGCGCGGCGTGGTAAAGGCACTGGTGAATGCGGCGGAGGAAGTGGAGATTTACGGATTTTTAGAGGGATATAAGGGATTGATCTACGGAAATTACAGAATGCTGACGGGAGCGGATTTCTCAGGTATTCTGACAAAGGGCGGCACGATCCTCGGCAGCAGCAGAACCCCGTTTAAGACGATTCAGGAGCCGGATGAGAACGGACTGAACAAAGTCGAGGAGATGAAACATAACTATTACAAGCTGAACTTAAACTGCCTTGTGATCTTAGGCGGCAATGGCACGCACAAGACGGCGAATCTGCTGCGCGAGGAAGGACTGAATATCGTAACGCTCCCCAAGACGATTGACAACGACCTCTGGGGGACGGATATGACGTTCGGATTCCAGAGCGCGGTCAATATCGCGACGGACTGTATCGACTGCATCCATACGACGGCGGCTTCTCATGGACGCGTATTTATTGTGGAAGTCATGGGACATAAGGTTGGCTGGCTCACATTGAATGCGGGCATGGCAGGCGGGGCGGACATCATTCTGATCCCGGAGATCCCGTATGATATTGATAAGATCGTGGAAGCGATCGACCGGCGATCCAAACGCGGGAGCAAGTTCACAATTCTCGCTGTTGCGGAAGGCGCGATCTCCAAGCAGGATGCAAAGCTTTCCAAAAAAGAATATAAGGAGAAACTGAAAAATTATAAATATCCGAGCGTATCCTACGAGCTTGCGGAGCAGATCAAAGAGAAAACCGGACAGGACGTGCGCGTGACGGTTCCGGGTCATACACAGCGCGGCGGAAGCCCGTGCCCGTATGACCGCGTTTTTGCGTCAAGACTCGGTTCCGAGGCGGGAAATTTGATCCTCAAAGGAGAATACGGTTTCATGGTCGGCATTAAAAACCGCGAGATTATTAAGGTGCCGCTTGAGGATGTGGCGGGAAAACTGAAAATGGTATCGCCCGACGCGAGCATCGTACAGGAAGCAAAAATGCTGGGTATCAGCTTTGGTGATTAAACATGTCCTATGTAGCGCTTTATAGAAAATTTCGTCCTGACAGCTTTGAGGATGTCAAAGGTCAGGAACACATTGTGACGACGCTGCGCAATCAGATCGAGTCAGACCGGATCGGGCACGCGTATCTTTTTTGCGGGACGCGCGGCACGGGTAAAACGACGGTCGCCAAGATCTTTGCGCGGGCGGTCAACTGCGAGCATCCGGTAAACGGAAGCCCCTGCAGGGAATGTCCGACCTGCAAGGCGATCGCCGCGGGCGTGAGTATGAATGTCATTGAGATCGACGCGGCCTCCAACAACGGCGTAGATAATATCCGTGAGATTGTGGATGAGGTCGCCTATTCGCCGACGGAGGGACGCTACAAGGTCTACATCATCGACGAGGTACATATGCTCTCTATCGGCGCGTTCAACGCGCTTTTGAAAACGCTGGAAGAGCCGCCCTCGTATGTGATCTTTATTTTGGCGACAACGGAGGCGCATAAGATTCCGATCACGATCTTGTCCAGATGCCAACGGTATGATTTCAGGCGGATCAGTATTGATACGATTGCGGGCAGGCTGGGGGACATTACGGCAAAAGAGCAGGTTGCCGTCGAGGACAAGGCGCTGCGCTATGTGGCGAAAGCGGCGGACGGTTCCATGCGTGATGCACTGAGTCTGCTCGATCAGTGTATTGCGTTTCACTTTGGCGATGAGCTGACCTACGATAAGGTGCTGAACGTGCTCGGCGCAGTGGATACGGGCGTTTTTTCGCGCCTGCTCCGCAGTGTTCTTGACCGGAATGTCGCGGAATGCATTGCGCTGCTGGATGAGATCGTCATTCAGGGGCGGGAGCTTACGCAGTTCGTGACGGATTTTACCTGGTATCTGCGCAATCTGCTGCTCGTAAAAACATCGGATCACATCGAGGATGTGATCGATATGTCAACGGAGAACCTTCAGCTTTTGCAGGAGGAGGCGGAGCGTGTGGAGGCGGACGGAATCATCCGCTACATCCGCATCTTTTCCGAACTTTCGGGGCAGTTAAAGTACGCGGCGCAGAAACGTGTGCTCACGGAAGTGGCGCTGATCAAGCTGTGCCGCCCGCAGATGGAGGCAAAAAAGGACGCGGTCTTAGACCGTATCCGCGCAATCGAGGAGCGGCTGGAAAGCGGTGACTTTGCGTGGGCTGTCAGTGCGGCAGGAGCGGGAACGGGCGTGGGCGTGCCGGGGGCGCAGGGAGGTTCGCAGCCCGGCGCAGCGGCGGCTGGCGCAGGCGGCGGTAGTCCGAAAGTAAAGCAAGAGCTTCCGAAAGCGCTTCCTGAAGATGTGAAACGCGCGGTATCAAACTGGCAGTCGATCGCGGGCAGGGCGGAACAGCCGATGAGGCTGTATTTACAAAACGCAAGGCTCAGTCTTGGCGGGGACAATCAGTTAGTGATCGTGCTGCCTGACGGCATCATGTCTGATTATTTTACACAGGAAAAAGAGCACCGTCAACAGTTGGAGGCGCTCATTTCCGGTTTTCTCGGCAAGCAGATCGAGGTAGCGGTTCAGGTGTTAAAAGAAGACGACCGCTTTACGGATCATTATGTCGATCTTGCCTCTCTGATTAACATGGAGATTGAGGAGGAGGACGAACCGGAGCCGGATATTTTTTAAGGTTTTGGGGAATCCGTATCTGCGGGTGCAGTTATTTTCATACTTATAGGAAATTTCATAACTCGTGAAGAATTGCGCCGGCAATTCTTCGAAAGCGTGCGAAGCACGGTTTTTATACTTATAGGAAATTCCGTAGTCTGGAAGAATCTGCAAAGCAGATTCTTCGAAAGAGTTTCCGCAGGAAACTCTTTTTTGTATCATAGAAAAAGCAGGAGGATGAGAAAATGGCAAAGCGCGGCGGTTTCGGCGGCGGTATGGGAATGCCGGGGAACATGAACAATCTGATGAAGCAGGCGCAGAGAATGCAGCGTCAGATGGAAGAAAATCAAAAGGAAATGGAATCGAAGGAGTTTACGGGAACGTCCGGCGGGGGCGCGGTCAAGATCACCGTTACCGGAAAAAAAGAATTCAGCAAAGTGGAACTGTCAAAAGAGGCGGTCGATCCCGATGACGTGGAAATGCTTCAGGATATGATTTTAGCGGCGGCAAACGATGCGATACGTCAGGTGGAAGAGGCGAGCTCCGAGCTGATGGGTAAAATGGCCGGAGGTCTTCCGTTCTGATGGAAATGTATAGCGGGCATATCAATCGGTTAATCGAAGAATTGGCGGCACTGCCCGGCGTCGGGGCAAAATCCGCGCAGCGGCTGGCGTTTCATATCATCAATATGCCGCAGCAGCGCGTGGAGAGGCTGGCGGACGCGATCACTTCCGCAAAGGCGAATGTGCGGTACTGTAAGGAATGCTATACGCTGACGGATGAAGAGATCTGCCCGGTCTGCGCGAATGCAAAGCGCGATCACCGCACGATCATGGTTGTGGAAAACGTGCGTGATTTGGCGGCATATGAGAAAACAGGAAAGTATGAGGGCGTTTATCATGTCCTTCACGGAGCGATCTCGCCGATGCTCGGTATCGGACCGAACGATATTAAATTAAAAGAGCTGATCGCACGGCTGGAAGGCGACATCGGGGAAGTCATTATCGCGACCAATTCCAGTCTGGAGGGTGAGACAACGGCAATGTATATCCGTAAGCTGATTAAACCGGCGGGCATCCGTGTGACGAGAATTGCGAGCGGCGTTCCGGTCGGAGGTGATCTGGAGTACATTGACGAGGTAACGCTGCTGCGCGCACTGGAAGGGCGCACGGAGCTGTGAGGCGCAAGGGACAGAATGTATGAGAGGAGAATAAAAATGGCAGTGACAAAGCGTTTGTTTGATACGCTTGCCGATGGCAGAGCGGTCGATCTTTACAGTATAACAAATCGGAACGGAATGTGCGTGGAGGTCATGACTTACGGCGCAAATATCGTGAATCTTTTTTTACCCGGTGAAAATGACGAGCGGGTGGATGTGACGATGGGGTATGACACGATCGAGCCATATACCGTGAATACGGATAATTTTGGCGCAACGATCGGTCCTAACTGCAATCGGATCGCAGACGCTTCCTTCGTGCTGGAAGGGAAAAAGATTCAGATGGCGGTCAACGACGGCGTGAATAATCTGCACAGCGACGCGAAGCTCAGCATGGCAAAGAAGCTGTGGGATGCGCAGACGACGGAGGACAGCGTGATTTTTTCCGTGCGTGTGGGCGACGGGGAAGTCGGGCTGCCGGGAAATAAAGTTATACGCCTGACCTATACGCTGACGGACGAGAATGAACTGAAGCTGCATTATGAAGGAAAATCCGATCAAAATACGATCATCAATTTGACGAATCATGCTTATTTTAATTTGTCAGGTCATGCGGCGGGAAGCATTCACGATGCTGTTTTGTGGGTGAATGCGTCGCAGTTTACCGAGGTGCGGGCAGGCGGAATTCCGACGGGGCGGATTCTGCCGGTGAAGGGAACTGCGCTGGACTTTACACAGCCGAAGCCGATCGGCAGGGATATTGACGGGGACGATGAGCAGACAAAACTGGTCGGCGGCTACGATCACAACTGGGTACTGAATGATTGGGACGGACAGGTGCGTCTGGCGGCGCGTTTGACGGATGAAAAAGCAAAGCGGCAGATGGAAGTGTATACGAATCTTCCGGGAATGCAGATTTATGCAGGGAATTTTATCGGAAAGCAGGCGGCGAAGGGAGGGGCGGTCTATGAGCCGCGCATGGGAATTGCGATGGAGACGCAGTTTTTCCCCGATGCTCCAAATCATGATAATTTTCCGAGCACGGTGTTCGGACCGGAAAGGCAGTATGACTCCACGACGATTTATAAATTTATTTTTTGACAGTCAGGTGTTGAAAGTATATACGTTTTCTCAAGCGTATAACAAGGCAACAGCCAGATAATAAAAGAAGTTAAAATTTTGATAAGATAAAAAGCGCGATGCATCATAACGGCATCGCGCTTTTTGATGTTTTTCGCAGTCGAATCGCAGTATAGTTTTTGTATGGCAAAAGAAGGATGCCTGAAAGCGTAGTTTTGGTGCGGGCAAAAGAAATGTGTTTGGCGGCATCCTTTTGTCTGCGTGGGCAGCTGCGGCTTTACGTGACGGAAAACGCAGGCGGGATGATCGTAAGGGGAGAGGAAAAGGGATGGATGCTACATGGACAGTACCGAAGAATATCAGACAAATCGGGGAGGCGCACGCGCATTATGCCATTTACATAGAGGACTATGTTTCCACGTATATCAAGCAGGTGGTCCGCTTGTCGGATGGCGGGATCAGGCAGGGCGCGCTTGTCGGCAAAGTCTATCCCGATGAGGGGAAAACGGTGTTTGTGATAGAGGGGATCGTGACGGATAAGGAAGCATACCGGACGAGGGAGGAGCTTTTTTCGGCGGCGGGGAGGGAAGCGCTGCAGGGACAGTGCGGGCAGTATTTTTCGGGATCGGATATGATCGGGGAAGTTATTTTTGATTCGGAAAAAGACGGTACGGATATGATGCGGCGCGGGATGCTTTCGGAGGCCGGCGCACGGAAGCTGCTGCTGCATGTGGATTGTGCGGACGGTGCGCAGAAATTTTATATCGGGAGTCAGGGAGCGGTAGAGATCGTTGAGAGCTATTATATTTATTATGACCGAAATGAGGCGATGCAGAATTATTTGATCGCTTATAATGAGGAGACGCGCCGCAAAGTGGAGGAGGTCCATGACATTATCAGCGGACAGGCAAGGGCGGCAATGGGTGAGTTTCATCTGCCGCGGGCGCGAATGTCTAAAGATACGCCGCTCATCTGCGTGACGTGCGCGCTGCTGATCTGCGTCAGCCTGTTGGGGATCATCAATATCAATCAATATCAAAAAATGTGCGAGATGCAGGAATCATTCCAGCATGTGCTCGTAAGTCTTGGGTTTACCGATGACGACGCGGTCCCGGCGGCGTCGGACGCCGCCCGGCAGGACGGAACGGCTTCCGGGAGCGGGACGGCCCTGCGGGATGAAGAAAATCCAAACGGATACATTGTCTCGGATATTACACCGGAGGATGGGATTACCGTCAACGACGGGAATGCCGTCTCTGACGGGATTGCCGCGGGGGATGCGCAGAACGGGTTATTTGATGGACTGCCGATCTATGTTTCAAATGGAAACGGGGGGGACGTGGATGCCGTGCAGGGACAGGGAACGGGCGAAAATGATCCCGGTCAGGCTTCCGGAGAAAATGTACCGGGAGCAGATGTGTCAGGTCAGGCGGAAGGCGGGAACGGCAGGACGGAAGCCGCAGGACAAGAGGTGGGAGAAAATGCCGCCGGTCAGACTTCCGGAGAGAATGCGCCGGGAGCAGATGTGTCAGATCAGGTAGGAAATGGGAATGGCAGGACGGAAGTGACAGGACAAGAGGCGGGAGAAAATGTTTCCGAACAGCCGGAAGGCGGGAGTCACACGGCGGATGCATCTCATGAGGGAAACGATGATGCACTGGCGATGGGCGGGGACGGAGCAGGCGGAACTTATCGGGAATATGTGATTCAAAGGGGAGATACCCTGACTTCTATCAGTATGCATTTTTATCAAAATAGAAATATGATCAGGCAGATCTGCGCGCTGAATGGGATTGAGAACGCAGATAATATTGTTGCCGGACAAAAAATTTTACTGCCATAATGCCAGATTTGTGTTATTCTAGTAAAAGAGCGAGGAATAACCATGTCGGAAATACAGAAGTTTCGGGGTAAAAATGAATATGGAAAACCGCGAACGGTCCGGACGGACCGCGAACGGGCAGACAACGGAACCGAGAGCCGCCGCAAGGAACGGACAAATGATCTGTTTACCAAGATATGGCGGCACAGGCTGACGATTTTTTATCGCGCGCTGCTTGTGCTGATTGTGATCGCTGCGATCATTGCGATCTGCGTCATTCGTTTTAATAATAAAGTATATACCGGCTATACGGTTTCGTCCGAGGAGTCGTGGACGGATAACAGCAGTATTGACGTACTTGATTATAACGGAAATGTTCTTACATACAGCAAGGATGGCGCCGTGTGTACGGATCTGCGGGGAAAAACCTTGTGGAACCAGTCTTATGAGATGCAAAATCCGCTTGTCACGACTTGCGGAGATTATGCGGTGATCGGAGATTACAACGGCACATCCGTTTTTGTGATGAACTCGTCAGGTCAGCAGGGGGCAATCGATACGAGAATGCCGATCCGTGCGATCGATGTATCTGCAAAAGGAACGGTTTTGGCGGTTCTTGATGATGCGCCGAATACATGGCTCTATTTATATAGTAAAGAGGGAGAGCTTTTGTGGAATTGTAAAACGACGATGGGAATCAATGGTTATCCGCTCAAAGCCAGTGTTTCCGATAGCAGCATGATGGTGGCTGTTTCTTATTTATATGTGGATAACGGCATGGTGATGTCCAGAGTTGCTTTTTATAACTTAGATGAGGTGGGGGACAATTATCAGGATACCCTAGTCAGCGTTTTTGATTATAGCGCAGTTGTTCCGGTGTTGGAATTTATGAATGATGAGGATTCTTTTGCGGTGGCGGATAACCGGCTGATGCTTTACAGCGGCCGACAGATTCCCACGAGCACGAAAGATATTATTCTTTCGGAAGAGGTGCGGGCGGTATATTACAGCAGCAAATATGTCGGGCTTTTGTTCCTTAATATTGAGGGAGATACAAAATACCGGTTGGATGTGTATAATACGTTGGGTGATTTGGTGCATACTTATGAATTTGATCAGGAGTATCGAGAGATCCTGTTCCATGATGATTTTGTATATATTTATAATGAAAGCGAATGCCTGATCTATCAGGTCAAAGGAAAGCTAAAGTTTGACGGACAGTTTGACATTCCCGTTCAACTGCTGCTTCCGACAACGGCGAGGGACAGGCTTGTTTTGGTCAGCAGAAACAGGATCCAGAACATCAGATTAAATTGATCGGCAAAAAGAAAAGATACACCAGAAGAAAGAGGACTCGTCATGAATGAGGTTTGGGCAGTAGTTGCTTTGATCCTATTGGTATTTGCATTTAAGGGACATTGTAAAGGGCTTACGGGTGAGATCGCGTCTTTGCTCTCGCTTGCGCTTTCTGTCATTGGCGTTGCGGTGCTCGCGCGCGCGGTCGGAAGTTATCTGGAGCATAAAACGAGTGATATTACGCAGGCGGTTATTTTTTTTGTGGCGCTTGCATTTTTATCCCAAATCTTGAAATTCGTTTTTGGCTCGATGAAGATTTTGGCGCGCTTTCCGGTGATTCACGGGGTTGACAGTTTTATCGGAATGGTCGCGGGAATCGCAGAAGGCGTGCTCGTCGTGTGGGCGTTGTTTATCGTAATTGCCAAATACGATATTGCGGGCAGGAGCGCGCAATGGCTTATGATGATAGAAAATGATGCCTATCTCTCAAAGCTCAGCGCCTTGAATCCGTTTGCCCGTTTTTTTGGCGTTTAAGACGGGGAAAACAGGGAAAAATAAACTGGAAAAAATGTTGAAAAAATGTCAAAAAAGATGTTGACAAGAAAAAGAGCGCGTGCTAGTATATCACTGTTGCGGT
>JAMPHA010000021.1:0-38015 GCA_023663615.1 Clostridium sp. | reverse complement strand
TGGAAACCTCGCCAGCTGCGCTCAGCTGGACCAGCTATGCCGCGGCTCCGCCGCGAAAAAAATCCGCTACTCGTTCTGCTGTAAATTACAATTTGCCCCAAAATCATCTCAAAAAAGGAGAATATATTTATGCCCGATTTTGATATTGCGATAATCGGCGGAGGTCCTGCGGGCTCTACCCTCGCGCGGCTTCTGGACGGACGTTTCCGCACCCTTTTGATCGATGGAAAGACCGTCTCGGAAAAAAGCTTCCGCAAGGTCTGCGGCGGTCTGCTTTCCCCCGACGCGCAGAAAGCTTTCGCGGAATTCGACCTGACCCTGCCCAAGGATATACTGGTCGATCCCCAGATATTCTCGGTTCGCACGATAGATTTGCAGACCCGCCGCGAAAGACGCTATCAGCGGTTCTACATGAACCTCGACCGCCATAAGTTCGACCTGTGGCTGGAAAGCCTTGTCCCCGAAAGGGCAGAAAGATTTTACGGAAAATGCATGGAAATATCCCGCAGCGACGACGGCTCGTACCGTCTTGTCTGCCGCGGAAACAACGGCGAAGAACGGACATTTTCCGCGGAAAAAATAGTCGGCGCGGACGGAGCTGTTTCGTCGGTGCGGCGTTTTCTGTACCCCGAAAAGAAGATACGCCGCTACACGGCCATTCAGCAGTGGTTTGCCGAGGAGCACTCAAACCCGTTCTACAGCTGCATTTTCGACCCGCTCACAAGCGACTGCTGCTCATGGTCAATATCAAAGGACAGGTTTTTCATTTTCGGAGGGGCGTTCGCTCCCAAGAACTGCCGCGAAAATTTCGAGAAGCAGAAACAGCGTCTCGCGGAGTACGGCTTCAAATTCGGAGAACCGCTGAAAACCGAAGCCTGCGTGGTGCTCCGTCCCAAATCGCCGTTCGATATAAGCACCGGCAGGGACGGCGCTTTCCTTGTCGGAGAAGCGGCGGGACTTATAAGTCCCAGCTCTTTGGAGGGAATAAGCTTTGCGGTAAACAGCGCAAAGCTGCTGGCGGAAGTTCTCAACGGGAACTCGGTCTCTCCTCACAAGGCTTACGCCGCGAAAATTTTCCCCATGCGGATAAAGATCGCGGGGAAGCTGCTTAAATGCCCGTTTATGTACTGTCCGCCGCTGCGCCGGGCGGTCATGGCAAGCGGGATAAACAGCATAAACGTCTCCATGCCGGAAAAGGAAAAATAGTCCCAAAATCCGTCAAAATGCACAAACAGAACCCCTAACGTTCTTCTTTCAGACTATTGATTTTTACCCTTTAAAGTGTTATAATGATACTAAATCTTTTAAAATTAAGGACGGTAATTTTTATGCCCATTACTGAAATTCTTGAACGGAACTGCGAAAAATTCGGCGGCGACGTCGCTTTGGCGGAGATAAACCCCGATATTCAGGAGACCCGCCGCGTGACGTGGAAAGAGTACGAACTCATCGAGCCGAACGCTCTCTGCCACTACCGCAGGGAGATAACCTGGAACGTTTTCAACGAAAAAGCCAATCGCTTTGCGAACCTGCTCATCAGCCGAGGCGTGAAGAAAGGCGACAAGGTGGCTATTCTGCTGATGAACTGCCTCGAGTGGCTGCCCATATACTTCGGCATACTTAAAACGGGCGCGCTGGCAGTGCCGCTGAACTTCCGCTATACCTCCGACGAGATCAAATACTGTCTCGATCTGTCCGAAAGCGACGTGCTTGTTTTCGGTCCCGAATTTATCGGCAGGGTGGAGGAGATCGCCGAGGATATAAGCAAGCACAGGCTTCTTTTCTATGTGGGAGGAAACTGTCCCACCTTTGCGGAGGACTACGACCGCCTGACCGCGAACTGCCCCAGCGTTTCCCCCGATATAAAGCTGACCGACGACGATTACGCCGCCATCTATTTTTCCTCGGGAACGACGGGCTTCCCCAAGGCGATACTCCACAAGCATATGAGCCTTATGCATTCCGCCCGGGTGGAGCAGAACCATCACGGTCAGACCAAGGACGATATCTTCCTGTGCATTCCCCCGCTGTACCACACGGGCGCGAAAATGCACTGGTTCGGCTCTTTTCTGGCGGGAGGAAAATCCGTCCTGCTCAGGGGCGTAAAACCCAAAACCATACTTGAAGCCGTATCCTCCGAGGAATGCACCATAGTGTGGCTTTTGGTGCCGTGGGCGCAGGACATTCTCGACGCAGTAGAAAGCGGCGAAATAAAGCTGTCCGACTACAAGACCGATCAGTGGAGACTTATGCACATAGGCGCACAGCCCGTCCCTCCAAGCCTTATAACGCGGTGGAAAAAATATTTCCCCAATCATCTGTACGACACCAACTACGGTCTCAGCGAGTCCATAGGTCCTGGCTGCGTGCATCTGGGCGTGGAGAATATCCATAAAGTGGGCGCGATAGGAAAAGCCGGCTTCGGCTGGGAAACCAAAATCGTCGGCGAGGACGGTCAGCCCGTCGAGCAGGGCAAGGTGGGAGAGCTTGCGGTAAAAGGTCCGGGCGTGATGACCTGCTACTACAACGACCCCGAGGCGACCGCGGAAGTCCTGAAGGACGGCTGGCTCTACACGGGCGATATGGCGCAGGAGGACGGGGACGGCTTCATTTTCCTCGTCGACCGCAAAAAAGACGTTATCATCTCGGGCGGCGAGAACCTTTACCCCGTCCAGATAGAGGACTTCCTGCGGCAGCACGGCGCGGTCAAGGACGCGGCTGTTATCGGACTTCCCGACAAGCGTTTGGGAGAGATCGCCGCAGCCATTATCGAAATAAAGCCCGATCACAAATGCACCGAGGAGGAGATCGCCGCGTTCTGTAACGGTCTGCCCCGATACAAGCGTCCGCACAAGATAATTTTCGCGGACATTCCCAGAAACCCCACGGGCAAGATCGAGAAGCCAAAGCTCCGCGAAATATACTGCGGCGAAAGCGTTGTGGCTAAGCAGAACAAGGGTTAAGCAAACGTTCCAAAAGGAGAGTACCATGAAAAAAGCGATCGCAAAATATCTGACTGCCGCTGTGCTTGCGGCGTGTACGCTTACGGCTGTTCCGGGAATTTCCGAAAG
The DNA here is from genome assembly GCA_023663615.1 of Clostridium sp. Lineage (GTDB taxonomy): Bacteria > Bacillota > Clostridia > Lachnospirales > Lachnospiraceae > DLAJ01. The sequence continues at coordinate 34,944 of JAMPHA010000021.1, read as the reverse complement.
CATCGGCGCGGCTGTTCCCGTTTCGGCGGAGACTGCGGCTGACGGTTTTCTTATCGAGGAGTTCGACGGCAAAAAGCTCGTCACCGGCTACTCGGGCGCGGGCGGAGCGATAAAGATACCCGCGGAGGCGGACGGCATAGGTCCGTATGTGTTCAGCGCAAACGGCTCGGTGACAAGTCTTTCCATACCGTCGGGAGTTCCCAAAACCTTTTATATCGACGAATGCGCTTTTTACGACTGCTATAACCTTAAAACAGTTACCGTAAGCGCAAACATCGCGAGCGTGGGGAAATCCGCGTTTCACGGCTGCATAAATCTTGAAACGGTCACGTTCAAGGGGAACGTCACAAGCGGCATAGGCACGCGGGCTTTCGCCAACTGCCACAATCTGAAAAAGGTGGACTTCTCAAAGTCGACCGCAAAGCTGGGCGGTCTGAGCGGTGCGTGCTTTGAAAATAATTTCGAGCTTACCGAAGTAAATCTTCCCGACAGGACGGGAGCGATATACGGCTACAATTTCAACAACTGCCCCAAGCTGACAAGCCTGAGAATACCCGAAAATACCCAAATCGTGGGTACGGAGGTTTTCGGCTATATGTACGGCTGCAAAAAGAAAGGCTGTTATTCGTCAATAGACGGAAACGGTCTGACGGAGCAGTCCGTAAAGGCTGACGGAAGCAAGTCAATGTACGTTATGAACCTTTATACCGCAGATTCCGACACATATAAAAAGAACGGCGGCGCACTTTATGATTCCGCGCTTTTCAGCGGGGACAAGAAAATCACCCAGCAGCCCATCACCCTCATCGTGACGGAGGATTCCGACGGGGAAAGATACGCCAAGGAAAACGGAATTGACTATAAGTACGATACGAACGAAGACCCGTCCGTACCGTCGGGTTTCAAAACAAGCAGGACAAGCAGCTCGGTAACGCTGACGTGGAACGCCGTGGAGGGTGCGGAGCTGTATAAGGTCTATATGTATAATACCGAGACGGGAAAGTTTACCAAGTGCAAGGACGTTAAAAATCCCAAATGCAGGATAAGCGGACTTGAAGCAAACACGAAATACCGTTTTAAGGTTGCGGTCTATAACAAGGACGCGGACGGCAAGTCCGTCAAAGGCGGAGTATCCAAAACCGTGAGCGTTACCACAGCCGAATAGGAAAATACGATAAATGCTGTTCTCCGATAATGAAGAACAGCATTTTCAACGATCCGGGAGGACGGGGACGGTTCGCCGTTCCCGTCCCTTTGTCTGCCGCCGTTAAAACGTATATTGGGACGTTGACATCAGCCGAAATAAATGTTATAATTCAGTTACGGCAAATTTTTGCCCCAATGACAAATTTTAAGGAGTGGTGCTGCTGTGATCTGCAAAACCTTTCAGGATCTGAAACTCTCTGCGCTGGGATTCGGCGCGATGCGCCTGCCGACCGTAAACGGCAACGATTCCGTCATCGACGAGACGGCTGCCGCCGAGATGGTCGCTTACGCCATGAAAAACGGCGTGAACTACTACGACACCGCATGGGGCTACCATGACGGAAACTCCGAGCTTGTTATGGGAAAGCTCCTGCAAAATTATCCCCGCGAAAGCTTTTGTCTCGCTTCAAAATTCCCCGGCTACGACCTGTCCAATATGCCCAAGGTAAAGGAAATTTTTGAAAAGCAGCTTGAAAAATGCCGCGTGGAATACTTTGATTTCTACCTTTTCCACAACGTATGCGAAATGAATATCGACGGCTATCTCGATCCCCAATACGGCATTTTCGATTACCTTACCGAGCAGAAAAAGAACGGCAGGATCAAGCATCTGGGGTTCTCCGCTCACGGCGCTTACGGTATTATGAAGCGTTTTCTGGAGGCTTACGGGGACAGCATGGAATTCTGCCAGATACAGCTCAACTGGCTCGACTGGACTTTCCAGGACGCCAAAGCAAAGGTGGAGCTGCTCAAGGAGTACAATATCCCCGTGTGGGTGATGGAGCCCGTCCGCGGAGGAAAGCTTGCGAAGCTTGCCGAACGGGACGAGGCTAAGCTGACCGCGCTGCGCCCCGACGAAAAAATTCCCGCCTGGGCTTTCAGATTTGTGCAGTCCGTTCCCGAAGCGGTCGTAACTCTTTCGGGAATGTCAAACCTCGAGCAGGTCAAAGACAACATTAAGACCTTCGAGGAGGACAAACCTCTCAGCGAAAAGGAAATGGCGGAGCTGATGTCCATAGCCGATAGAATGACGAGGAAGGACTCTCTGCCCTGCACCGAATGCCGCTACTGTACGGCGCACTGTCCGCAGGAATTGGATATCCCCGAGCTTATCAAGCTTTACAACGAGCACTGCCTTACGGGCGGAGGCTTTATAGCTCCCATGGCGCTGGCGGCGTTTCCCGACGGCAAGAAGCCGTCCGCGTGCGTGGGCTGCCGAAGCTGCGAGGCTGTCTGTCCTCAGCAGATAAAGATATCGGAAGCCATGGCGGATTTTACGGCAAGGCTGAGATAGGGATTGGACAAAAGCAGAAAAAAGATTGAGAGAAGGACGAAAATTTGATAGAATAAAGTTACCGCACCAATTCACGGAAAGAAGACGTCAATCTCTCATGAATATTATAACACAAAAGATGAAGTTTCGTCAGTCCCTAATGAAGTGCGCCGCAAAATACGGAGTAAGCAAGGCAAGCAGGAAATACAACAAAACCCGTTCATACATATGTTTTTGGAAAGACTGCCGGGACGGAAGTGCGGAGTCCCTTGCGGAACAGTCCAAATGCTCTCATCATCCCAATATGCCATTCATTGGCGGTATATAAAAAAGCCGGAGCAATCAAAGCTCAGAAAACTCCCCTGTCCCGGGACTGATTTTCTGATCACTTTGACTGCTCCGGCTTGCCCGCATCTCGGCTAAACTCAATTAGCGGCAGTTATTCGATTGTGTCCCTGCGCATGGTTGGCTGCTCGGATTAAAGCGCCAACCGATCTTCGCTTTTTCTGTAAGTGTCAAATCCTCTTTTTATTCTTGGAAACTCATTTGAGGGATACTTTTTATAACAAAAAAATAACAGCGGTTACGGCAAAGTATATTGATTCGATCGTTTTATCATTTCTTTGTTGCTTTTCATATATCTTGGCCATCATAAGAGTGAATAGAACGAAAACAAAAAAACGAATAATAAATTCCATAAGCAAGACCTCATATCATTTTTACTATTATATGCGGCTTCCTTATAATTAGAGCATTATGGCATAAAGAATCGGAAGAAAAGTTGGACGCCATTTCGGAATTCACTTGTTGTCCCCGTTACAGCGTCAAGAACCATATCGTTCCCGCGGCGAATAGAGCGTATAACGAAATAGATAATTGCAGCGATAATAACTATGATAAAAGTCACGGCTAAAAACATCTGAAAGAGGAGCGCGAGCAATCCCATTCCTACTCCCGCATGATGTGTATCCAAAAAAACGGTGAGCAGTACAAGGAGTCCGGCGGCAATTATGAGCAGTACATTAACGCGCTCATAATGGTATACTGCAAATTCTCCGGCAACAATTGCGAGTACGAGCGTAAATACTCCGGCCCATACACTCATGTTATGTCTCTGCCGATAATAAGCAGATATCCTTCTGACGATAATCACCATAAGGAATGCAGCGGCTATCACCCCAACCGCAATTAGTAAAAACTCAATCAGTCCCATCGTTCTCCAAGCTCCTCTAACTTTTTTCTGGCGTCACTATGCCCAAGAGCCGCAGCGGATTTGAGCCAGCGCTTTGCCTCCCGCATATCCCTTTTTATTCCTTGCCCCGTCGCATAAGCAATTGCTGCAGCGTACTGAGCATATACATGATTGCGTTCTGCCGCTTTCATGTAGTATTCAAATGCAGTAGTATAGTCGATCCCTTCTCTGTAAATCTCCCCAAGCATGTACAGCGCATTCTCATCACCAATACGCTTTAGGAGAGCGACAGCGCGCGGGAGATTCTTTTCAGTCCCGTTACCTTTCCATAGGCGTTCAGCTAATTCCAAAGCCGCCCTTGCGTTGCTCTCTGATGATTTTTCAAGATATTGAATACCAAGACTTATATTTTGGGGGACACCTTTTCCTTTCAGGTAGCTGCTCGCAACATAGAACAATGAGTCAACATTACCGGCATTCCATGCTTCTTCAAGCAGCAGCAGCGCAATAGGTATATTTTGTTCTTTAGGAAAGCGCCTGTAATAGCTCATTCCGATATCGTTAAGAGCGTCCGGATCTGCCGGTACTGCGTATTTATCGTCTAAAACAGCAATTATCTTCTTTACTGTTTGCAGCGCAGCTATCTGCTGTTCGGGCTCCTGAAATGCACTTACAATTCTTCCGCATATTGCTGGGAGCAGTGAGATTAGATTTCCCCGCGCTTTTATTGAATCCGAAACATCTGCAAATCCATCCGCTCTTGCAAAGGCTCGTACTATTTTTTGCTCGTTGGGGAAATTGGGGGCATAGTCACTTAGCAGGGCTATGAAGTACGGTGTGGCTTCAAGCACTTCATAGCCCTGCTCTTGTACGAGAGCCTTTATTGCGTCTTCTATAGTACCGTATTGAATCATACTATCCACATCTCATTACTTTCCATTATTTCTTCGTCAAAGCTCAAGGCGATCCCGTGCCTTGAGATCTTTCCGGATATAAGTTCTTTTCTATATGCAGTTTGGTTTCGCATGGAAAACGGCAATAGGGAAAGCGGAAAAATACCGGTCAATAATATGTATCCCATAATTTTGTTCCTTTCTCAATTTAACAGCGAGGCAAGCAGGTTTTCCTGATCCTTTACCGGGATTACAGTTCCCGAGTCAGTAAACCGGCAAAAGAATTCTGAACTCTGCGGATCATTTAAGTCCTCGTCAAAGGCAACCGCTATTTTATGAATATCCTTATACATATTCGTATTTGTCCACTTGCTGTGCATTTCATGATAATCGCTTGTCGGCAACCCGTCAGAGAATAGAATAACGAACTTCCTCGACTCCGGGTGCATATGGTTCTCTGTCAGGTCGAATAGCTCTTGAAACAAAGCATTGATATCTGTCAGACCATCAGCCATCTCGACATAGCTGTATTTGAAATCTTCGATAGGGACAAACGCCTGTGTCCACCTAAACAGCCTGGATGAATAGCCTATAACTGAAATATTGATGGAATGAGGCTGAGTGCGGGCATACGATTTGAGCTTTGATATTACATTGTTTACGATATCGTTTACAGCTCCAATTTTATGTCCTTGCATGCTATTGGAAGCATCAATCGCAAAGACAATCTGACGCTCTACAGTCTCATCGGAAACTGCAGCTTCGGTCTCGAAGGTGGCTTCCTCATTCATAAAATCACGAATATCAAATTTTCCGAGTTCTATTTTATCAGGCATTTTGACCCTCCATTAGAACACATCCTCGCACGAGAGTTTATCCATCATTTCATTAAACCACTCAGAATTAGGCGCAGAGTAAGGTCTGAACTTTTGCTTCCCTTTGCCCGCCTCAAAGAATACGGCGTTGTTTTTGTTGATACTCGGATCTTTCACGACATCCGCAAAGTTCAAGGCTTCCTCGTCGCTGAGATTGAAGGCAATCCTTTTCTTGAAGGAATCAATCATGTTGGGAAATTTCTGCCGAAACAGAGTCAGATCGTCATGCCAAGCTATCGTAAATACGCCTTTTTGCGGACCGTTTCTGAGAATCTCATCGAGCATCAGGAAGCCCCGGCTGCTGTTGCTATATAGTCCATTTTGAAAATCAGACGCCAGCCCGAGGTTAGAAAGAATTATCCAGATATATTCGCCGTCATTTTGCTTGTTCTGATAGAGATTATAAACTTCCTTCAACCGGTCAAGCGCATCATAGTATGTCGCGCCCTCAATGTAATCGGGGAGAAGCATTGCCATATCCTGAAGCTTATCTTGCAGGCTGCTTTCCTCAGAATCATTGAAATTAAAAACATAGATCTGTGACGAGAGCTGTCCTGTCTGAATTGCTTTGAGTTTTTGCATCACAAGATCCAGAGTAATGAAGAACAGCAGATTTTGAGCCTTTTGTGCGTCTTTGCCGGCGAGAAGCATATTTTCGTTTCTCCTGAGCTCAAAGAGAACAGAAAGATTCCTGTCAATATTCAAGGACTCGCCAAAATGAATCTTTCTTGGCTCAACGATAAGGTGATCCCGCTTCAGATACTCCTGAAATACGCTGTCTCTGCTATCAGCAACATCTGAAACAAGAACCCTTGTATCCCACCGTTTACTGCCGTTCTTTGCGTAATGTTCTTCAATTCCTTTGAGAATCTCATTATGATCTTCGGGACTGATATAACCGACACGGAACCTGTTATTTGTCTTTGGGGTGCTAATAGCAGGAAGATATACGGCGGATCCCGCATCATTGTCTTCGATCTGCGCGATTGCGTCACTTCCGGCGCCGAGCAGTATCTCAGCATCTTCCTTTGGACATTTTAGGGCAATTCTTACGGCGATCTGAGCCATGGCAGCCTCGTTGACCTCGCTCAAGCCTCTTACACTTTGGGTACACAGAATTACATGCACACCATAGCTTCTTTTCAGTCTTAAAATATTGTCCAGCAACCGAGACGCCTCGGTCGATACCGCAGCATTTGCACTATTAAACAGCTCGTGGAACTCATCAATAACAACAAGCATTCTGGGCAATTTTCCGTTTCTCTGTGCTTCCGGCCGGTTGTTATAGGCCGTTATATCACTGACAGAAATGCTGTTAAAGAGCTGGGATCTCCGGTCGCCTTCTTTCATGATATATCGCAGGACACTCAAACCAAACTCCTGTTCGCTTTCAATAGCTATTACTTTGAAGTTTGGCAGATTATAATCAGCATATATTTTGAATTCCGTACCGCTCTTAAAGTCGACAAGATATATTTCAAGCTCCTCATTTGAATACTGCAGAATGCTGCTCGTAATAATAGCGTGCAGCAAACGGCTTTTGCCGCTGCCTATTTGTCCCGCAATCAGAGCATGCACCGACTGGCTGCCGGGCTGACCTAATGTCAGATGTTGAATATCGCTTGCCCCGCTCATACCAATCGGTATCACCAGACCCTCGTCAGATCTGAAGGTAAACTGTTTTTCGGCAGAAGGCGCTATGTGCTTATAATCGATCGTTATTCGTCCGGCGTCTTTAATTCCCTGTTTAATAATAGGAGCAATAGAGACAATTTGACGGATACTGAGAGGCGAATCAATAGTGAATATCATGTTTTCGTCCATGCCGTCTTTGCTTTCAAGGAAATACCCTTTCTCTTTTAACTCATAGACGGTAGCCGCCGATTCGATATTCTTTATCTGAGCCCGGGACTTTGCATCGGCTGCAGAGATATTATCCGTATTGCACATGATTACGGCATAGACGCCGCATTCCTTACCGGTTGCAACGATCTGCTGCAGCAAGTCGACAGACTTTGCTGTGAAGCCTGCCGGGAAGTCCATAATGCCGACAATGTTGTATGGCTGCGGATTCAATATATTTGCGGCATTATATTCTCTGATATTTTTATACTGACCTTTGAATGTGTTAATCTGCATCGTCTTGATATGACCGACGATGATTTGAAGCTGCTGTTCAATCCCCGAGTTTTCCGTCTGTATTCCGCCAAGAATTACATTGTAGCTTCTGGCAAGATCGTCTTCAAAATGCTTGAACACCGCAAAGCTCTGTCCCGTTTTCAATGGATCAAAGAAATGGAAACGCATTTTGTTGGGGGGAGTAGACAAAAAGGCATTAAGACATATAGTCTGAATATGATCCTTTGCCAGGGCTGCTTGAGCATTGTTATATTTGAACATCAAGCAAAGATTTTGATTTAGACCAATAGTGAATGGGAATACAAAGCTGTTCCCATTAATAACCGCTTGATAATTTGTTGTCATGAAATTGGAAACCAAACGGTTACTCAAAATGCGGTCGAGTTTGTACTCGAGAGATCCAACAGTAATATTTTCCGGCTCCGCATTTGCCGGTGCGAAATTGTTTCTAAGCGCCTTCGCGCGGGCTTTCTGCGTTTTCACGGTATCTGCGATAACTTTCGGGGAAACCTTAGACAGAATCGTCTGCTGCATAGCCTGATAGGAAGCAAGGAGAGCGTTTTTCTTACCGGCGTCTAAATCTGCGAGTTGCTTTTCATGCTGCGCCAGCATCTCTTTTTTCTGTTGCGCATGTCTTGTCATTGCTTCGCAGCGCTGACGGTAATATTTTTGATTAAGTTCAGCACAGTAATTGACATAGTTCTGCTTATTCTGTGCGGCGTCCTTTTCGTGCTGGGACATTTGCATGCTGAACCTTTGGCAAGCCTCCGTGATCATCTGCTGTGCTTTGGTATCGCTATACGGCAACATAGCATTAAGCTCAGCAAGCTCTTTTTGATAGAGCTGCTCCGCTTTCATTCTCATAGAATAAAATTCAATGAATTTGCGGTTTATTTCACTTGCCTTAATTATTCTGCGCAAGAACTTTTCATTCAAGGTATTAAGTTCATTTGCCAAAAACATCGGATTCATAACCATGATCCCATCAAGATTTGCAGCCGCAACTTCGATCGTCGGAGAATTCCCCGCTTTAGCCATCTTGTGGTACTTTTTCGGGATTATGTGGGCTTCAGCTTTCCGCAATTCGCTCATAATATGCTCAATATGTTTCTTGCCGCTTTCAACCCGCTTTTGTATATCGTCCCGGTACTTACGGGAATTTTCGTTGACCGCGGACTGCTCACGTCTATAGGAATCAGCTTTCCGCTGCTCAGCACTGAGAGTATTCTTGTACTGGATTTCTACCTGTTCAAGCACGCTCGTTTTTTCATATTCAATTTCAGAGAGCTCCTGCGCATGTTTATCTGCGCAGTTTCTGAGCTGACTGCTGTGCCCGGTCTGCATTGCTTCCAGTCTTTTTTTATAGTCCGCATTGATACCACGCACTTTCTCAACATATGAATCAAGGAATTTGAGAAGAAGACGCAGATTGCTCATCGTTGTTTCCATCTCATCGTTGATCTGATTGCTCTCGATTATCTGCAAATTGCCGGCATCAGTACCGCAGCCGGGGCAAAACTCCGGAGCATGATCCTGCTCCATTTCCTTGTAACATACAGAACAAATGTATCTTGCCATTGTATGATCCTCCAAGCTTTATCTTGCCGCGTTAGTTCAACGCTTTGTCCGCCCATTCAAAAAATGACGGATACAGCTTGCAATAAAAGCTGTATAATGTATTTCCGGACACTATTCGGAGCGCTTCCAGATAATCCGAAACGTGTTTTTTATTCTCATCAGAGATTTGCAAATATGCATTCTCTCTTACCAGTGGGTATAATTCCTCGTATCTTTTAAACGCGCTTTTGATCTTGTCTGCAGCTTCAAATGTTTCTTGGTATGTCCGCTGCTCAAACTTTTGCGAAACATCTTTGGTGATATACGCTTTTTCACCGCGTTCCGAATAAATCCCAAACATTGCCTCAGGAACTTCAATTTGGGTAAAATCTTTACTTCTGGAATACATAAAATAATTGTCAATCAGTTCGCCTTTATCATCTTTGGTAATTATTGGCTCGGAGCAGTACATACCCGCGCAAACAATATCAGCGCAATCCGTCATTTGTATTTTTGATTTAACAGCTTTTAATTTCATTGCGCGTTCCCTCCAAAAACTATCTAATAATTTGGTTTGTAACATTGAGACCTACAAAAGGTCTAATTGCTTCTTGTATTTGCCGCGCCGAATAGTACACAGTTCCTCTGTTCGAGTCTAAGATATAAAAACCGCTGACATCACCATAGCTGTTTTTCGTTACACTCGTTACGGTCACCGCATGACCAAAGCCATTCATTCTTGGCTCATCGTAGAATGCTCCGGCATCGACGTCAATTATTACACCCCTGCCTTCGGAAACATATTTTCCTAAATCATTTATTGCATCAATGCTTGTGTTTCCGTCGGCATCTTGTCGAACGGGGATAACACTACTGTTGATCCCGAAGTGATCTAATATTGCCTTTCTTTGTTTTGGGGTGGTTCCTCCGCTTTTTTCTGCGCTAAATGGGTTAACTGCGCATAGTTTTTCAAACCACCCATCGTTTGACGGGGCATTGGCGGCATAGTCGATCATATCTTTCTCACCGTAATTGACCCCGGACAATCTCAGTATATTTGCGCATGAGCACAAACCGCAGGTTCCTTGAAAATTTGTGTACGCACTGCCTTGTTCAGCATATAGATACTGACCCATTTCCTGCGGAGAATCATAAGTGAAAAGCCCATTAGCGTCTTTTGTATATCCATACTGAGTTTGCGGGAGATCTCGTGGTGTGCTGCGATCCGGTTTCATATGTTGGATATATGCATTTTCACCTTCATTTAACGGAGTCGGTGTCTCTCCAATACTATCAGAAATTCTGCCATTAGTTCCTTCGGCAGCTCCGGCATCTGCAATCCCGGCATCTGAAACGTGTTCTCCCAATTCACCGATTAAACGCTTGAACTTGTCGATTTGTTTCTGGTACTCCCGGCTGCTTTGTTCAGCTGCTCTTTTACCAAACTCAATATTTCCGGATCTGCGAAGCTTCTCTAATCCGACGCTGAGCTTTGCGATCTCGTTATTTATCTCGCCGGTAATCTGATTCTTTTCTTTTTCTGCGGTATCCGTTTCAGACTTTATTCGTTGAGATTCAAATTCACCCGCAGCCCTAACACCTTGTATTGCATCTGAAGCTTCATCATCCAATAATCCCCGGATACTGTCAAGAAGACTAAGCGGAGAATATTCATTATGAAGAGTATCTTTATCTGAACGCAAACGCTCTAATGTTTGCTTGTTGTCAGAAACATTCTTCTTGCTTTTTTCATATCGCTGACCCATGTGCTCAGTTCACCGCCTATCCGAAAGCGCGTGGGCTACTCCCACTGTTTGAGCAGTTCTGTGCGCCTTGCTTTCTGATTCTCAGACCGTTCAAAGCCAAATCTTTCTCTGACAGTCTCCACAAAAGCCTTGTATTCATAGAACTTTTCCGCAATGATGATTGCTTCATTTAACGCGCGGACTTCCGCCAGCATCTTTACGACAAAAGCTGTTGCCGCAATCTTGGGGTTTGCGTTTTCACCCGCATCCTTTTCTGCCTTTGGACCTATTAGGTTATGTGCTTCCTCAAAGAAAATAACATGACGCGGCTTTTGACTGCCGTCTTTTCTTTTTAATGGGTTAGCCTTCAGTGTTTCTCTTATGAGCGTTGACAGCATCAAGGTAAGGAAGTTGGCCGGACCGCTTCCCATTGCTTCAAGTTCAATAACAACAGACCGTGTCAACCATTCTTCCGGCGGCATCGAGGACTCAGCCACATTAAATACATCTCCCATTTCACGCGACAGAAGGCTTCCGATTCTAACCTGCAAGACCGATTTCAGATTGCCTTTGATTTCGCCTTCGTAGTCCGTTTCCTCGAGTATCTGTTCAAGTGTGTCATATAGCTCGCCCATGGTCGGGTAAGGTAGGATCCCACGGTTGATCATGTAAGGAAGCCATCCTTTATCTCGATAAACACGTTCGATCGCTCGATCCAAAAGGAACGGCATAGGAGGATCCATTGAGAAAGATCCTTCAAAAACATTGATGAGATTTCTGATATGCTCCGCTAAGGACATTTTTAGCGGAAACTGAAATGGATTAATATGCAGCAGGAACTTCGTACCGGAAGAGGGAGAAAAAACAGTCATCCCCTTCATTTCCGGCTTATTGACAAGTGCTCTGTATTCCTGTTTTGCCGGCTCCAAGATTAAAAAGGGAATGTTGAACTTCGAGTACAATGTCGTAGCCAAGTGCAGCATGCTATTGGTTTTTCCCGAGCCGGGGACGCCGGCTAAAAAGGCATGTTTCGATAGGTTTTTCAAGGGGAAGAAGACATTGTAATCGTCGGTATCCCTGCCAAGGTAAAGCCCATTACTGTCGTAACTCGGAGCTGTTTCCTTTGGCATTTCAATTGATTCGCCGGAATAAAGAGTGGGCAGAGCTGTAAAAGATACTAACTCCTTAATGAAAAACAGCGTAGGCCAAAATCTTAACTCTTTCGGAGCTTTGGAGCTGCATAGCAGCCGGGGATTCTTGCTTATGATTTCGTTGACATTGAACATTCCGGTTTCAACAATAACATCATAAGATCCTTCAGAGAGGGCTTCAGACGCTGCTGCATCAAGTAACATATTGGCATAATCTGAATTCTGGGCATACGCCTTAATATTTACATTGAAGTGAGGATTGGCGGCAATCATTTTGACCAAATCTTTATACCGTTCCAGGGTGTAGTCCGCGCTTTCATCCTTTTGAAAAGAGGTGGAATTACTTGTCTTCTCAACTCGCAGAGAAAGCATACGGCGAAGCCCTGCCATGATCGTACCGAGCATTGCCGGGGATTCGATGGAGTCTGTATAATCCATGGGAACAACATCTGCGCAATAGAGGCATCTCCACTGACTCGTATCTTCTTTTGCCGAGTTTTCAGCCATTTTCTTCATCATTGTGAACAGACCGAACAGGCGGGCGTCCTCATTCATTTCCCACTTGTTGACAGAGTAGAAGTCTGCCATTTCCGGATTATCGGGGCGAGCAAACTTTTCTTTCTTTATGAGAGATGCCTGATATCGGTACAGTTCCTGATTCAGTGACAGCGTCTTCGCCTTGCGTTTTTCAAGTTCCTTCTGAGATTCCTGACCTGTCAGCGGCGGCAGTTCCTCCTCCGGGAATACCTGAACCAAGTCAAAATACGGGGTCAACGGGGATGAGCCAATAAAGCTCTGCATATAATCAGAGGCATTTTTGCCATCAAATTTTATGATTATCTTCATCCGTTGACCTTTTGGCGCTGAAGGATTGTATTCATATATCCAGCGGATGATCTCTTTGTTGAGCATACCTTTTCGATAAATTTGGCGCAAAAACGCCTCGTGCTTTTTAAGAACACCTTCTACGCCACCCTCATCAAGAGCCGAGTATTTGCTCAAAGTGAGATCCGGTATTCTTTTGACCTCATAGTACAGACTTGGCATGGCTAACACCTCCGCGCGATATCAGACTTTAGAATGTGCCGCTGATATCGCTTAAGTTCTTCTTGAAATCCTCTTCGGCTTCCTTTGTTTTTTCAGCATTTTCAGTCACAATCTTATTGAATTCCTTGGTAGAGTTTTCAATCTTTGACCTGCCATCCGTACGGGCGCCCTTTCCAAATCCTCCAATGCTGTCCATTTGCGCAAAAACGGCTTGGACCTTCTCGTTTTTCTTTATCTGGTCACCGGCTTCATTGCTGGAGGCATCCATAACTTTGCGCCCACTTTCCAGCTTGGTGCCGACCTCTCCTTTCATGTAGCCCTCCGCATCGCTTTTGGTTCCTTGTTCAACTGCCTTTGCGGCTGTTGTGATCTCGTCGTCCACATCTGTGGGGAGAGAATCAATTAGTTTCTTCATTTGCTTTACATCAGAGACAGCTTTATGACCAAGCTCCGCGCTTTTCTTAAAGGACTCGCTGCCTTCTTTAGACTTATTTTTTACTGCATCTAATTTCTTGCCCATAATTGTTCTCCTTTTCTGTGATTAGGTATTGCATTGATTTGCTTATTGATTTGCGTAGTACTCTTGGCGTCAGCCGGCATCGGGGATTATCCGGTTGGCTGAGACAAAAATATACATCACCCCAACTCCGATGCAAACCGAGATAAAGAGCAAAAGCAAAAAGCAAAGCTCATACTTGACAGTGCTTTTGTCATTGTTAAACAGGAAGTTTTTCGTTAGATTGTCTCCGGCGTTATCTGCGCCTCAAAACAAGCTGCGGGGAGTTTCCGCTGCCGTTAAGAACCGAGTCTATTCTGTCTGTGAGTGTGTATGCGTCATTCAAGTTTTGCTGATACTCAGCTCGTCTTGCCCTGAGCTGAGGCAACTGCGACGCGGCACTGGCTCCAAAGGGATTTGATGCCATTTGCTCAAAAACGCTTATGCTCCCATCAATCTTTGTGAGCGCGTCCTCAATGCTTTTGATTACATTGGCAAGTTCAGAGCGAGCAGTTTGAAGATACCGCAATGCGTGTGCCTTGGCACTCTGGACTTGTTGCAGCTGATTCTGATACTGTTGAAGTCTTAATGCTGCTGCATTCATCTGTTCCAAGGCAGCCCTTTGCTCAGAAGCGTCTTCAGACGATGAGGCTTGGGAACTGTATCTGTTTATGTCGTTCTCTGCATCTCCAATCATATCATAAAGAACTTCTTCTTGTTGGCAAGCCTGTTCATATTGGCTGGCTGCACTCTCAACTTTGTTAAACAACACTTCCATCGTCATGTCCCACGCCTCCTATCTCGGATATTTTTCGCTATTTCTTGAGTTTCCCGAATGGCCAAAACGTTTTTTTTGATTTGTCAAGGTGGGCAGTGCTGTCATCACCCGGCATCAGTTCTTCAAACTCATATGCAGCGACAGTTGCTGAATCTGCAATGTGACCGTGTGTATCGTCTGCTTTCTTTACAGCCGGAATCGGGTGTTTTACTAATGAAACAGACGGTGATTTTATTGCCGGCTTAATTGCTTCTTCCGAATCATCTCGGTTGTTTTCGCTGACGTCGCTTTCGTCTATAGGACGCATAGGTGGATCTTCTTTGTCATCTTCGTGAAATTCTTCCGGAGCGGCTTGATTTTTTAAACCAAGGTTCTCAAACTTCGAGAACCAATATTGCTCTGCGGTCTCCTTAAACTTATGTGCTTTCTCCATCTGCACTGAAGCTTGCCGCACCTTTGCAGAGCAGTCGGCAATTTTTTCTTCAAGTTGTTTGCGCTCTTTAAAAATTTGGTCGTAGGCAGATGTTGCTTTGTCAAGCATCTTTTTTATATCTGCAATTTGCTTCTCTAAAGTTTCCAACTCCTGTAAATTTTCAAGAAGCTTGTCCTTCTGACTTTCAAGTTTGGTATTATACTGCTCTAATACACCGGCGCAGGCGTCCACTTTTTCATAGACCTGATCAAGCGTCTGGCGCGGTTTGGCAATGCTGTCCGCAGAAGATACCATAGCCGCGAGGCTGACATCATCCCCGCTTCCGCCTTCGCTTATCTGTGGAAGCAAATCTTCTAACTTCCGCTTAGCTGCTTCATATCCGTCAGCTTTGAGCCAGTATGCCACAGAGTAAAAGCAATTATATAGTCCCGCTGTGTCAAAGCTTTCCTCGACACCGTCCGATGACACGAATACAGCAGCCGGTTTAATTGCGCTGTAATAATGCCTAAATGACTCTTTGGAATTGGAATTACACAATGAGGTAGATCTATTACCGAGGCAGTTTTCATCGATTGGAATTGGCTCAACAAACGCGCCGTCCTGATAAGCTGCGACGCATTTTCCGTCGCCAATTTGAATAGCAAGCCAATATTGCGCGGAAACCATGGCAGCTATTAATGTACATCCATAGGCTTTCTCAATTCCGCTTCCCGCTCTGTATGCGGCTTGTGCTTGCTCCGAAGCCTGGGAGAGTTCTTCCGCAGTGAACGGATGGATCTGAGCGTCTGATAACACTTTGGTCTTCCATCTTTCAGCAATTTCGGATTCCAGCGAAGTAACAAGATCCTCAAAATTGCAGTGAGAAATATCATCTATGTGATTTGTAATGCTCTGAAATTGCCTGCACAAGTTCACTGAGATTTCACAGGCATATCTTGCCCCTCCGGCGCTGCGAAAGCAATTTTTATCTCCGTGGCCATCACTAATCACTGCGATACTCACTGACTCATCGGAATAAGCAGCGGAATAATCCTCACAGGCAAGACCATTTTGGATATGGCTCTTTCCTATATGATAAGCATCAATTTCAATGTATGGCTGCATAATCCACCTCAGTTGAAGTCGAAGTCATTTTCCCAATCAATCTCTCCGATCGGAAGCGTTGGACTTGCTGTTTCCGATACGGAGGACGGATTTGCCGTCTGTTGCTGAACAGGGGGAGCCTGCCGAGAAACCGGCTGCTGTGTTGGGATATGAGCGGGTGGAATTGTGTTCTGACCATAGGACGAGTCGAAACCGGAAGTGCTTTGAGCAACAGTCGTACTGCTGTTCTGGATTGATCCCTGCTGGGTTACAAAATCAACGCCTGTAAGTGTCACAAGCTCAATTTGTTTTGCAAGAATGACCGTATTTTTAGCCTCGTACACATTATCGTCATTTTCGGTGAATTCTCTCAGAACGCGTTTGCACTCCGAACTTAATGCGCCTTCTTCAATAGCGATTCCGGCACGGGTAGAATACTGAAACCACTTGTTATGTTTCAGGCGGTCAAGTTCCTCTTTGTAGAGTCCCATATCAGATGGTTGTCCGTCAGTCATGAAGATGATTAGCGGAGTATAGGCACCCGCAGTTGAATTGAGAAATTGTTTCCCCGACAGCTTTTCATTCAAAGCCGCAAAGGCGGTCCCGTAATTTGTTCCTCCACCGACGAATTCAATGTCCTGATATTGGAATGTTGAAACAGGCTGCGGGGACAGGGTCCGCCAATTTGCCTTTGTTGAGAATTCCAATACCGCAATCCTAATTTCTGCGGCGGTATTGCCGCGTTCTCTCTTTTTCAGCTCCGGCAGCACATTACGGATAGCATCGTTTACAGCCCCGATTCGAGCGCCGCGCATGCTGCCGGAAATATCCACCACGAAAAAAACGACCATCGCTCTTTTTTTGAGAGATGTTACGATGTTCGATACATCCGGAGTGGCTACCGGCTGGGTCTGAACATCCACTCCTGTGTCAAGACTGTCAAAATCTCCGAAGTCAAATGAATCCAGATCGAAAGCGTCAAATTCGTTTCCTGACATTGGTGCTCACTCCTTTCTCAAAAAACCTTGCCTTTTATATTTCCGAAGTCTATCGTAGTGCCGGGGATAAGCGGAGCAAAGCCCTTTGGCTTTACCTTGACCGGATTTTTCCCGGGCAGAGTGCAGATCCAATCTTTATCCGTGAGATTTCCCAAGCCATAGATTGATTTGTCCGATTCGCTCGCCTTAACCAGTCCGGCAGGCGTTTTATAATCGGTGCTGATTCGATCCGCTTGACAGTTGTAAAGAACAGAATCCGGAGCCAGCGCAATTATCTGTTCTTCGGTTCTTAGAAGCCGGCATCCCCGGGGGGTAGTCTCCGGCTTGTATGCATTAACAAACTGTTCTTTCCCATCAATCCGAACGAGCATCCCTCTTGCTTTGATAAGAACTTCTCTCCACTGCTGCTCTGTAATGCGGCTATTGATGTCTTTTAGCCCTTGAGTAAATGCTTTCGTAAATGCCGCAGTCAAATCGGGCGGGAACATAGGCCATCTCTGTATTACATTTGGATGCGCCTCCGGATCCGGTCGGTTTCGATCGTTGCTTGGATCATATATGAAAACCGGTCGCTCTCCGAATAACTGCGCACCTATTGCGTCTGTGAGGGGAAATTGAATGGTATACTTTCCTTCAAGCGGGTGATCAATATAAAACAGCCTAAACAGAATAATGGCTAACGAGAACCGGTCTGTATGAGTATTCGGGCGCGTTTTATTAAGGACTACTTCCGGCGCCATATATTTGGGCATACCCTTAACGCCAAGATTTTTGCCAAACGGCGCAACATTGTCGTTATCACAGATCAGTACATCACCATTGTCCGGATTGATAAAAAAACTGCCTTCATTCAAATCCTGATAGCTGTATCCCATGCTATGCAACGCAAAATAACTTTCCACTATGTTGAGAGCGGCTTTGAATAAAAGATCCCAGCTCTTGAACCGAGCATATCCCAAGAGAAACTCACCGTACTCCTTGTAGCTGGAAGGACGAAGGCGCATGATGTAGCCAAATCTGCCTTTTACCCTTTCTGTGATTGCCTGCGGCCAGAGGAAGTTTTCTTCGGGGGCTCCCACCTTAATGTTGTGTGCGAGATTCGCATAGAAAGCGTCCGTGGGAACGATTTTGCTATACCATTTTAAAGCATATTCGCCGCCGTTATATGCGACTTTATAAACTTCTCCTTGACCACCTTCGGCAATATAATTAAGAATTTTAACGCTTTGACCAATCCCTAATAAGGGTATGGATTCGCCGGTTCTTAATGTTGCCATTTACTTATCCTCCCGTATTATCTACTCCACCGAAACGATCCGATAACACTCGTCCTCAGACAGTACATCGACCATCTGAATTTTTTTGCTTCTTCATCAGTCGGACTATCTGAATAAACTACTCTGCGCATCAAGTTCGAAGCTGTTTTCTCAAACACTGTTCTCGCGGTACGACCATTTGAAAAATACTCCATATTGGTCATCTTTTCAAAAACAGGTGTGTAATATTCCTCAACGCCATCAGCAATTGAATAGCCGGCTTTTCGGCAGAACAGCGCAAAAATTTGATACATCTCGCTCGGCGAGTAGTCCCTGAAACGCACTTCTTCAATCCTTGAGCGCATTCCGCTGTTTGACTTATAAAGGCCCTGCATATCCTTTTCGTATCCGGCTAATATAATGCAGCATTTCGCGCGATGTTCCGAATCATCCATAAATGCGATGATCTGCTCTAAGGCTTCCTTGTACACTCTCGGCATAGGAGAGACTGTATGCTTCATCAATGAAAAGGACACCATTGATTGATTTTTTCAGCAGCTCATAGGTCTTTTTATCTGTTTCACCCACATACTGCCCGATCAGATCCTTTGCCGTGCACGAATAGAAATTATTCGTCTTGACAATGCCAAGCTCACGCAGGCACTCTCCGAAGAGCTTTGCGCTTGTAGACTTGCCTGTTCCCGGATTGCCTACAAAGAAATAGTAGCCGGGGTTGATGCCGTATGTGGATTTTCCGCTTTTCTTGGCGTAAAGCAGCTGCTCCTGCTTCCGGAGTATGATCTCCTTTAAGTCAGACAAGCCTATCTGTTCATTCAGCTCTTTCATGATATCATCAAAGGTTCGAGGATTAATCTGATCCTTGATCAAATCAAGCTGATCTGCGGGAATATCCTCCGCGGTATACCGGTACCGATCCACATCCTCCGTCGCTCTGCTGATCCTTCTGAGCTGCAGTTTCTTCATGTCGATGACTAATTTCTTTACATCTCCGGCGTTCCCGAAGTTCTCTGTCCGCGTATTGTATTTGTACTCCATCAGGAGCTCTATGAGATGATGTGCGTCGTCAGTTATGGTTCGGCCTTGCGACCCAATAGTTTTGTCAAATATCTTTACGAGCTGCTCCGGCGTATAATCCGGGAATTCAACAATTCTGACCCGGCGGGAGAGACCGGCATTCAGCTTCAAGAAGTCTTCAACTCTGTTTGAGTACATACCGAAAATCATCTTGAAGTCGGAAGCGTTCTCTGTCATTTTAGTCATCATAGCACCGACAATTTCCGATGAGTATGCTGTATCCGCGATTTGATAAGCCTCATCTATATAGAGGAGCGAATTGTGATCAATGGCTTCCTGTATCTTTTCGACAATCTTGTTTTTGGAATCTCCAACATGACTGCCAATAAGTTCAGAGGCGTCCACAAATAATGTTTCCGCTCCGCCGAGTACACCCATGAGGTGATAAAACTCTCCGATCATCTTTCCTACAGTCGTTTTTCCGGTTCCGGGGTTGCCCGCAAAAATGTAATGATCGGGGTATGTATCCGGCTTAACACCGCGGCGCTTGCAATCCTCCGCGTCAAGAATTTCAAGACGGACATTTTCAAAAAGTTCTTTTACGAAGTCGAGTCCAACATACTGATCCATCTCCGCATAGATATCATTGATTGAAGAAACTCCGTGCTGTTCAAAATATTTTTCGTAGCTGCCGAAATCCGCCTTGGTTATGCACCGGGCTTCGTCATCTCTTAATGATGCCTGCATTTTAGCTTCACGGGCTGCCGATACAACATCACGGGCATTGCCAAAGTTTGCGCGGTCCCTCTGCTCGTACATGTTTTTAAAGAACAGTTCGAGATCCGGCGGATCATCCTCGCCTTCAGCCTCTACCCAAAATCTGTATCCGTCCTTTCGGCAGTTAGAAACGAATATTGTTTTTAACAGTTCAGGCGGATAGTCATCTATTGTGAGAATATTTGCTTTACTGAAGCGGCTGCTGAGTCCGGAGTTCATCTTCAGCAGTTCATCCATTGGTTCGGGATACCCTGCCATAATCATGCAGAAGCGGTACTGCTTTGTATTGGTCATGGCTGCGACTATTTCATCAATAGCCTCTTTGGGATAATTGTTCTCGCCGCTCTTATCCAGCAAAGAATATGCATCATCAATGAAGAGAACGCTTTCCTGCGCCTCAAGAATTTGCTCCCTCGTTCGGTTAGCCGTACCGCCTACATATCGGTCTACAAGATCCTCTCTGGTGGCTTCGATCGTCATGCCTTTTTTCAGGATGCCCGTTTCGTAGAATATCTGACCGATCAACCTGGCGACCGTGGTTTTTCCCACGCCGGGATTGCCCTTGATTATGAAATGAGGAACGGGGTAGTCAAAGGCAACATCATCGTCCGGGATATCAATTCGCTCATTCGAGCACACGACTTTCCTTTTTTCCTTTTTCTGCGGATTCTTTTTCAGCGCTCTTGCTTTTTTTCTGATTATAATCGGCTGTAATTTCGCTGACTCTTTGGGCAACAGATTCCCATCCTTTTGTATTCATAAGGGTTTCCATTGGATCGGCGTTATCATTTGCCTTGAATTTGCTGTAAATTGCTTTGACGGTTTCTTCCGAGAAGCTGACAACATCACAATCCCGGTGCTTCATATACCATACAATATTTTCGTACACCGAACTGAGATAACCCGCCCTGTTTTCTTCTCTGTTTGCTTCTCTGCTCAGGTACATTAGAGAGGATACGATTTTAGATATATCGCTTCTCTTGAACGACAGTCTTTTGCCTGAATCCCCAACAATTCTGAGATATTCCAGCATGTATCGGAATTCATCTTGATTTGGAAGACCAATATGAACAGTACAGCTTCTGTTTATTGTCTTGTTATCATTAAAAAATCTATTCCGGAATACATCGCCGCTCGTAAGGTTATCAAACAGCCGGAATATGGAGCTTGCATCCATCTGCGGCGCGAGAAAGATGCATATGTTCTCGTTACTGTTCAGCGTATATTCATCCCAAAGGTGAGAAAGCAACTCCGAGTACTGCTGTAATGGGGCGGCTCCGTCCGTAACAAAGTCTTGAAAAAACGTAAAGACGATTGCGGTTTTAATGCGTGAATCTGCCATCATCTTTTTTGCATCATCTAAAAACTCTGCCGGAGTGATTTTCGGCTGCTTATATATCAGTTTGCTGCCGCTCTCGTTCTGCGAGGGTTGAGTTTCCGGTTCAGATGCCGCGTTGTTGGCAAGGCTGCCCGTTTCTTGTGGTTCCTGAGCTTGAGCCTGGCGCGGGTTAAGGATACGGCGTTTTTTAGGGGAACTGTTCTCAGCCGGAGTGGATGCCGTGTTTGCTGTGCCGGCCGTATTTTTCCCTTTGTTTTTATTGATAGCAAGGACAGCGCTCCGATCATCCAGAACATATTTGCCGGTATTTTTGGCTCCCGAATAGAATACAATCTGCTCATACCCCAAACTGCGGAGATATGAGTTGAGGAACGGACGGAAATTATTTTTTTGCAAATCGGGAGATATGAACATATCATCCAAATTACCGTATACCAAGAAGATCTTATTCAGTTCCGGGCGTTCAAAAATAGAACTCATTTCAATCTCTCCATGCTAAGTATTTATCTTCTTTTCCTGCCGGATCATAATTATCCGTTAGGCTGCCCGTAATCTGGTCAATCGGGACATTGCACAGACCATTGGCATCAAGGATTCTTCTTGCGGCCTGAGCTCCGGTGATCCGGTTGATTGACTGGTGATTTTGGTACTTTTGAAATGTCTTGCTGACACGATTGCTTGTCCACATTGTAAAGATCATCGCAGGCAAGACCAGAACTAAATATGTCCAATCAAAAAACATAGCTATTCAACCTCCCGTTATCGCTTCGACGAGGATTTTGCCGCAGTGCGGTTTGCGAATTCAAGCAGAATATGCTTTATTGATCCGAGAACTGCCACAAGTCCAAGGGAAAAAATTACTGCCGGAATGAGGCTGCCGCCCTGAATCAAGGTTTCTCATACATGGCAGTGACAACACAACCGCTGCAATCCCCGGGACTATTGTAATACTTCTTTTATGCATATACCGCATGGCTTCACCTTATTTCCGCAGCTTTTTCTTTGTCTCTGTGTCCGCCGACAGTTTGTTTTTTGTCTCGGATTTACACTTGATGTTCACCTTGGCGTAGGGATTGCTTCCCTTAACCACAGTCTCGACACACTGCCTGTAATAAGCCTTTCTTTCTTCATTCGCTTCATCGCCCTTTATCTGCTTTAGGTCGACGTGTGTTTGAATATCGCCATTTTCAAGCAGTTCGGGGGCTAATGTGACAATCAGTTCTTCACCCGTTGCCTCATTCTCCAGCCCGATATGAAGCGCCTTGTCGTGGCAGTCATCATCATAGGCAAATCCGCTGAACATAAAGTTATGTTCCTCAAAGAAGTCAATAATTTCCTCGCTTATGTTCTGCCGTGAGAATGCATTGTTCATGTTTATAATCGCGCGATTGATGCACATTGCGATTGCGGGATACAATTCACTATTGAGGAAAGCAGCGCAAGATTTCAGTTGATCCGTAGATAACTGCCGGGCTTGAGGCTCCCGCAAAGCCGCATAGATTTCGTTTGTCTTATGCAGAAGATAGTCAAAACGGGTCTGACCTTTCGCGTTCCTGTCAGTATACTCAGCTACACTGATTCCAACAATCTCGTCTTCGAGCTTTTTTCCGGAGGCTTCCTCGGCATAAGCTTTTGCTTCCTCAGTAATCACTGCCTGAGACTCGATATATGTTTTCACTTCTTCCGACAAAACGAGAGCGAGCTTAAAATAGTTCTCCCATTCCTGTTTTTGCACATCGGTCTCATAAATCTCCTCAAGTGTATTAATAGCAGCATCTTTTGCGCTTGCGATCGCACTCTCATACCGTCCGTTGTTGTACAGGCTGACCGCCTGATTTAATTGATCATTGAGAGCCGTTAATTGTCTCGCGGAGAACTTGGAACCCTCGAAGTCTTCTGTTAACGCGGTGAGAAGATTGCGGGCTTCCACGATATAGGCGTTCGCAATTTCTTGTGCCTTCTTATCCTTTGCAGCCATGTCGGTCTGCAGCTGTCGCAGCTCATCAATGTATGCTGCGTATTGTTCGTTGATCTTTTGCGAGACGAAGCCCATGCTTTCCGCTATCTTTTGCCGGTATGACACATTGAACTCATCTTGCGTACTCGCAATTGCCTGCATAGTTTGGGCTCTTGAAGATTTGAGCTGTGATACATACGCTTGAAAAGCCTGAGTATCCTGCTGTTCTGCGGCTCTGCGCATGGCATTTCTCTGATTCTCCAGTTCGAGCATCATCCGTTCAGACGCCTGAATGTTCAGGGATGTCTGTTCGTTCATACTGCTTTTCATTGCCCCGCGGAAATCGCCGATACTCTGTGAAATACCGCTGCGCCGAATTTCCTCTCTCCGCCTGCGCTGTTCTTCTTCATATTTAATTGCTGCTCCGCCAACCTTTACACCAACTGTCACGGCGCCGGCAATTGCGAGTCCGCCCAATATTAAAGGCATAGCCGCCAATGCCAATGGGATTAAAATCAAGCCGCCTGCTTCACCGCTCATATCATTATCTCCTTTGCTGATTTCTGTTTTGCCGCCGCATACGTTCCAGATCCTTGCCTGTTTCACTGTAAGCCTTGTTTTCACTGACTTTTAATTCGGTCACATCCGCAGCGTAATTTACAATACCATCATTATCGTCAGTCAGCCGAATTGCCTCGCAGATGTGCCTGTATATATCTCTCGAATACATTTCTTGCTCCGGTCCGCCGTAATCAATATGAAGGATAATGTTGTTGACCACATTGCCGTGCGCCTCGAGCGGAAGAATATACACATATATTTGATTCTCAGAAGAATTTTCGAATACAATTTTCAGCCATTCGCGTATGTCTTCTGTAATACCGGGATCGCCATATTGACTTTTCACATACTCAAGGAAGTCTTTTGAAACGAGGACTTCCGGTGCTGCGTCTTTGTGTCCGGTTAGATCTTCTATCCAATCAAGATTGATTTCCGTTGTCAGAAAATCTATAATTTCCTCGCCCCATTCCGTCCGTTCACAGGATGCGGAAAATCTCCTTTTGTAAATGGCACTCAGATCTGATAGACGCCGCTCCGTTTTCTCAATATCATCAATGTACGTCTTGAGATCATCGATTGACGGGCTGTCCGGCTGTTTCAAATATGCTTCCTTGCCTGTTTGGGAAAAGGCGCTGAGAATTCTTTGATACTTTTTGACGACCCGGACAACTTCCGCAAACTCGCCCCTTGACCAGAAATTAATCTCTATTAAGTTCCGCGTTCGCTTTTTCGTATCTCCGTTACTTTGGTTACCCGTGAAGTTTTCCCAATCAGATAACTCCTGCTGAAGCTTTGCTTGAAGATAATTAAGTTTTAAAGAAAACAATTCAAACTGTTTGTCCCATTCCTCTGTCTTGTCATCAATATTATAACCGAGTCGTTCAAGCCCTGATTTTGCTGAGATGGCGACAGCCGCTGCCGCTTCGTACAATCCGGCTTTAAAGAGCTGCTGTCCATCCTTAATTGCGTTAAAGAATATCTGCAGCCTTTTGGGCATGAATTTCTCATGCGGTTTCACCTCAATTGTGTGAAACACACTTGCTGCACTCCGCAAATACGCTTTTGCTTCTTGGCTGCTTCCATCGTTTCTGCGAGTGACATCACTGCGGATCGCCGCGATAGCTTGCTCTAATTCTTGATTCTTTTGGAGGAGAAGTGCCTCACTTTGCTTAACATCGTTCAGAAGGCGATTATAATCCGCGTCCATTTTTGCGAGTTCGACCTGAACATCGCTATTAATGGAAGCTTGATATTGGCGTAACAGACGCTCATATTCCGCTTGCGTACCGCTATCGTGATCGCGGATTGCCCGACGCATATCAGCTTGATATGACTCCAAATTACGCTTGTTTTCATCAATAAGTCTCTGCCGCGCCTGAGCAGCGTCCGTGCTCTGCTGCCGGAGTTGTTCTTGGAGAGCGCGCAATTCTTGTTCAAGCCGTCTTATCTCGTCCATACCATCAACTCTTTACTGCTTTTTGTTGGATTTGATCTCACTTTCGATTTCCATAGTTTTTCTTTGCTTTGCCTCTATGAAAAAGCGAATTTGTTCCTCCGCTTCTTCCAGTTTCAGCTTTATTTCCTGAAAGATCACCTCAACGGGGATGACATCCTGATCCTTGTAATGTTCAATTATCGACGCATCCGCCTCCATGCGAGATTTAATCTCATCAAGCTCTTTTTCCAACGATGCATAGTCTTTCTTGTACTCAGCCTCAATTTTCTCCAAATGGTCTATTGCGCTTTGCTTTTTTCGGGAGAGCTGCCCTTGGTGTCTCTCAATGACTGTGATCTCCCGCTCAATTTTTCGCAGATCGCCATCGCTGTCATCTTCCGATGACGTCTGAAATATAGGGGCATGGGGAGCGATTCCGGCTTTCCGGGATTCTATTTCCTCTGTCGGTGTAGTCTGGGTGTCCTTCTGTGGAGCAGAAACAACCGATTCATTGTCCGCATTAAACGATGCAAAACGATCGTCCTGTGCTCCGAATCCGGAATCTAAATCAAACTCTTGAAATCTGTCATCTGCGCTGCCTTGGCGTGCCGAGGGAATGACAGCTTCCTCAAAGTCAGCAGCAGGTTCGGTCTGAGGTTTGTTTTCCGGTTTTTGTTGTGGCTTTGGTGTGCGGTCGGCTGGTTTCTCGCTCGGACTTGGCGCATCATATATCACCGCCGAGGCAGCCGCCCCATTGCCGTTCACAACCTTCATTAAGTAGCTTTGTTTGCTTTGAGGGACAAACTCAATATATGCTGTCTCGCTGCTGATCTCATATTCGCGCTCAACAACCTTTGTTGAGCTTCTGACTACACTCGCCTTCTTCCCGGAGAAAATCGCGTTTGACTGAAATAGGATTTTGAGAGAACCATCTATCATGATAGGACGGATAGTAAGCACTTCTCCTGCCGGGTCTTCCGAAATATTGAATTTGCCGTATACCTGAACTCGTTTTCCGTCTTTATGGATACTTGCGGCAAAGTCTTCCGCGATGCTGTTGCTGAGCTGAAACGCCAGCTTGATCATGCCTCCCAGCACGTCCTTCAAAATGTTAAGCTTGATCAAGTCTTTACTGAAAACTTGAATCTCAGAAGTCATTGTGCATTCCTCCGCTTTTTTCTTTGATGTCTCTCCAGATCTTCAGCACATCTTTCGACGGCACACCTATTAGCACTGCCTGTGTTGGTGTCAGTTTGATCTCTGCGTGTCTTTTCCGTTCCGCATAATAGGTCTTTCCGATATCGGCATAGCGCGCGGTCAGATAATGGATGCTCTGATTTGAAGATTCTACATAAGCGCGGCCATCGTCGAGTTCTTTTACATATTGCCCATCAATAAGAATGTCGATCTCAGATAAGAGAGGAGACTTTGCGGCGTCTCGCTGAAGTTCATCAAGGGTAAATCCCGAATAGACAATTACGCCTATATCTCTTCTTTCTTTGGTAGCTTTGATAAGCTGCAAAAGTTCTGACGCCTGCAAAAAAGGCTCTCCGCCGCTTATGGTTAGACCTTCGCATTGACTTTCCGCAATTTTTCTGCTCAGTTCTTCTATCTCTATTTCTGAGAACGCTCCCTCTTTTGTGTTCGCCGCGAGACAACCCTCACAATTAAAGCAACATCCATGAACCCATATGACAAAACGGTTAAAAGGACCGAGCAGACTTGTTTTTTTCTCGATATGTGAAACTTTCAAAGCTGTCTTCTCATACATTTTCATAGCTCACCTTTATTGGGATATTGAGAGAATAGGTCATAGACATCTATGACCTACCCCTCATATTTTCTTAATTGTCAGACATTAACGCCGTAATTGCGGCAGAGAGCTTCAAGACCACCCTGATAACCCGCTGCAACCGCATTAAACTTCCACTCGCCGTTCTTGCGGTAGATCTCGCATACAACAAGTGCGGTTTCGATGGAGAACTCCTCCTCCAAATCAAACTGAATGACGGTTTCTCCTACAGTGTCGAACTCATTCTGGACTTTTGCGACACGCACGTAAGCGTTAGATACTTGACCGAAATTCTGGCGGCGGTTCACGGCATCATCAATAGTCACAGTGATAGCAATTTTCTCAACCCAAGAAGGCACCTTGCTGAAGTCGATGAAAATCTGCTCGTCGTCGCCGTCCTCGCTGTTGCCGCCGGTCCGGTCATCTCCGGAGGACCAGATCGTGTGGTTTTTCCAGTCAGGATTGTTATAAAAGACGAAGTCATCATCGCTCTGAACCTTGCCATTGGCACCGCAAATGAACGCAGATGCGTCGAGGTCAAAGTCATAACCGCCGTCAAATTTGTTTGGATCCCAGCCCAAGCCGATGAGTGCCATTTTCATAGAGTTGTCTAATGAAGCGCGCTGACCTTTAGTAAGATTCACTGCCATAAGAATTTACCTCCATTTTATATATTTTAGTTCCACTGGGAACGCGGCAAGCCATACCTTTCAGCAAGCTGCGCAACCGACCAAATCTGCAGGGGCTGACCAATTGCGTTGAACTTCCACTCGCCGTTGTAACGGTATACTTCTCCGAAAATCATAGCGGTCATGCCCTGATAATTCTCGGAGAGATTGTAGATGCAGAGTTCTTTGTCTGTATCAGCATCTACAAGACGAATAAAGGCGTTTTTGATCATACCGAATTGCTGATTACGGTCGGTTGCCTGATAAATGCTGACGAGAATAACAACGCGATCGTAACGAGACGGAAGACTTGCCAGATCAATCATAATTTGCTCATCATCACCATCGCCTTCGCCGGTAAGATTGTCGCCCTGATGAATAACACAGCCGCTGTCATGTCTCAGGTTGTTGAAGAAAACCACATCTTCTTTCCTGGCGATCTTTCTGTCGCTGTCGAGAAGGAAAGCAATGGCATCGCAGTCGATGTCCTGATTTTGACTGCCAAACAAACCTCGGGGCTGCGCCTCGTCCCAGCCAAGTCCGACCATGACTCTGCGTAAGCCGCTATTGCCCTTGGTTAAGTCGACCTTTTGACCTTTTTGAAGATTAACACTCATTTAAAAACCTCCTTTTATTTAAGCAAAAGCAGAGACTGCGTCAGTGAGACCTCTCGGCTCTTGCAGCTGTTCCGTCAGCAAAAAATTCTCATCCGTCTATGTATCAGTCGCCGACCACGAGTGCGGTTTGATTCATATAATTCCCGTTCAAATCGAAGCGGCAAAGTCCGACCTGAAAAGCCGGGTGTTTTGCTGAACTTCATCTCAGCCGAGACCGACCATAACCTTTGGAAAGACCGTTGCTCTGCTTGGAGAGATTAACTTTTTGACCTTTGGAATGATTTACAGAATATATAATTCCTCCTAACCAGCTTTTTACTTTCTCCCCGGTACCCATTTCAGTCCCCAATTAAAGGCACGATCCATTGACTCATGTCTGTCGAAAAACCGAACGATTTTCTCTACGCTGAATGTCTCGTCATTTTGATTTTCAAACAGCGCAATTGCACACATCCTCTGAGACGCACCGTATTCGTCCATTTGGACGATTATATCCTGGCTTCCGGGATACTTCACAGTCACAATTCCGTTAGCGTCACGCCAGTTCGCGGTGCCTTCATAGATGAATGTATACACCAGAAGTCTCTTGATTTGCGGAATCATTGCCCCGTTAACTCTAAGATTCTCGCCGTCTGCGGATGTTCCTGTTCTGTCGTCACCATCAAGGGCAACAAATGGTGCTTCCACCAAACTTCCAAAGTTGTTGCCAAGCGCCTGAACAGCGTCCTTGGCACCGTTTTTAAGTTCATACAGGCATCCCAAGTCAAGATCAATCGGCCGGGGCGTCCGCGAGAAAAAACCTTTCTTCACGGGCTGACTCCAATTGAGATTAATAAGAATCTCCCCTATAGAAGATCCGCGCTTTTCAAGGTTTACTTTTTGCCCTTTTCGCAGTTCTACCGCCATACTGTTTCCTCCTCAGTTCTTGGATTTTCCGGTGATTGCTTTTCTAACCATATCAATTGGGATCACGAGGAACGCAAGGACAAGACAAATGAGCCAAGCACTCGGAGACAGGCTCTCAACGCTCAAAACATTTCCTCCAAACGTCACGAAGATGAACTGCATTGCAAAAATCGCGAACATTACGATGAGGAAATTCTTATTTCTGCCCAACCCCTCGAACGTGTTCAAGTGGCTTGTCCGAGCGTTAAAACCATTAAAGGTTATTGCCATCATGAACGTTGCGAACAATGCGGATTTGAGGTAAATGTCATCCACATCGCCAAACAGATTTCGAATAAACGGGACAAAGAGGATAGCAAGGCAAATAAAGGTGATATAGAGCGCACTGATAATTATTTCAGTAAACATCTCTTTGCTGATAATACTTGCTGTTCTCGGAATCGGCTTGTCCTTCATGTACTCTTTCAAAGCCGGCTCACTGCCGAACGCGATAGCCGCCAGGGTATCCATCTCAAGGTTGATTAATAGCAGCTGGATAACCGTCATCACAACATTTACGCCGAGCAGCGGTCCGATGAAGCAGGTCAGAACCGCAGCGACATTCACTGTCAACTGGAATATCAAGAACTTACGAATGCTTTTGA
This sequence comes from Clostridium sp., assembly GCA_023663615.1. Classification (GTDB taxonomy): domain Bacteria; phylum Bacillota; class Clostridia; order Lachnospirales; family Lachnospiraceae; genus DLAJ01. The sequence continues at coordinate 5,091 of JAMPHA010000021.1, read as the reverse complement.
ACATTGTTCTGCCATACAGAATAGCTTTCTCGATCGAGGAGAAATTATCGTCGAGAATGGTGATATCACCGGCTTCCTTTGCCACCTCTGTTCCGCTGCCCATAGCAAAGCCGACATCCGCTTTTTTAAGCGCCGGGGAATCGTTGACGCCGTCGCCTGTCATACCAACAACGAGATCCAATTCCTGAGCGATTTTTACAAGACGGCTCTTGTCAGTCGGAAGGGCACGAGAGACCACTCTCAGGCGGGGCAGTATTGCTTTGAGCTCGTCATCAGTTTTTTCTGCCATTTCAGCGGAAGTCAATGCCACATCATCGTTAGACGTAAGCAGACCGGCTTCCTTGGCAATTGCCACTGCAGTTTCTTTGCGGTCACCGGTGACCATAACGACTTGAATGCCGGCGTTCCGCACTTCCTTGATATTTTCAAACAGCGTATTTTTGTGATTTGACAAGCAAAACAATAAAAACCGATAAAAAAAACGCCCCTGCGGAAAAGGCTCAGCCTTTTCCGCAGGGGTGTACACTGCCTGTAAGGATAAATTGCTCCCGAAGGTAACAATACTTCCGTACGGTTATCTGCCTAAACGCGGGGGATTTTTTGCTTATTATCAATTTTAGTCTGCAAGATTATCCACAGCGGAAAGCATTGCGCCGGCCAGGATATGCGTGTAATGATAGGACATATTAACGTTTGTATGTCCCATCAAATCATAATTATAATCGCAAGCCGTGCGGCATATGTATGCAGGGCGCAGTACGGCATTAACTGCGGCGGCAGATGCCGGAAATAATCCCGTCCTGCAATTCCGACATCAATCGTACCGCAGGCTCGGGCAGTTTGTCAAGCTGTGTTGGGGGTCAGAGCCATTATCCGCCGTCGTCCTCGAAGCCGTTGATTTCCTCAAGGATTTTTTTCGCGCTCTCCTTGGTATTGCCGTTGAATTGATAATGCTTGTTAGCCAAGCCCGGGGAGATCGACGGCATGAATTTATCTGTAAAACCGATTACGAGGAGTGCGCCCGGTTTGAACAGCGGCTTGAAGATATTTCCTCTTTTGACGGAGTGGACGGTCGCCGTCGGTGGGAACGCGCGATTTCGACGGCGGTGTATTTGCGGTGATAAACGGTCAAAAGGATTTTTCCGTCACATACCGTCTCGGCGAGAACGAGATCCCGGAAATAACGGGGTTTGGGTACAGTCAGCCGCTGCAAAATTGACATGGGCAGCGGGGTAAAAGGGGAAACCGGGGTTTTCCTTTTGAATGAGGACGTCAGCTGAGCGCGGTGATGTCCTCAATGGTAAGCATGGGCTGCACCGCCTTGTTTATCGAGTAGGCAAGCAGCTTTGCGGTACGGTCGATAAGCTGATCCACGTCGCGGGGCGTGACCATCATATTGGGCAGGTGCTTGTCGGGAGGATTTCCCGTGATATTCTCCACAATGGTATGCATATCCACAACGGTGGGAACTCCTATGGCGATGACGGGAACTCCCACGGTCGCCTCGGAAAGCTCCTTGCGGCGGTTCTGCACGCCCGAACCGGGAGAAATTCCCGTGTCGGTAAGCTGTATGGTCGTGCCCAGTCGGGAAACGTCCGAGCAGGCGAGAGCGTCGATAACTATTACGCAGTCTGGCTTTGCAACGCCGCATATGGACTTGATTATCTCCGCGGCTTCGATACCCGTCTGTCCCAGAACCCCGGGTGCTATCGCCGAGACCCGGTTAAGCTGTTTCAGCTCGTGACCGTCGGGGAGAACGTCCTGCAAATGGCGGGTGGCGATTATTCGGGAGACCACAAGGGGACCGAGAGCGTCGGGGGTGATGTCCGAATTGCCAAGTCCCGCCACAAGGGCAGTTTTGCGGTCGCTGCCTTTGAGGGAAATTATTTCCTCCGCAATATTGGAGACCTGTTCGTCAAAGTCGCGGGGACTTGCCGAAAGCCTGTCCGTTTCGACGGTGACGTACCGTCCGCGGCTTTTGCCGATACGCATTCCCGCGCTGTCGTCGGCGACGGTTATCTCCGTAATCGAGCATGCGGAGCTTTTCCGCAGTCTGCGCTTTATCCCTTTCGGGAGACTTTTCGCGTCCTCGTCGATCATTTCGACGGCGAGGTCTGTTCGTATAGACATAGTTTATCGTCCTTTCATATCGGAATTTCAGAAATTAAAAAACAAGACTGTCTCCGGAAGTTAGTCATAATTACCAAAAACAAGCGAAAAAATTCTTCATAATTTTTCATGCCGGCTATTGAAAAAAATCCGAAAAAATGTTAATATTATTGTTAGGCATTTTCGGACATAGGCGCAGGGTTAAGGCAGTCGTGCTGTCAAACCCGGCGGTTGACCGTCAATAGCCGCTTATAACGTCGTAACACCTTCCGCAAAGCTGTCCGTGTCAGGCTTCGCGGCGGTATTCGGTTTTATTTTTATTTAGTATTACCGTAAAAAAACAAATTATTTAAGGAGAGAAAAGTATGCCTAACATCAAATCCGCAAAAAAGAGAGTTAAAGTTATCGCAACAAAAACAATGCAGAACAAGGCTGTTAAGTCCAATCTCAAAACCGTTCTCAAGAAAGCCGACGCCGCCTGCGCGGAAAAGGCAGAGAATTCCGAGGCTGCCATCAGATTGGCTATGAAAAAGGTAGATCAGGCTGCCGCAAAGAATATCATTCACAAGAACGCCGCAGCGAGAAAGAAGTCGCAGCTTGCAAAGAAGCTCAACTCCGTTAAGGCGTAAGAGCGTGCGGGAAAAACGCAAACCGTCTCGTCTTTTAAGCAGATAACCGTACGGAAGTATTGTTAGCCTTGGGAACAATTTATTCTTTTGGCACAGTACGCCTATAAGAGAAAGATTCGGTCTTTGAGAAGGCTTTTTGTGCCGGGGTATTGTATAGTATATATACTATAAATATAAAGAGCGTGCCGACGAACGGCTGCTCCCCGCAGTTTAGGTTAAATGAAAATAACCGCCGACTTTGGAAGAGCTGGGCGGTTATTTTTGTCCTTTGTCACTTATGTCTGTTGTTCTTATTGCTAAAAACAGCGCAGCAAAGGGTGATAATGTCTGTCAACATACTGATTACAGCTGCCAAATTGGATAAGCTAACATATGTATCCATAGTTATCAGTCTCCCCTTTCCTGTGAATGAAAGGGGGAGCAACCGTCCGCCGCGTGGCACACTCTATTTATTTATAGCAGCATATTTTTTGACATATGTCAACATTGCCTCCCGGCCGGGAGGCATTTATATTTACCCTGTTTCCGTACAGTCCGTTTCCCCGTCGGTTTTGGGGAATTTCCTCCGCATAACGGCGTAGCACGTCAAATGCGCCAAAAACGTTATTACCCATGAAACGGGGTAGGACACGAACAGCATAAGCACCGTGTGGTACTCGGGAACGCGGAAAATCGTGAATATCCATATTATCCTCAGACCGCACGCTCCCAGCATGGAAACCACCGTGGGAGTTACCGCAAAGCCCATTCCGCGTATCGAGCCGACTATGCAGTCCATAAGTCCGCAGGTAAAGTAGAAACAGCAGACCATGCTCATTCGTATAAGACCCGCCGCGATAACGTCGGGACGGGGGTCGTAAATGCGCAGCAGGGGAGTTCCCAAAAGATAGGCGGCGTTGCCGAGGACAATTCCCGTGACCGCTCCGCAGGCGCAGGAAATAAGCGCGATCCTGTTTATTCGGCTGTACTTTTTCGCCCCCATATTCTGGCTGACAAATGTAAGCGCACCCTGAGAAAACGAGTTCATGGACACCCACACAAATCCCTCGATGCTTGCGGCGGCGGAGCTTCCCGCCATTACAACTGCGCCGAAGCCGTTCACCGAGGACTGTATCACCACATTGGACAGCGAAAAAACCACTCCCTGAAAGCCTGCGGGAATGCCTATGCGGAGTATCTTCGCCGCTATCCGTCCGTCGGGACGAAGCTTGCCGAAGCTGAAGCGGAACGCTCCGTTTTCGTTCATGAGGCATTTGAGTATCAGTCCCGCCGAAACGCACTGGGAGATCACCGTGGCAAGGGCGACCCCCGCAACGTCCATTTTAAGCGCGATGACAAATATCAGGTTGAGGACGACGTTTATCACTCCCGAAAAGGCAAGGAAGTAAAGGGGTCTTTTGGTGTCGCCCTTTGAGCGGAGTATGGAGCTGCCGAAATTGTAGATCATCATGGCGATCATTCCCGCAAAGTATATCCGCAGATAGAGCGAGGAAAGCTCCAGCACCTCGGGAGGGGTCTGCATAACAGTCAGAAGCCGACGTGCAAAGATGATCCCCGCAGCGGTGAGGATAAGTCCGCTGGCTATGGCGAAGAATATGGAGGTATGTACCGTCCTGCTGACCTTTTCATCATTTCCCTCGCCCATATAGCGGGACACGATAACGTTCGAGCCTGTGGAAAGTCCCAGGAAAAGATTTGTCATAAGGTTGACGAGGGCGGTTGTAGCGCCGACGGCGGCAAGGGAATATTCGCTTGCGAAGTTGCCGACCACGATAATGTCCGCCGCGTTGAACAGGAGCTGCAAGATGCTGGACAGCATAAGCGGCAGGGAGAGTTTCAGAAGTCCCGGGAGTATTTTCCCGTGGAGCATATCTATTTCGTAATTTTTTGCCACGATGATTTCCTTTCTCAAATTATTTTGGGACGGGGTTAAAGCGTCCGGTTTGCAAAAGTTAAATTGTAATTTACAGCAGAACATGTCACAAGTATTGGGCGGCGAAGCCGCGACTAAAAAGTTCGCCAGCCTTTCAAGGCTGCGAGTTTCCAAAGGGCAGAGCCCTTTGGTCGCAACTCCATTCGCAGAATGGAGACCCGCAGGAGGGCGAAATTCTCCTCGCGCCGTAGGCGCAAATCCTCCCGAAACGGGGAAGAGGGTGAGGAATGGCGACAGCCATTCCGAGGGGGAGCGGACACGACCGCTCCCCCTTTGTTATGTGCAAACAAAATATCCCTTGAAAACAGTCCGGTGGACTGTTTTCAACGTGACTTTATTTTGTTTGGGTTGCTGAATTTGTTCATTCCAAAACGTCCCACCGGGACGTTTTGGAGATATATTTTGTTTCGTGCATAACAA
>JAMPHA010000020.1:0-40371 GCA_023663615.1 Clostridium sp. | reverse complement strand
TGTAAATCTGCTGCAAATTGCTTCGGTGGTTCGAATCCACCTCCATCCATTAGCCTTCGGGCAGTTAATTTCATAACGCGGGGTGGAGCAGTCTGGAAGCTCGTCGGGCTCATAACCCGAAGGTCATAGGTTCAAATCCTGTCCCCGCTACTAGAGATTTTGGTGAGGAAAATCCTGCGTCAGAATCTTATGCCCAGATAGCTCAGTTGGTAGAGCAGAGGACTGAAAATCCTCGTGTCGCTGGTTCGATTCCAGCTTTGGGCACGACCCTTGGGAAAACCCGTAAGTACTGCATTTTGTGGTATTTACGGGTGTTTTTTTTATACAGATATGCTATACTGAAAGAAAGGAATAAAGAGTATTTCTAGGACAGACAGAGCGAATATACTATATGGAATATGTTGCAGGGAACGGAAAGCGTTCCAAACGGAATGGAATCAAAGACATTCCATGGAAAAACGTTCCTAAGGAGCAGACATGATGGAAGAGACGGAGGATAAAAGGCAAGGCAGAAAAAGGCGATGGCTGCTTTTTTCCGGGATATTGCTGTTATGCATGCTGGCGGGAGCATATATTGGAGCATCGTTTTATTTTCGGGATCATTACTATTTGGGAACGATGATTGACGGAGTGGATTGCGGCTGTATGAAGCAGGAAGATGTGGAGAGGACGCTTCAGGATGGGCTTTTGCAGCGGGTGTATACGATCAGCGGACGCGGCGGCGTGATAGAGACGATTACCGCGGAGGAATTGGAAGCGTGCTATACGTTTCATGAGGATTTAGAAGCGATCGGGCAGCGTCAGAAAGGTTATTTGTGGTTTCAATTTCTTTGGAAAGAGAACGAATATCATTTGGAAAAAGACTTACACTACGATCAGGAGAAGCTTTTCGAATTGATTGATACGCTTTCCTGCTTTGACGGGCAGAATGTAACTTCGCCGGAGGATGCGTATATCAGCGAATACCTTCCGGAAGTGAAAGGGTATGAAATCGTCAGCGAGGTTTTGGGGACCACTCTTTTAGAGGAAGCGAGAGAGGCGATCGCGCAGGCGGTTTTGGAGCAGCGTTATTATATCGATCTGGAAGAGGAAGCACTTTATCAAAAACCTCGGAAAATCGCGGAAGACGCGATAATGAACGAGTTTGTGGAAAGACTGAACCATTATACAAAGACAGTGATCACATATCGGTTTGGCGAGGAGACGGAGATTTTAGACGGGGACCGCATTCATGAGTGGCTTATGATCAGAGGCAGGGAAATCCGTATCGATGAGAAGAAGGTCGCCGCATATATCTCCGAACTTGCAGATGCGCATAATACCTACTATAATAGAAAGCGCTTTATAACGACCGGCGGAGAGGAGAAAGAGCTGCCGGGCGGTTATGGTTTTTTAATGGATGAGGAGGCGGAGACAAAGGCGCTGCTGGAGTTTTTGGAGACGGGCGGGCATTTTCTCCGAACGCCGGTCTATCTAAGAAGCGGAGCCAATTATAGCGACAACAACATCGGCGGAGACTATGTGGAAATCGATCTGTCAGCGCAGCATTTATATTTATATATAGAAGGCGAATGTATTCTTGAGACGGATATTGTATCCGGCTGTATGAACAGTGGGAATGGCACGCCGCAGGGGATTTATGATTTGGAATATAAGCGGCGCGATACGGTGCTCAGGGGACCGACATGGGAATCCTATGTCAATTATTGGATGCCGTTTTACGGTTCGGTCGGTATGCATGACGCGACATGGAGAAATCGATTTGGCGGCGAGATCTACCGCAATTCAGGTTCGCACGGATGCGTCAATCTGCCCTATGAGGCAGCGGAGGAAATTTACCGACATGTTTATGCAGGTATGCCGGTTGTGTGCTATTATTAGCGGAAAGGGACAGTAAAAATATTCTTGCGAAAAAGAAAAATTCAACGGTGAATTTGTCCGCAGGCGATCGGGGGTATCGAGGTCAGATATGAAAAAAGATAAAGCCGCGAAACAAAGAAAAGCGGCGAGAAAAAAATGGATGCGCAAAATAAAGGAGTGGTTAAAGGCCCAAAAGAAAAGGAAGCAGAGGGCAAAGGGCAACGAAAAAAATGAAAGGCAGGGGAAGCGGCGGGAAGAACAGGAGAGGCGGCTGAGGAAGCTTCTGCGGCAGTATGGGGCGGATATTTTGAAGTCCGATAATTTTTTGAAGTCCGAGCATTATATACAGCATGGAAACGTATCAGTGATGCGCCACAGCATCAGTGTAGCAAAGCACAGTTTACTGATCGCAAAGCATTTAGGCATTCCGTGTAATAAACGGGATCTGATCCGCGGCGCGCTGCTGCATGATTATTTTTTGTATGACTGGCACAGCGAGGAACACAGCGGACTCCGTAACCTGCATGGCTTTTATCATCCGGGTATTGCCCTGAAAAATGCAAAAAAAGAATATCATTTGAACCGCAGGCAGAGCGATATTATCAAGAAGCATATGTGGCCGCTTACGGTTGTGCCGCCCAGATTCCGGGAGGCGTGGATCGTGACGATGGCAGATAAATACTGCTCGCTGATGGAGACGCTGCATCTGCACAGAGGCGGAAAGCGGCAACAGGCATAGGAAGCTTCCAAAGAAAGGAACCGATGAAAAAAGAGGTCAGCATTTACGAGCGCCTTACGGCGCTTGCGCATTCGGACAGCTACCCGTATCATATGCCAGGGCATAAGCGAAATCCCAAGGCGGGGCTGCCGGGGGGATTGGCAGAGCTTGACATTACGGAAATCGAAGATTTTGATAATCTGCATCATGCACAGGGAATCTTAAAAGACGCCATGGAACGCGCTGCCGCGCTTTACGGTGCAGATCGGACGTATTTTTTGATAAACGGAAGTACCTGCGGCGTTCTTGCGGCGATCAGCAGCGTTGTCTCGCGGGGAGATACGCTGATTTTGGGAAGGAACGCGCATATGAGCGCGTATCATGCCGCTTATCTGCGGGAATGCCGCGTGGCATCGTTGTATCCTGAACTGTTAAAAGAGTATGGCGTTTACGGTGCGGTGAGCTGTGAGGAGACAGAGCGGCTTCTACGGCAATACCCCGAAGCGAAAGCCGTCTGCATCACATCGCCCACATATGACGGATTTTTTTCCGATGTGGAAAAAATCGCGGAGGTTGTGCATGCGTATGATAAAATACTCATCGTGGATGAGGCGCACGGCGCGCATTTCGGTTTGGATATGCGTATGCCGCAAAACAGCATCGACTGCGGAGCGGATCTGGTCATTCACAGCCTGCATAAGACGCTGCCGTCCCTGACGCAGACGGCGCTTCTGCATATAAAAGGCAGCCGCGTGAACAGGGAGCGGCTGGAGCGGTTTCTGCGAATCTATCAGAGCAGCAGTCCGTCGTATGTTTTGATGGGTTCCATCGATCGGTGTATCCGGCAGATGCAGGAACATCGCGGGGAATGGTTTGATTCTTTTTTTGCCAGACGGGAGAAACTGATAAGGGAGCTTTCGACGCTGCGGTTTTTAAGAGCCGTATATGGTGACGCCGGGAGCGCGCGCAATGAAAAAGAGAGCAGAGGAGCAGAGTCGGCGTGCGGGGCGGTCAGCGGCATGGAGCCGTCAAAGCTGATGATTTTTTGTGACAGCGCCGGAATGACCGGTGTGGAGTTACAGCGTATCCTGCTTACAAAGTATCATTTGCAGATGGAAATGGCGGGAGAGGACTATGTGCTCGCAATCCTCACGGTCATGGATACGGACGAGGGTTATGCGCGCCTGGCAAAGGCGCTAAAGGAGATTGACGAAGGGTGTGAGAGAAAAGCGGCATACGGCATACGGCAGGGAAGCCGGGAAACGCGGAGAGCCGCAATCCGTTCTTTGCAGGGACAGGCGGAACGCGCGCCGCTTATCCTGACGGACGCGATGGAGGAAAGCGCCGTGGAGGCAGTGCCGCTGGAAAATGCGCGGGGACGGATTGTAACGGAATTTCTTTATGCATATCCGCCGGGCATATCGGTCATACTGCCGGGTGAGACGATGACAGAAGAAGTAATAACGCTGATACAGGGCTATCGGGATAAAGGACTGACCTTGCAGGGACCGGCGGATGAAACGCTGCGAACCATCCGCTGTGTGAAGAAATGGAAAGTTCAATGAATTCGACAGGACAGAACACAAAACAGGAGGACATCATGAGAAAGACCAAAATTGTATGTACGATCGGACCGGCGTGTGAGACCAAGGAAAAAATGATGGAATTGATGAAAGCCGGAATGGATATGGCGAGATTTAATTTTTCCCACGGGACGCAGCAGGATCAGAAAGAGCGGCTGGAACGGATTCGTGAGGCGGCGGGAGAGCTGGGAATACCGGTGGCAACGCTGCTCGATACAAAGGGACCGGAAATCCGCCTGCGCGACATTGAGGGCGGCAAGGCGGAGTTAAAGGCGGGACAGACCTTTACGCTGACGACCGAGGAGATTCTCGGAAACAGTGAGCGGGCGGCGATCTCTTACAAAGGACTGCCCGGCGATGTGGAAAAAGGGATCGCGATCCTGATCGACGACGGGCGGATTGACATGCGCGTGGAGGAAGTCGGGGAGACGGAGATCCGCTGCAAGGTCGTAAACGGCGGCACGATCAGTAACCATAAGGGCGTGAATGTGCCGGGCGCGATCCTCTCCATGCCTTACATTAACGAGGCGGATAAGAGCGATATTTTATTCGGGATCGAGAACGGCTATGACTATCTGGCGGCGTCGTTTGTGCGGTGCAAAGAGGATGTGCTGGAGCTTCGGCGCATCCTGCGCGATCACGAGAGTAATATGAAGATCATTTCCAAGATCGAAAATATGCAGGGCGTTCAGAATCTGGACGAGATCATTTCCGTGTCGGACGGCATCATGGTGGCGCGCGGCGACATGGGTGTGGAGATTCCGATGGAAGAAGTTCCGGTCCTGCAAAAAGAAATGATCAAAAAGACGACGGATGAAGGCAAGCTTGTCATCACGGCGACGCAGATGCTGGAATCCATGATCCAGAATCCGCGTCCGACGAGGGCGGAAGTCACGGATGTCGCGAATGCGATCTATGACGGGACAACCGCGGTCATGCTTTCGGGCGAGAGCGCCGCAGGAGCGTATCCGCGCGAGGCGGTCGAGACCATGGCGCGCATTGCCGAGCGCGCGGAGCAGGACATTGATTATGCGGAAAGGATGAACAGGGTCAGCGGGGATGCCGATATAGATATTACAAAGGCGATCTCCCATGCCTGCTGTACGACGGCGGCGGATCTGCACGCGAAGGCGATCATCACGGTGACGATGTCGGGCTTTACGGCAGGGATGATCTCAAGGTATAAGCCGGGCTGCATGATCATCGGCTGTACGATGAGTCCGCGTGTGTGGAGGCAGATGAATCTGTTCTGGGGCGTGACGCCGCTCCGGATGGATGAGCAGGAGACGACGAATGCGCTCTTTGATAAAGCGGTAGAGGCGGCGAAGAAGAGCGGTCTGGTAGAAAAGGGCGATACGGTCGTATTGACGGCGGGCGTGCCGCTCGGCGTGTCCGGCAATACGAATATGATCCGCGTCGTGGAAGTGGGATAAAAGGCAGAGGGGGCAGCACGCCGAAGGCGATGATACGGATGGAAGAACAGAAACAGGGAAGGGACTGGAGAATACGGCATTGAAAAAATATGTTATGGCATTGGATCAGGGGACGACAAGCTCCCGCTGTATCCTTTTTGATAAAAACGGCGTGATGTGTTCCGTCGCACAGAAGGAATTTACGCAGTACTATCCGCAGCCGGGGTGGGTGGAGCACGATCCGATGGAAATCTGGTCGTCCCAGCTTTCGGTTGCGGTGGAAGCGCTCGGAAAGATCGGCGCGGCGGTCGAGGAAGTCGCCGCGATCGGCATCACAAACCAGCGGGAGACGACGATCGTGTGGGACCGCAAAACGGGGAAGCCGGTCTATAACGCGATCGTATGGCAGTGCCGGCGTACGGCGGAGCAGATCGAAAAGCTGACGGCGGACGGGTACGGTCCGATGCTGCGGGAAAAGACGGGACTCATACCGGACGCGTATTTTTCCGGCAGTAAAGTCGCATGGATACTGGATCATGTCGAGGGTGCAAGGCAGCGCGCCGAAAAAGGGGAGCTTTTGTTCGGAACGGTCGATACGTGGCTGATTTATCAACTGACAAAGGGCAGGGTCTTTGTGACGGATTATACAAATGCGTCGCGCACGATGCTTTTTAATATCCACACGCTTTCATGGGATGAGGACATCTTAAGGCTGTTTGCGATTCCGCGGTGTATGCTGCCGGAGGTAAAACCGTCGAGCTGCCTGTACGGCTATACGGACGAAACGCTGATCGGCGGGAGCATTCCGATCGCAGGCGCGGCGGGAGACCAGCAGGCGGCGCTGTTCGGACAATGCTGCTTTGAGGAGGGCGACGTTAAAAATACATACGGGACGGGCTGTTTTCTGTTGATGAATACAGGAACAAAGGCGATGAGTTCCGCAAACGGGCTTCTGACAACGATCGCGGCGAGCGTCGGCGATGAGGTGCAGTACGCGCTGGAGGGAAGCGTGTTTGTGGCAGGCGCGGCGGTGCAGTGGCTCCGGGATGAGCTGGGGCTGATCCGCACGGCGGCGGAGACGGAGCGCGCGGCGTATGAGGTGCCGGATACGAACGGGGTTTATGTTGTGCCGGCGTTTACGGGAATGGGCGCGCCTTACTGGAATCCGTATGCGAGAGGCATGATTGTCGGTTTAACGCGGGGAGCGTGCCGGGAACATCTGATCCGGGCGACGTTGGAATCGCTGGCGTATCAGACGTCGGAAGTGCTGCAGGCGATGGAAAAGGATGCGGGGATCGCGCTGCGCAGTCTGCGTGTGGACGGCGGCGCCAGCAGCAACCAGTTTCTGATGCAGTTTCAGGCGGATATTTTAGGGAAAGAGGTCATCCGCCCCGCATGTATTGAGACGACGGCGCTTGGAGCGGCGTATCTCGCGGGGATTGCGGTTGGTTTTTTTGCCGGAAAAGAGGAGATCCGCGCGAACAGGCAGGCGGAACAGAGCTTTGCGCCGGCGATGGATGAAACGAAGCGCAGCGCGCTCATCCGGGGATGGAAACGCGCCGTGCGGTGCGCGCTTTTGTATGCGGAGGATGACGGCGCGGACGGGCATGCGTGTCTGTGACGGATTTGTCGGATGGAGAGAAACGGCGCCAGACAGTCAAATGGGGCGGAGCATTTTTGCATGTCTGAGTATCTACAGGCGAATGTACCGTATCACGGAACGCGTATGCTGATGGATGAAGAAGAGGTGGGAACAGTTGGATATTAAAGTGAATCAGGCGGTGCAGCCGCAGAATATACAGCCGCAGGAGCAGACGCAGCAGGCGGACGGCAATTTCAAGTTCATGCTTTCGAGCCATATTGAGGAAGCGGAGCTTCAGAACCGCCTGAACCTGCTCATGGAAGATATTACGGCGCAGGGCAAAAAAATAGCAAAGAAAATGGATATTCGCGACATGAAGCGCTACCGGTCGCTTGTCAAGGAATTTTTGAACGAGGTCGTCACGCGCTCCCACAAATTTTCGCGCGAGAATTTCTTAGACCGCCGGGGCAGGCATAGAGTGTACGGTATCATCCGTCAGGTGGACGATACGATGGACGCGCTTGCGACGGAGCTTGTCAAAGAAGAAAAGGATCATCTTGCGATCCTTGGGCTGATCGGAGAGATCAAAGGATTGATATTGGATATTTTTATGTAAAGATATGCTGTGAAAAGCGGAAAGGAGTCGCCTATGATTTCATTTCAGGACATTATCGGGCAGGAGCAGATCAAGGAGCATCTGCATACTGCGCTTACAAGAAATCAAATATCGCATGCGTACGTTATCTGCGGGGAACGCAGCAGCGGCAAGGAATATATCGCCCGGCTGTTTGCCATGGCGCTGCAATGTGAAAAAAGAACGGACGGCGCGGAAGATACGCCCATACCGTGCAACGAGTGCCATTCCTGCAAACAGGCGCTCACGGACAATCAGCCCGACATTATCCGTGTGCAGCATGAAAAGCCGAATACGATCGGCGTCGAGGATATTCGCACGCAGATCAATCAGGACATCGTGATCAAACCGTACAGCAGCCCCTATAAGGTCTATATCATCAACGAAGGGGAGAAGATGACGCCGCAGGCGCAGAACGCGCTGTTAAAGACGCTGGAGGAGCCGCCGGCATATGCGGTCATTCTGATCCTGACAACGAATATGGACGCGATGCTGCCGACGATCTTAAGCCGCTGCGTCAGCTTACATATGAAACCCGCGCCGGATAATGAAATCAGGAAATATCTGATGGAACAGCTTCAGGTACCGGATTATAAGGCGGACGTCTGCGTGGCGTTCGCGCGGGGAAATGTTGGAAAGGCAAAAGCACTTGCAACCAGCGAGGAATTTGATAATATAAAAGCAGACGCCGTATCGCTCTTAAAATATATCGGGGAAATGGATATGAGCGAGACCGTCGAAGCGATCAAGAAAATCAGCGAATACAAGTTCAATATTGACGATTATCTGGACATTATTGCGGTATGGTATCGCGACGTTCTTCTCTTTAAGGCGACAAGCGACGCAAATCACTTGATTTTTAAGGAGGAGATACAGTATATTAGAAAAGTGGCGGATAAGAGCAGCTACGAGGGTATTGAATATATCATCAAGGCGGTCGAGAGCGCAAAGGCGCGGCTCAAGGCAAATGTGAATTTTGAATTGACCATGGAGCTTTTGCTGCTTGCGATCAAAGAAAATTGATCCGCGGAAAGATTGAGGTTTATAGATTATGACAAGAGTAATAGGCGTGCGTTTCCGCACGGCGGGTAAGATTTATTATTTTGATCCGTTACAATTTCCGGTAAAAAAGGGAGATCATGTGATCGTAGAGACGGCGCGCGGCGTGGAATACGGCACCGTGGTCTGCGATCCGAGGGATGTGGAGGACGAGAAAGTCGTCCAGCCGTTAAAGCCGGTGCTGCGCATTGCGAGCGAGCGGGACGACGAGCAGGAAGCAAACAATAAAAAGAAAGAGAAAGACGCGTTTGCGATCTGTCTGGAAAAGATCGCGAAGCACAAGCTGGAAATGAAGCTGATCGACGCGGAATATACGTTTGATAATAATAAGGTGCTTTTTTATTTTACGGCGGACGGACGCATTGACTTCCGCGAACTGGTGAAAGACCTTGCGAGCGTGTTTAAGACGAGGATCGAGCTTCGCCAGATCGGCGTGCGCGACGAGACAAAGATCGTCGGCGGAATCGGAATCTGCGGCAGGGCGCTCTGCTGTCACAGTTATCTGTCAGAGTTTATCCCCGTTTCCATTAAAATGGCGAAGGAGCAGAATCTTTCCTTAAATCCGACAAAGATTTCGGGCGTGTGCGGCAGACTGATGTGCTGTCTCAAAAATGAGGAAGAGACGTATGAGGACTTAAACCGGAAACTGCCCGGCGTCGGGGATTATGTGACGACGGACGACGGACTGCGCGGCGAGGTGTCGAGCGTCAATGTGCTGCGCCAGCTGGTCAAGGTGCTTGTCGAGGTGGATGACGAGAAGGAACTGCGGGAATACAAGGTGGAACAGCTTCGCTTCAAGCGCCGCCACAGAAAAGAAAAGAATAATGTCAGCGCGGCAGAGATGAAAGAGTTGGAGAAGATGGAGAAAGAGGCAAAGCACGAGAGCAAGTCGAAGCTGGAAGATAATTGAGCATGGCGGGGACAAAACGAGAGAATGGTGATGATTGGCGGATCGACATAAGGGAGCAGACTGACGATTGGCAGCAGGACGCAGAAGAGAATGCGGGAACCGGTAATCAGCAGCGGAAACCAAGGGAGAGTGAGAGAATCGGCGATCCGGGGCAGAAGCTAAAGGAGAGCGAGCGGATCGACGATCTGCAGTTGAGCGGGCTGCGTATCATTCAGGACAGCAGACGTTTTTGTTTCGGGATGGACGCGGTGCTGCTGTCTGGATTTGCGAAGGCAAAGCCGGGCGATTTGGTGCTTGACTTAGGGACGGGGACGGGAATCATCCCGCTTCTGCTGTCCGCCAAGACACGGGCGGAAAAGCTGGTCGGCTTAGAAATTCAGCAGGAGAGCGCGGACATGGCGAGAAGAAGCGTCGAGATGAACGCACTCACACAGCGGATCGACATTGTGACCGGGGACATCCGGGAGGCAAGGACGCTGTTCGGCGCATCGGCATTTGACGTTGTGACGAGCAACCCACCCTACATGATCGACGATCACGGTATCAAAAATCCGACGGACGAAAAGACCATTGCGCGCCATGAGGTGTTATGTACGCTGGAGGACGTGATTTCGCAGGCGGCGGCAGTCTTAAAACCGGGCGGACATTTTTATATGGTGCACAGACCGTTCCGGCTTGCCGAAATCATGACGCAGATGTGCGCGTACCGGCTGGAACCGAAGCGGATGCGGCTGGTGTATCCCTATGTGGACAAAGAGCCTGTCATGGTGCTCGTGGAGGGCGTACGCGGCGGAAATCCGCGTATGCGCGTGGAGAAACCGCTCATCATCTATCGGGAGCCGGGCGTCTATACCGAGGAATTGCGGAGGGATTACGGATATTAGGCGGGCGATTGCCGGTGGCGGTGAAGGGTGTGTTTTTTGAAGAAATAAGATAACGGATGACGGAATGCGTAGAGAGGCGGGGAATATACGCATGGCAGGAGTGTTATATTTGTGTGCGACGCCGATCGGCAATCTGGCGGATATGACGTTTCGGGTGCTCGATACCTTAAAAGAGGCGGATCTCATTGCGGCGGAGGATACGCGCAACAGCCGAAAGCTGTTGACACATTTTGATATTCATACACCGATGACGAGTTACCATGAATATAATAAGGTGGAAAAAGCGTATGCGCTCATTGCACAACTGAAAGAAGGAAAGAATATCGCACTCATCACGGATGCGGGAACGCCTGCGATCTCCGATCCGGGCGAGGTGCTTGTTGCGATGTGCCACAAAGAGCAGATCACGGTGACGAGCCTTCCGGGCGCGGCGGCATGCATCACGGCGCTCACCTTATCCGGTCTTTCGACCAGACGCTTTTGTTTTGAGGGATTTCTGCCGCCGGAGCCGAAAGAGCGGAGGGAGATTCTTGCAACACTGACGAACGAGAGCCGCACGATGATTTTTTATGAGGCGCCGCATCATCTGAAAAAAACACTCCGCGAGCTATATGAATGTCTGGGGGAGCGCCGGATCACGATTTGCAGGGAACTGACGAAACGGTTTGAGACGGTTGTGCCGACAACGCTTTCGGAGGCGCTTGCACGCTATGAGAGCGAGGAACCGCGGGGCGAGTATGTCCTTGTGATAGAAGGGAAGAGTCTTGCCGCGCAGAGGAGCGAGCGCGAGGAGGAGTCCCGCAAAAGTTCCGTTGAGGAACAGATGCGTTTTTATGAAGAGCAGGGCGTGGACCGCAAGGAAGCGATGAAGCGCGTCGCGGCGGACCGGGGCGTCACCAAACGCGAAATATATGCTTATTTATTGGAACATCGGACGGAAAGTGAGAATTTATAAAAGATTCGTGTAAATGTGTATTGCAATCCGCAGAGAAATTATGTATAAATATATCGTAGCCGTAAATCTGCCAGAATATGGGTGCGGTGCGGAATAAAAAAGAACAAAAAGGAGAATTAACTATGTTGGAGAGAGTAAAAGAGATTATTGCCGAGCAGTTGAATGTTGACGCGTCTGAAATTACGGAGGATTCCAGCTTCAAGGATGATCTTGGCGCGGATTCCCTTGATTTATTTGAATTGGTCATGGCTTTTGAGGAAGAGTATGAGATCGAGATCCCGGCGGAAGATTTAGAGAAAATCACGACGGTCGGCGCAGTGGTCGAATATATGAAGAGCAAGGGCGTTGAGGCATGACGACAAAAGAGATCATGGAGATCATTCCGCACAGACAGCCGTTTCTGCTCATTGACACGATCGAGGAATTGGAACCGGGCGTGCGTGCGGTCGGAAAAAAGTGTGTGAGCTATAATGAACCGTATTTCGCGGGGCATTTTCCGACGGAGCCGGTCATGCCGGGCGTGCTGATTATCGAGGCGCTGGCGCAGGTCGGCGCTGTAGCGATCTTAAGTCTTGAGGAAAACAAAGGAAAAACGGCGTATTTTGCGGCGATTAACCACGCAAAGTTCAAAGGGAAAGTCACGCCGGGCGATGTGCTGATGTTAGAGACTGCCCTGACAAAGATCAAGGGACCGATGGGGATCGGAGAGGCGAAGGCGACCGTGAACGGGAAGATCGTTGCGAGCGCGGAGCTGACGTTCGCGATCGGGTGATAATGGGAAAGACCGTGTTGGCGGTTAGGAAGAGCAGTTCAAACCTCGGAAATCGGATACGGTTGTGATAAACGGAAATGGAGGATAAGAGGATGTCGGAATTAAAGGGTTCCAGAACAGAGGCGAACTTGCAGGCAGCGTTTGCAGGGGAGTCGCAGGCAAGAAATAAATACAGTTATTTTGCGTCCAAGGCAAAGAAAGACGGCTATGAGCAGATTGCGGCGATTTTTGAGGAGACGGCTGCGAATGAGAAGGAACATGCCAAAATGTGGTTTAAGCTCTTAGGCGGCATCGGAAGCACGGCGGAGAACTTAAAGGCGGCAGCCGACGGCGAGAATTTTGAGTGGACCGATATGTATGACCGCTTCGCAAAGGAAGCGCGTGAGGAAGGCTTTGAGGAGATCGCAAAGCAGTTCGAGGGCGTAGCGGCGATCGAGAAGGAGCATGAGGAGCGTTACCGCAAGCTGTTAGCGAATGTGGAAGGCAAGACGGTGTTCTCCAAGGACGGCATGGCAATCTGGCAGTGCCGTAACTGTGGACATATCTGCGTCGGAAAGGACGCGCCGGAAGTATGTCCGGTCTGCGCGCATCCGCAGGCGTATTTCCAGTTAAAGGAAGAAAATTATTGATCCTGCGCGGGAGCGGCATTACGCGCTGTGGCGGTCTGCATGAGCCGGTAAAACATATTTTGCGGACGAAACACGTTTAGATGAGCAGATCCTTTTTGCGTTCATCCTTATTTTTTAGGAAAACGGCGAGCTTATTCTGCATGTCCACGGAGGCGAGCAGAACGTCGCTGATATTGTCGGCGCCCTGCGCTTTTAGCTGGCGGCGGAGCCACGTTTCATCTTTTCCTGTATGAAGAAGATTTTTTTGCATGATATGACCGTCAATGACAACATTGGCGGTCATTGTTTCCTGTTCGGGGGAAAGTTTTACGTCGGCAGCCGTGAGCGGGCGTTCCGTGGAGAGCGGCAGAAAGCTCACGCGCCCGTCGGCTTCCAGCACGGCGCTCTGCAGCTTGGAAACGTCAAAATAGCCTGCGACGCGGCATTGCGTGAGAAATTCGTTAATGTCGATTTTGGCTTTTCGCAGATTCTTTTCATAAATACTGCCGTTGTTTAACAGGATGATCGGGCGTCCGACAATGAAGCGCCTGAGCCGGATGGATTTCATGGACAGAAACGAAAGCAGGACGGCAAAGAGCGCATAGGCAACCATTGCGGCGACACAGTGTAGCGGGTTTTTGTCTAATGCGGTCGCCATTTCCGCGGCGATCGAGCCGATTGTGATGCCGTTGATGTAGTCGAACATGCTCATCTGGCTCATTTGGCGGTAGCCCATGAGTTTTGCCAGAATAAAGAGCGTGATCAGGGAAGCGACGGAAAGAATGATAACTTGAAGCAAATCCGGCATGCGGGAACCTCCTTTTGCGGGTCATATCAATGGGATAACAGATATTCCTTAAAGGAGTCTGCGCAGGCGGAGTGCTTTTTATACTTATAGGAAATGTCGCAACCCGGAAGAATTGCGAGAGCAATTCCAAAAGAACTGCCAACGGCAGTTCTTCGAAAGGACGCGAAGCGTCCTTTTTTATACGTATAGGAAATTTATGGATGGAAGACTTTTTCCATCACGATCTCATCTTCGTCGCATTCTCCCGTAAGATAAAATCCCAGCTTCTCATACATCTGTTTTGCGGCGTCGTTTCCGTTGATATAGCAAAGAACAACTTTGTCATATTTGCCGTCGTTTTCCATGAGCGTCAGGATTTGTCTCGCCGCTTCTATTCCGTAGCCTTTTCTCTGATAGCGCTTGTCGATAAAAAGCTGGCTGAAATCAAATGCGTGAAGTTCTTCGCAATCGTAATATAAAGCCATGCCGACGGGAACCGTGTCATGATAGATCACAAAGGCGCGGCTGTCGGTTCCGCGCCGGCGCTGTGAAGCTGCGGCACAAAAGCGGCGGCATGATGCGCATTCGCCAAGGGGGTATCGGCGTGGAGCGGGTCTGTAGAATGAGCATTATCATGATGCAGGTCTGCGGAAGGCGTGCCGCCAGTGCGCGAAGCGGTGGAGCAAGTGTCGGAACCGTGTGAAGCCGTGAACGGGCGGACGGTAACCACATACTCCCTGCCGGGCAGCATGTGGAAATCGTTGTCCGAAACCGTTATGCGGTCGGTGCCGCCGATATGCAGCATCCACACAAAGCGGTCGGCACGAAGCGTAAGGCGCAGACCGCCGCTGTCGGCAAGTTCCTCAACGCGGTAGGAAATAGCGGCAGGGGATAGCGCAAGCTCTTTGTAGGGTGCAAACAGATAATCTGCGTCGGAGAGCAGCGTATCGCCGCGATAGACCTCTGCGTGCATGACGGTCTGTTCCGGCGCGGAGATCAGACCGCGGATCGGAACGGTCAGCGCGGGAACGCTGACATTTTCGGCAAGCGTCATCCGCTGTTCGCCGGATTGCAGCACGGTACCGTCAAATAAGCAGATGGTATAGCGGATGAGAACGTCTTCTTTTTGCAGGGTATCATTGCTCAGCCAGATTTCGAGCGCATCAGGGGTTCCGGCATAGTAATCCCGATAGCTGCGCATTGCTTCGAAACTTTGGGGACAGTAACCTTTGACGGAGACCACAATGGGGCGCATGGCGCGTTTAAGCGCATAATAAATCGGCTTTTTGTCAAGATAATAGTCGATCAAAGACCAGTTGTGGATGCCCCAGGAATCCGAGAGCGTCCAAAATAAAAGCCCGGAGCAGACAAATTTTCTGCGTCGGAATTCTTCGTAAAGATACTTGGTAAGCTCCGCCTGTAACGCCTGGCTTTTTAAGAGATATTCCTGCAGGCCCATCTCTTTTGTATGGGAGAAATAGGCGCTCATGATAAGCTCTAAAATGTGGTGATCGGAGCTGGTGTTGCAATGATGCAGCCATGCGGCGGATTCGCGGTCGGGTTCGTCCTTCGCGTTCCATAAGGAAGGCAGGGCGCGCTTAGTGGACTCTAAACTCATGGCGCCGATAATGCCGAACTCGCTCAAAAACTTGATCGGAAAATCCGTAAAATGAACGAGATCTAAGTAGTGCTCAAACTGCGGGCGGTGCGTAAAGTGCCAAATATGCTGGTCGCCGCAGAGACAACCGGCGGGATCGTCTCCGCCAAACGGACTGCTCTCACGATAGATTAGGTTCGGGCAGTATTCTTTTACGATCGCAGGCAGGATTTCCTGAAACAGCTTCATGCCGTACGGGCGGGAAAGCGGATCGTAGGTCATCATGCTGTGATACATTTCCTGAATTTCGTTGTTGCCGGACCAGCCGATCAGACTGCTGTGTCTGCGCAGACGCGTGACCGCGCGGACCGCTTCGTCCTTGACGAGCGCGACAAAATCAGGATCATGGTCGGGATAGTATCCGCAGGCAAACATAAAATCGTGCCATACCATGATCCCTCTGCGGTCGCAGGCATTCATAAACGCTTCGCTCTCGTAAAAGCCGCCGCCCCACACGCGCAGCATGTTCATATGGGAATCCGCCGCAAGGTTGACAAGCGCCGTGGTTTTTTCGTCTGTGATGCGCCCGATCAGGCAGTCCGCCGGGACGTGGTTGGCGCCTTTGCAGAACACGGGGACGCCGTTTAAGACAAAGGTAAAGCCGCGCTCGGTTTCGGAAAGCGGTTCCTCACGCAGGGAAATGCTGCGGATGCCGTAATCCTGCGTCACGGTCTGGATGGGCGTTTCGTCCGCCGTATACAGGGTCACTTCTATTTTATACAAATAAGGATTGCCGAGCCCGTTAGACCACCAAAGCTTTGCGTCGGGAATCGGAAGCGTCAGGGAACATGTGACCGTGCCGGAACTGTGTGGATTTGGGGAAATGTGCACGCAGTCTGCCGCGACCGCAAGCGGCATGTCATAGTGCGCGGATTTTGTTATGGAACCGTCTTTTCCGCGTAGGATCGCCGCCGCCTCTGCGGAATCATAGCGCGCATCCCCATACACCGCGGCGGATATGGAATAATCCTCCTTCGATACGACGTCGAGCGTGATGTCCGCCTGTACGGTAATCGTGTCATGTTCAATCGGCACGGAAGCGTCCGGCTGGTGGATAGAAAGATCCGTTATGGCAGCCTGTTCATAGACCGTGAGCGTGACATCACGCCAAATGCCGCAGGTTTCGAGCCACGGCGTCCAGTCCCAGCCGTAGACAAACTGTGGCTTGCGCATGAGGACGCGATAGGGCTGGTCGGGATTCCACATTTTACCCATATCGTCGAGCGGGTGTTTTTTTGCCTCGGCAACGCCGCTGTCAATGCGGACGACAAGCGTATTTTCTCCGGCGGTCACGAGCGCGCTCACATCATATTCCGCTTCGACGAACGCATTGTTATGGCGCCCCAGATAGATGTCATTCAGCCAGAGATCGGCAGTGCAGTCGAGACCGTGAAACGTGAGGAGCTTCCGCGCGGAGCCGGACACGGAGGGAGCCGTAAACGTTCGGCGGTACCAAAATTCTTTGGATTCCAAAAAGCGGCAGTCGAGCGTATTTTCATCGACTAGCGGCTCGCGGATGATACCGGCGTCCAAAAACGCCATGCGTACGTCGCCGGGAACGGGACAGCGCAGGGTATAAGGCGGGCGGATGCCGCAGCCAAAGTCACAATAACCAAGTTCCCAAGTCCCGTTTAAGCTGATTGTCTGATTCATAGTTGTCCTCATTTCTGTGTGGGTTAAGCCTACGCAATATCTTTCATCTGCGCCGTGTAGAGCCTGTAGTAGTATCCTTTTTTCGCCATCAGTTCCTCATGCGTGCCGCATTCCATGATGCCGCCCTCATCAATATACATGATCTTATCGCAGTTTTTGATCGTCGAGAGGCGGTGCGCGATGATAAAGGAGGTACGCCCCTTGAGCATGGCGTTTAAGCCCTGTTGCAGCGCGCGTTCCGTCTGTACGTCAATACTCGAAGTCGCCTCGTCCAGCACCAAAATCGCGGGATCGGAGAGCAGCGTGCGGGCAAACGAGATCAACTGTTTCTGCCCCTGTGAAAGCAGGGAGCCGCGTTCCTTGACCTCCGTTTGATAGCCGTCGTGCATGCGGCGGATAAAGGAATCGGCACATACGGTCCTGCTTGCCTGTTCGATCTCTTCTAAGGTCGCATCCAGCTTGCCGTAGCGGATATTGTCCTCGATCGTGCCGCTGAAAATAAAACTGTCCTGAAGCATAATGCCCATCTGGGAGCGCAGCGAATGCAGCGTAACTTTGGAAATATCTTCGCCGTCGATGAGCACGCGTCCCTCGTCGATATTGTAAAAGCGGGAGATCAGGTTGACGATCGTGCTCTTTCCGGCGCCGGTCGGTCCGACAAGCGCAACGCTTTCGCCGGGATTGACCGTAAAGGAAACGTCGTGCAGGACGACCTTATCTTTTTCATAGCCAAACGTCACATGGTCGAACGTGACCTGTCCGGTGATCGGCTTCATGGGTACGGCATCCTCGGCGTCGTCCACGACCGCGGGCTCGTCGAGCGTTTCAAAGATGCGCTCCAGGTAAGCAATGTTATTGATAAAATTATTAAAAATATTGCCAAGGTTCATGATCGGCTGCCAGAAGCGGGACGCGTAGGACGTGATCGCCACAATGACGCCGACGGAAGTATAGCCGGTGCCGAAAACAACCAGCCCGAAAATAAAGACGGCGGCGCGCACCCAGACGGAAATATTGTCGATACCCGGCCATACAAGGTTGCTGTATTTGACCGCCTCCATCCAGCTTGCCTTGCAGCGCCCGGACAGGTCGGAAAAGATCTCGGCGTTTTCTTCCTCGCGCGCAAAAATCTGCGTGATCTTTGCGCCGACGATATTTTCCTGTAAGTAGGCGTTTAAGTTGGAGTTCTTATTGGAAACCGCCTGCCATGCCCGGCGCTGTCTTTTTTTGACATAGCCGAGAAAAAGAGCAAGGATCGGCACGCCCGCCAGCACAACGAGCGAAAGCTTGACATCCACGCAGAACATGAAAATCACGATAAAGATGAGGTTCATGATCTCCAATGCAACGTTAATCAGACCGTTTGAGAGCATGTCGGAAACGGAATTGACATAGTTGACGACGCGGATCAGGATCTTGCCGTGCGGGCGGTCGTCATAATATTGGAAAGGAAGCTTTTGCAGGTGGGCAAAAAGGTCTTTCCGGATGTCGTAAATGATGTCCTGCCCGACGCCGACCATAATGCGGGAACGGATCGTCGTAAAGATCACGCTGACG
Organism: Clostridium sp.; assembly: GCA_023663615.1. GTDB lineage: Bacteria > Bacillota > Clostridia > Lachnospirales > Lachnospiraceae > DLAJ01. The sequence goes on along the minus strand of JAMPHA010000020.1, from coordinate 21,740 downwards.
GCATAGACCGCAATGAGCAGGATCACCAGCTCGTAAAGCAGCGTTTTATTTTTGTCAGGGATAGCGACGTCCAGCGCGTGCTGCATAATCATGGGGGAAAACAAGGCCGCGATCCCGCCCAGGGCGCTTAAAAACAAGGCAAAAATCATTTTTTTCATATAGCGTCTGACATAGACAAACGCGCGGAGGAGATGGTGGAAGTCAAAAGGGGTTTCCAGCACCTCGTCCTCTTTATAGGTATTTCTGCGTTCAGCCATGGATACCACACTCCTTTTCGAACATTCTATTGTTTTTACTCGCCGGTTTGAAGCTTGACGACCTGTGCGTAATAACCGCCCTGCTCAATCAGCTCGCGGTGCGTGCCGGATTCGAGAATCCTGCCATCCTGAAGGACAAGGATCTTGTCGGCGTTTTTGGTTGTGGAAATGCGCTGTGCGATGATGATCTTTGTACAGGTAAAATCCAAATGCTCCAGGCTGTCCTGAATCTGCCGCTCCGTCTCTAAGTCAACGGCAGAAGTCGTGTCATCCAGAATCAGGATGGCAGGCTTGATCGCAAGTGCACGCGCCAAAGAAATCCGCTGCTTTTGTCCGCCCGATAAGCCGACACCGCGTTCTCCGACAATCGTGTCATATCCTTCCGGCATCTTGGCAATAAAATCCGACGCCGCAGAGTATTGGGCAAAGCGGGCGACCTCCTCCTGTGAAATGTGGCTGTCGCCGTAAGCAATGTTGCCGTCGATCGTGTCGGAATAGAGCAGGACGTCCTGCGTCGCGAGTCCGATATTTTTGCGCAGTTGGCGGAGCTTAAACTTTCTGACATCAATGTCATCAATGAGAACCTGCCCCTCATAGGGATCGTAAAAGCGCGGGATCAGTTGAATGAGCGACGTTTTTCCACAGCCGGTCTCTCCCATGATGGCGATGGTCTCACCCGGATTGGCGGTAAAGGAAATATCGGTCAGGATCGGACCGTCCGCTTCCTCATCCTCATAGGCAAAGCTGACATGCCGAAATTCGATGCGCCCCTGAAAGCGTTCTTCGTGGTCGATCGCGTCCGGCGCATCTACAATGGAAGGCTCGGAATAATAAATCTCCATGACTTTGCGGGACGCGGCGGAAAAACGCTGGAACTCGTTCATGATATTGCCAAGCTGCCGCATCGGGTTCGAGATCGCCCACGTCAGCCCCGAAAAAGCAACGTATTCGCCCATCGTCAATTGGTCGTTAATCAGAAACAGACCGCCGACGAGCAGGAGCACGACGGGCAGCAGGTTCGCAAACGTCTCGACATAAGGAAAAAACGACAGCCATGTCAGCGCGGTCTTTTTGTTTGTCTCCGCGTAATCGGAATTGCAGCGGTCAAATTTTTCAATCTCGTAATCCTCGCGCGCAAACGCTTTCACGACACGGTTGCCGGAAATGTTTTCCTGCGCGTTCGTATTTAAGTGCGAGAGCTTTTCGCGCAATGCGCGGTGGCGCGGCGCGACTTTATTTTTGAATAATACGACGATCAGAAAAATGAAGGGCGCGATGGCGATCAGGCACAGGGCAAGCCGCCAGTCCATGATAAAAAAGTAAATGGTCGTCGCGCCGACAAGGGAGACCGCCTCAATGATGGAACGGATCACCCATGCGATCATATGGCGCACGGCGTCGAGGTCGCCCGTCAGTCTCGTCATCAGATCGCCGGTGCGGTAGGTCGCGTAAAATTTCATGTCCTGCCGCTCAATCTTGTTAAAGAGGTAATTGCGGATGCGGAACAGCGCCGTCTGCGAGCCGCGCTCGTATGCCATGCAGACGACATAGACGATCACGGTCCGTAACAGTGTTAAAAGGACCATTGCCGCAAGCAGCTCAAACAAAAGACCGCGGTGATTTTTGAGATTGTCGGCGGCTTCCGCCCCGGTCAGAAAACGGTCCACGATCTCTTGGGAAACATACGGCACGGTCAACTGCATAAAATTGTACAAAACCGTACCGAAGATTCCCAATATGTAAATCGCATGGTATCCCTTCATATTTTCCCACAGCCATTGTAATTTTGTCTTTGGAAAGCGCATAAAGTTCGTCCTTTCTCCCGTTGTCGAGCGCTGTCGATCCGGTTGTCTTAAAAGAAGCATTTCCTTAATTCATATAAGCGTTTTGACAGTATAGCACAATACCGCTGTAAAAAAAAGTATAAACATGAAAAAAAATCGTATAAATCGCTACAGTTGAAAAATGAGACGGAGGGATCCCTTTGTCTGCATGCGCGGGAAGTGAAAAGATGCGCGGGATCGTTCAATGATTGAACGAATACCTTTATTTGTCTGCGCGTAAATTGTAAGGAGCGGCAATATAAGGTAAATAAGGCAGGGATAACTGATATGCTGAATAAGATTTGGGGACTCATGATCATCATCGGCGTTGCATACGGCGCGGTGACGGGAAAGATGGAGGCGGTCACGGCGGCGGCGCTGGATTCGGCAAAGGAGGCGGTTTCGCTCTGTATCACGATGATCGGCGTGATGTCGTTATGGGTGGGGCTGATGGAGATCGCCAGAGATGCAGGGATTATCGCGGCGTTGAACCGGAAGCTGAATCCGTTTCTGTCCTGGCTTTTTCCGGATATTCCCAAAGACCATCCGGCAAGAGAGCATATTTCGACTAACATCGTTGCAAATCTCTTAGGGCTCGGCTGGGCTTGTACACCCGCGGGCTTAAAGGCAATGGAGGCGCTGGCGAAGCTGGAGGAAGAGCGTGGAAATCCGGCGTATCTGGGTGAGAGCGGAGGTGTAAAAGACGGCGGAAAGGCGGATAGAATCCGGCAAAGCGGCGGGAGCTCCGTTGCGGCGGCGCCGGAAGGGAGGAGCCGTGGGCAGAACGGTGACGGAAAAATGGAACGCGTTGCCAGCAAGGAGATGTGTACGTTTTTGATCTTAAATATTTCTTCTTTGCAGCTGATTCCGGTCAATATGATCGCGTACCGCAGCCAGTATGGCAGCGTGAATCCGGCGGGGATCATCGCGCCGGCGATTGTGGCGACGGCGGCGAGTACGGCGGCGGCGGTGGTGTACTGTAAAATCAGGGGGAGAAAATGCAATTGATGAATCTGTTGATTGCTGATATACTATTTATGTGAAATAAATATGGAAGAAAGGCGGTAATTGGTATGTCAGTATTACAGAGTCAAGTCATACAATCTCTTGATGGGTTGTCAGAGGATAATTTACAGTTTTTACTTGATATGATCCAGCGGTTTATGAAAAATGATAAAATTGAGAAAAGGAGTAGTGATACATCAGCAATATTTAATAGCAGTACCCGTAGAATTGGAAGTTTAGAGGGGCAGAATCTTATTGATGCAGATTATGATATAGACGAGTGCAATGATGAAATTGCAGCAATGTTTGGGGTGAATGATATATGAAAGTGCTAATAGATACACATATAGCGATCTGGGCTGTATTGAACGATCCTAAATTGCCAAAACAGGCAGAAGATATTATTCTTGATAAAGAAAATGATATATTTTACAGTACTGCCTCTGTGTGGGAAATTACAATAAAACATATGTTACATCCGGATAGGATTCGTATGGATGGAAATCTTCTAGAAAAGGGATGTGAAGAAAATGGGTATATCGCGTTGCCGATTTTAAATAGACATGTTTCAGCGTTGAAAACATTAAAACAGCATACCGGTGCGCCAAAACATAATGATCCCTTTGATAGAATATTGATTGCACAGGCGAAAGCAGAAAGTTTAATGTTTTTAACACATGATTCTTTGATTCCATATTATGACGAATTATTTATTATTTCAGTCTAATGGACATTCATACAACATGAGTAAAATTATGGAGTAACTTTTTAATAAAAAACGCAAGGCGGCAAGGCGCTTGCAAAAGACCGATTTTTTAAGTATACTAGAAAAATAGTTGTGAATGCTGGCGTAAGAGAACGATAGATCAAAATGCAGAGGGAGAAAATTTTTTGATCGCACATATTTCGGATGACGGGCTTGACAGAAAAGAATCTGTGGCGGAGCATACAGAAAAGACTGCTTTTTTATGCGGCGAAAAGGGGAAACGCTGCGGTCTTATGCAGATGATGACATTATGCAGCAGAAATATAAAAAATATGAAAAGAAGATAAATGAAGAACTTAGTATGGATTTTTATAAGGACGCTTTTCCCGAACTGCCGAAAAGATAAAGAATACCCCCTGATCGCCAATCATAGAATACTATGTAACTGTATTCGCGAAGCTGCATCTGAGACATAAAAATTCGCAGGTTGAGAGGAAGGCAGGAGTATTAGATTGAAAAATCAAAGATTTTTCAATCGCGGGATTTGTGCTGACGCCCAAACTCGCAGGCTTGCGTCAGTAGGGAGTATTAAAATGAATTTTGCCGCCGTACTTGCCAACGTATCCAACATTATCATACCGGCTGTCATTTTTTATGTGGTGGCAATGGGGCTTGTTGCAAAGAAAAAAATCTATGAGGATTTTGTAAAGGGTGCGACGGACGGGTTTCACACCGTCATCCGCATCATGCCAACGCTGGTCGGATTGATGATGGCGGTCGGAATTTTGCGGGCGTCAGGTTTTCTTGATCTGATCAGTATGCTGTTCCGTGGAGTTACGGATCGCCTGGGACTACCGGCGCAGCTGATGCCGCTTATTTTTATCCGCATGTTTTCGTCCTCGGCGGCTACGGGTTTTGCGCTTGATATGTTCCGCGAGTATGGGACGGACAGCTATATCGGAACGCTGACATCCCTGCTCTTGTCGTGCACGGAGACAATCTTTTATACGATGTCCGTTTATTTTATCGCGGCGAAAGTGACAAAAACACGCTGGACGCTGCCGGGCGCGCTGCTTGCCACGCTTGCGGGAATTGCGGCAAGCGTGGTGCTCGCGGGCGTCCTGACATGAGGGTATCACACCACGTTGTTTTTTATCTATAGGAAATTTGGCAACCCGAAAAAAGTGCAAAGCAATTCTTCAAATCGTGCGAAGCACACATTTTTACCCTATGGGAAAATTCGTAACCTGTGAAAAATCACAAAGCAGATTCCCGTCTGCATTTTTAGTACCATTCGCTGCGGCGGTCGTATTCGGCGTCGCCTTCATGGAACGCAGTGACGCCGGTGATATATCCCAGGCGGTCGCGGATGACGGTAATATCGACGCTGCCCTCGGACCACGCCTGGTATCTGCCGAGCATCGCATCGGAAAACCGGCGGATCGTTTCGCCCTGATAGCGCATCATCTCCGCGTCATTTTGCGGATCGACGGGGACAAGCCCCCATTCTGCGTATTCCGCAAAAAGCGTTTCCCGGTCCAGTACGAGCGATAAGTCCGTTTCAAATGCGCCGGTCTCCACATGAAATTCTTCGGTCAGTGCTTTTTTAATCTGCGCAGCCAATACATCGGGATCGTTTGACGAATCCTGACGCATGATGTCAAAAATAAGATGCTCCGCCCTGCGCTCCGCGTTTTCTCCGAGCGAGGCGCCCCTTGTCAGCGTGACGCGCACGCCGAAACGGCAGGCATCAGAGCTGCAAAAAGAGGTAAAGTACGTGTCAAAGGGCGCCTGTCCGCCTGTCGCAAAAACGACGGAGCTGCCAAGAACGAAGCAGACGGAAAGCGCGACCAGAAACGCCGATGCTTTTTTATAACGCAGAATGCTTGCGACGCGGCGCTCGACCGCGGTTTTGGAAAACGCGCTGTAGAGCAGCGTCGGGCGGCTTCCGGTGATCGACATGGAAAGCAGGCTGAATGCGTAAGCTTTTCTTAAATCCTCGTCGCGGTACAGGCGCAGCACCGCCTCGTCGCATGCCGTTTCCATATCGGCGGACATGTATTTGGACATCACCCAGACCAAAGGATTGAACCAATGGATGCAGAGCGTGATGAGCATGACGAATTTCAAACGGTTATCCCCGCGCCGGATGTGCATGACCTCATGGCTGAGAATATGGCGCAGCAGCTCGCGATTGTTAAAATCCATGCGCGTCGGCAGATAGATTTTGGGTGCGATCAGACCGCACACGAGCGGGGAGGCGATCCGGTCGTTGGTGAACACCAGCGTATGCCCCATGTTCATTTCGCGCAGAAGCGTGTTGATCGTCTCGTTGTGCTCGATCAAAAGGGAGTCCTTTAAGTGCGCCGTATAGCGGTATTTTTGAAAAAGAAGAATGCCGACCGTGACAAGGAGTCCCGTAAAATAGAAAACGTAGCGCGCGTGCCACAGGGTCCGCCATGTCACGCCGGGGTATCGCGCAAAAGATTGCGAATAGGAGGTTCCCGGAAAGACAGCATATTCATGTTCGGACAGGATGCTGTCATCCCCGTGTGCGGTGCTGATCTCCGGCTCTTCCGCGGCCGGAACCTCATGATCGGAGGTATCTCCTGAGCCGGAGGCATCTCCTGAACCGGCGGTTCCCTGAGAAAGCTCCGGCAGTCCGCTGCGAAAAGAAACGGACTGCACGGTGTCTTCGCTCAGGATCGCACTGTTTTCCGCAGAGATTTCCGCAAACACGGGGAGAGACAAAAAAGAAGGTACGTTCATACTCAGCGGGCTGCTTAAAGAAAACGGAACCAGCAGGCGCACTAAGACTACGCTCCAAAGAACGGGAAATACAAATTTCGGAAGGTTATTTTTTAGCAGGGCGCGCAGTACGAGAACGACCGCGATCATAATACTTCCGTAAAAGACCATTGAGGAAAAAGGCATATTCATCGTAAAATTGATCATGTTAGGATTCCTTTCTGTATCTGATGGGTTAGCGGTTATTTTGTGTCCCGGATCATCTGTGCGAGCCGGGCGGCGTCCTCCTCCGAGATACCTTGGTTTTTGAGAAAAGAGGAGAAAAAAAGCTCGCTTGAACCGCCGAACATTTTGTCGATCAACTGTTCCGTCTCGCTCTGTGCGACCTCGTCGCGGCTTACGAGCGTTCTACAGAGAAAGCCGGGTTCTTCGCGCCCGATCGCGCCTTTTTCAATGCATTTTTTGATGACCGTATAGGTCGTGTTTTTGTTCCAGCCGATCCGTTCGGAAAGCACGTCCACGATCTCCTTTGCAGATCGCGGCTCCTGCTCCCACAAAACTTCCATGACTTTTAACTCGGAATCAAATAGTTTCATGTGTATCACCTCTGTTATGTTTGTTTTGTCGGTTATAGTGCCGGTAATTGTAGATAAAGGCGATAAGCGTGCTTTGAGCGGCGCGGAGCATTTGGATGATCTGTGCGTAAAGGCAGGCTTACTTGGATCCGTCATTACCGGAAGCAGACTATCGCAATAGTCCGCGCCTTCATTGATAGACTATCGCAATAGTCTGCAAATGTCAATACCGAATTTTAGAAAAAAAGGCATTTCTTTCTTTCATGAAATATGCTATGATGTTAAACGGTAAGGGGCTATGGCGACATACCCCTTTTTGTGACCGTAAAGAGAGGAGAATTCCGATGAGAAGACACGACAGGGAGATCACGGATTTTAACGAGATGGTGGAGGTCATGCGCCGCTGCGACGTGTGCCGCCTTGCGTTTCAGAACGGGGAGATCCCGTATATCGTACCGCTGAATTTCGGAATGCAGGTGCAGGGCAAGGAGATCACCTTGTTTTTTCACGGCGCGCTGGAGGGCACGAAGTATGAGGTGATGAAACGGCATCCGCGGGCGGCGTTTGAGATGGACTGCGCGCACCGGCTCGTACTGGACGACGAGAAGCATAGCTGTACGATGGAATATGAGAGCGTGATCGGCAGCGGGACGGTCTCTTTGTTAAATGAGGATGAGAAATACGAGGCGCTGCTCTGCCTGATGCGGCAGTATCACAGTGAAGATTTTCCTTTTAACAGGGATATGATGGCGGTGACAAATGTGTTCTGCCTGCGTGTGGAGAGCATGACGGGCAAGCGCCGGAAAAAAGGAAACGGGGATCGGCAGGAACGAAAATGAATGTTGGAGTCAAGGCGGTGCAGGAGGCGTATGCCGGCAGGGATTATTATGACGGGATGATGAGCGGGCGCGAGTGACGGGAAGAGGAAAAAAGTATGGGTGCGTTTGTGGAGTTTGAGCATGTAAAAAAAACATATCACATGGGCGAGGTTACGATCGAGGCACTCCGGGATGTGAGCTTTCAGATTGAGAAGGGCGAGTTCTGCGTGATTGTCGGGGCGTCGGGCGCGGGGAAGACGACGATTCTTAATATCTTAGGCGGCATGGATACGCTCACCGAGGGCAGGGTGTTTTTGGACGGGGCGGAAATATCAGGTTATTCCGCCAGAAAGCTGACGACGTATCGGCGACACGATATTGGGTTTGTTTTTCAGTTTTATAATCTGGTCGGCAATTTGACGGCGCTTGAGAACGTGGAACTTGCGGCGCAGATCTGCAAAAATCCGATGGAGGCGGAGGCGGTGCTGGCGGAGGTCGGATTAAAGGAGCGTGCAGGCAACTTTCCGGCACAGCTTTCGGGCGGCGAGCAACAGAGGGTTGCCATTGCGCGGGCGCTTGCCAAGAATCCGAAGCTGCTGCTGTGCGACGAGCCGACGGGCGCGCTTGATTACAATACGGGCAAGGCAGTCTTAAAGCTGCTTCAAGATACATGCAGAAAGAGCGGCAAGACGGTCGTTGTCATCACACATAATCAGGCACTGACGGCAATGGCGGATCGGATCATCACCGTGAAGAATGGGACAATCACTTCCGAAGAAAAAAATGAACATATCGTTCCGGTGGAAGAGATCGAATGGTAAATGACATATATGTCGGAAAACCGGAATTGTTTGGCGGGGCGAACTTGTGTCGGTGTAAGGATGTAAAACCGGCAATGCGGATCGTCAATCGATTAAGGATGGGATAAAATTGTACCGGTACATGGATGCCAAAGGCGTTTGGAGGAATGGGTTTTTATGAAATCCATGATGAGAAGGACAACAAGAAGAGAGATTATAGGAAGCTTCGGGCGTTATGTGGCGATCATGGCAATCATTGCGCTGGGAGTTGGTCTTTTTGCAGGATTAAAGGTGACAAAGCCGACGATGGTGCAGATTACGGACGCATATGTGACGAAGCATCAGCTTTATGATTACCGCCTGATCTCCGCGTTCGGGCTGGAGGAAGAAGATGTGGATGCGTTTGCCGCGCTTGACGGTGTGCGCGCGGCGGAGGGCGCGGTTTTTGCGGATGTGATCTATTATGCGGGAGAGGATGATGCCGCGCGTGTCGCGAGCGTGCATTCCCTGACGCAGAATTTGAACACACTGGAACTGCGCGCCGGCAGAATGCCGCAGGCGGCGGACGAGTGTGTTGTGGATGACCGTGCTTTTTCGGAGGATGCGATCGGAGAGGCGCTGTATGTCGCGGAGGATAATAGCGAAGATACGCTGGAATTGCTTGCGTATCGGGAGTATACGATCGTCGGTTTGGTGACATCACCGGCATACTTGAATTTTGAACGTGGGAATACGTCGGTCGGAAACGGCGTGGTGTCCTGCTTTGCTTATATTCCCAAAGAAGGATTTTGTTTTGATTATTATTCGGAACTGTATGTCAAGCTGGATTCCGACTTAGAAATTCATTCCGACGCGTATCAGGCGGAAGCGGATGCGCATCAGGATGCGATAGAAGCGCAGCTTATTGCGGCGAACGACCGCCGTTATGACACGGTTGTCAGTGACGCGCGAAGGGAGATCGACGAGGCGCAGGAAACGTTAGATGAGGAGTCGGCAAAGGCGGAAGCGGAGCTTGCGGATGCGCTTGAGGAATTGACCGCGGGGCAGCAGGAGATTGACGATAATCGGAAGCTTTTAGAGGAACAGGAGCAGGAGCTGACTGAGGCGGAGACGGCGCTGACACAGGGAATCGCGGAGATCGACGACGGCATCCGCCAGCTTGAGGAAGCGGTCGCGGCGGCAAACGACGGGCTGAACCAACTGCGGGAACTGGAGCAGATGCAGGCACAAATGCAGGGGCAGTCGCAGATGCCGGGAGGACAAACGCTGACGGCGGAGGAGCTTGCGGCGATGCAGGGGCAGTCGCAGATGGCGGGCGGACAGGCGTTTACGGCGGAGGAGCTCGCGGCGATGCAGGCACAGATGCAGGCACAGATGCCGGGAGGACAAACGCTGACGGCGGAGGAGCTTGCGGCGATGCAGATGCAGGCGCAGGAGTTACAGGCGCAGATTGCGGAGATTACGCAGACAATAGAGACGCTGGAGGCGAATCTGACCGCGCTGCGTACGCAGCGCAGCACACTGGCGGAGCAGCTTGTGCAGGTGCAGGAAGGTTTTTTTGAGATTGCGGATGCCTATGTGCAGCTGCACGAGGCGGAGAGCGAGCTTGCAGACGGCTGGACGGAGTACGAGGACGGGCTGTCCGAATATGAGACAAAGACCGCCGAGGGGCAGCAGGAGATCGATGATGCGCGTCGGGAACTGGAGGAGTTGGAAAAGCCTTCTTATTATCTTTTGACACGAAATGAAAACATCGGTTATGTCTGCTTTGAAAATGATTCGAGCATCGTGGAGGGCATCGCCAATGTGTTCCCGATTTTCTTTTTCCTTGTGGCGGCGCTCGTATGTATCACGACGATGAACCGCATGGTGGAGGAGCAGCGGACGCAGATCGGCGTGCTGAAAGCGCTCGGCTACGGCAAAGCGGCGATCATGGGGAAGTATATGATCTATTCGGGGAGCGCCGCGATGATCGGCTGTATCAGCGGCTTCCTGATCGGAAGCTATGTGTTCCCGAATGTTATTTGGACGGTGTACGGATTGATGTATTCGGTCGGCGGAAGCGGGTATCTGATCGATGTGCCGTTAGCGTGCATTTCCGTCGTTGTTTCCCTGATCTGTTCGATAGGAACGACATGGCTGTCATGCCGGATGGAGCTCGGCAGTGTTGCGGCGCAGCTCATCCGCCCGAAAACGCCGAAAGCAGGCAAGCGGATCTTTTTGGAATACCTGCCGTTTCTCTGGAAACGGATGAAGTTTCTGCATAAGGTTTCCGCGCGTAATATTTTCCGCTATAAAAAACGATTTTTTATGATGGTATTAGGCGTCGGCGGCTGTATGGCGCTGCTGCTCACGGGGCTTGGCATCAAGGATTCCATTGCGGATGTCGTGGTCGAGCAGTACGATCATATTCAGACGTACGACATGGCGGTTTCGTTCCGGAACGCGCCGGATGCGGCGCAGCGGGAGGAGCTTGCGGAGGATACGCAGGGAATGCTTCGAAGCGGGATCTATTATATGCAGGCGTCCGTGGATATTTCTTTTGACCGCACGACAAAGTCGATCGATTTGATCGTACCGGAGGATGCGGAGCAGATTGCGGAGGTTTTGAAACTGTTCGACGAAAAGGGAGAAACGATCGCCTATCCGGGAGTCGGAGAGGCGGTACTTTCATCGAAATGCGCGCAAAAACTGGGGGTCCGTATCGGCGATACCGTGACGCTCAGGGACGGGGACATGAGGGAGTTTCGCGTGAAGATCAGCGGGATCTGTACGAATTATGTGTATAATTATGTTTATCTTAGCGCGGAGACTTATCACGACCAGACCGGCAGGGAGCCGGAGTATAAGAGTATGTGGTGTAATACCGCCGAGGGGCAGGATGTGTACGAGGCGGCGGCAAAGATCATGAACGAGGAGAACACGGCGTCGGTCATGATCGCGGAGGATACAAAGCGGCGGTTTACGAGCATGATGTCAAGCTTAAATTACATTGTGGTTCTGGTCATCTTCTGTGCGGCGGCGCTCGCTTTCATCGTGTTGTATAATCTGACGAATATCAATATCACCGAGCGCATCCGCGAGATCGCGACGATCAAGGTGCTCGGTTTTTATCCGGGGGAGACGGCTTCGTATGTGTTCCGTGAAAATCTGGTGCTGACGGGGATCGGCGCGGTCGTGGGAATCCCGCTCGGCATCTGGCTGCACCGTTTTGTAATGGAGAAGATCGACATTGATATGGTGAATTTTAAGGTGCGCATTCTGCCGCAGTCCTATGTGTTCGGTATCGTGCTGACGTTTGTGTTTGCGATGGTTGTCAACGGGGTCATGTATATCAAGCTGCAAAAAATCAATATGGCGGAGTCGCTTAAGTCGATCGAGTAACATCAGCATGAAATGCGCAGTTTTGCGCAGGCATGAACGATCGGACAGATATAGAAAGGAAACAGGAGAAATGAAAGTAAGACCGAACAGCGGGAATATGAAGATCATGGGGCGGACGACGCAGGTCGGGGATATTCTTTATTTGGGATTTTCGGCGTCTTATGTGGAATTTGAGACAGTGGCGAGCCGGGTCAGCGTGACGATGTGTACGGATGCCGCGCCGCAGGAAGAGAGTCTTTTGGGGTGGTTTGCGGTTTATCTGGACGGCGCGGCGCAGCCTGCCGTGCGCAGGGCATTGCGGAATCCGGAGGAGGAATTTGTGATCTTTGAGGAGGCGCAGGCGAGAAACGTAAAGATCCGCCTTGTAAAAATGTCGGAGGCGGCGTTCGGGCTTGTCGGGATCAGGGAGTTTGATATTGTCTGCGGGTGCGGCGAGCAGGAAGAGGCGAAGCAGAGGAGCGACGGACAGGGAAGTGTGAAGCAAAGGAATGCCGGGAACGGAAATGACATATATGTCACAAAAACGCCGAACCGCCCGCACCGGATGGAAGTGATCGGAGATTCGATTACCTGCGGTTACGGTAACGAGGGCGTTCTCGACAAGGATACGTTTACGACCGCGCAGGAAAATCCGGAGGAGGCGTATGCGGTCTTGACGGCAAATGCGCTGGACGCGGATTATCAGCTTGTCTCATGGAGCGGTATCGGCGTGATCACAAACTGGATTCCGGAGGACGTCAACGAACCGCTTGAGGAAATTTTGATGCCGGATCTATATTCGTACCGTGATAAAAGATTATGTGAAAAATTGGGACTGCCGCTTGAAAAGTGGGACAGCGCGGAGTATCAGCCGGAGCTGATCGTGCTTCACCTTGGAACGAATGATGACAGTTATGTTAGAAAAATACCGGAGCGGCAGGCATATTTTGCGGGCAGGTATTATGCTTTTTTGGAACAGATTCATGAACAGAACCCGCAGGCGGCGATCCTTTGCGCGCTCGGCGTGATGGGGCAGAATCTGTGCGAGGAGGAGGAGCGGCAGACGCGCCGCTTTGCACAGGAACATCCCGGCGTGCGGATCGGTTATCTTGTGCTGCCGGAGCAGGATGCGGCGGACGGGATCGCAACGGATTCCCATCCGAGTAAGCGGACGCACAAAAAGGTGGCGGCGGTTCTGACAGAGAAGATTCGGGCGTTCATGGGCTGGTAAATTTGTAAATATCCGCGGCATAGAAAGGGTATGGGTTTCACATGGAGATCAGGGAGTGTCTCAATGAGTTGTTTGTGCAGCTCTTTCGCGATATTCTTATCATAGAGGAAAAGGCGTTAAAAAAAGGCGAGCATCAAAACCTGACGATTAACGACATGCATGTCATTGATGCGATCGGGGACGGCGCGCCGAAAAATATGAGCAGCGTCGCAAAGGCGCTGCAAGTGACGACGGGAACGCTCACCATATCCGTGAACAGTCTTGTAAAAAAAGGATATGTGGATCGCGTGCGGAGCGAGGAAGACCGCAGGGTTGTGCTTGTTTCCCTGACGGAAGCGGGGCGCCGCGCGCACAGTGAACATAAGCGTTTTCATGAGCGGATGATCGAACGCATCACAGAGCGCTTAAGTCCGGCGCAGAGCGAGGTACTCGCGGGCGCGCTGACGGACATGGTGCAGTTTTTCAAGGAGCAGAAGTAAGCAGCGCTTCCCGCAGCATGGCAAACGGCGCGGGACCGGCGGAGAGAAAAAAAGTATGAAAGCGCATATCGCTGTAGGCTTCGCCCCAGACTTCCTTCGCAGTTTCCTTTAAGGAGACGATCTCCAAATAACCGAGATAGTATTTTAAGTAATTGACCGGTTCTTCCACAATATATTCATAAACCGATTTTATGACGTCTGTGTCGGATATGCCGTAAGCGCTGAGAAGCGCGGCAGTTTCGTCAAACGTCATGCCATAATAGTGAATGGATACGTCCAACATGGAGTACAGGCAGAGCTGGATGCGTCGGTCGGTCCGGTAAAAATCACAGAGCAGCGCGAGCGTTTCGGGGGAGTATGCGGCTGCTGTCTCGGAGAGCGCCGCATCGTCTGCGGTATCGCCGGAAGCAGGAGTCTGCGATCCGGAGAGCGCCGCATCGTCCGCGGCGCCGCCGGAAGCAGGAGTCTGCGATCTGGAGAATGCGGCATCGTCCGCGGTGCCGCCGGAGTCTTGCGGATGTCGGGGATGCGAAGCGGTCTCCGACTCCTGCATGAGCTGTGCAGCGTAGGAATAGGACAGGTCTTCGACATAAGTAGCCCAGCCCTCGGCGTAGCCGCCGTAGGAGAGAACGCCCTCCAGGGGCATGAGGGAGTTGACATTCATGTCACCTAAGTGGTAGACATTTTGGTACAGATGCCCCGGATAGCCCTCGTGTGCGAGCGTCGTGTAGAGCGTAAGGGAATCCGGCTCATCGCCATAATTGATGTAGATACTGTTGCTGCGGTAGTCGTCTATCGCAGGAATCATATAGAATGCGGGACTGGTGTAAGGACTGAGCGCATCGTCCACGGGTTTGATCTCGTGGAGGACCACGGCGGGGAGGGCAGGAAAATCTTCCGTCATGCGGGCGTGCAGATCGCCGACCATTTCTTCGGGCGTATAGCCGTCCAGCAGACCGGGCGCGGTCAGTAACGCCTGCGTCGGGTCGGGCAGCGTTTCGGAGAGCGCGGAAATGATGTTGAAAAGCGTGTCATAATCAGCGGCAAAGTTTTCTGTCAGAAGTGTCATAATTTCTTCGGGCGTGCGGGAAGAGCCGGTGAGGGCGGCGAGCCTTGTCTCGTAATAGCGGCGGCCGTCCGCGTAATGGCAAAGCCCCTGCTCGTTTGTGCCGCTTCCTTTTAAGAGGAATAACCCGTCGGCGAGGCGGGCGTAGGCAGGCGCGACGATCCCGGTGAGGATCGCGTCATGTCGGGCAAGATATTGCTGCATTTCCGATTCGGTACACAGTCCCTCTGAGAGAAGTGCGTTCAGGCGGGAACGGAATGTGACCTGTAAAAAATGACTGCCCTGCGCAAGCTGTTCCTTTGAGCAGAGTGTGTCGCACTGCGCGATCACTTTTGTCACGGCGGCATCCGACATAAAAAGCCCCGCCTCCGCTTTCTGCTGTTCATAGAGGAGCAGGCCGTCGAAATAATCGCCTACGCAGGAAAGCGTGTCAAGATAGCGCTCCGCATCCTCGCGGGAGTGGATGCGGTATTCGGCAAACAGGATGAGCAGGGAGGTCTGTTCGCCGGAAGACGGGGAGAGCGGTTCCCCGTAAAACGGCATGGTAAGCTCGGAAAGGCTGCTGCGCAGGGACTGTTCCATGATGCGGTAGATCCAAAGGTCATGCGCGGAGAGTTTACGCGCATCTATTTCTGACAGACGCGTCATAAGACCGGAATACACAGCCTCCGTCTCTGCAGGGGTATTTTCCGTATAGACGGGCAGGCAAATCCGTGCGGGATCAAACGAATCGCCGGCGCGCTGCGCAAAGGATTCCGGGTGTGCCATCGTGTAGTGCAGGCTTAGGCTGTTGCCGGAAAGCTCATAGGCGATGAGCCCGTCGGAGAGTGCGAGTAACTTTTCGTGTTCTTTTCGGGGCAGGCGCTCATGGGTGACAAACAGACTGACGCCGAAAAGAGCAAGCAGGACCGCGCTGTATACGATGAGGTGCTTGCGGATCTTACGGGCGCAGGATGTTTGCACGGAGGATGCTTCCGCGCCTTTATGTATCAGAGAATGAGACTTTTGATGAAGGACGGACATAAGATTTCGGGAGAGCATATTTTTTTAACCTGACAGGGATTTTCGCATGATTTTTTATAGTATATGAGAGACACGCACAAAGGTGAACCGGAAATCGGAGAGGAGATTTTATGGAATGGCAGGAACCGCAGCCGCAGCAGACAATTTATACGGAATATATTCCCGAAGATATTTTGCGCGAAGCGGGAATTGACGGCGAGCCGCTTGCCATGGAGCAGCTGCGTGCCGAGCTGTATGAGCTGGAGCATGACGTTGCCGTTTCGAAAAACGAGCTTGAGAGAATGAAAAGGGAGTGGGACGGGATTAAACGGTCGCTGCGGTTTACTCTGATCATGCTGGTCGTCTTTTTTCTGTTGCGCATTTTTATGGAGGTGTGGTATCGGGAAGTCTGGGTGCTGTCTCAATGGAGCGCCGCGCAGGGTGATGATATGCTTTCTACTTCGATACAGATGGGCGGTTTCTGGATCAGATTTTTCAGAGAGCTGTTCTATGGGTTCGAGGGGGTTTTTCTTGCGCGGTTGGTATATGTATTCTATCGGTTTTTCAGCAATCAGGACTGGAAAGCGTCGCGGTGGTGGTGTAATTGGCAAAAAAAGAAAAATCTCTGCGCGGAGATCGAACAATATGAGCTGTGGTTTGCAGGGCAGGAGGACCGCCTGCGCAGATTAAAGCAGGTGCGCACGGCGTACCGCGAGCGAAAACAGGAAGAATGGCGGGAGGAGAGTCTGCCGGAACGTGTTGCAGAGGAACGGGAGCTGGGATGAGGGATCCCAAATGTTCTGCCGCAGGATTTTGCAACGGCGGCGGAGCGTTCCTTCGCATAAAATTCAGCGCGTTTTCGAAAAACGCATTGTCGTGATTTTTTATCTGTGATAGAATAAAGACAGCTTGATTTGACGAAAAAACCAATCGGAAAGGGGGCTTTGGAAGCCGCGTGCCGGTCTGCCGAACGCTTCCCTCAAAAAAAGAAAGGAGTATCGTAAAACATGATGAACTTAGAACTTGCTAAGGCTGCCAATCGTGTGCGCAAAGGAATCGTGTCTTCCGTACATAGCGCAAAGGCAGGACATCCCGGAGGCTCGCTTTCTGCGGCGGATGTCTATACGTTTTTGTATTTCGAGGAGATGAATATTCATCCCGACGATCCGAAGAATCCGGACCGTGACCGTTTTGTTTTGTCAAAAGGACATACGGCGCCCGGCTATTACTCCACACTTGCAAACCGTGGTTTTTTCCCGGTGGAGGATCTGCTGACGCTGCGGAAACTCGGTTCTTATTTACAGGGGCACCCGGATATGAAGCACATCCCCGGCGTGGATATGAGCAGCGGCTCGCTCGGGCAGGGAATTTCCGCGGCGGTCGGCATGGCGCTTGCGGGGAAGATGGATAACAAGAATTATCGTGTCTACACACTGCTCGGCGACGGAGAGATTCAGGAGGGACAGGTCTGGGAGGCGTCCATGTTTGCGGGCGCGAGAAATTTAGATAATCTCTGTGTGATCGTGGACAATAACGGATTGCAGATCGACGGAAAGATTGAGGACGTCTGCTCGCCGTATCCGATCGACAAGAAATTCGAGGCGTTCAATTTCCATGTCATCAACGTGAACGCGCATGATTTTGACGAACTGCGCGCGGCGTTTGCCGAGGCAAGGGCGCAGAAGGGAAAGCCGACCGCGATCATCGCCCACAGCGTAAAGGGCAAGGGCGTGTCCTTTATGGAGAACAATGCGGGCTGGCACGGCAAAGCGCCGAACGACGAGGAATATGCAGTGGCGATGGCGGATCTGGAGAAGATCGACGCCGAATTAGAGAAAGCGGGTGAGGCATAATGGCAGATGTGAAAAAAATAGCAACGAGAGAGAGTTATGGCAACGCACTCGCAGAGGTCGGCAAAGACTATCCGAATCTTGTTGTTCTGGATGCCGATCTTGCGGGGGCGACAAAGACCAGTACGTTTCAGAAGGCGTTTCCCGATCGTCATATCGACTGCGGGATCGCCGAGTGTAATATGGTAGGAATCGCGGCGGGGCTTTCCACGACGGGCAAGATTCCGTTCGTCAGTTCGTTTGCGATGTTTGCGGCGGGGCGCGCGTTTGAGCAGGTGCGCAATTCCGTCGGCTATCCGCACTTAAATGTCAAGATCGGCGCGACGCACGCGGGCATTACGGTCGGCGAGGACGGCGCAAGCCATCAGTGTAACGAGGATCTTGCCTTGATGCGGACGATCCCCGGTATGGTTGTGATGTGTCCTTCCGACGACGTGGAGGCAAAGGCGGCTGTGCGCGCGGCGGTGGAGTATGAGGGACCGGTTTATTTACGGTTTGGCAGAAGCGCGGTGCCGGTCATCAACGACAGACCGGAATATTCGTTTAAGATCGGAAAAGGCGAGGTACTCCGCGAGGGTACGGACGTGACGATCGTGGCGACCGGAATTTGTGTGGCAAACGCGTTGGAAGCGGCTAAGAAGCTTGCCGCGGACGGTGTGAGCGCCGAGGTCATCAATATCTGCACGATCAAACCGCTTGACGAGGAGCTGATCGTTGCAAGCGCAAAGAAAACGGGTAAGGTTGTTACGGCGGAAGAGCATTCCGTGATCGGCGGCTTAGGAAGCACCGTATGCGATGCGCTCTGCAAATCAGCGCCGACGCCGGTATGCAAGATTGGCATGCAGGACGTGTTCGGCGAGTCCGGCTCCGCGAATGCGCTCGTTGAGAAATACGGGCTGGACGGCGAGGGGATTTATAAGCAGGTGAAGGAGTTTTTGGGGTAAACTCTTTTGAGGGCTTGCGATGAATGAGAAAGCGGGTTTCTATTATGGGGACCTGCTTTCTTTTAACCTGTCTACGTGGCAAATAGGCGGCAAGAGTCTGCGCCGGATAAAAGGGATGAAAAATGGAACAGAAGAAAAAGGTGGAAAAAATGCAAAAAGCAGGGCAAATATCTGATACAGAATTAAAGGAGTGGCTGCTTCATGTGCATGAGAAATATTTTATTGAATTGAAGAAAGCGAACGAACTGCCAAACTCATTTTGGGAAAGCTATTCCTCTTTTTGTAATACATCCGGTGGATTCATTATTCTCGGAGTAACAGAAGGGGAAACACAAAACGAGATCACAGGCGTTGGAAATGTAGAGAAAACAATGATCGCTTTGTGGGATCAGCTTTCTAATAATAATAAAGTCAGCTATAGAACGGTGGATAATCAGGATGTGAATACATATAGAATTGATGGAAAAGATATTATCATAGTATATGTGAAGGAAGCAGTGGAAAGCATGAAGCCGGTGCATATAGGTGGTAAGTTAGAAAATTCATGGATCAGAACGGGAGATGGGGACCGCAGGGCTACGAAAGAAGAGTTGGCGGCTTTTATGAGAAATGCACAACCGGGACAGGATGGTTTGGCGGCGGATTCTTTCACATTGGAAGATTTAGACCTGGATTCGGTTATCACATATAAAGAGCGTGTAAGCAGAAGATTTCCTAAAAAGCATTATATGGAGATGAATCATCAGGCATTTTTAAGTGAAATAGGTGCCTGCTTTACAGATAGAAAGACCGGAGAATGGAAGATCAAAAGAGGAACGTTACTATTTTTGGGAAAGGTGAACTCCATAAAAGAGATCTTTCCGCATTTTCATTTAGATTATTTTAATCGGAGAGGCAATAATCCAAGATGGGCGGATCGCGTTTCCGATGATGAGCCAAGCGATTATGAAATGAATTTGTATAATTTTTATCATATTGTATATGAGAAAATAAAAGGGTTATTGCAGGAATCGTTTATGCTGGACAGTATACAACAGAGAATTCCGTTGTCAGATTTTGATGAGACGATCAGGGAATGCTTGGTTAATTGTCTGGCGCATGCAGATTATGTACAGGGCTATCCTTCTACCAAAATAGATGTGTATGACGGATGGTTTTGTTTTACGAATCCGGGGAAAATGCTGATTTCGACACAACAGTTCTTTTCGGGAGGAGATTCAAGACCGCGAAATGAGACGATCATGAAATTGTTCCGTTTACTGGGAGCGTCTGAACGGCAGGGATTTGGCGGACCGATGATTTATAAGAGTGCAATAAAGAATGACTTCAAAAGACCGGAAGTGACGACAAATTTGGAGAGGACAGAACTGAAAGTCTGGAATATTGATTTGGCGGATTCTTATTCTGAGTTATCCACAGATGAGAAAAGTCTGTTAAGGTACATTATGAAAAGCGGTCAGGCTCAGTCTGTAAACGAAATGAAAGCGGCATTGCATATGACCGAATATAGGGTACGGAAAGGAGTACAAATACTTGAGGATAAAAAATTGATCGGGAAGATCGGGAA
The DNA here is from genome assembly GCA_023663615.1 of Clostridium sp. Classification (GTDB taxonomy): domain Bacteria; phylum Bacillota; class Clostridia; order Lachnospirales; family Lachnospiraceae; genus DLAJ01. The sequence goes on along the minus strand of JAMPHA010000020.1, from coordinate 1,506 downwards.
TGGACCGTCAACGAAGTATACGGTAGGGATGGAGAGTATTGAGTTTTTGACACAAATACAGGTGGCAATGGAGACCCTGAAGAGGCAGATGAATGAAACTACCTCGTGACTATCTCGTGATTATCTCGTGAAAAGTTGGAGAAAAGGGCGAAGAACCGTAATGTTTTTCAGAAATCAACACAAGTATATGCGTTTTTAGTATCTCGTGATTATCTCGTGATTATCATGTGAAATCACGAGATACCTATATTTATTTTCTCATAGACATCAAGTTGTGATCAAGGGTTAGGATTTTCATATCATTTGGAACACCACCAATCCGGTCTGCAGATGGCAAAAAACTTTCATTGACAGCGCGCGCCGCAAAAGTTACTATAATGTAGGAAGGCAGAATGTTCAAACGGATGTTTTAACATGGAATAGAGGGGTGCTTTATGAGAGTATTTTTGACGAGCGATCCGGGCGGCTCCTATCAGGATAAGGTCGGCGTGTGTATTCCGTGTGAGCTGGATAATTCGAATGAATTTGTTACGAATCTGAAAAAACATTGGCCGAATGAAGCAAAAGGACTGATTATTGCGGCGTATCCCGACGACGCGGTCATCAATGACAGTTTAAGAAGTCAGATTCCCGAATCTTTCTGGCTGTCAGGGCTTCCGTTCCGCGATTTAGAGGTTTGCGACGCGCGAAACGAAAAGCAGGTGCGGCAGCTTGTGTCTGACAGTAATGTCATTATTTTGGCGGGCGGGCATGTGCCGACGCAGAATCAGTTTTTTTGGCGCATTCATCTAAAAGAGGTCCTGTATGAGTATCAGGGCATTATCATTGGCATTTCCGCCGGAAGCATGAACAGTGCGGGCATTGTCTATGCGCAGCCGGAACTGGAGGGCGAAGCGGTCGATCCGCGCTATGAGCGTTATCTGGATGGGCTGGGACTGACGGATGTCCGGATCCTGCCGCATTATCAGTATCAGAGAGGGCTGACACTGGACGGAAAGCGGGTGTTTGAGGATCTGTGCATTCCTGACAGCCATGTCAGATCTTTTTATGCGCTGGTGGACGGTTCTTATCTTTTTATAGATAAGGACGGCAGTACTACCTTATACGGCGAAGCCTACCTGCTGGAAGACGGTTTCGAAAAGAAAGTCTGTGAGCGAAATCAAAAGATCCGGATTTTGGGATAAAAAAGCAAAGACAAAGGGACGTCGGTGCGGCGTCCCTTTTTTAACCTGTAGGAAATTTCGTAATCCATGAAGAATTGCGTCAGCAATTCTTCGAAAGAGTTTCCGCAGGAAACTCTTTTTTGCAGACAGGAATTTTCCCAATCCGAAAGCGCTGCCAAAGGCAAGTTTCAAAAGAATACTTTTTTTATGCGAAAGTGGGAAAATATGCTGGATATACTAATTGTAGAAGATAACAAAGAAATCGGTATTTTGCTGTGTGATTTTTTGTAGGTAATTGTTAAATAATTTTCTCCTTGGATGTGGATAACTTTCACCATATAGG
>JAMPHA010000001.1:835141-902161 GCA_023663615.1 Clostridium sp. | reverse complement strand
CGTATTATTTTATCTATCTGCTCGTACTGCTGGCGTTCACGCTGTTAAGCCGCTTTTCCTACCGTTTTTTAAGGGAAGCGAAGCACCGGATGGTTAACAGCAAAAACGGAACGGCGGTCATGATCATCGGCGCGGGGGACGCCGGAAACGTGATCATCAAGGAGATCATCGGAAGCTATTATTCCACCATGACGATCAAGTGCGTCATCGACGACGATAAAAATAAGTGGGGGCGTTATGTGCAGGGCGTTAAGGTGGTCGGCGGAAGAGGCGAGATCATCCGGGCGGCAAAAGAGTATGGGATCGACGAGATCATCATCGCGCTGCCGTCCGTGCCGAAGCACATGATCCGGGATATTATTGATATTTGTAAGGAGACGGACTGCAAACTCCGCACGCTGCCGGGCATGTACCAGCTCGTGAACGGAGAGGTCAATGTCAGCAAGATCCGGGATGTGGACGTGGAGGATCTGCTCGGCAGGGAGCCGATCAAGGTGGACTTAAATTCCATTTTGGAATATGTCAAGGGAAAGGTCGTGCTTGTGACGGGCGGCGGCGGCTCCATCGGCAGCGAGCTGTGCCGCCAGATCGCAACGCATCAGCCGAAGCAGCTCATCATCGTGGATATTTATGAAAACAGCGCCTATGACATCCAGCAGGAGCTTCTTGCAGCGTATCCGCGCATGAACCTGCTCGTGCTGATTGCGTCGGTGCGGAATACGGCGCGCATGAGCAGTATTTTTGAGACGTACCGGCCGGATATTGTCTATCATGCGGCAGCGCATAAGCATGTGCCGCTCATGGAGGTCAGCCCGAATGAAGCAGTCAAGAACAATGTGTTCGGGACATGGAAGACCGCGCAGGCGGCGGCGATGAACGGGGTAAAGAAATTTGTCATGATCTCGACGGACAAGGCGGTGAACCCGACGAATGTCATGGGAGCGACCAAGCGCATCTGCGAGATGATCATTCAGACGTTTAACCGGCATTATGACACGGAATTTGTGGCGGTGCGTTTCGGCAACGTATTAGGGAGCAACGGGAGTGTGATCCCGCTTTTCAGGAAGCAGATCGAAGCGGGCGGACCGGTGACGGTGACGCATCCCGACATCATCCGCTATTTTATGACGATCCCGGAAGCGGTGTCCCTCGTCTTACAGGCAGGGGTTTATGCGAAAGGCGGAGAGATTTTTGTGCTGGATATGGGGGAGCCGGTAAGGATCTTAGATCTGGCGAAGAACCTGATCCGGTTATCGGGCTATAAGGTGGATGAGGACATTAAAATCAAGTTCACGGGCTTACGTCCGGGGGAAAAGCTGTACGAAGAGCTTCTGATGAATGAGGAAGGCATGACGGATACCGCCAATAAACTGATTCATATCGGAAAGCCGATCGAGTTTGACGAGATGGCATTTTTCCGTCAGCTAAGAGATCTGAAATCAGCCGCGAACCATGAGGAAGCCCAGATCAAAGAGCTGATTAGGAAAATTGTCCCTACTTACACGCCACAGGAAGAGGGACCGAACGGGCAATGTCTTGAGGGGGATGACGGATGAAACAGAATCGTTTGATTTGGTTAAATGGAAAAATTGTTAATGTAGAGGATGCAAATGCAAATGTATTGTCTCCCTCGTTTCAGTTTGGAGCGAATGTCTTTGAGGGAATCAGGTGCTATTGGAATGAGGAGAAGCAGCAATTGTATGCATTTCGTCTAAAAGAGCATTATCAGAGACTTCAAAATTCTATCAGGTTATTTCGCATGAAGTGTCCTTATTCGATAGAAGAGATGGAGCAATATTTCTTGGACACGGTTAGAGCAAATCAATATCGGGAAGACATCGCGGTAAGACAGACCGTGTTTGTTGATGGTCTTGGAAGCTGGTTTTCAACGGAGCCGGTGGGAATGTTTATTTCTCCTATCGCAAAAGAAAGAGTTTCGCATCCGATCAAAAAGGGAGAGAAGACCTGTATTAGTTCGTGGGAGCGAATCAGTGAACGAGAGATGTCACCTAGAATCAAGACGGGTGCTAATTATATCAATAGCCGATTGGCAAAATTGGAGGCATTGGATCATGGTTATGATTCTGCACTATTTTTGAACAGGGAAGGCTATGTGGCAGAAGGAACGGGGTCATGTTTTTTTATGATAAAGGGGAATACGTTGATCACGCCTTTATTAACAGATTCTATCTTGGAAAGCATCACGCGGGATACAATCATAAAGCTTGCGGGGGCAGAATTGGGAATGGATGTTATAGAGCGCAATGTGAATCGCACAGAGTTGTATGTGTGTGATGAAGCATTTTTTTGCGGCTCAGCAGTTGAGATCACACCGATTATACAAATGGATAGTTATCGGATCGGGGACGGAGAACCTGGAAGGCTGACACAGGAGATACATAAACAATATTTAGATGTTGTAACTGGAAACGAAGAAAAACATAGGGACTGGTTGACGCCAATTTATCAAAAGGAGGAAATCTGATATGCCATTAAAAATGATGTATATTACGAATAAGCCGGAAATTGCGCGGATTATAGAGAGACATTCTGTAGATCGGATTTGGGTGGATTTAGAGGCGAGAGGGAAAGCGATCCGTCAGGCGGGGAGGAATGTGGTCCTTTCTACCCATACGGTAGAAGATGTGAGTATTATCCGAAATTGCATTTCCAAGGCTCAGCTTATGGTCAGAGTAAATTCTATCTATGAGGATTCAAAGAAAGAGATCAATGATGTGATTGAACGGGGCGCAGAACTTGTCATGCTGCCGTTTTTTGAGACGATTGACGAAGTGAAACAATTTTTGGAATATGTGAATGGTCGCGCGAAGACAATGCTGCTCGTTGAAACGATTGGTGCGGAAAACAAGTTGGATGAAATCCTAAAATTATCAGGAATTGATGAGATTCATATTGGATTAAATGATTTACATATTCAATATCGACAAAAGTTTATGTTTGAGCTGTTGGCAAACGGAAAAGTGGAGGAAATTTGTGATAAAGTGCGTCCATATGGCATTCCCTACGGGTTTGGCGGAATTGCACGCTTGGATGACGGGATGCTTCCTGCAAGACATATTATTGCAGAACATTACCGCATGGGTTCTTCCATGGCAATTCTTTCGCGTAGCTTTTATGATTCGTGGATTTCAAATGATTTGGAGGAAATCGAGCGGGCGTTCAAATTTGGAATGGAAGAAATACGGGAATACGAGAAACGATTAGAACACGAGTCGGAAGCATTTTTTGAAGATAACAGAAAAACCGTCGTTCGGGAAGTGAATGATGTATTACAAAAAATTGCGGGCAAGTAGAAAACGGAGGAATGCGATGGACATCAATTATGAGCGGCTAGACCGGATTTCAAGAGAATATGGAGATTCTTTTTATCTGTTGGACAGTAGCTTATATGAGAGCAATTATCGGGAAATGCTGGAGGCATTTCAAAAATATTACCCTGATACACATATTGCCTATTCCTATAAGACAAATTATACACCTAAATTGTGCAAAATGATTGATCAACTTGGCGGTTATGCGGAAGTGGTATCAGAGATGGAACTGGGGCTGGCGCTGAATTTGGGAGTAGATCTGCATCATATCTATTATAACGGACCATATAAAAAACAATCGGTTATAGAACAATTTATGCTTGGGGGGGGTATTTGAATATTGATTCCGATTACGAAAGCATAATTGTTCAGGATATTGCAAAACGTTATCGTGATAAACAGTTCGCTGTTGGAGTCAGATACAACATGGATATTGAACAGGATGTGCCATCCCGTTTTGGAATACCAAAAGAGGAACTGAGAAACGCGATCAATCGTTTGAATAGCTTTTTGAATCTGCGTGTAGCGGGGTTACATTGCCATCTGCCTTTTCGCTCACTGGATTCATTTCGGGACAGAATGGAAAATTTGGAGAATCTTCTTCAGGGGGAAATGAAAGATCATGTGTGGTCCTATATCAGTCTGGGCGGCGGATATATGGGAAAGATTAGCGATGATTTTGCCGGACAGTTTTCCTTTGAACCGCCCTCCTATGAGGATTATGCCAAAATTGTGGCAGGAGGAATGGCAAAGATATATAAAGATCACAACGAAAAGCCAAAGTTGATCATTGAACCGGGAAGCGCACTTGTTGCTGATACCATGCGCTTTGTAACACGTGTGGTCAATATTAAGTATGTCCGCGGGAAAGCGATTGCAACGCTTACGGGAAGTACATATAATATGAATCCTTCGGTAAAAAGTGTGAAACGACCAATCACGGTATATTCAGGCGGGGAATTGAAGCAATATGAGGACTTGGATATGGCGGGATATACTTGTATTGAATCGGATTATTTATTTAAGAATTATTCAGGAAAGCTTGCCGTAGGCGACTTTGTAGTATTCCATAATGTGGGCTCGTACAGTGTTGTAATGAAGCCACCGTTTATATTACCGGATGTGCCGATTTTAGAATTAGAAAAAGAGGACTTTTGTCTAATCAAGAAAAAACAAAATAACGAAAGTGTTTTTATGGATTTTTTATAAGAGGGAAGTCTACGAAATATAAAAATGGATCAGAGGAGGAAAATAAGATGGATTTAAGTTTGATGTCAAAGTTTTACGAGAAACTGCAGGATGAGGAATCGCGCAAATTGTTTTCTGTAAAATGGGAGATGCTGTTTGGAAATAAAAAATACAGTGATTTTATGAACGTGTTGCTGGAGTTGGATCGTCAATGGAATATCTCGCCGTATGATGATTTTCGAGAAAATATAGGAGATAAAAAATTAGTTATTTTCGGGGCCGGTACGGACGGAAAGATGACATATGATATATTGAGGAAAAACGGTATATCAGTTCACGCTTTTTGTGATAATGATGAGGCGAAGTGGGGAAGTGATTTTTGCGGAAGAACCGTTTTTTCGCCCGCAGAGGTGAAAGAACAGAGGGAGGACTATTATGTTGTGATCGCATCTCATAATCATGCAGGAGAGCTGTTATATAATTTGACGTCTGATTATTTCCCAAGAGAAAATATTTGGTATCCTCGTTTGGGGACGATTTATGCCACAACAGGTATTCAATATTTTGACTGCCCTGAGTTGAACCCGGTAGGAGCGCAAGAGGTGTTTATTGATGCAGGATGCTTTGATGCGGATACAAGCATGCAGTTTGCAAAATGGTGCGGAGGAGAATATAAACGGATATGGGCTTTTGAACCCTCAAAGTTTAACTATCAGAGATGTAAGGAAAATGTAAAACTGAATAATTTTGAGTTGCTGCCCTATGCGACATGGAATAAAAAGGAGAAATTACATTTTTCTAACAAGGGCTCAGGCTCCAGAGTATCCGATGCCGGCGAGATTGTGCTGGACGCAGAGAGTATAGACAATGTTCTGCAAGGAGAACGGGCAACCTTTATTAAGCTGGATGTAGAGGGCGCAGAAATGGAGACGTTGAAAGGGGCAGTGAATACAATCAAAGAATATAAGCCGCGGTTGGCGGTATCTATTTACCATAAACCAAGTGATATTTATGAAATACCACAGTTGCTTATGGAATATCGGGAGGATTATAGGTTTTATATCCGGCATTATACAAGCTACGCGTGGGAGACGGTGCTATATGCCATCTGAAAAGCTCACGATGATTTTGGGGGGAAAGTATATGTCTGTTTTGTTGGGATGGCACCAAATCAGAAGAAGATATTATGGAAAGACTGAAAACGCAAGAGCTGTTTATTGGATTAAGGCGAAATTGTATTGGCAGAGTGTGCCGAGTATTTTTTTGGGGGGGGGGCAAACGAGAAAATAATATAATTGCCCGCTATTATAACAAAAAATTAGTACAATGTTATGGAATTTTTATCGGAAATCATTGTAAAGTCGGGGAAGGATTAAGACTGCCTCATCCGAATGGTATTATAATAGGAGAATATGTAAAAATAGGAGACAATTGTACTATTTATCAACAGACGACTTTAGGAGCAAAAAGCATTGAAGCGTGGAAAAAACGTAGTGTTAGAAATGAATATCCTGTTTTGGAGGATGGGGTAATTATTTATGCTGGCTCAAAAGTAATCGGGGCTGTTAGAGTAGCAGAAAATACCCGCATTGGAGCAAATTCAGTGCTATTACGGGACACAGAGAAAGACAGTGTCTATGCGGGAGTTCCTGCAAAAAGAATACGATGATTTGACCGTGAACGGACAGGAGGAATAAGGGTTGAAAAACAATGTAGTAATATTGTGCATTGACGCACTTTCCTATTGGTATATTGAGGAATATAAGAAGGCTTATAAAAATTCATTTTTTCACAAGTTGGAAGAACTGACCTATCACACGACGGGGATGTATTCATCAGGACCGTTTACGGAAGCGGGATTACAAGGGCTGTTTGCGTCCCAATATCCTTTGGATAACCAGAATTATCTGGCATATTTTACGCATTCCAACAAAACGATGCTGAGTGTGCTAAAAGAAAATGGGTATCAGATATATATGGGTGGAGCTACGACGGTGCTCGACGATTTCCCGGCGGATGTTTACGGATATAAGACGCTGGGTACTTTCAATTATGAGGGAATGGCAGTATATGACTTTTGGCAATTCAGATTAAGCTACTTTTTTTCTCTATATAACAGGGGGGCTCTTAAAAAGGAAGAAAGGGCGCTGTTTGCGGAGGTGGTCCATCTTCTGTTTGAGCGTTTTTATGATGAAAGTAATCCTGCAAAGAAAAAAGAATATGATGCTTATATCCATGAGCCGGAGCAATATATTGATGAGCTGTTGTCATTACAAAAAGAACACAGATTTTATAAATATTTTTTGAACACGGGACTGTTGGAGACAGAATATACAACAAGAGAACGGATGGTCAATTCGGTTTTGGATAATCTTCCAACACCGGAGGAAGCAAAGATATTTATGGAAATTGATTATAGAAACAAAAAACGTTTCTTTAATATTAATAGAAAATTTTCCAAGACAGATGTTAAATATCAAAATAAAGTAGAAAATATAATTGCCGGAGAAATTGGAAACCGGTGTGTTCAAACAGGGAATCTGCTGCTTTCTCATGTAAGAGACTGCTTTGACGGTAGGCATTCTGCGCCGACAATGGGAAGGCAAATTGACCATTTCCTTAAATGGCTGGACGCTAAAACAGACGAGAAGGCATTTTGCTCTTATCTGCATGTGTTTGATTTCCATTATTGGGAAAATATCATGGAGAACGACGAGGGCGGTTATCAGGAAAAATTGGAATTCATCAAGGCGGCGTTAAAGGATATGCCGGATATGAAAATGTCTGTTTCGCGGACACTTTCCCTAATGCATATTGAGAGACAGTTGAAAAGAATGTGGGAGGAATTAGAAAAGAGAGGTTTTTTCAAGGATTCGTATTTGCTCATAACGGCGGATCATGGATTTTCCAATTTTATGTATCCGGTAACGGCGCTGGAGGATGATGAGTTTGTTTATCACCGGACGCACTTCAATATTCCGTTTTATATGGCAGGAAATGGAATAAATCCTCAAAAAAATACAGAATTGCTTGAAAATTTGGATATACCTGTTTCTTTGCTCCATATTTTAGGGATTTCCACACCGAAGGAATATAAGGGAACAAATTTCCTCGACGGCGAGAATATCCATAATGAGCTTCACACGGAATGGATTAACGGATGTCCGAATATAATTAGAGCTCAGATTAAGTTTGGATATAGAAATCAGAAATATAGTGCGACCTATTTGGCGTCCTTAAATGAGTTTATGGATGCAGGAAAATGTATCGCAGCGTATGATTTGGAAGACGATCCGGATGAAGCGTTTAATATAGCACTCAGTAAAGGTGCGGATGAAAAATTGAAAGCGGCATTGACGGTGGTAAGCGAACGCTGGTATGAATTGCTCTGTCATTATTATCTTGATTTTGACGGAAAATATTTTAGAAATAATCGCACTTTACGCGTGTTAAGGGAAACGCCGGAGAAAATCAGAAAGTGGATGGCGGAGTTAGGAGAATTTTCAATCGCAGATTTTTATCGGGATATACATGAGAAGAAGATCATTTTATTCGGTGCGTCGGAGTTCGCGAAAGAGTTTATTGAAAAATCAGGACTTCCGGTATATGAGATATGGGATAACAGTGCAAAGAAAAATGACACCTATTTTATGGGTCATGTTGTGAAAAACCCGCATGAAATTATAACACATAGAAATGAGTATGTTTTTATTATTACAAACCGTTATGAGGTGGAAACGCGGATTCAACTGGATGATATGGGAGAGGAAAGCGTTTATTTTGGTAAACGGATTTTGTATGCAATGCAAATGGAAGGTGAGACCCATTAAAAGCGTCAAAAGGGACTTGAGAGAAGTAGGTAAGAGAATTATGGCCATTGTAAAGATAGGAGGGGGGGTAGGAAATCAGATGTTTATGGCCGCCTATGCAAAAGTGTTGCAATTGCGGCACTATACCAAGAAAAATCTAATTGTGATTGCTCCTTATAAATGGGAGAATAATCGAAAGTGGAGTTATCTAGACGATATGTTCCATAATCGGTCAGTCGGTCGGAAGCGTTTTTGAGGTCGGATGCGGAAGCGGGGTAAACCTGATGCTGTTTCAGAAACGAGGGATTGACTGTCTGAGTGGGATTGATTATTCGCAGAGCTTGATCCGTGTTTGTAAACAGAATGTATGTGCGGATGTATCCTGTGGAGAAGCAGACACAATCGATACAGAACAAAAATTTGATCTTGTGTTAGCAGATAGTGTATTTCAATATTTTTCCACTGTCAAATTTATGATTCTCATTATAAAGGACTGAACAAACTGTTTTTGTCAAAAGAGTGGATTGAGAACAGAGCCGCCATGGGAAAAGAGTACGATTTACAGAAAATGTTAATGAGGTATATTGGAACAGCCGTTATATTTATAACGCATATATTTATGAATAAAAAGGAATTCAGTTTGAACGAAAGACTTTTGAAGAAATACAGTCAGAAAGGCGGTAAAACATGCAGGCAGTGATCCTGGCGGCCGGAATGGGAAAGCGGCTAAAAAAATTGACACAGAACAACACAAAATGCATGGTCCGGGTAAACGGAAAGACGCTTATCGAGAGAATGCTTGGGATCCTTGACAAAAAGGGACTGTCCCGTATCGTTCTCGTGGTGGGATATGAAGCACAGAAACTGATCGGCTACATTCAGGGACTTGATATAAAAACGCCGGTCGAATTTATCGACAATCCGATATACTACAAGACAAATAATATCTATTCGCTTGCGCTGACGGAAGAATACCTGGTGGCGGAAGATACGCTCATCTTAGAATCGGATCTGATTTTTGAAGAAGAGATCATCGACCTGATCTTAAACGATCCGCGGGAGACACTGGCGCTTGCGGACAAATTCGAGAGCTGGATGGACGGAACCTGCATGGTTCTGGATGGGGAAGACTGTATCTGCGATTTTATTCCGGGGAAATATTTGAACTTCAGCGAGAAAGAAAACTATTATAAGACAGTGAACGTATATAAATTCAGCCGGCACTTTTCAAAGAATACCTATGTCCCGTTCCTGAACGCATATAAGACCGCAATGGGAGATAATGAATATTACGAATCCGTCATAAAACTCATCGCATTACTTGACACGAAGGAAATACGGGCAAAAAGGCTGACCGGGCAGACATGGTATGAGATCGATGATATTCAGGATCTGGACATTGCAGAGAGCCTGTTTGCGGAATCCGGAGAACAAAAATACAGTATGATCTCCAAAAGGTACGGTGGATACTGGCGCTACCCAAAGATGCTGGACTTTTGTTACCTGGTAAACCCCTATTATCCGCCTGAGAAAATGAAAGAGGAAATGAAAGCGAATTTTGAGACGCTGCTGACACAGTATCCGTCCGGAATGAGGGTGAACAGCCTGCTCGCGGGTAAAAAGTTCGGCGTGTCCGACGGGTACATAGCGATCGGGAACGGCGCCGCCGAACTGATCGACATCCTGCTTAAGATGCTGCCGGGAAAAGCAGGCGTGATCCGTCCGACATTTGAAGAATATCCGAACAGATTAGAGCCGGAAAGATGTGTGGTCATGACGGTGCAGACCGATGATTTTTCTTATACCGCGGAAGATGTGATGGCTTACTTTGAAAAGAATCCGGTGGAGACGATCATATTGATCAATCCGGATAACCCAAGCGGACGCTATATGGAGCGCGCGGAGGCGGAAAGGCTGATCTTCTGGTGCAGAGAGAAAAAGATCAATCTGATCATAGATGAAAGCTTTGTGGATTTTGTCGGAAATGGGAAAAATCTGGAAGAACTGACCATGATCTCGGAAGAAGCGCTTACCCGCTATGGAACGGGGCTTTTTGTGATCAAAAGCATTTCAAAGTCTTATGGCGTTCCGGGGCTGAGGCTGGGAGTATTGGCAAGCGCAGATCAGGAGATGATAAGCGCGGTAAAACAAAAACTGCCGATCTGGAACATCAATTCCTTTGGCGAATTTTACATGCAGATCGCAGAGAAATACGAAAAAGATTACCGGGCGGCGATTGATAAGATCATTCTGGCGCGGCAGCATTTTATTGAAAAACTGGAGCAGATACCGTGGCTCCGTGTGATCCCGTCGCAGGCCAATTATGTTATGTGTGAGATTACGGACAAATTTACAAGCGGCGAACTGGCAAGCAAGTTATTAAAGAAAAATATCTTTATAAAGGATCTGTCTGCCAAAATCGGAAACGGAAGGCAGTATGTCCGCCTTGCTGTCAGACGGGAAGAAGAAAATGATGAGCTGATCCGGTTTTTGAAAGAGGGCTTGTAAAAAGAACGAACTTAGGTATAAAATTTGAAAAAAAGTAGATAGTAACAGTGTATGATATGACATACGAAGCATGAAACGAAAGAGAAGCTGCGAAAAATTACGAAAAAGTTACAAAAATGAGTTGACAAGTATGGTGTGAACGTATATCATATAAATATCTTATGTAGTTTGACGTCGCAAAGTTTTCTTATAATGCCTTTGCATGCGCTCATAATTGGTAACTATTGGTGAAGTTTTTCTGTGGTATCGAACAGTGACATCCGACAGAAAAATTTATTTGATTAGCTTGATCAGTACCTGCAACAAGGTGACTTGGGGGATTTCGGCATCACTGCATCCTACACTTCCCGCAGGATCAGAATATGGAGGAGCTTAGGATGGGGTTGACGCAGTCCTTTGGAAAGATTAACATCAACACAAAAAAAGGTATGAGTGTTGAGGTGAATCAGTTGGAGCAAAACACATATCTGTTTCCGGACGCTGACGCATGCAGAGCGGATGAGTATCGTTATAGCTATGTTGGATCGAATCAGAAGATAGAGGTTAACAAATATAGCGACATTATTTCCGGTTTGTCTCAGGTGGAATTCTAAAAGCAGAAAACATCTTAATATTTAAGATGTTTTTTTGTTGTAAAGAAGTTTTCATGAAACGAGATTATTTTCATAATGAAGCAAACTATATAAATAGTGTACTATATAAATAGCGTACTTTGGTGGTAGTTTAGACGCACTTTGTCGGTGAAGGAACGCTGAGATTATACACACGAATCATGAGGACCGATAACGATAGTGGCGAAACGGATAGAATGGAGCAGACTACAATGGCGCAGGATACGAAGAAAGAAGAATATCATTATGATTTTAGATATGTGGAGTTTATTAGAAATCCGGAGCTGAAAGAGAGAGATGGTAGAGAACCGGATACCAAAAATATCATCTGCATTGCATTGGACTATTTTGACGTGATCTATGTGAAGAAGGTTCAAGGTCTGCGGGAATGTATGATTTCTGAAAATGATATTCCGTGTGAGGCTTATCAAAGTCTGGGACTTTTTCGGAAGGAGAAGGCAGGCTCGAAAGAGAATACAGAGGGTGATCCGTTTCAAGTGAATCAGGAATACCCCTTTTTTGCCATTATGCAGGTGACCATTACGCCGGAAGCATATCTGGGGGAAAATGACGGGAAGGCATTTGATCTGGATCAGGCGGAAACGGAGCTGCATAAACGGGTCATGAAAGCGCAGCAGACCTTTGGGCAAAATCATAAGATTGGTAATCTTAAACTGAGATACAAAATTTATCATACGATAAATACAATGGATTTTTGCATCGTTTTGTCCTCGGAAAGAATGGATTTTGCCGCTTATTTATCAACAGAGATTAAGGCGGTAATATGTGGACAGGCAAAGAATGTAGCTCCAAAGTATGCTGTATATACGGTAATGGGAATTTATACACAGTTTCAAGCTGAGAAAAATCGGATTTATACAGAGCAGGATACAATATTGGTCGCGAGAATCCGGTTGAGCAGGGGATTGTATGTAAATGAACAGCTCTTGGAAAAATTTAGAAGGATATTACGTGAGGAGGACACAGTAAATAAGGAGTGTATTAGTACCCATAGTCTTCCGGGCAGATATGAGCTGTCTGTCAGAATTGATGGGGCGGAGAATATTTTAGGTATCTTGGGAATGACACTCGGATACATGATGCATTCGTTTACAGGCTGGGAAGAAACAACAGCAGACAACATGAAGAATGATTCGTCTCAAAGCGATGCGAAACCCAATACGCTTAAATGGTTGATGGAAACAAAGAATGCAGACTATTTGAATCTGCGGATATTTTTTAATCCACTTGATTGTTTTGAACTGAAATCGGATCAGAACATTTTGTTAAACGAGTATACACGTCAGCCCGATGAGAATGTAGAAAATGTATATAAAGATTTGCTTGGTTATGCACGTGACAACGGGGTGCGGGAGAAGCTGGATGCTTATTTTGATAAATTACATCATATGATTCATACATATGTAACGCTGATCCCACAGTATGACACGAATATCAGTATCAAAATGCTGGGGGATTGTCTGATTGATTTTATGAAACTTTTCCGGCTGCACATTGGATTTGTCTCAAGCAGGTTAGAGAATATAGAAGAGGTGGGAAAGAATGTTTTATGGGCGCTTAACTATTTTCAACAATATATAAGGGTCATATCATCTGTAAATAGCAATTCATTCCAGTCGCCGCAGTATGAAATAGAAAAGGATGAATGTAGTATTGTAAAACTGCCGATTGCATACATGCAGTTTCTACGGGAAATGTTTGATAAATATTACGCGTTGAGAAAAAGCTATGGAAGTGAGGAAGAAGAATTTAAGAGTTTTCCAAAGTATACCCCTTTGGTGATTCCCTATATGCAGAACAGCGGTTACGACAGCGATTTTATGATGCTGACACTTTTGGGGCAGAATATGGCGGATGATTGGGAGGCGGTAAAAGGCGGATGGAGTTCCTATATTGAGGAACATGAGACATTAATGTTCATCATCTGTCAGGATATGAAAAAATACAAGAGTGCGTCTGAATTGATCGTGTCGTCATTTCATGAAATGGGCATTATTGTAATGGACTGACAAGGGAACGGCGCAACAGAGATCTGATCGAAGTGTTGTCAGAAGATATTGCAAAAAATGCTATAAAAAAGGCGGTGGCAAACTCTAAAGTAAGCTATCAGCAGAAAGTGGCGGCGCAAGTGACATCTGAGGGGATTGCGTACCTGTACGAATGTGTCTATTCGGGGGTGGTTGACTATTTTAAGCAGGAACTGAAGAACTTTATGCAGTTTCCGAAAGCAGTATTTTTAGAGAAATTATGGAAGTCCTTTCACGATCTGACAAACGAGTTTGCGAATTTTGGAAGCCCTGAGATGTTCCGGGAAAGATTTTTTGATGATTGCTTTGACAAGGTCGCATTTCATTTTGGATACCGGTGTAAAGGGAAAAACGCGAGGGAAAAGTGGAAGGATATAGACGATTATTTGTGGTGTAAGTGGGACGAGACAATAAAGGCACTTGATAGTTGTTCGTCGAAAATAAAAGATAAGGAACTGGCGGAAAGGACACATAGATATTTAGACAGTAATCGCAAAGTGATGGAGGCTGTACGCAGTCGGAAGGGTAGGAATGGCGATTCGAGCAAAGAGCCGGGCAAAATAAAAGCAGATGTGGGAAAATTGAGCGGCCTGGGAAAATCCTTGAAAGAGAATGCCGATAAGCTTGACGAATATATACGCATGTACACAAAGACGAATATTGTAAAACTGCGTAACAGTTTAAGAGAAAACCAGAAAGTGACACTCTTTTATTTGCAACTTATGACAGATGCTGCATCTCAGAATTTGGTGATAAAAAACCGGCAGCGGCCATCTAATGTTCAAATGAAAAAAATCGCAGAAAAGCGTGAAAAATTCTTGACTAAGGTATGGAAAAAATACAGTGTCATGCGATCGTCATCCGCTGCGGATGTATCGGTTGCATTTTTAGAACTCCTGCGTGAAATGCATATTACGGAAGAGAACAGTCAGGATGAGTTCAAAACGTATTTGGATCAGGCAATATCCGGACTTTCGGTGTCTGAAACGGTATTGGAGCTTGCCAAAAGCAATTATGAGGAAAGTATTGCAGATATTGTGATGTGCGTCAATTTGGATTTGGGGGTAAACGAATATCTTGCATTTATATTTGATATGTATGAGACCGCAGATAACAGATTTTTGCAAAGTGTTCCCAGATTTGCTGTTGTAATAGCGTATTTGATTTATGTAAAAGAGAAATATAAAGACATGGGGAAAACCGGTGGTGACGAGACAGCCATGCAGAAGTTGGCGGAAGCAAGGCAAGGTCTGGTTGAAGAGTTTCAGAAGTGTGTGGAGAAGTTGCCTGATGATACAAAGAGTTCATTGATCGAAATTTGTAAGGAATTGCAAAAGCAGATAATCGATGTACAGAAGTCAAAACTTTTTCGCATTGCGTTTCGCCGGGCGTTTCAATTGCGGGACAGATTCAGGTTTGCCGATACATTGGAGGGCTTTGGGAAAATTCAATGTTTTGTTCGAAAAAATCTTGAAATGAAGTTGTCTGACAACAAGAATGAGGACGTCAACGCACAAAATGATGAGATTGCATTTATTTTGCAATATTATTACAAAAACAGAATTCAATATGCGAACAAGAAGATAGTAAGTACGAAAGAAGGTTTTTCTGATGGACTTCAACCAGGAGTATGAAATAAACAGTTTGTCGGACTATATGAACGGTATCAAAGCATTTTCAGCAGGCGATATACTGTGGTACCGCGGACATGCGAGCCATAAATATCAGCTTTTACCGAACTTGTATAGGGGCAGCGTGGTAGATTTTCCGCCCGACGGCGGGCGGTATAACAGTATTCACCTTGCGGAGGATATGCGAATCCAACAGTATTACGCTACAAATTATTCTTTTATTAAAGGAAGCGGTATCAATTCGACGGAGTGGCTGGGGATGGCGCAGCATTTTGGGTTAAAGACACGTTTTCTTGATTGGTCAACTTCTGCGCTGCACGCATTGATGTTTGCGCTAGAAAGCTTCGCAGATCCTAAAACAGCGGCCGGGCGGACAAAGATTCCCTGTGTGTGGGTATTAAAACCTCAAAAAATGAATAAGCGGATTGTGGACGAGCTGATTCGACAGTCTGATTCGTTGTATGATCAGGTGAAAAGGACTGCTCAAAGCAGCGAGAGCAAGGAAAACAAAGAAAGTAAAGAAGGCAAAGAAGGATTTGAGACACCGTCAGAGCTTATTAGAAAATTGAAGCCTGATAGTAATGGCAAAAGTGCCTATGACTATATCTTCAAAGAAAGCAATCCTAAAAACCAGTGGGGGAAAATGGATTATTTATATGATCTGGCATATTTTGACCGCCTTTTGAACAGGGTGAAGAACAATCCTGAGCTGGCGTTTACGGGCGATGTCGTGAATCCGATCTTTTATTTCCTGGCATGCATCTATATCGAAGGACTTAAAGCGGACAAGTGCCTTGGATGTACGCCGCTTGCGATCATTCATCCCATCAATTCAGAACGGATCAAAGAACAGCGCGGTGTCTTTACCGTTTTTCCATTTCCGCATAAAGCCTCGGCTGGCGCAGATGATGCAAAAGACGCATATGATGAGAAAAGAGGATTTGAATATATGAGAATGGAATATAATTCGTATATTACGGGCTGCTTGTGCAAGCTCGTCATAAAAAGACCGAAGCAGGTGTTGAAGGAGCTTCAAAGCCTTGGCGTCAATAGAAGCTGGCTTTACTTTGAACCGGATAAGATTACGGCGGAGATAGAAGGATAAGTTTTGGGGTGATTTACTTTTTGCGTGTAGCAGATCGCGGCAGAGAGGAAAACCGTCCCCCACAAATCACGGAGAATAAAACCTTATGCTTGAACATATCAAAAATGTATCAGACCAACAGCGTCAGGATAAGCAGAAAGCAGCAGCACCGGGACAGGAAACGCGTCATACCGGGATACCGCAATATATCTTAGATAAAGAGCATGAGCCGGTGCGGCGTAAGCTTGATGACAGGGATATTCAGGCGATCGAGGATTCGGAAATAGACCCAAGATTAAGAACAGAATTTCATATAATTTATCTCCAAAATAAAGAACACATAAACTATGCCGATTCGAAAAAGGGCGGAGATGCATACATAGAGGATGGACATCTGTCCGCACGGATAGTGGATGACCGGAGCGGCGTGGGAAAGCTGTGGTCGAGATTCTTTGGGGATCGTAGGGGAGATATTGTGCGCCAAAGCACAATTTTGCATGAATTAACGCATCTTGCCGTGATGAACTATAATATAAGACAAAGCCGCATGAAGATTCCGAACGCCGTTGAGGAGGAAGAATTACAGCGTATTGCCAGCGCTCAAATGGAAGAGGATGAGATAGGGTCTAACATAGGACAGTTGTGTAAAAGCCTTAATAAGGATCAGGAAATACTGAAAGAATTGCACTATGTGTTTCCGGATCGGTCGGAAAATTTGTATTATTATGTGGGAGCGCGGCTCGGCTATATTACGATTTCAAGGGTGCCGCAGGTAGAGTATCCGGCGGTCGTCAATGAACTGAATTATTTGTTCAGCAGATTGGAGGAGCCGTACCGAAGCTGTAGGACAGCCCAACTGTTAGGACGACTTGCGGAAAAGAGCTATATGCGAAGAAAACTGAAAATGGATTGAGTCAGCAGCCGGCTGACCGATATTTCTCTATATAATAGTACTTATGTTAGGATTGCATTTTAGCCCGAAAAAGGTATAATATATAATAAAAAGAAAAATAGCAACGGTAACAGATAACAGATAGAAGCGGCGAGACAGAAAATTAAGAGAACCGGATTTGCTGTTTTGATTTATGCATCCCAAAACCGCAAAACCGCAAGACCGCAAAACCCAATAAACAACCGCACAAAATGCACACAAAATGCACACAAAATGCACACAAAATGCACACAGAGCCAGGGGAGGTGCCGTATATGAAATGTGTCAGAATGGAAATGGAAGCCGATGTCGTACAATATGAGCCGGGCAAGAGCATGGAGGATGGCTGCGAGCTTTGGGCGGATGTGGTGACAAAAGGATGGATCGTGACGGATACGCTTGTCAAGATCACACGGGAGGATGGCGCTATCGTATGTCCCTATATCAAGAACCGCAGAGGACGCATCTTTATCGGTGAGGGCGACTATCTGATCTACGATAAAGACGGAACAAAACATGTCTGCGGCGCGGATAAAGTGTTCAAACGCTACCGCCCGGTCGAGTAAAGCCTGCGCGCTGCGCACGGAGATCGCACAGACAACCCATCTAATGTAATTTATCGTAAAAAGAATCCGCTTTGAAGCGGATTCTTTTGCAATAACCCCGCATAACGCCCTGTATCCCGACTCCTTTTTCTGTCAAAAATGCAAATAGCTCTAAAGTAAATTCAAAAAGCGTCGATAAATGTTATGAGAGCGAATGATCCATGGAAGGAGGAGAACGGCAATGCGTATCGGAGGATTAACACAGGTACAGCAGTTATACAGCACACAGAAGAAGCCCGGCGTACACAAAAAAGCAGGTGCGGGCTTTTCTGATCAGGTGCAGATTTCCAGTTTGGGAAAGGATTACCAGACTGCGAAAACGGCGGTCGCAAACAGCCCTGACGTTCGGGAAGATCTGGTCGCGTCCTTAAAGGAGCGGATTCAGAACGGAACCTACGAAGTGAGCGGCGGGGACTTTGCTGATAAATTGATAAAGGCATACCAGGGTATGTAAGCAGAGCGCATACGCGCGACGAGGAGGATTTCAGTGGCTAGCCTGATGGAGAATCTGATGGCTGTCTTAGACAGCGAAAATGCAGAATACGAGACGTTACTGGAATTGTCCAGAAGAAAGACTCCGGTTATTGTGGCAGGTAACCTGGAGGAGTTAGAAAAGATCACGGATGAGGAACAAAACGTGGTAGAACGCATTAACCGGCTCGATAAGAAGCGGGCGGAGGTGACTGCGGACATCGCCAACGTCATGAACAAGGATGTTGCCAGCTTGAAATTAACCAACATAATAGAACTGCTTGAAAAAAGACCGGCGGAGCAGAATAAGCTCGCGGGTATTTATGACCGCCTGCAGCGGACGGTGCATGAGATGGTACGGATCAATGAGCATAACAGGGATCTCATCATGGATTCCCTGGAAATGGTGGATTTTGATCTGCATCTGTTGCAGTCCATGCGGTCAGCGCCTGAGACTGCGGATTACACCAGTGATGCCCAGAACGCGGGCATGGCGTACGGCGGCAGGGTGAGTGCATCCTTTGATGCCAAGCAGTAGTTCAGAGCGAAGGCGGGAATTTTTATGTCATTGATGAGCGCATTATCCGTAGGCCGGTTAGGTTTACAGACAAGTCAGAATGCATTGAATACAGTAGCGCATAACGTATCGAATGCGGATACGACGGGCTATACCAGGCAGCAGGTGCAGCTTGGAGACAATGTATATCAAACGATCAAATATAATTTTTCTGGGGTGTCCAGTCAGCAGGTCGGACTGGGCGTTATGTACACTCAGACCAGACAGGTACGCGATGACTTTCTCGATAAGCTCTATCGCAAGGAGTCCGGTCGGAGTGCTTTCTATGAAGTTTCTTATGATGCCCTGTATCAAATTGAAAATATCATGGGTGAGCCGGGCGAGAATCCGTTTCAGGCGTCGGTTGACAGGCTGTGGGAGGCGATAGAAGAGCTTTCCAAAGAGCCTGAGAGCGCCGTTTGCCAGGGATTGCTGGTACAGCGCGCCAATCAGTTTATCGATGAGGCGAACATTGTCTATAAGGAACTGCGTTCCTATCAGGACAACTTAAACCAGCAGGTTTTCGACAATATAAAGACGATCAATAAGTACGGCAAAGCCATTTATGAGTTAAATGAAAAGATCAGCAGGATCGAGGCCGGAGGCGTGGAGCACGCCAACGATCTGCGCGATCAGCGCAACTACTACCTTGATGAACTCGCCAAGATGACGAATATGACCTATTCGGTGGATGTATTCGGCAACTATAACGTTAAGATCGACGGAGAGAGTTTTGTCACAAGAGGGCAGGTATACGAGATCGGCGCGTTTATGGAGGAGAACGGTTTCTATACGCCCTACTGGACGCATTTGGCGGAAAAGACCATTGACCGTTACGGCAGGGAGACACTGGATATTTCCCATGCGAAGGTGGTCGATACGAACAAGGCGATCTCCACAGCCCAGAACACCGACATCGGAAAGCTGGAATCGCTTCTGTATGCGAGGGGCGATCACCGCGCGAACTATACGGAACTTGAGACGGAGGAAAAGTACGATAAGATTTCAAGATCGCTGATCATGAACGTGCAGGCGGAGTTTGACCGGCTGATTCATGACATCACGACGGGGATCAATGAGATTCTCGCCAATGCCTCCGATCCGACGACCGGTTATCTTTGCAACGACGACGGAACGCCGCTTCTGCTGTTCCTCAAGTCTGCGACGGATACGGAATTTACCACGGATGCGGACGGAAATCTTAAGACAAAAGAAGATCCGGACCAAGTAGAAACCCTGTATACGGTTGGAAATATCCGGGTGAATGACGATCTGATCAAACAGCCGACACTGCTCGGATTTATCAAAGGCGAGGACTCGGTGGATTATGAGACGGCGCAAAAACTGTATCAGTTGTTTGAGGAAGAAACGCACGCCCTGAATCCAAACGTTAAGACATTGGCGAATTTTTCCGATTATTATATTAACCTGACGAACCAGATCGCAAACTCCGGTTCGGCGTACAAGAAGCTGAGCGAAGATCAGCAGGGAACCGTGGGTGCGGCAAGCGCGGCAAGGGAACAGATCATCGGCGTGTCAACGGACGAGGAATTGACCAACATGATAAAATTCCAAAACGCATACAATGCGAGCAGCCGCTACATCAATGCGGTGGATGAGCTGCTGGAACATCTGATCAATGCACTTGCCTGAAAATAAAAACGCTTTCAAAAAGTAGAATGTCACGGGAACGATAGAAATGCTTCAAACAGGATCTGCGCCTGCGCTCTAAACTTTGAGCTGCGGCAGGAACGGAGGGGATAAGATGCCTTCACAATTTTTTGGATTAAATATCGCATATTCGGCGCTGCTGTCATCGAACGCCGCGTTGAACACGACGGCGAACAATATCGCAAACGAGGAGACGCCGGGCTACAGCAAGCAGGTTGTCGTCACACAGGCGAGCGATGCGCTCCGCACGTTTGCCAAATACGGCTGCGCTGGCGCGGGCGTTGACACGCTGGCGGTTGAGCGGCTTCGCAACGAATATTACGACGTCAGATTTTGGAAGAACAACTCGAATGTCGGTGAATTTGAGGTAAAAGACGACTACATGCGGGTTGTGGAAGATTATTTCAGGGACGACAACACGGCGGTCGGATTTAATACGATCTTTGGCAGCCTGTATGATTCTTTGGAGGAATTTTCCAAACATGCGGGTGACGCGACCTTTAAGCAGGCGGTCTCGATGAACGCGACGAGCCTGACAGATTACTTTAACGCGATGTACGCAGGAATGCAGAAGACGCAGAAAGACTTAAATGCCGAAATGAAGGCGACAGTCGATCAGATCAATTCGTATGCGGAGGAGATCGCTTCCTTAAACAAACAGATTAACGTGATCGAGTTGAGCGGCACCAACGCCAACGAGCTCCGCGACCAAAGAGGCAAGATCGTGGATAAACTGTCCCGGCTCGTCAGCGTGGAGACGCAGGAATTTGATGTTAATGATCCGAATAATCCGGACAGGGATACGGGCGCGACCAAATATATCGTGAAGATCGCGGGCGGGCAGAATCTCGTATCCGGCACAAATTATAATACGTTAATATGCACCGGACGTTCCAACACCGAAAGGCAGAATCAGTCGGACATTGACGGTCTCTATGATATTACATGGAGCAACGGGAACCGGTTTGATCTGCACAACGCGAGCATCGGCGGTACGTTAAAGGGCATCATTGATATGCGCGACGGCAATAACGGAGAGTATTTTCACGGCATCATCAGCTCGATCGGGCAGGTAACGCATGATGACGGAAAATCGTACCAGACCGTCACGGTAGATGTGAGCGCGGACTACTTAAAGAACTTAAATAAATCCAACTTGGCGGAGTACGGTAAGATTCGTCTGTTTGATCAGGAAGTCCTCTACGATAATTTTACGTTTTCCTATGATGCGGCTAAGGATACCTATTCCTATACGTTTGAAATGCGGGACCCGAACACGGCATTAAACAGCAGTAAGATCGGAAAAGAAGCAAGCGTCGGCGTGGCAAACAGCTATCAGGGGATTCCTTATTATATGCAGCAGATGAGCGAGTGGCTGAGGGATTATGCCGAGGCGTTCAATACGATCCTGACGCAGGAAGGCGCGGTTGACGGCTACGGCAGCAGCGCTGTGAGAAATCTTTTTGTGGCGAACAATTGGACGGATGAGACGCAGTATGACTGCACAGGCACGCCGGATAGGACGGGCAGCTATACGATCAACAGCAGGGATAATACCTATTATAAACTTACGGCAGGAAGCGCGGGCATCGACAGAGCGATCGACCGGGATGCCGCACTGCTCGCCTCGCATACGAGTCCTTCGGCGGCCAATAACGAGGATACGGCAGGGCAGGATAAGGATGACATAGTGATGCAGTTGATCGACCTGCATACCAATAAGGAAAAAATGAGTTTCCGGGGATGTTCGGCGGAGGAATTTTTACAGTGTATTTTATCGGACGTCACATTGAATAAGAATGCTGCGGAAACGCTTTACGATAAGTATGACGATCTTGGAAATAACATTGACAATCTTCGTCTTTCCGTGTCGGGCGTGGATAAAGACGAGGAGGGCGTCGATCTGGTAAAATTCCAGAATGCCTACACACTTGCTTCAAAAATGATCAATTGCTTTACGGAAATTTATGACAGACTGATATTGCAGACCGGCGTATAACGGTAAGAAAGGAAGGCGGCTATGCGGATTACAAATAAGATCATGCAGAACAACTCTCTGCGGAATATCAATACGAACAAGGAACTGCAAAGCCAGTTGAGCATTCAGATGCAGACGGGCAATAAGCTGACGAGACCGTCCGACGATCCGGTTGTTGCGATCCGTTCCTTACGTCTTTCGGCAAACCTGACAAAGCTGACGCAGTACAATGAGAAAAATGCGGAAGATGCGAAGAGCTGGCTGAAAGCGACAGAGGATGCGATCTACGCCGGAGAAGAATTGATCGAGGCGATGTATAAGACCTGTAACCTTTCTACCAGTGACGATAAGAATACGGCAAACTATCAGGCGTCGCTTTTATCGTTAAAGGAGAGTATGCAGGAGTTCTATGATACCGGCGATGCGGATTATGCGGGACGAAATCTGTTTACGGGCTATCGCACAGAATCCAAACTGCAGTTCCAGGCAGGGGAAACACTGAAATACAAGATTACGGAGAACTTTACGCTGAGCAATCTGCAGACCCGCACCCATATCAACACGACGAATCCGGCGAAGGCGAATGATCCGGACGGCGATGTTTACGGTTACACGGAAGCAAAAGGGTTTGATGTGGATGAGACCATGGTCGTACCGGAAGAGTATACGCGGTTCCGGCTTGCCTATAACGATCTGAAAGCCGTGCAGGATACAGACATAGCGGTTAAACTGCCGAAGGGCATAACATTTTCGGATGGCTCTGATAGCATTCCTCTCGAAGTCGTAAATTCAACGACTCCGGGTGCATATACCCCTGGAGCAGGTAAAGCCTATCTGATCGAGGACACGGGGGAAGTGGTTTTTGGAGAGGATATTGTTAAGAAGATGTCGGAGCTTCCGAATACGATAGAGTATTCCATCACCTACGAAAAGGACCAGTGGGTAAAAGGCGATTTGAGACCGGAACACTATTTTGAATGTGAAGTAACGAAAAAAGGACCGGATGGGAAGGAAATGACGCTTGCGTATAAGTCTGGCAGCGATCAGCGTATGGCGTATGACTTAGGCGCGAATCAATCCCTCCAGGTGAATACGACAGCGGGCGAGGTATATGTTCACGGCGTCGGGCGCGACGTGGAAGACTTAGAGATCGTGATCAACCAGCTGGCAAAACTCGACGAGATCGTGAACAGTCTTGAGGAAAAGGTCGCGTCGCTGAGCGAGGGGACGGCGTTAAAGGACGCCAATCTCCAGCTGGATGCGGCAAAGAAGGCGCAGAGTCTTGTCAAGGACCAGGTACAGAAGCTGTTCGGCTCGACGATGACGAGCATGAAGAGCTATCAGGACAAGGTAAACCTCGCCGGAACGAACGTCGGCACACGCGGCGCGCGTCTGGATCTGATCGCGAACCGTCTGACGACGCAGCAGGAGACCTTTAAGGAGCTCTACATTAACAATAACCACAAGGAGATCGAGGACTCGACGACGGAGCTTGCAAGCGCGAGGCTGACCTATGACGCAGCGCTTTCCGCGACGGCAAAGATTTTGGAGACGAGCCTGATAAACTATATCTGATAAAAGAAAAAATAAGGTTAATGAATAACCTTAGGAAAGAGAGGCATGACGCTATGAAAATGAAAACGAGAATTTTTGGAGAGGTGGATATTGACGAGAGCAAGCTCATTCATTTCGTGAACGGTATCATCGGATTCCCGAACCTGACAGAGTTTGCGCTGATCCACGACGAGGAGAAAGGCAGCCAGACCGCGGTAAGATGGCTGCAATCCATGCAGGAGGAAGGCTTTGCCATGCCGGTCATTGATCCGCTTCTGGTAATGCCGGATTACAATCCGCAGGTGGAGGACGAACTCCTAAAACCGGTCGGCAGTCTGGATGACGACCAGCTTCTGGTACTGGTAACGATGACGGTGCCGCGCGATCTGACCAAAATGACGGTGAACTTAAAAGCGCCGATCGTTGTGAATGTTGCGCAGAGAAAGGCATGTCAGATCATTGCAGAGGGCGATGAGTATGTCGTAAAATATCCGATTTATGACATTCTGCAGGCGTCAAAGAAAGCGGGTGAGTGATTATGCTGGCATTATCCCGTAAAAAGAATGAGGCAATCGTCATCAACAATAATGTAGAGATCACGATCCTTGAGATCAAGGGCGAGCAGGTAAAATTGGGCATCAGCGCGCCGAAGGAAGTTCCGGTATACCGCAAGGAGGTTTATCTCCAGATCCAGGAGTCCAACAAGAACGCGATGAACGTAGATGCCGATGCGCTCTCCCAGCTTTTTCAGTAGGCGTTGACCGCGGCAGGAAAAGATAATAACGGCGATAGGAACAGAAATCGCAATATTGACGGCGACAGACAAAAAAATGTTTATATCTCTATAAACATTTTTTTGTTTTTCACCGATATAGCATACAGAGAGCCGAAAAAATCGATTCGGCTGTAACGAAATCCTACACATATAGCAATCACACGGAGGTGATTATCATGGCAATTGAGGCAATCAATGGAGCAATATCCTACCAGGCACAGACTTATGTACCACCAAAGCCGGCAACCGGCTCAGAGGCAGGCACCACGGAGGGTGCAGTTCAGGATATTTCGGTCAATGTTGACCAGACGACGGCGGCGGTCGCCAAAACACAGGAGTATGATTCCAACGGCTCGGATGGCGGAAGACAACAGTCCGCGGATGCGAGAGAAGGAAAGGAACAGCTCAAGAAGGCAATTGCGGAGCTGAATAAGAATTCGCACAATTCCCAGGTTCAGTTTGGCGTTCATGAGGATACGAACCGCATCACGTTGAAGATCGTTGATAAGGAGACCAAGGAGACGATCAAGGAATTCCCGGCGGAGAAGACGCTCGATATGATCGCGAAAGCGTGGGAGCTTGCCGGACTGCTCGTAGACGAGAAGCGTTAAGCATACGCAGGCGCGCGGATGGCGCAGGCGGATAGGGTAAGCGAATGCCGGTCCGGATGACGAGCAGAGGGAACGGTAAGCGCACATGAACCGGATAGCGCGGGCGGGAACAGTCGGCGCGCATGAACGGAATAAGAATGGAGGATGATTATGTCGATAAAGATTACGGGTATGAACTCCGGCTTGGATACGGATGCGATCGTCAGAGAGCTTGTGTCCGCTGCAAGCACCAAAAAGGAGACTTTAGAGAAAGCACAGACGAAACTGGAGTGGAAGCAGGATGCATGGAAGGGCTTGAATAAGAAGATCAAGAGCTTCCAAGCGACGATCAGCAATCTTCGTTTTTCTGATGCATTCAAGAAAAAGACGACGTCGATTTCCAACAGCAGCCTTGCGTCGATCGTGACGGGCGACAATGCGGTAAACGGCTCTCAGACCCTGGCGGTAAAGCAGCTTGCAAAGACGGGCTACTTGACCGGCGGTCAGTTGAGCAAAAATAAGAGCATAAAGGGAAGCACAAAGTTAAGCGAGCTGACGAAGGGCACCGATATGGAGCTCGGCAAGGATGACAAGGCGAGCTTTGGCGTGAAGGTCGGCGGCACCACCACTTATATTGAACTGACGGGAGAATCTACGATCGATGAAGTGGTGATGAAGCTGAACGACGCGGGCGTCACGGCAAGCTTCGACACCACCAATCAGAGATTCTTTATCAGCGCGAAAACAAGCGGCGCGGAAGGCGACTTCCAGATGACCGCCAACAACGTAGACGGCTTAAAGGCATTGTCTGCGCTCGGCCTGCTTACGGAGGAAGAAGTTAAGAATAACAAGTCCGCGCAGGAAAAGCTTGCGGGTTATTGGGATCCGGATGCAGAGGGACTGAATGCGAGCGCAGCAGAAGAACTTGCGAAGCGTACAAATGCCTATGCGGCGTCCATGCAGAAGTCTCTGGCAAGCGCTTCGGCGGTACAGGGATATTTTGATAAGATCGAGACGCTGCAGCATGCATGGGATATAGATCCGATGAAGAACTCCTATGAGGCAGCGCTGGAGAAGTATGCAGGTGCCGGCAGTCGGGATCTGGATGCGGCAAAAGCAAAATTAAATGAAGAAAAAGAGAAGCTTGACGCGGATCGTGCGGTCTGGGCGGAGAAGACGGAATATCTGAATCTGACGGGAAAGAAAGCAAGTCTGGCGGAGGGCGAGACGCTTTCCGAAGCGGAGCAGCAGCGTTTGGATGAGCTGAACGAGAAATTCAAAGACGAGCCGCCTTTTACTCAGGACGATCTTGATGCCGAAGCGACAAGAATCGCTGATAAGCAGGGCGAGATCATGGCAGATGAGCGCGCGTTTAAGAGCTACGACAGCCTGCAGGCGGCGATCAAGGTGCACGAAGATGCGATTACTTCGGCGGCAAAAACCGCAGGAGTTCTGAATACTTATTATGAGCAGGCGAATGCCGATATGCTTCAGAAATTTGCGGACGAGGGAATCTTCCGGGCGGAAGACGATACCTATAGCAAAAAGCTGGAGCGCGTAGGGGCGGAGATTACGGCTGCGACCGCGAGCGGCAGCGATACCACAGAGCTGGACGCAATGAAGTCGCTGCTCACGAAGATGGCGGCAAACGAAGAGCTCGGCGGCATCATAGCAAATGAGGATAACAAGAAAATATCAGACCTCACCGGCGTAGACCTTACCGCAGGAGCATCTGAGAGCCCGGATAAACGTGCCGAAAGAGAGCTTGCCGAAGATGCAAAGGGCGCGTATGAGGTATTAAAAGAGCTGAACAGCGGAGAAGTCAGCAAGTACCTTTCCACCTCTGCAAAACGTATAGAAGGGCAGGATGGAGTCATTGAGCTGAACGGCGCGGAGTTTACGTCGAGCAGCAATACCTTCTCCATCAACGGTCTGACGATCACGGCAAAAGCGGAAAGCAATGTGCTTGGCAAGGATGAAAACGGCAATACGATCTATGAGCAGGCACAGATTACAACGCAGGATGACATCGACGGCATCTATAAGATGATCAAAAATGTCATCAAAGAGTATAACGAACTGATCAAAGAGATCGACACGCTCTATAATGCCGCGTCTGCCAAGGATTATGAACCGCTGACATCCGATGAGAAAGCGGCGATGTCCGATGATGAAATAGAGAAGTGGGAGGAAAAGATCAAGAGCGCCCTGCTTCGCCATGATTCGGAGCTTGGTTCCGTGAGAAGTATGCTCAAGGAATCGGTATCGTCGAGCTTTATGATCGGCGGAAAGAAATTTTCACTTGCGGACTTTGGTATTTTCACGCAGGATTATTTTGCGGCGGAAGATAATGAACGGAGTATGCTCCATATCGACGGCGATTCTGATGATGAAGTATCTTCCGGCAATAAGGATTTGTTGAAAAAGATGATCGCATCGGATCCGGACAGCGTGAGCAAGTTCTTTAATCAGTTCGCGAATAACCTTTATGATAAGATGCGGGCAGCTTCTACAACTTTGAAAGGCGTCCGCAGCTACGGTAATTTCTATTCCGACAAGACGCTTACCACGCAGTATGATGATTACAAGACCAAGATCAAAAAGCAGGAAGATAAGGTGGCAAAACTGGAGGATAAGTATTACAAGATGTTCTCCAGCATGGAGACGGCGATGGCGAAGATCAATTCGACGTCCAGCTATATCACCAGCATGTTCGGTTAAAAGCCCTAGTGTGAAGCCCGCAGGCTGAGTAAGAATGGAGATTAACATGATGTTAAATAACCCATACGCACAATATACGAACAATCGGATTGCGACAGCGTCTCCGGGCGAACTGACGCTGATGCTCTATGAAGGGGCGATCAAGTTCTGCAATATTGCGGTCATTGCGATCGAGGAGCAGAATATTCAGAAGTCGCACGATAATATTATGAAGGCGGAGGCGGTCGTCCGGGAACTGCGCCTCACGCTGAACCATAAATATCCGGTTGCGAAGGACTTTGAAAACGTGTATAATTATCTGATCAGGCGGCTTCACGAAGCGAATATCGCCAAGGATAAAGCAATTCTCGAAGAAGTGAACAAACACTTAAGGAGTATGCGCGATACCTGGAAAGAAGTGATGCGCATGTGTAAATCGGGCGAGGCGAATGATCCACAGGCACAGCTTCGGGCATAAAGTGAAAGACAGGGTTGTTCTATGACGAGTGCGGAGACGGAACGTTATATCCAGATTCTCATTGAGAGTCTGAAAAAGAAGATTGAGATATTGGATACACTGCTTGCTCTGAATGCAAAGCAGGCGGAAGTGATCCAGACGGAAGACAGTTTTGACGCGTTTGATGCGCTTGTCGATCAGAAAACGGAACAGATCGAACTGTTAAATAAGCTTGACACGGGTTTTGACACGATTTACCGGCATGTGCGTCCGGAGTTGACCGGACATCCTGAACAGCACAAGGAACAGATCAGGCAGATTCAGTCGCTGATCACGGAGCTGACAGACCGTTCCGTGAAGGTGGAGGCGACGGAGAACCGGAATAAGCAGGCGATCGAGCGTTATTTTGCCAATGCCCGCAAGGAGCTGCATGAGTCGCATAAAAGCGTGAACGTGGCGAGCAGCTATTATAAGAGTATGACGAGCGGGCAGTATGTCGATCCGCAGATGATCAACTTAAAACAGTGATGTAAAAACTTTTCAAAAAGTTGTAAAAAAAGTTATATAGCGGTATAAAGTTTTGAAAACGTGTACCGATATATATAGTGAGTAAAGGAATTACTTCACCGGTAACGAAACAAAAATACGTACGGTTGGCGTTTCGTTACTACAACCAATCAAACGAGTGGCAGGGAAGCCACCGTAAATTCAAGGAGGAAAAGATTATGGTAGTACAGCACAATTTAACAGCAATGAACTCCAACAGAATGTTGGGCGTAACCACAAGCACTCAGAGCAAACTGACAGAGCAGTTATCTTCCGGTTACAAGATCAACCGTGCAGCAGATGATGCAGCAGGCTTAACGATCAGTGAGAAGATGAGAAGCCAGATCCGTGGTCTTACACAGGCAACGGCAAATGCTCAGGACGGTATCTCCTGCGTACAGACAGCAGAAGGTGCATTGGCAGAAGTACATGATATGTTGCAGCGTATGAATGAGCTGGCAATCAAGAGTGCAAACGGCACGAACACCACGGCAGATCGTGTTGCGATCCAGAAGGAAATCAACGCACTCGTATCCGAGATTGATCGTGTATCCGAGTCCACAGAGTTCAATACCTTAAAGCTGTTACAGGGCAATTTCGCTCCGAGCCAGGGCAACAATGTAACGCTTCAGGTAGGTACTGCGGATAAGACGGAGCAGACGATTGCGATCAAGATTTCCACGATGACAGCGAAGGGTCTTGGCATTGATTCACTGAAGAATGTCAGCCTTAAGAGCACTACTACGAGCTTGACTACTCAGGCGGGTGCAAGATCTGCGATTACGCTGATTACGCAGGCGATTGCAAAGGTTTCTTCTCAGAGATCTTCCCTTGGTGCCGTTCAGAACCGTTTGGAGCACACCATTGCGAACTTGGACAATGTCGTAGAGAACACGACTGCCGCAGAGTCCGCTATCCGCGATACCGATATGGCAGATACGATGGTTCGCTACAGCAACAACAGCATCCTTGCTCAGGCAGGACAGTCGATGCTGGCACAGGCAAACCAGAGCAATCAGGGTGTATTGTCCTTACTCGGCTAATCAAAACTATCATAAAAAAAGGAGACCGGTTTTCCGGTCTTCTTTTTTTATGGAGACAGCAAATTCCTCATTGGCAAGAGGGGCGATTAACGGTATAATAAGCATAAAACAATATGGATAAGTTTAGACACAGGATGCGGAAGACCAAATGGAGGCAGAGCGTATGGGACACCAAAAAAGGCAAATGATCAGGGAAGTGTCTGAAATAGAAAAGGGAATCACAGTATCGGGGCAGCTGCAAAGCATGGCGATGTTGCTGGAGGAATATGGGAAACCGCTCATTACGGAGGATGAGACGAAGATGGCGATCGTGATGCCGCGCATTGCACAGGTGATGAATCTGATGTTTCCGATGATCGTGCAAGATTATACATTATCGCCGTTTGCAGACAGACAGGAGGAATTGTCACAATGGACGGGACTGCTCGCGCAGATTTTGGAGACGTTAGAGGGCAGGGATACGTTCGCTAAGATCGATGTGATCTATGCGGTGCTGCTTCCGAATCTGACAGAGCATATCGCGGTTTTACAAGAGCATGGATTATGAGAAACCAGACGGAACAGGTTGAGAGCACATACCATATAGAAGATTTTACGGGAGTGTGGATTATGAAAAATGAAATATATGAGCATAACATAGAGGCGCTTGAAAAACGATATGAGGAATTAGCGGAGGCAATTGCTGCTGTACAAACGGACAGTGGACAATTTCATGCTTGTGATGTTCACGCGGAGCTTTATGATACCGGAGAACGAAATGTGCTGATCGCGGCAAAGGAGGACGGACCGGCATATCAGTTGGACAGCATGTACCGGCCGGATTTGGCGTCATGGGTATGGGGAGAGCAGATGCAGATCGATCAGCAGGTATATATGCCGAAGTATATCTTTTTTGGTATTGGAAACGGTTCTCTGTTGCGAATTTTATTAAAATACAGTGACGATACGCTGCGTGTTGTCGTATATGAGCCATATTTATTGTTTTTCAGGGAATTGATAAGTCTGTGCGATTATGCTGATCTGATTTTGGACGAGCGCGTAGAATGGATCATAGAGGATATGCCGGTTGTGTTCAAAGATTTCGTTTATGGGTTTGCTGATTTTCGCGATCTGAATAAGTTGTATTATCAGCCATATCCGAATTATCGCAGTTTGTTTTCAAAGGAGCAGCAGGATGCGAGATGGACAGTACAGATGTTTCATAATTCGGTTCAGGCAACGCAGGACGTTTTGGCAAAATTTGGAAAGCAATACTTTATAAATACGATGCGGAACATGGCGGATCTTGTAAGAACAAAGTCGCTGGTGCAGTTTTACGAAAAGATGCCGAAAGAAATTCCGTTTATCATGGTGGCGTCCGGTCCTTCGCTCGATAAAAACATAGACGAACTGAAAGGCTTAAAGGGGAAGGCGTTTATCATGGCGGCGGATTCGGCGTTGCGCGTGCTCTTAAAGCACGGTATTATACCAGATATGTTCGTTTCGGTGGATGCGCAGAAGAATCAGCGGCATTTTGAGTATCCGGGCGTTGAGGATATTCCAATTTTTACAGATGCGACAAATAATTATCAAACTTTATTAAAGATTCATGCTCCCAAGTTTTTTATGAATGACATGAACCCGCATGTCAATCATTTTTTGGCGGAGCGGGGAATCTTGATACCCACATTTGGCACGGGCGGTTCCGTGGCAAACGACGGATATGCATTGGCGTCGGCAATGGGGTTTAAGACGATCATTTTGGTAGGGCAGGATCTCGCTTATACGGATAACAAGACGCATTCGCAGGAGTCGGTGCGTGGCGAGTGGAAGATGGATGCGAATGAGTTTATTCATGACGAGACGGACGGCTACTACGGCGGAAAAGTCAAGACATCCCATGAGTTCCAACTCTACCAGAAGTGGTTTGAGGAGGAGATCCCGAAATTTCCTGAATCCCATACGATCAATGCGACGGAGGGCGGCGCGCTGATCAAAGGGGCGGAGAATATGCCGCTTGCCGAGGCAGTTGCAAGGTATTGCACGAAAGAGTATGATATTGCGGCGGTTTTAGATTCCATTGAGGATGTGTTTGATGACGCGACCAAACGGGATCTGATCGCGTATTTGCAAAAAGCGCC
Organism: Clostridium sp.; assembly: GCA_023663615.1. GTDB lineage: Bacteria > Bacillota > Clostridia > Lachnospirales > Lachnospiraceae > DLAJ01. Next base: position 869,953 of record JAMPHA010000001.1, on the reverse strand, counting down.
AGAGGAGCTGGCGGAGATACGGCGGAAAGCGAAAAACGCCGTTCGGGATTATGATAAGATCATTGAGATTGCTTACAGCGGAAACTTAAAACAGGGCGAGTTAAAGCGGCTGCTTTCCCATACGGCAGAAGTCAGCCGGCTGATGGAGAGGGCGCCCGTGATGTTCTATATCCAAAACGAGATGCAGGAGACGACGCACGATCAGTTACAACAGGTTTATGAGGCGAAAGAGAGCGCACGGGAAGAATTGATTCATACAGCAAAGATTGGAAAAGAGTATTTGGAGGTTGCCATTCGGACGATCGATGAATGTATGCCGGAGATTGAGTTGTATATGGGTAAGCTGTCGGAGATTCTTCCATAAAGGGTTGAGGAATTTTGCGAAAGAGTTGCATCAAGTGCAACTCTTTTTGGTCAGGGACTTTATCTTTTTACACATGATGCCGATAAAATATATGTGATATTTCATCAAAATGCGCAGGGGGCATAGTTATGGCAGGACAGGATATTTTTCGGGATTTATTCATTTTTGAAATGGCAAACAGTCATCAGGGGAGCGTGGAGCACGGGATCGACATTATCCGGGCGATGGGGAAGGTCGCGCGAAAGTATAATGTGAAAGCGGCTGTAAAACTACAGTACCGCGACATGGATACGTTCATTCATCCGGAGTTTAGGGACAGAAAAGATGTTCCGCATGTGGAGCGGTTCATGAGTACACGGCTGACCTACGATCAATTCTGTCAGCTTGTGGATGCGGTCAGAGCGGAGGGAATGCTGACCATGAGCACGCCGTTTGATGAGAAGGGCGTGGAGTGGTGCACGGATCAGGGCTTGGACATCATCAAGATCGCAAGCTGTTCGGCGCTGGACTGGCCGCTTTTGACAAAAGCAGCTTATGCGCACAAGCCGATCATTCTTTCCACGGGCGGCAAGACGCTTTCTGATATTGATAAGCTGTATAATTTCTTTTCTCATAAGGGCTGTACCTTTGCGTTTATGCACTGTATTGCGGAGTATCCGGCGCCCGTCGAAAACTTACAGTTAGACTTCATCGACAGGATGAACCGCAGATACCGGGACATTACGATCGGGTATTCCGGGCATGAGGATCCGGATAATAACACGGTGCCGATGCTTGCGATCGCAAAGGGTGCGAGGATTCTGGAACGCCATGTCGGACTGCCGACGGAGACGATCAAATTAAACGCCTATTCCATGAATCCCGAACAGGTGGACAAGTGGGTGGAGTCGGCGCTGCTTGCAAAGAAAATGTGCACAATGAAAAAGAAAAATGACAAGTATGTCAGCCAGCCGGAGCTGGATTCTCTGCGTTCGCTGATGCGCGGCGTTTATGCGAAGCATCCGATCAAGGAAGGCGACGTGATGACGGAGGCGGATGTCTTTTATGCCATGCCCTGCCAGGAGAAGCAGTTGACGAGCGGCGAATTTAAGGACGGTATGGTGGCAAGCCGCGATTATGCGGAAAATGAGAAGCTTGTGGAAACGCCGATGCTGACGGGAGTCGGCGTCGTCCGGAGCGCGGTACATGACGCGAAAGGTATGCTTTACGAGGCAGGGATTACGCTCGGAAATGATTTTGAGGTTGAAATCTCCCACCATTACGGCATGAAGCATTTCAGACAGAACGGCGCGATCATCATCAATATCATTAACCGGGAATACTGCAAGAAGTACATTATCGTGCTGCCGGGACAGTCCCATCCGATGCATGCGCACCGCGTAAAAGAGGAGACGTTCCAGGTATTATACGGCGACTTGAAGGTGAGGATCGAGGGACAGGAGGAGAAGCTTTTGCATCCGGGCGATATGCAGACAGTACTGCGCGGCGAGTTCCATTCGTTTTCCTCGGATACCGGTGCGATCTTTGAGGAGGTATCGACGCAGCACATGAAGTCGGATTCCTATTATAAGGATCCGGAGATCGCGCGAATGGATCCGATGGAGAGAAAGACATTCTTAAAGAAGTGGTAAACGTTTAGAAGAGACAGCGGGGGTAAGGTGAATGGCGATGGACAGATCAGAGAGCATGAAAAGAGAAATATTGTCGCAGTATAGAAGCGTGCGGCAGTTCGCAATGGAAATGGGAATCCCGTATTCGACATTGGTCACGGCGTTAGACCGCGGGATTGACGGCATGGCATACAGCACGGTCATCTGTATGTGCGACAGATTACATATCAATCCGGTGGATTTTATGCCGATGGATGAGGATACGAACAGCTCCAGCCGCAAAATGCTGCAGGATAAGGTGATGAAGCAGTTTTTGAAGCTGAATAAGCAGGGCAGGGAGCGCATCTTAGAGGCGATGGCGGATATGGCGCAGCTTGACAAGTATGCCGGGAAGTAGGAGGCTGCTGCGGATATGAAAACAATTTTTATTCGCGGCATCCCGGTCACATTGGACCGCAGGCGCATTAAAAATGTGAATCTCTATATCCGTCCGCCGCACGGCGACGTGCTTGTGACCGCGCCGATGCGTCTTGGCGAGGCGCAGATCATGAAGTTTCTTCATGAAAAAGAGGAATGGATCGTCCGGCACAGGGAGCGGGTGATCGCACGCGCGCAGGAGAACAGGGAGGACAGTCTGCGGGATATGACGCAGCGCAGCGTAACGCCGGGGGAATTGGCGCGCTTAAAAGAGCAGATCGCGCATTATGCGCAGAAATGGGAGCCGGTCATGGGCGTACATTGCGTACATTGGACGATCCGCGATATGAAAAGCCGCTGGGGAAGCTGTTCAGTTACGAAAAAAACAATCCGCATCAACTTACAGCTTGTAAAAAAGCCGGAGGAATGCCTGGAGTATGTGATCGTCCATGAGCTGACGCATCTTTTGGAGCCGAGTCATAACGAGCGCTTTCATGCGTATATGAGACAATTCCTCCCGGATTATAAGGAACGCAAGCGGCTCCTGGAGGAGTGCGGCTTCCAGCCGGGAGGGTGAGATTTTTCACATTTTCTTTGAAAAGAAGATGTGTTTTTCACATTTTCTTTTTTTGGGGGCTTGCATTTTCATGTAGAATCTTGTATACTTGTCAAGTGTCAGGCGGTGAGGCTTTTGTGAGATATTTCCGCCATCATGATATTGGGCTATCGCCAAACGGTAAGGCAACGGACTCTGACTCCGTCATTTCAAGGTTCGAATCCTTGTAGCCCAGCGAAGGCGCCCGATCATCGGGCGCTTATTTCAACTTATAGGAAATTTCGTAATCCTGGAAGAATCTGCGATGCGGATTTTTCGAAAGAGTCTGCGGAACGCAAGCTCTTTTTTTATATAAAAAACATCTTCTTTGTCAGAGAACCGAAAAGGAGCGATTATGTATCAGTTTGAGAGCAGGGTACGTTACTCAGAGACGGACAGCCGGGGGAAGCTTACGCCGGAAGGGATCATGGAATATTTTGAGGACTGCACGACGTTTCAATCCGAGGATATTGGGATTGGTGTGCAGTATTTGAAGGAGAGCCATCGGGTGTGGGTGCTGTCGTTCGTACAGATCGGGATCAACCGCTATCCGTCCTTGGGCGAGCGGATCGTGATCCGGACGATCCCCTATGACATTAAAGGATTTTTGGGATACCGTAATTTTGTGCTGCTTACGCCGGAGAAGGAAGTGCTGGCGTACGCTAACACGATGTGGACCTATCTTGACACAGAAACCGGCAGACCGGTCAAGGCGCCCGACTCCATGATCGACGCCTATGGTTTGTCGGAACGCTATCCGATGGAATATGCGCCGCGCAAGATTGCTATGCCGGAAAATCGGATCGCTTTTGACGATATTGTCGTAAAGCCGCATCATTTAGACACGAACGATCATGTCAACAATGTCGAATATGTGCGCATGGCGCGGGAACTGATGCAGCAAAACGCTGACGGCGGGCGCACCGTTTGCGGTCTGCGCGTGGAATATAAGCAGTCGGCGCTGTTCGGCGATGTGATCCATCCGGTCGGCGCAGAGGATGCCGGAAGCGGCAGGGTCGTCTTTTCCTTAAACAATGACGAGGGGAAGCCGTATGCGGTCGTCGAACTGACTTATGAAAACGGCGCGGATGGGAACGAAAGCTTGTAAAAGAGGGAAGCGCGGAATGCTGCGGCAGGAGTTTGACGGATGTCGGCGTACGCGTCTGTGCGTTGCCCGTGGGGACAAAAAAAGGGAGATCATAGATGGAACTTGGAATATGGCAGAGCCTGCTCTGCGTGCGAAAAGTGGAATTTGGCGTTTACCTTGCCGAGCGGCAGGACGCGCCGCGGGAGGAGCGGGTGCTGCTCCCGATCAGGCAGGTGCCGGAAAAACTTGAGGTCGGCGATCCGATCGACGTGTTTCTTTACTGCGATTCGGGGGACCGGCTGATCGCTACCGTCAAAGAGCCGCTGATCGTAAAGGGACAGATCGCAAGGCTGAAAGTTGTCGAGGTCGGCAGAGTCGGCGCGTTTTTAGACTGGGGTCTGGAAAAAGACCTGCTTTTGCCGTTTAAGGAGCAGACGCGGAAGGTCGCCGCAGGAGAGGAATGCCTTGTTGCGTTGTATACCGATAAGAGCGGCCGCCTCTGCGCGACAATGAACGTGTATGAATATTTGGAGAAAAACAGTCCGTACAAGAAGGATGATACCGTGCAGGGGACCGTCTATGAGACGAGCGAGCGCTTCGGCGTGTTTGTGGCGGTGGACGACCGCTACTGCGCGCTCATTCCGGCGAAAGAGTGTTACGGGAAGGCGGGTATTCGGATCGGTGATACGATCACGGCGCGCGTGACTGCAGTCAAGGAAGACGGGAAGCTGGACTTGAGCATCCGCGAGAAAGCGTATCTCCAAATTGAGAAAGACGCCGGGCTCATCCTAAAGGCGATCGACGCAGCGGGCGGAGCGCTTGGGTTTAACGATAAAGCGTCTCCCGAATTGATACGGCAGGAAATGGATATGAGCAAAAGTGAATTTAAGCGTGCGGTGGGGCATCTGCTCAAGACAGGGGAGATTGAGCAGGATGAAGACGGGATCCGCAGGAGGGAGAAACGATGAACGCAAAAAAAATAAACTGGATGTATGTTGCGATTTTTTTCATGTATCATGCCGTTTCGTACGGGCTGATCTATTATATCACGCATATTCATATGATCGGGCTCATCCCGTTAAACATGGTGAGCGAGCTGGTCTTTATCATACCGAGCGTGATCTTTGTATTTGCGACGCGCACAAAATGGCGCGATATGCTGAGACTAAAACCGATCCGGCTATCGACGGTGGCGATCGTCATTCTGTTTACGTTTTTATGTATGCCGCTTGTCACGGTCGTCAATCTGGCGACGCAGTTTTTTGTGGAAAACGCAGTGGAAGCGAGCAGCACGATGTTTATGCTGATGCCGTTTGGCGTGACCTTTTTTATCATCGCCATTTATGCGCCCGTCTGTGAGGAGATCGTGTTCCGCGGTGTGACGTATGAGTCGTTAAAAAAGGACATGAGCGTCTTCAAGGCGATGATCATCTCGGCGGTCTTTTTCGGACTGGCGCATATGAATTTCAATCAGGCGGCGTACGCGCTGCTGCTCGGACTGATCCTTGTGCTGGTGCGCGAGGCGACCGGAAGCCTGTGGGCGACCATTCTGATGCATGTGGTCTTTAACGGTTGGAATGTCATTCTGATGTATGCGAGCGAATGGCTGGAGGAGACGTTCCCGGAGCTCGTGGGAGAGAGCAGCGCGGTGATACAGACGACGGCGCAGCGCAATGAGCTGCTGTCGCGGATGATCGGTATTTATCTGATCATTGCGGCAGTTACGACAGCGCTGGCAGGCTGTGTGCTCGTGTGGATGGCGGGCAGGGAAGGCAGAAAAGAAAATCTTCGGAGCATTTGGCGGTGCAGAAAAGACGGAAAAAAGAACGGTCTTGGATGGCTGCTCCCGTTTCTCCTCGTGCTGGCGCTGTTTTTGGGATATATGCTTTATGATGTGTTGGTATAAAAATGATAAAAAAAGGGGATGTCCTAACGACATCCTCTTTTTTATACCGACATGTCAAAATTTGCCCCGATATGAGGGTTGACGGACAACTCCAATGAGGAGGATGCTGCCGGTGCAGAGTCAAGCAGCTCGGAAATCTGAGCGCCGCTCGACTCCATGCTGTCCAGTACGTTTCCCAGTACCGCAAAGCCGACGGAATTCATCAGCTTTGCCTGTGCCATGCCTGTAGATAAAGCCGCAATATCCATAGTGCCTGCTCCTTTTTTTGACCGTGTTGACATGTTTCATATATTATATCGGCATAAAAAAAGCAAAGAAAGGTAAAAAATGCATAAAAAAGTCACGATTTTAGGTAGATTTTTTTGTATATTTATATTAAAATAAAAATCGGGTATTGATTTTCAACGAGAAAAGCGAAAAACGTTTGTGTAGGTTGAACAAAGGAGAAGGCAGAAAAAGGGGAGAAAACGCTTATGATATCGAATCAAATTTTACAGAATACGATAGATGGGCTGAAAGCGATCGCGCGCACGGAGCTATGCGTCATGGATACGGACGGAAAGGTTGTGGCGGCGACGGATGACAGGATGGAGAACGGCAGACAGGATGTGCTGGAGTTTGCCGCGTCCCCGGCGGACAGTCAGGAGATACAGGGTTCCCAGTTCTTTAAGATTTATGATGAACAGCAGCTGGAATATATTCTGGTGATCACCGGCGCGGGAGAGAACCTTTACATGGTCGGCAAGATGGCGGCGTTTCAAATCCAGAATCTGCTCGTCGCATACAAGGAGCGGTTTGATAAAGATAATTTCATCAAAAACCTGCTTTTGGATAACCTTTTGCTCGTGGACATTTACAGCCGCGCGAAGAAACTGCATATTCAGACGGATGCAAAGCGCGTAGCGATGATCGTGGAATCGGAGCGGGGCAGGGACAATAATGTGCTGGAACTGCTGCGCGTTTACTTCGGTGCGAACAGCAAGGAGTTTGTGACCGCCGTTGACGAGAACAGCGTGATCGTCGTGAAGGAATTGGAGGAAGAAGACCACGGGCTGGAGCTGGAAAGGGAGGCAAAGGAAATGGCGGCGTATCTCGTGCGGGAGGGCATTGAGCATACGCGGATCTCCTACGGCACGGTCGTCGGGGAGATTAAGGAGGTCAGCCGCTCTTACAAGGAAGCAAAGATGGCGCTGGATGTCGGAAAGATCTTTTTTGATGAGAGAGAGATCATTGCCTATTCCGAACTGGGGATCGGCAGATTGATCTATCAGCTTCCGATCCCGCTCTGCAAGATGTTTATCAGGGAGATCTTTGGCAACAGGAGTCCGGATGAGTTTGACGAGGAGACGCTGACGACAATCTACAAATTTTTCGAGAATAGTCTGAACGTGTCGGAGACGTCACGGCAGCTTTTTATCCACCGCAACACGCTTGTGTACCGACTGGATAAACTGCAGAAGGGAACCGGTTTGGATCTGCGTGTGTTTGAGGATGCCATCACGTTTAAGATCGCGCTGATGGTCGTCAAATACATGAAATATATGGAAAACTTTGAGTACTAAAGTGTGAAGAAAGGCTGGAGAAACATTGAGAGAAGACACGAATGCAATGCGGTCTAAGGAGGAATCACAGGCGGGAGATACGGTAAGGCAGAGGTCTGCGGCATCGTCGGGCGCGCCGGCACAGACAAGAGAGGCGTCACAGGGAAAAGGATCGGCACAGTCAGGAGCATCGGTACAGGCGAGAGCGTCGTCGCGGACCGGGGCGCCGGTCAGGACGAGAACGCCGTCCCAGGCGGGAACGCAGGAACAGGTGAGAATGCTGTCCCAGACGGGAATGCAGGAACAGGCGAGAACGCCGTCGCGGACAGGAGCGCAGGCGCAGACAAGAACGGTATCGCGGACAGGAGCGTCATCGCAGACCAGGTCCACATCCCAATCCATGACCGGGGGGGAACGGGATCAGCAGCAAAGAACGGGCGTGGCGGCGCGCAGACAGGCGGAGGAGCTGCCGCCAAAGGCGGTACGGGGAAGAAAAAAGAAGAAAGCCGCTCTGCCGGAGGAAGTCATCGTTCTGGATCATGTGGTCAAGTCCTATTCGACGGGAGCGCCTGCCCTGAACGGGATTTCCTTGAAGGTCAGACGCGGAGAATTCGTATTTATCGTGGGGGACAGCGGATCAGGAAAATCGACGCTCATCAAACTGCTGCTGCGTGAACTGCTCCCGACGGAAGGCGGCATTTCGGTCAACGGGACGAATGTGGTGCGCCTGCGCCGCCGGAAAATACCGAAGTTCAGGCGGGGCATCGGCGTCGTGTTTCAGGACTTCCGGCTTTTGAAGGACCGCAATGTATATGATAACGTCGCGTTTGCACAGCTTGTCATTCAGGCGAAAGCGCGCGACATCCGCAAGAACGTACCGATGATGCTTTCCCTTGTGGGGCTCGCGGGAAAATACAAGGCAAAGCCGAAGCAGCTTTCGGGAGGCGAGCAGCAGCGCGTGGCGTTAGCGAGAGCGCTTGTCAACAATCCGCCGATCCTGCTCGCGGATGAGCCGACGGGAAATCTTGATCCCAAAAATTCATGGGAGATCATGAAGCTGTTGGAGGAGATCAACGAAAAAGGTACAACGGTACTCGTCGTTACGCATAACCGGGAAATCGTCAACGCCATGAAGAAGCGTGTCATTACCATGAAAAAGGGAGTTATCGTAAGCGACGAAGAGCAGGGAGCATATATCGATGAGGATTAGTACGCTATTCTATACAATCAAGCAGGGATTCAGGAATATTCTGCGCAACAAGTGGTTTTCTTTGGCGTCCATCATGACGACCAGCGCGTGTCTGTTTTTATTCGGCGTTTTTTTCTGTATCCTGACCAATTTTCAAAATATCGTGAGGACGGCGCAGGAGGGCGTCTGCGTCACGATCTTTTTTGACCAGGACACGGAGATCACGCGCAAGGAGGAGATCGGCAGGCTGCTGCTTGCCCGCCCGGAGGTCAAGGATGTGTATTATGTATCCCCGGAGGAGGCATGGGAATCCTTTTCCAAGGATTATTTTGGAGAGGAGTACGCTGCGGGCTTTACGGAAAATCCGCTGCAATATTCCGATAATTTCCAGATCTTTATGAATGATGTTTCCATGCAGAGCGCGCTCGTCACCTATGTGAAGTCGCTCGATCATGTGCGCAAAGTGAATGAGTCGGCGATCACCGCCAATATGCTGTCGGGGATGAATTCGCTGGTGTCTTACGTGACAATCGCGATCATTGCGCTCCTGCTCTTTGTGTCGATCTTTTTGATCAGCAATACGGTCATGATCGGTATTTCTGTCCGAAAAGAGGAAATTTCCATCATGAAATATATTGGGGCAACGGACTTTTTTGTGCGGGCGCCGTTTGTCGTGGAGGGCATGATGATCGGACTGATCGGATCGTTCATTCCGCTTGCGCTCATTTACGAGCTGTACAACCGGGTGATCCTCTATGTGACGGAGCGGTTTTCCATGCTGGAAAGTCTGATGCATTTTTTGGATGTGAAAGAGGTGTTTACGATACTTGCGCCGGTCTCAATGGGAATCGGAGTCGGTATTGGTCTGCTCGGAAGCGTCGTGACGGTACGAAGACATCTGCGTGTCTAAAAGGAGCTGGCGGTTGCGATGAAACTTAGGATAAAAAAGAAAATCGAAAAAATCGTCTGCCTTGTTCTGCTCGCAGCGCTGTTTATGCCGCAGGGCGAATTTGAGAGCAGGGCGAGCAGCAATGCGCTGACAAACGATTACATCAAGGGAAAAGAAGAGGAGATCCAGCAGATCCAGCAGGAACAGGAGGCGCTTCAGCAGGGGATTACGGATACGCAGAAGCTGCTGGAACGGTTAAAGCAGCAGCAGGAGGATCTGTATCTCTATGCGCAGCAGGTCGATGCGATCCTCTTAGAACTGGATGAAAAGATCTCGCAGCTCAACGATCAGATCACCATTAAGGAGATCGAGATCGAACAGACGAAGGAGGAGCTTGCCGAAGCGCAGGAGACCGAACGCCAGCAGTATGAGGCGATGAAGGTGCGCATCCGCTTCATGTATGAGGAGGGGGACTCTTATTATCTGGAAATGCTCTTTTCGGCGACAGGTCTGGCGGACATGCTGAATAAAGCGGATTATATCGAAGCGATTTCCGTATATGACAGAAGGAAGCTGGATGAATACATCCTCAATGAACAGTTGATCGAGATATGCCAGCAGGAATTAGAAGTGCAGGAAGCGGCGCTGCAGACGCAGCGGGAGGGCGTGATCGCGGAGCAGGAGGCGCAGCAGGCGCTCAGGGAGCAGGCGGAACGCGAGATTGCCAGCAGACAAAATCAGATCAATGAAGAAACGGAGACGCTGGCACAGCAGAGAGCAAAACTGGAGGCGCAGACCGAGACGATCGAAGCGATCGAAGCGCAGATTGCGGCGGAGAAGAAGCGGCTTCAGGAGCAGAACCAGCCGCAGCAGACATATGACGGCGGCGCGTTCTTATGGCCGTGTCCGAGTACGAAATTGATCACCTCGGAGTTTGGATGGCGTCCGCATCCGGTCCTGCATTATGACAAATTCCATAACGGCATCGATATTGGGGCAAAACATGGCGCGCCCATTCTTGCGGCATATGACGGCAGGGTTGTGGCGGCATCCTATACAAGTGCGATGGGGAATTACATTATGATCGATCATGGTGATGGACTTTATACCATTTATATGCATTGTTCCCAGCTCTATGCCGCGGAGGGGACGTATGTGGTGCGCGGTGAACAGATCGCGGCGGTCGGTGCGACCGGTATAGTGACGGGAGCGCATTTGCACTTTTCAGTGCGCTTAAACGGAGAATATGTCAACCCGCTTAGTTATCTTTCCTAAGGCGGTACTGCCGGGAACGGGTCGCGGCGGACGTCACAAAAGGAGGAAGGCAACCATATTCAGCGCTGTCTTTGCATAAAATGATAGGGAACAAACGATGTTCAGCAGAAAGAAGAATGAAAATGGATCAGTTTGAAATGCAGACGGAAACGGAACAACAAAAAGAGCAGCAAAAGAAAAATGAGGAAAGACGGGAGCGCCGGTATTATCTGACGGGAATCCTGACGGGACTTTTGGCGGCCGCACTGATCGCCGGAATTGTTTTTTTGGTGCGGGATGTGCGGACAAACAAGGATCAGAGCGCCCAGACGCAGGCGCAGGAGTCCGATTCGGTCGTCAGCGAGGCGGCGACTTATAAGCTCGGCGTGTTACAGGATGCGATCGAAAAATATTATCTGGAAGATGTGGATGCGCAGGTGCTGGAGGAAGGCATGTACGCGGGGCTTTTGGACGCGCTCGGCGATCCCTATTCCGTCTATTATACGGCGGAGGAACTTCAGGAAATCTATGACAAGACACGCGGCGTCTATTATGGAATCGGCGCCTATATCGGAATGGACACGACGACAGGGTATGCCGTGATTACCAAGCTGATCGAGAATACGCCGGCGGCGGCGAGCGAGCTGCAGCCGGGCGACCTGATCTATCAGGTGGAGGGCGAGGATGTCTACGGTATGGACACATCCGAGATCGTCGCAAAGATCAAAGGCGAGGAGGGAACGCCTGTCACGATGACGGTGGCGCGCGCAAGCGGAGTCGGCTACGAATATATCGACGTCACGATCACGCGTGCGAAGATCAACAGCCCGACCGTGGAGTTCAGGATGCTGGAGAATGACATTGCTTATATCGAGATCACGGAATTTGACGATATTACATTGGAACAATTTAACGAGGCGCTTGCAGAGGCGCGCGGCAGCAATATGAAAGGGCTGATCTTAGATCTGCGCGGCAATCCGGGCGGTAATCTGACAACGGTTGTCGAGATCGCAAAAAAAATACTGCCGGAGGGAATGATCGTTTATACAGAGGATAAGTACGGTGAGCGCGAGGAGTATGTCTGCGACGGCGCAGCGCCGTTAGGGCTGCCGCTCGTGGTGCTCATTGACGGCAATAGCGCGAGCGCGTCGGAGATTCTCGCAGGCGCGATCAAAGATTACGGCGTCGGAACGCTTGTCGGAACAACGACGTTCGGGAAGGGCATTGTACAGCGGATCATGCAGCTCACGGACGGTTCGGCGATCAAGCTGACAATCAGCAAATATTATACGCCGAACGGCTACAATATTCACGGTATCGGCATTGCGCCGGATGTCGAAGTGCCGTATGACGCGGAGTTGTACCGCAGCGAGGATCGGGATAACCAGTTAGAGGAAGCGACCCGCATCATGAATGAAATGCTGGGCGCGGCGGAATAAGAAAACAGGAGAACAGACATGAAATACGATTATCTGATCGTGGGAGCCGGGCTGTTCGGCGCGGTGTTCGCACATGAGATGAAGCAGAAGGGAAAACGCTGTCTGGTCATTGACAGGCGGGAGCACATTGCGGGCAATATTTATACGGAAGAAATTGAGGGCATTCAGGTCCATCGTTACGGCGCGCACATTTTTCATACTTCCGATCAAAAAGTATGGAAATACATCAATCGCTTCGCGGAATTTAATCATTATGTGAATTCGCCGATCGCCGTATACGGGAAGGAGCTTTACAATCTTCCTTTTAATATGAATACATTCAGCAAGCTGTGGGGGATCCGGACGCCCGCCGAGGCGAAGGCACTGATTGAGGAGCAGATCGCGCAGGCAGGGATCGGGGAGCCGAAGAATTTGGAGGAGCAGGCGATCTCCCTTGCAGGGCGCGACGTGTATGAGAAATTGGTAAAGGGCTACACGGAAAAACAGTGGGGAAGGGATTGTAAGGAGCTTCCCGCTTTTATCATCAAGCGTCTGCCGCTCCGGTTTACGTATGATAATAACTATTTTAACGATGCGTACCAGGGAATTCCGAAGGGAGGCTACACGGCGGTCGTACAGAAATTATTGGAAGATATTCCGGTGAGAACGGGCGTTTCTTATCGGGAGTTTCTTGCGCAGAACGAGTCCGGCGAAGACGGCGATTCGTTTGCACGCGTGCTCTATACGGGAATGATCGACGAATATTTTGATTATTGCTATGGCGCGTTGGAATACCGTTCCCTGCGGTTTGAAACGGAATTGCTCAAGGACTGCGATAATTATCAGGGAAATGCGGTCGTCAATTATACGGAGCGCAGCGTGCCGTACACGCGTGTCATCGAGCATAAACATTTTGAGTTCGGTACGCAGCCCGTGACTGTCATCACGCGCGAATATCCCTGTGAGTGGAAGAAGGGCGACGAACCTTACTACCCGATGAATGATGAAAAAAACGATGCGCTCTTTGCGCGTTACCGAAAGCTCGCGGAGGAGCAGGACCGCGTGCTGTTTGGCGGCAGACTCGGTCAGTACCGCTATTATGACATGGATAAGGTGATCGCGGAGGCGCTTCTGATGGCGGAAAAGGAAGGATAACACATGGCGGAATTACGGAATTTGTATGTCAGGACGCGGGACACCGCACGTCAGAGCGCGCTGATCACAGAGTTGTTCCGCATATACAATCTCGATGCCGGTGTGAGGGAATATCAGAGCTTCCTGCGTTCTTTTCAGGAGGTTGCGGGCGCGCTGCTTGGCGACGACGGCACGCTTGCCGGACAGGGGATCGGTGCGGCGCCGGATTATATCGTGGAAATCATGCGCGGACTGCTCGGCGCACAGGAGCAGAAGGACTATGTTCTTTTGGCGGATCTGCTCGCGCTTCAGGTACAGCCATTCTTGCAGGAGTTGTTGGGGCAGCTCCGGACAGCGGCGGAGGGAGAACTGCTTCCGGATTATTCAAAACAGAATCTGGCGGCGCTTGCAGAGCGGGATCCCGTGCTTGCCAGGCGGCTGGACGGGCTGAGAGAACCGGGCGGTTCCGGCAGACCAAAGGAGTCGGATGGCTCCGGCGGTGCGGCGCAGGGAGCGTGGCAGGATCTTTATATTGAAGAAACATCGGCGGGATACCCGACCTGCCGTGTGGAGCGGGGCGGCGCGAGCTTTTACCTGCATTCGAACCAGGATCCGTATGCCGAGGCGCGCGCATGGGCGAGAACGCTGCCCGATGAGCAGGCTTCGGGGTATCATATACTCGGCGCAGGGCTGGGCTATCATGTGCTGGCGCTTTACGAGGAACTGCGGGAATGCTATCCCGTGCATGTATATGAAGCGGACATCCGCTTTTTCAGACTGACGCTGCGCTATCTGGATCTGACGAAGGCGCTTCGCACGGGGATGATCGTTTTTCATGAGGATGCGGGGTTTCGCATGCTTGCCGGGGCGGCCGCACAGCCGGGACAGAAGTTGTGCATTCATTATCCGTCCATGCGCCTGATCAGGGATGAGAGGCTGCGGCAGAGCTTTGAACAGTTTTTTTTGCAGGACAGCTCTTACCGGAATGCCAAAATGTTATTGCAGGGAAATTTTGATGCCAATATGGAGAGTATGCGGGCGGAGCCGCAGCGTTTTTTGACGGCGGACGCGCTTCGCGGGCAGTTTCATCATAAAACAGCCGTGATCGTGGCAGCAGGACCGTCCCTTGATAAGAATGCGGCGCAGCTTATCACATGCGCGCAGCGGGAGGACTGCGTGCTGGTCGCCTGCGGAACGGTGTTCCGAAAGCTGCTCGGCATGGGGATTCGTCCGGATTATGTGATGGTGACGGATGCGAATCCGCGCGTGCTCTTTCAAATTTATGCGCAGGAGAACAATGATGTGCCGATGCTGATGCTTTCCACCGCGAATCACGGTTTTGCGGCGCGTTACGCCGCGGTCCATTATATGCTGTTTCAGGAGGGCTATCCGCGCGCGGAGCGGGAGGCGGAGAAAAGAGGCTGTATGTGTGTGAAGACAGGCGGTTCCGTCATGACGACGGCGCTGGATACCGTGATCCGCCTGGGAGCGGAGCGCCTCGTGTTTGTGGGGCTGGATCTGGCGTTTACCGATAATCTGGCGCATGCGTCGGAAACATCGAACCGCGTGGCAACCGATACGGCGGATCTGACGGCGGTAAAAGCATGGGGCGGCGGCACGGTCTATGCCGATCAGAAGTTTATTCTTTACCGTACATGGATGGAAAGACGGCTGCAGGAGGCGGACGCCGCCGGACTGGATGTCGTCAATGCGACCGAGGGCGGGAGCTTCATTCAGGGGATGCGGCATATTCCGCTTGCGGAAGCGCTGAAAGAGACGAGATAGAAAAGAAAAAACAGCGAAGAAACGGAAAGAGAAAACAGGAAGAAAAAACGGGGAAAGATAAAAAGCGGCGGGGGAATCGGCAGGATTCCCGAAAGGGGAGCCGTGGAAGATTCAGAGAGAAAGGCATGGTTATTCAAATGGCGGAAAAGAAAATTTTAGCGCTGATTCCTGCGCGGAGCGGTTCAAAGAGCGTGGTGGATAAAAATATCCGGAAGATTGCGGGCAAGCCGATGATCGCGTATTCCATTGAGCACGCAAAACAGTCAAAATACATCAACCGCATCATCGTAAGCACGGACAGCGAAGTTTATGCGCAGATCGCAAGGGAGTACGGGGCTGAGACGCCGTTTCTGCGCCCTGCGGAATATGCGGCGGATACCTCGCTTGACATCGAAGTGTTTGAACATGCCCTTTTCTGGTTAAAAGAGCATGAGGGATATGAGCCGGACATTATTGTACAGCTCCGTCCGACTTATCCGATCCGCCGCGTTTCGGACATTGACACGATGATTGAGATGATGCTTGCGGATGAGGAGCTTGACTGTGTGCGTACGTTAGCGCCGGCGATGGAGGTCGCACATAAAATGTGGTATATGGGGGAGAACGGGAGGATCCGTCCGATTCTGACCGATATTCCGGAAGCATATAATATGGCGCGGCAGATGCTGCCGAAGATTCTGTATCAGAACGGAAATGTGGATGTGATCCGCGCCAAGGTCATTACGGAGCAGCATTCCATGTCCGGAAAAAACATTGCCGGTTATGAGATGGGCGATAATTTTGATATTGACACGACGGCGGAGTTTGAGAAAGCGTCGCAGTACCTGACAATCCGCGCGGGCGGACAGCGGTTTGTATTTGACATTGACGGCGTGATCGCCATAAAACGGGAGGATCTTGATTATGCCAAGGCGGAGCCGAACGAGCGCATGATCCGGATTGTCAACCAGCTGTATGAATGGGGAAACGAGATTATCCTGTTTACGGCAAGAGGGTATGTGTCAGGCATTGACTGGTATCCGGTGACAAAAAAGCAGATGGAGGATTGGGGCGTTCACTACACAGAGCTGCGCATGGGAAAACCGAACGCGGATTTTTATGTGGATGATAAGATGATCGGCGTCGATACGCTGTATGATCTGTTCGGGTAAGCGTCTGCCCATAGGAGGGACGAAAAAGAGTTCCGCGAAAGCGGAACTCTTTTTTAACAATAACTGTTAAACATCATCCCGCTGTAGGCGCTTGTCACATACGGACTCGCGTAACCGTGTCCGGGATTCTTATAGGCAACAATGATTTTGTTCACATAGTTCATCGGATTTAAGGAAACGCCACGGCTCTTGCGCATCAACGCCTGCGTAAAATCCTTTAACGGCTCGGTCACTTCCTCATTGTCTGCGTGCGCAACCGCATAAGACAACCGTTCGTCGTCAATGGAAAGCTCGCCGCTTTCCTCGGAATAAATACCGAGCGTATCCAGATCATCCGCATAAACGGATGCAATGCCGGTCATTTCGTTCATCAGGCGGGCACTCTTTGGCTGGGACTCAAGATAAGAGGCGGTCGCGCGGATGAAGTCATTATAGCCGCCGATGAGCTTTGAAATATTCTCTTTTAACGATTCATGATCGGGTTTCACGCCAATCTCTGCGGTCTCGCCTTCGGAAGGGCTTAGTCCGGTCAGATTGACGGAGTATACTTTTTCTACCGTGAAGTGATTGGAGGACGCCGTGCGCTCTGCCCCGTTAATAAGGAACTCGGCGTTTGCCGCAGGGCGGGTAATCTCGCCGATGCCCAGATAATCGACTGCGCCTGAAAGTTTACTCGTGTTTGTGTCCGACACATGGAAAATGTGATCTCTGTCAGCCGGAAGTCCGGTCGCCTTCGAGGAAAGCTTTAAGGCGGAATTTCCCTCGCCGTCCTCTAAGATCTCGGCGGACAGACCGATCTCCGCATTATTGATCAGTCTGGCAAGCCGCTCCTGCACACTGCGGTTCGTATCGCCCTCATTGATCAGAAACTGAAATTCGTAATTCAGATTGTTGATGCCGACGTCGAACGAATAGGTGTCCGGCGCAAGCGCAATCTCTTCATCCGGCAGATAGCTGCCGGTGTTTATCTGCGACTCCGCAAGACGGCGCACTTCAATAGAAAAAGCAGGCGCATCATCCACGTCCTTGGCATCGCCGATATAATCCGCGGTTGCAATGTCTTCATTCGTGGAAAAAGCGGTCTTCTGCTCCAAAAGAGATTCCGCATCCCTTCCGCTTACGGAAGCGATCGTGTTGTGCAGCGCCCGCGCGCTTTCCTTGATACCGACGGCAAACGCCTGCGACGCCCTGCTCGTATCCAAAATGGCAAGAGGAGCTTCTTTATTTAATTTGACAATGGAATTGTAAACGCCGCGCAGCTCGCTTTTCTTGTGCGTGTCATATTGCGAGTTGATGCCGTTCGGCGCATAGGTGGTCAGATAATGATTGTAGACCGTGTTCAATGCGGTGACGTTCATTGCCGCCCCTCCTTTCATCCATGAATGTCTACAATTCAGCATGAACCTCGTCCGTGAGGTCGCTTTTGCATACTTTCTATTTATATCGACAGTATCGGCCGATCAATAAAGACTGCAAAAGAAATTCTGCCAAAAAGTTTTAGGGCAAAAATCTACTTATATACATATATCCTAGCATGTATAAAACAAAAATGCAATCGCAAAATGGAGTGGTGAGGGGAAGTTTTGCAAAAAAATATAGAAAAAAGCGGTGAAAATGCAAAAAAACTGATTGACGCGCCAAACAGCCTATGCTATAGTAAACAAGTGACATGAATTTCGGTCTTTTTTTTATGCCCGAAAAAACGGGATTGAAACGGAGGTTATGAGTTATGCGTACGAAGATAACACTTGCATGTACGGAATGTAAGCAGCGCAACTACAATACGACGAAGGAAAAGAAGAACCATCCTGACAGAATGGAGATCAGGAAATATTGTAGATTCTGCAAGAAGCATACCCTGCACAAGGAAACCAAATAAGCATCTCATTTTGCTAAGAGGAGTGGGACTATGGGAGATTCTAAGAAAGAAAAAGAGAAGAAGCCTTCTTTTTTTAAGGGAGTCAAGGCGGAATTCTCAAAAGTATCATGGCCGGGCAGGAACGATGTGGTAAAACAGTCCGTCGCAGTCATCGGGGTTTCCGTTGTGGTCGGCGTGCTGATCACACTGCTTGACACGGTGATCCAGTTCGGCATCAAGTTCCTGACGATGTAGAAATGAGGTTGACGGTATGGCAGAAGCAGAAACGAAGGCAAAGTGGTATGTAGTGCATACCTATTCCGGATACGAGAATAAAGTGAAAGCGAATATTGACAAAGCGATCGAAAACCGGCATCTGGAGGAAGAGATTCTGGAGGTGCGGGTTCCGATGGAAGATGTCGTCGAGCTGAAGAACGGCAGCAAGAAGACGGTCCAGAAAAAGATGTTTCCGGGCTATGTGCTGATCAATATGATCATGAACGACGACACATGGTACGTTGTGCGCAATACGCGGGGCGTTACGGGCTTTGTCGGACCGGGAAGCAAGCCGGTGCCGCTCACGGAGGCGGAGATGAAGCCGCTCGGCATCAAGACGGAGAATATTTCCGTTGACTTCGCGGAGGGCGATACGATCGCTGTTGTCGCCGGCGTATGGAAGGATACGGTCGGCGTCGTGCAGCGTATGGATTTCGGCAAGCAGACCGCGACGATCAATGTGGAACTCTTCGGCAGGGAGACGCCTGTCGAGATCAGCTTTGCGGAAGTAAGACGCATGTAAAAAAGAGTTTCGCTTGCGCGAAACTCTTTCGAAGAAATGCCAAAGGCATTTCTTCTGGAATCGCTACGCGATTCTTCCGGGTTACGGAAGTTCCTATAAGTTAAAAAAAAGTTTCGCTTGCGCGAAACTCTTTCGAAGAAATGCCAAAGGCATTTCTTCCGGGGTTATGAAAGTTCCTGTTTTGTAAAAGAGAGTTTCGGTTGTAAGAGCGCGTGCGCTTTTATGATAAACACCGTCCGCAGAACGGGCGGATCACGTGGGAGGGAGCCTAACCCGCCTGACCACACAGCAATCATATTAGGAGGTGCCACATGGCAAAAAAAGTAGAAGGTTACATCAAGTTACAGATTCCTGCTGGAAAGGCAACGCCTGCTCCGCCGGTCGGTCCTGCACTCGGACAGCACGGCGTGAACATTGTCGAGTTCACGAAGCAGTTTAACGCCAAGACAGCAGACCAGGGCGACATGATTATTCCGGTCGTCATCACGGTATACGCAGACAGAAGCTTCAGCTTCATCACGAAGACTCCGCCTGCTGCAGTACTTCTTAAGAAAGCATGCAACTTAAAAACGGCGTCCGCAGCACCGAACAAGAACAAGGTAGCGACGATCAGCAAGGCAAAGATCAAAGAGATCGCCGAGCTGAAAATGCCGGACTTAAACGCGGGCAGCATTGAGGCGGCGATGAGCATGATCGCAGGAACCGCGCGCAGCATGGGTATTGCAGTAGAAGACTAAGTATAGGGAAAGGAGCACGAGGCGATGAAGCACGGAAAAAAATATAATGAAGCGGCAAAGTTAGTTGACCGCAATACGTTTTATGAGACCGACGATGCGGTAGCGCTTGTCAAGAAGACGGCGACTGCAAAGTTTGACGAGACAGTAGAGGTTCACATCAGAACGGGATGTGACGGACGTCATGCAGAGCAGCAGATCCGCGGCGCGGTCGTTCTGCCGAACGGAACAGGTAAGACCGTGAAGGTACTTGTTTTTGCAAAAGGCGATAAGGTAAATGAAGCAGAGGCGGCGGGCGCTGATTATGTAGGCGGCGATGAGCTGATCCCGAAGATTCAGAATGACGGATGGCTTGATTTTGATGTGGTTGTCGCAACTCCCGACATGATGGGTGTTGTAGGACGTCTTGGTAAGGTTTTAGGACCCAAGGGCTTAATGCCGAACCCGAAGGCAGGGACCGTTACCATGGATGTGACAAAGGCGATCAACGATATTAAGGCAGGTAAGATCGAGTACCGTCTCGACAAGGCGAACATCATCCACGTTCCAGTAGGAAAGGTTTCCTTTACGGATGAGCAGTTAAAGGAGAATGTTCATGCACTGATGGATGCCATTGTAAAGGCAAAACCGAGCAGCTTAAAGGGGCAGTACTTAAAGAGTGTGACGCTCACAACGACCATGGGACCGGGCGTCAGAGTCAGTGTTGCACAGTTTTAGTGCTTGACACGGGGAACAACCTGTGATAAGTTAAGAAAGGTCGCAAGACCGAAAGCCGAAGACAGTAGGTGCCGCATGGCGGCGTAAGCACAGCGCCTACCGAGGGAAAGAGTGAAGAGAGTAAGAACACCTCCCTGTCTTTTGCAGGGAGGTTTTTTCATAAGACTCCGATTCGGCGAAAGCTATACAAATCTATAAGGAGGTAAGAACATGGCAAAGGTTGAACTGAAGAAACCGGTAGTGGAAGAAATATCCCAGAAGCTTAAGGGCGCGCAGGCAGTCGTTTTGGTAGACCACCGCGGTCTGACAGTGGAAGAGGATACCAGACTCCGCAAGCAGCTTCGCGAAGCGGGCGTCAGCTACAAGGTTTACAAGAACACGATGATGAATTTCGCGTTCAAGGGAACAGACTTTGAGGAACTGACCAAGTATCTCGAAGGACCGAGTGCAATGGCGGTATCCGAGGATGATGCGACTGCACCGGCAAGAATCTTAAGTAAATTCGCGAAGACGGCGCCCAAGCTTGAGATCAAGGGCGGAGTCGTTGACGGCGTTGTGTATGATGCGAAAGGCATCGGACAGATCGCAGATATTCCCTCAAGGGAAGAACTGCTTTCCAGACTGCTTGGCAGCATGAAGTCCCCGATCTCCAACCTCGCACGCGTATTAAACCAGATCGCGGAGAAGGGCGGAGCGGCGAACTGCGAAGCGCCTGCAGCGGAAGCGTCCGCAGAGGCAGAGGCGCCGGCAGCAGAAGCACCTGCGGCAGAGGCGGAAGCGCCTGCGGCAGAAACACCGGCGGCAGAGGAAGCGCCGGCAGCAGAGACGGAAGCAGCACCGGCAGAGGATGCAGCGGAGTAATAACCGGTATCGGAAACAAAAACGTTTGATAAAGAATATAAGGAGGAAAAAGAAATGGCAAAGTTGACAACTCAGGAATTCATTGATGCGATCAAAGAGCTGACCGTATTAGAGTTAAACGATCTGGTAAAGGCTTGTGAGGAGGAATTCGGCGTATCTGCAGCGGCAGGCGTTGTCGTTGCGGCAGCAGGCGCGGGCGCAGCGGCGGAGGCAGCTGAGGAGAAGACCGAGTTTGACGTTGAGCTGACAGAGGTTGGCCCGAACAAGGTTAAGGTCATCAAGGTTGTCCGTGAGGCAACAGGCCTTGGCTTAAAGGAAGCAAAGGATCTGGTAGATTCCGCTCCGAAGACGTTAAAGGAGGCTGCTACCAAGGAAGAGGCTGAGGACATTAAGACGAAGCTGGAAGCTGAGGGCGCAAAGGTTACCTTAAAGTAATCGGAACGATTGCAGGAGACAGGTTCCTGTATGCGCGATGCATTCAAAAAGAAAATACGCCGTGCTCTTTTCACACAGGTGGAGAGGGCAGGGCGATTTCTTTTTTTCTAAAATAAAAATTATGAGTTGACTCGGAACTTGACTTGTGTTAAACTGGATGATGCGCTATTGTGGTGTGATAGGCGATTTTATGGAAGAACGGGGTGAATTGTCAATGGAAAAGAACAGAATACGTCCGATTGCCTCCGGCAGAGGCATGCGTATGAGTTATCAAAGGCAAAAAGAGGTATTGGAAATGCCGAACCTCATCGAGGTGCAGAAAGATTCCTACAAATGGTTTTTGGAGGAAGGCTTAAAAGAGGCGTTTGACGACATCTCTCCGATCGAGGACTACAGCGGGCATTTGAGCCTTGAGTTTGTGGACTTTGAGCTCTGCGAGGACGATGTAAAATATTCTATTGAGAAATGTAAGGAGCGCGATGCCAATTATGCGGCGCCTCTCAAGGTAAAAGTGCGTCTTTACAATAAAGAGAAAGAGGAGATCAGCGAACATGAGATTTTTATGGGCGATCTTCCTTTGATGACGGAAACCGGCACGTTCATCATCAACGGCGCAGAGCGTGTTATCGTCAGCCAGCTTGTACGTTCCCCCGGCATTTATTATTCCGTAGAGCATGACAAGATCGGAAAGCAGCTCTTTTCCTGTCAGGTCATCCCGAACCGCGGCGCATGGCTTGAGTATGAGACGGATTCCAACGACGTGTTTTATGTGCGTGTGGACCGTACGCGCAAGGTGCCGATCACCGTTCTTCTGCGTGCGCTCGGCATCGGTACGAACGAGGAGATTCGCGAACTGTTCGGCGACGAGCCCAAAATAGAGGCAAGCTTTACCAAGGACACTGCTGAGAATTATCAGGAGGGTCTCTTAGAGTTATATAAAAAGATCCGTCCGGGCGAGCCGCTCAGCGTGGACAGCGCGGAGAGCCTGATCCATGCGATGTTCTTTGATCCGAGAAGATATGACCTTGCAAAGGTAGGAAGATATAAATTCAATAAAAAGCTGGCGTTCCGCAACCGCATCCGCCATCAGATCCTTGCAGAGGATGCAGTCGATCCGATCACGGGCGAAGTGATCGCGGAAAAAGGAACCAAGGTGACGGCGGAGTTAGCGGACGAAATCCAGAACGCGGCTGTCCCTGCCGTATGGATCCAGACCGAGGAGAAAAACGAGAAGATCCTGTCTAATATGATGGTCGATCTGGCTCATTTTGTGGATTGCAAGCCGACGGAACTCGGTATCCGTGAGAAGGTTTATTACCCTGTATTAAGGCAGCTTTTGGATGAATACGGAGAGAAGCCGGAGGAGCTTTTTGAGGCGATCAAAAAGAACGTGCACGAGCTTGTTCCGAAGCATATCACCAAGGAGGACATTATCGCGTCCATCAACTACAATATGCATCTGGAGTTCGGCATCGGCACGAAGGACGATATTGACCATCTGGGCAACCGGCGTATCCGTGCGGTCGGCGAGCTGCTGCAGAATCAGTACCGCATTGGTCTTTCCCGTCTGGAGAGAGTCGTGCGCGAAAGGATGACGACGCATGACACCGACGATATTTCGCCGCAGAGCCTGATCAATATCAAGCCTGTGCAGGCTGCCGTAAAGGAATTTTTCGGTTCCTCCCAGCTTTCACAGTTCATGGATCAGAATAATCCGCTCGGAGAGCTGACGCATAAGAGACGTCTCTCCGCATTGGGACCGGGCGGTCTGTCCCGTGACCGCGCGGGATTCGAGGTGCGCGACGTGCATTATTCCCATTATGGAAGAATGTGCCCGATCGAGACGCCTGAAGGACCGAATATCGGTCTGATCAACTCCCTCGCTTCCTATGCGAGGATCAATGAGTACGGTTTTGTGGAAGCGCCGTACCGTAAGATTGACAAGAGCGATCCGGAAAATCCGCGCGTTACGGATGAAGTCATTTATATGACGGCGGATGAGGAGGATAACTATCATGTTGCGCAGGCATCCGAACCGCTGGATGCGGAAGGACATTTCCTCCGCAATATGGTTTCCGGACGTTATATGGATGAGACGCAGGAGTACAGCAAGACCATGTTTGATTACATGGACGTGTCGCCGCGTATGATCTTTTCCGTTGCGACGGCGCTCATTCCTTTTTTACAGAATGACGACGCGAACCGTGCGCTGATGGGTTCCAACATGCAGAGACAGGCAGTGCCGCTTTTAATGACGGAAGCGCCTGTTGTCGGCACGGGCATGGAACCGAAAGCGGCGGTTGATTCCGGCGTCTGTGTTGTGGCGCGCAAAAACGGAACGGTGGACTATGTATCGTCCCGTATGATCCGCGTGACCTATGACGACGGGGAAAAAGAAGAATTCCATCTGACCAAATTTGTCAGAAGTAATCAGAGCAACTGCTATAATCAGAAGCCGATCGTCTTTAAGGGAGACCGCGTCGCTGCGGGCGAGGTGATCGCGGACGGTCCCTCCACGTCGGGCGGCGAGCTTGCGCTCGGCAAGAATCCGCTGATCGGTTTTATGACGTGGGAAGGCTACAATTACGAGGATGCCGTGCTGCTCAGCGAGCGGCTCGTGCAGGATGACATTTATACTTCCGTCCACATTGAGGAATATGAGGCGGAAGCGCGCGATACCAAATTAGGACCGGAGGAGATCACCCGCGACGTGCCGGGCGTCGGCGACGATGCCTTGAAGGATTTGGACGACCGCGGTATCATCCGCGTCGGCGCGGAGGTCCGTGCAGGAGACATTCTGGTCGGCAAGGTAACGCCGAAGGGCGAGACAGAGCTGACCGCAGAGGAAAGACTGCTGCGCGCGATTTTCGGTGAGAAGGCGAGAGAGGTCAGGGATACTTCCTTAAAGGTACCTCACGGCGAATATGGAATTGTAGTGGATGCCAAGGTATTTACCCGCGAGAACGGCGATGAGCTTTCTCCGGGCGTGAATCAGGCAGTCCGCATTTATATCGCGCAGAAGAGAAAGATTTCCGTCGGCGACAAGATGGCGGGACGTCACGGTAACAAGGGTGTTGTTTCCCGTGTGCTTCCGGTTGAGGATATGCCGTATCTGCCGAACGGACGTCCGCTCGACATTGTATTAAATCCGTTGGGCGTGCCTTCGCGTATGAATATCGGACAGGTATTGGAGATCCATCTGTCCCTTGCGGCAAAGGCGCTCGGCTTTAATATCGCAACGCCCGTGTTTGACGGCGCAAAAGAGGACGATATTATGGATACGCTCGACCTGGCGAATGATTACGTCAATTTAAGCTGGGAAGAGTTCGAAAAGAAGCATAAGGACGAACTGCTGCCCGAAGTGATGCAGTATCTGTCTGACAACAGGGATCACAGAGAGGTATGGAAGGGCGTGCCGATCTCAAGGGACGGCAAGGTAAGGCTGCGCGACGGCAGGACGGGAGAATATTTTGACGGTCCTGTTACGATCGGACACATGCATTACTTAAAACTCCACCATCTGGTTGACGATAAGATTCACGCGCGTTCGACCGGACCGTACTCTTTGGTAACGCAGCAGCCGCTCGGCGGTAAAGCGCAGTTCGGCGGACAGCGTTTCGGAGAGATGGAGGTATGGGCGCTTGAGGCATACGGCGCATCCTATACCCTGCAGGAGATTCTGACCGTGAAGTCGGATGATGTGGTCGGACGTGTCAAGACCTATGAGGCGATCATCAAGGGCGACAATATCCCGGAGCCGGGTATTCCGGAATCGTTCAAGGTATTATTAAAGGAATTACAGTCGCTCGGCTTAGACGTTAAAGTGCTTCGCGACGATGCTTCCGAAGTAAAGATCATGGAGTCCATCGACTACGGCGAGACGGATTTCAGAGATGTGCTTGAGGGGGATTCCCGCAGATTTAACCGCTATGAGGATGAGTCGCTCGGTTCCATGGGCTTCCAAAAGCAGGAGATCGATGCACAAAGCGGTGAGTTTGTAAGCGCGGAAGATGAGACGGACGACTATGAGGACGAAGTGGAGACAGAGGAAGAATACGAAGCCGTCTATGAGGGTTCTGACGAAGAATAAAACGCTGTTTTTGATGAAAAGGATGGAAGGAGTGCCATAATGTCAGAGACAAGAAATGAAGGATACGAGCCGATGACCTTTGATGCGATCAAGATCGGTCTGGCTTCACCTGAAAAAATCAGAGAATGGTCGAGAGGCGAGGTCACAAAGCCGGAGACGATCAATTACAGAACCTTAAAGCCCGAAAAAGACGGTCTGTTCTGTGAGCGTATTTTTGGACCGAACAAGGATTGGGAGTGCCATTGCGGTAAATATAAGAAAATCCGTTATAAGGGCGTTGTCTGCGACCGATGCGGTGTGGAAGTGACCAAATCGAGCGTCCGCAGAGAGCGCATGGGGCATATCGAGCTCGCTGCGCCCGTGTCCCATATCTGGTATTTTAAGGGAATTCCGAGCCGGATGGGACTGATTCTGGATCTGTCCCCCCGTGTGCTGGAGAAAGTACTTTATTTTGCATCCTATATCGTGTTAGATAAGGGGCAGTCCAATTTAGAGTATAAGCAGATTTTGACCGAGAAAGAGTATCAGGACGCGCGCGAGGCGTTCGGCGACAGAAAGTTCCGTGTCGGAATGGGCGCTGAGGCGATCAAGGAGTTATTACAGGCGATCGACTTAGAGAAAGAGGCGGAAGAATTGAAAGCGGGGCTTCGGGAGTCCAGCGGACAGAAGCGCGCGCGTATCATCAAGCGCCTGGAGGTCGTTGAGGCGTTCCGTGAGTCCGAGAATAAGCCGGAGTGGATGATCATGGATGCGATCCCGGTCATTCCGCCCGATCTGCGCCCGATGGTACAGCTTGACGGCGGCCGTTTTGCGACGAGCGACTTAAATGACTTATACCGCAGGATCATCAACAGAAACAACCGTTTAAAGCGGCTGTTGGATCTGGGCGCGCCGGATATTATTGTGCGCAATGAAAAGAGAATGCTTCAGGAGGCGGTGGACGCGTTGATCGACAACGGCAGGCGCGGACGTCCCGTGACCGGACCGGGCAACCGGGCGTTAAAGTCCCTGTCCGACATGTTAAAGGGTAAATCGGGACGGTTCCGTCAGAATCTTTTAGGAAAGCGTGTCGATTATTCGGGACGTTCCGTTATCGTGGTAGGTCCGGAGTTAAAGATTTACCAGTGCGGACTGCCGAAGGAGATGGCGATCGAACTGTTCAAGCCGTTCGTGATGAAGGAGCTTGTCGCGCGCGGTATCTCTCAGAATATCAAGAATGCCAAGAAGCTCGTGGAGCGTTGGGATAATCAGGTATGGGATGTGCTTGAGGAGGTCATCACGGAGCACCCCGTCATGTTAAACCGTGCGCCTACCCTGCACAGACTGGGTATTCAGGCGTTTGAGCCGATCCTTGTAGAAGGAAAGGCGATCAAGCTGCATCCGCTCGTATGTACGGCGTTCAACGCGGACTTTGACGGAGACCAGATGGCGGTACATCTTCCGCTGTCGCAGGAAGCACAGGCGGAGTGCCGGTTCCTGCTCCTGTCCCCGAACAACCTTTTAAAGCCGTCGGACGGCGGTCCCGTTGCCGTTCCTTCTCAGGATATGGTACTGGGTATTTACTATCTGACACAGGAACGTCCGGGCGCGGAGGGAGAGGGCAAGTTCTTCCGCAACCTGAGCGAAGCGATCATGGCGTATGAGAACCGTTATATCACGCTGCATTCGCGTATTACGGTCAGAGTCAGCAAGGTGAACGACGCCGGCGAGACGATCACAGGGCTCGTAGAGTCCACGCTTGGACGTCTGATCTTCAATGAGATCCTGCCGCAGGATTTAGGCTATGTGGACAGAAGCGATCCGGCGAACTTCTTAAAGCCGGAAGTGGATTTCCTTGTGGCAAAAAAGCAGTTAAAGCAGATTTTGGAGAGAGTCATCAATACCCACGGTACATTCAAGACCGCAGAGGTGCTGGATGACATTAAGGCAACCGGATATAAGTATTCGACAAAAGCGGCTATGACGGTGTCGATCTCCGATATGACCGTGCCTGCAAAGAAGCCGGAAATGCTTGCGGCGGCGCAGGAGATGGTGGATAAGATCACGAGAAACTATAAGCGCGGACTCATCACGGATGAGGAGCGTTATAAAGCGGTTGTTGAGACTTGGACGGAGACCGATAAGGAGCTGACGGATGTTCTGTTAAAGGGACTCGATCAGTACAATAACATCTTCATGATGGCGGATTCCGGCGCGCGTGGTTCCAATCAGCAGATCAAACAGCTTGCCGGTATGCGTGGACTGATGGCGGATACGACGGGTAAGACGATCGAGCTGCCGATCAAGTCCAATTTCCGTGAGGGTCTTGACGTACTGGAATACTTTATGTCGGCACACGGCGCAAGAAAGGGTCTTTCCGATACGGCGCTGCGTACGGCGGATTCCGGTTATCTGACAAGACGAATGGTCGATGTATGTCAGGAGCTGATCATCCGCGAGACGGACTGCTGCGAGGGCTTGGATGAGATCCCCGGCATGACGGTCAAGGCGTTTATGGACGGAAAAGAAGTAATCGAGGGCTTAAAGGATCGTATCACGGGCAGATACAGCTGCGAGGAGATCTGTGATAAGGACGGCAATGTCATCGTAAAGAAAAATCACATGATCACGCCGAGCCGTGCGTCGAAGATTCTCAGTGTCGGTGTCGATGAGAAAGGCGAGCCGGTCGAGAGCGTGAAGATTCGTACGATCCTGACCTGTCGTTCCCATACCGGTATCTGCGCGAAGTGCTACGGCGCGAACATGGCGACCGGCGAGGCGGTACAGGTTGGCGAGACCGTCGGCATCATTGCGGCGCAGTCCATCGGTGAACCGGGTACGCAGCTGACGATGAGAACGTTCCACACGGGCGGCGTTGCCGGCGGCGATATTACGCAGGGTCTTCCTCGTGTCGAGGAGCTTTTTGAGGCAAGAAAGCCGAAGGGACTTGCGGTCATTTCCGAGATCGCGGGTGTTGCGACGGTAAAGGATACAAAGAAAAAACGTGAGATCACGATCGAAAACAAGGAGCTTGGCGAGGCAAAGACCTACCTGATCCCGTACGGTTCCCGTATCAAGATCGTGGACGGCGCAACGATCGAGGCGGGCGATGAGCTGACAGAGGGCTCCGTCAACCCGCATGATCTGTTAAAGATCAAGGGTGTGCGTGCCGTGCAGGATTATCTGCTCCGCGAGGTACAGCGTGTGTACCGCTTGCAGGGCGTGGATATTGCGGATAAGCATATTGAGGTCATTGTGCGTCAGATGTTAAAGAAGATCCGCATTGAAAACAACGGCGATACGGATTTCCTTCCGGGAACGCTTGTCGATGTGCTTGAATATGAGGACATCAACGCGAAATATATTGCGGAGGGAAAAGAACCCTCCGAGGGTAAGCAGGTGATCCTCGGTATTACGAAAGCGGCGCTTGCGACGAATTCCTTCCTGTCGGCGGCATCCTTCCAGGAGACGACGAAGGTGCTGACGGAAGCCGCGATCAAGGGCAAGGTCGATCCGCTGATCGGATTAAAGGAGAACGTGATCCTTGGTAAGCTGATCCCTGCCGGAACCGGTATGAAACGTTATCGTGATGTGAAGCTCTCGACCGATGCGAAGTTTGCTTATAAACAACGAATGATGGAGCAGGAATTTTCCTTTGCGGACAGTAATGATGAGCCTTTTATCCCGTATAATGACCGGGCGGCGGAGGAGGATACCGACGAGGTGCGCCCTGAGGACGAGATGCTTGATGATGAGGAAGAAGTATCTCTGGCTGACGATTTCGCCGATGAGGAATTAGAAGCGGATGATGAGTTTGCGGAGGAAGCGGCAGACGATCTGGTATTGGATGCTGCGGACAATGCAGAGTAAGGAGATCAGAGGTATCTGCAATAAGTAAGAAGAGAAAGAACATGCGGGAAGGGATGCTTCCAGCATGTTCTTTCTATAAAGATTTGGGTGCCAAAAGCCTTGCAATGAAATCGGTGTTGGCAGATTGCGCAAAAGAAATCTGCCGGGTGACGTTTATGAGCAGGGCTTTTGACACTTAAATTTTGGAGAAATCTGGTTTAGGGAACATAGACTTCGGTATCCAGCAGATAGAGCGCGTCGTCTGCGGAAAGCTTGGAAAACTGATCGAAATAGTCGTCCTGCACCATTCCGGTGAGCGCTGGCAGCTCGGCGACCTCGATTTTTTTCATTGTATCATATTTCCATATGCCGAATGTGGCATTCTTCTGCACGCCGGCCGATCGCGGTTCCTCAAAGAGCATCACGCATAAAACATATTCGCAGGACTGCGGGGTCATGCAGGGCTGCCAGTCTTTATCAAAGAACATCAGCAGATCCTGCACGGTGTATGTCAGCATGGACTCCAAGGCATAGCCCGGATAGGGGAGGTTGTCTGCGCTGTCGCTGTCTGATTGCGGGATGTTTTGCGGCGCGGATTCGGGGGAGGCGTGAAAGCTGTCTGTGCCGTTGACATCCGATTGTGCGTCCGATTGCGGCGCAGATTCGGAAGCGTCGTGAAAGCCGTCCGTGCCGTCGGACTCCGCTTCCGGTACGGCGGAGAAGGAAGATGACAGGACGACACGGCGGCTGACTGTGGCATCTTCAAGCCGGTAATAGGATGCCAGATCCTGCAAGAGACAAATGGAAATGGAACGGTGATCACGCCAGAGAAACGGATAGGCGTCTGTCAGCGCGTCCATCTCTCCGCCGGAAGCGGTAAAGACTTCAGAAAATTCTTCACATACCCGCATGGACTGCGCGAGCCGGCGGTCATTGCGGTTTATGATACGTGCGCGCACAAGCAGGCAGATGCAGACGGTGCCTGCCGCCAAAAGAAACAGGATGGAAATGAGGAGTTTGCGTGAAAAGCGATCGGGACGGGCAGGGACTTTTATAAACATCGACGTATCTCCTTCTTTGCATTTATAGTGTTCCGTGTTTTTTGATAGTTGGATTATAGGATGAATCTGCGATTCATGATCGACATTCGCCGTTCGCCGAATGCACAAGTGCATTCTTCTCACTTGCGCTCATTATATCATAAAACGGGAAAAAAGAGGAGGCATATCCTTTTAGGAAAGCAGGGAAGTCGTAGAAATGCGAGAATTTGGGCAAGAATTTGCATAAAAAGAGCAAAGAGTGTATTGACAATGAAAAATATGGCAAGTATAATAATCTAGCGTGCGTAAGGATGCATTTCTTTTTTGCATGCAGAAAAAGTCTATATCATAGGAGGTGAAACAGAATGCCAACATTTAACCAGTTAGTAAGAAAAGGACGTCAGACATCCGAGAAGAAGGCGACCGCGCCTGCTTTGTTAAAGGGTTATAACTCTTTGAGAAAGAAATCCATCAATACCGCTTCTCCGCAGAAGCGTGGTGTCTGCACCGCAGTCAAGACTGCTACGCCTAAGAAACCTAACTCCGCTCTTAGAAAGATCGCCAGAGTACGTCTTTCCAACGGGATCGAGGTAACATCCTACATTCCGGGTGAAGGACATAACCTGCAGGAACACTCCGTTGTTCTGATCCGCGGCGGTCGTGTTAAGGACTTGCCCGGTACGAGATACCACATCATCAGAGGTACGTTAGATACCGCAGGTGTCGCGAACAGAAAGCAGGCTCGTTCCAAATACGGCGCTAAGAGACCGAAGGCAGGAAAATAGGAGCCATTTGTACCGCAGTTTAGAGACTAATTAGTGTTGGGATTCTGGAGTGAGCAATCACCGCGAATGGAAACATTCGGCGAACAGACGATTCGTTACATGCTTTCTATGCGAAGATACAGAAATACCGCACGAACACATTAGGGGTGCAGGCGTTTTAGAAACGCGGCATTTAGAACTTGTGAGTACCGATGAATTATTGATGATAATAAGGAGGGAAGAAACGTGCCACGTAAAGGACATATTCAAAAAAGAGACGTATTAGCCGATCCTTTATACAACAACAAGGTGGTTACGAAGCTGATCAACAACATCATGCTTGACGGCAAGAAGGGTGTTGCCCAGAAGATCGTATACGGCGCATTCGGCAGGGTGGAGGAGAAATCCGGCAAACCGGCGCTCGACGTATTTGAGGAGGCAATGAACAACATCATGCCCATGCTGGAAGTAAAAGCAAGACGTATCGGCGGCGCGACCTATCAGGTGCCGATCGAAGTAAGACCGGAAAGACGTCAGGCTTTGGCACTGCGTTGGCTGACCATGTTTTCACGCAAGAGAGGCGAGAAGACCATGGAGGAGAGACTGGCAAACGAGATTCTTGACGCTGCAAACAATACGGGCGCAGCCGTGAAGAGAAAAGAAGATATGCACAAGATGGCGGAGGCAAACAAGGCTTTCGCGCACTACCGTTTCTAAAAAAGAGTTTCCTGCGGAAACTCTTTCAAAGAATCCGCCTGCGGCGAATTCTTTCGAAGGAAATGGATAGCCGCGAAGCCTCGGCTTTCGCGTATGAGTTGTTTTTTTGTGTAATAACAATAGGAGGAAAAACCTGTGGCTGGAAGAGAATATCCACTTGAGAGAACCAGAAATATCGGTATTATGGCGCACATTGATGCAGGTAAGACAACGCTGACAGAGCGTATCTTATACTACACCGGTGTCAACTATAAGATTGGTGATACTCACGAAGGTACTGCGACGATGGACTGGATGGAGCAGGAGCAGGAGAGAGGTATTACCATTACATCAGCCGCGACGACATGCCATTGGACATTGGAGGAGAACTGCAAGCCGAAGGAAGGCGCACTGGAGCACCGTATCAATATCATTGATACGCCGGGACACGTTGACTTTACGGTTGAGGTTGAGCGTTCGCTCCGTGTACTGGACGGCGCTGTCGGTGTTTTCTGTGCAAAGGGCGGTGTTGAGCCCCAGTCGGAGAACGTATGGCGTCAGGCAGATACCTACAACGTACCGAGAATGGCATTCATCAATAAGATGGACATTTTGGGCGCCAATTTCTATGGCGCTGTGGAGCAGATTAAGACAAGACTTGGGAAGAACCCGATCATCTTACAGCTCCCGATCGGAAAAGAAGATGAGTTTAAGGGAATCATCGACTTATTCGAGATGAAAGCATACATCTACAATGACGAGAAGGGCGACAACATTTCGATCGTTGACATCCCGGACGACATGAAGGATGATGCTGAATTATATCACACAGAGTTAATTGAAAAAATCTGTGAATTAGACGACGATCTGATGATGGAGTATCTGGAAGGCAATGAGCCGGATGTCGCTGCATTAAAGGCGGCTCTGAGAAAGGGTACCTGCGAGTGTACGGCGATCCCGGTCTGCTGCGGTTCCGCATACCGCAACAAGGGTGTTCAGAAGCTTTTGGATGCGATTCTGGAATTCATGCCAGCGCCGACGGATATTCCGGATATTAAGGGCGTCGATCTGGAGGGCAACGAAGTTGAGAGACACTCCTCCGATGAGGAGCCGTTCTCCGCGCTTGCATTTAAGATCATGGCGGATCCGTTCGTCGGAAAGCTGGCGTTCTTCCGTGTGTATTCCGGTACGCTGAACGCAGGATCTTATGTTTTGAATGCTACAAAGGATAAAAAAGAACGTGTCGGACGTATTTTGCAGATGCATGCGAATAAGAGACAGGAATTGGATAAGGTTTATTCCGGTGACATTGCCGCGGCTGTAGGCTTTAAGTTTACGACGACCGGCGATACGATCTGTGATGAGCAGCATCCGGTTATCCTTGAGTCCATGGAGTTCCCTGAGCCTGTTATCGAGCTTGCGATCGAGCCGAAGACTAAGGATGCGCAGGGTAAAATGGGTGAGGCGCTTGCAAAGCTTGCCGAAGAAGATCCGACCTTCCGTGCGCATACGGATTCCGAGACGGGACAGACGATTATCGCAGGTATGGGCGAGCTCCATCTGGAGATCATCGTAGACCGTCTGCTTCGTGAATTTAAGGTAGAGGCAAACGTCGGCGCACCTCAGGTTGCGTATAAGGAGACCTTTACAAAGCCTGTCGATCAGGAATATAAGTATGCAAAGCAGTCCGGCGGACGCGGTCAGTACGGACATTGTAAGGTGAAATTCGAGCCGATGGATCCGAACGGCGAGGAGACCTTTAAGTATGAGTCTTCCGTAGTCGGCGGTGCGATTCCGAAAGAGTACATTCCCGCGATTGGGGAAGGTATTGAGGAAGCTGCACAGGCAGGCGTGCTCGGAGGCTTCCCGGTACTCGGCGTTTCCGCGAACGTTTACGACGGTTCCTACCATGAGGTCGATTCGTCCGAAATGGCATTCCACATTGCGGGATCCATGGCATTCAAGGAAGCAATGAAAAAAGCAAATCCGGTACTTCTTGAGCCGATCATGAAGGTCGAGGTCACGATGCCGGAGGAGTATATGGGTGACGTCATCGGCGATATTAACGCAAGACGCGGACGCATCGAGGGAATGGACGACATTGGCGGCGGTAAGATGGTAAAAGCATATGTACCGCTTGCAGAAATGTTCGGATATTCCACGGACCTTCGCTCTAAGACACAGGGACGCGGCAACTACTCCATGTTCTTTGAGAAATATGAGCAGGTACCGAAGAACGTTCAGGAAAAGGTCTTAGCAGATAAGGCAAAATAATGCTTGAAAATCTAAGGGTTATTTAATATAATCATAGATAGTGAGTAAAACAACCAAGAAACGTGAACAACCAATTTTTTAAGGAGGACTTTAGAAATGGCTAAAGCTAAATTTGAAAGAACCAAACCCCATTGTAATATTGGTACCATCGGTCACGTAGACCATGGTAAGACCACTCTTACAGCGGCAATTACCAAAGTACTCGCTGAGAGAGTAGCGGGTAACGTGGCAACGGATTTCGAGAATATTGATAAGGCTCCCGAAGAGAGAGAGCGTGGTATCACGATTTCCACCGCACACGTTGAGTACGAGACAGAGAAGAGACATTACGCACACGTTGACTGCCCGGGACATGCTGACTACGTTAAGAACATGA
>JAMPHA010000001.1:624447-835041 GCA_023663615.1 Clostridium sp. | reverse complement strand
AGAGCCAGATCTTCTCCA
Source organism: Clostridium sp. (assembly GCA_023663615.1). Lineage (GTDB taxonomy): Bacteria > Bacillota > Clostridia > Lachnospirales > Lachnospiraceae > DLAJ01. The sequence goes on along the minus strand of JAMPHA010000001.1, from coordinate 835,023 downwards.
CGGCGGCGGATAACCAGACGGCGGTTGACATCAATGTCGTACAGGGCGAGAGACAGTTCGCAAAAGATAACAAGTCCTTAGGCCAGTTCCGCTTAGACGGAATCCCGCCTGCAAGACGCGGTATGCCGCAGATCGAGGTGACGTTCGATATTGATGCGAACGGTATCGTCAATGTATCCGCAAAGGATTTAGGAACAGGCAAAGAGCAGCATATCACGATCACGGCAGGCTCGAACATGTCCGATGAGGATATTGATAAGGCGGTCAAGGAAGCGGCGGAGTACGAAGCGCAGGATAAGAAGCGCAAGGACGCGATCGATACGAGAAACGATGCAGATTCCTTCGTATTCCAGACCGAGAAAGCGTTGGGCGAGGTCGGCGACAAGATCAGCGCGGACGAGAAGGCTGCGCTTGAGAGCGACTTACAGGCACTCAAGGATCTTCTGGAAAAGACCAAGGATAACGAAATGACCGAGGATCAGATAACGGAGATGAAGGCGGCGAAAGAGAAGCTGATGAACAACGCTCAGAACCTGTTCACGAAGATGTACGAGAACATGCAGCAGGCAGGCGGCGCGCAGGGAGGACCCGATATGGGCGGCATGGGCGCAGGCGCAGAGGCAGGACCGGCGCCGGAGCAGGCGGATGATGATGTTGTTGACGGAGATTACCGCGAGGTATAACACATATGGCAGAGCAGAAACGGGATTATTACGAGGTGCTTGGAGTCGGCAAAAATGCCGATGAAGCAGAGATCAAAAAAGCATATCGCGTACTTGCCAAAAAGTATCATCCCGATATGAATCCGGGTGACAAAGAGGCGGAGAAAAAGTTTAAGGAAGCATCCGAGGCTTATGCGGTTTTGAGCGATCCGGAAAAACGCAGGCAGTACGATCAGTTCGGACACGCGGCGTTTGAAGGCGGCGCAGGCGGAGGCGGCTTCGGCGGCTTTGATTTCAGCGGCGCTGATTTTGGCGATATTTTCGGTGATATTTTCGGCGATCTGTTCGGCGGCGGAGGAAGACGTTCCGGAAGGTCGGGCAACGGACCGATGCGCGGGCGCAATGTGCGAACGAGTATCCGCATTACCTTTGTGGAAGCGGTGTTCGGCGCGGAAAAAGAGATTGAGATCCCCTATAAGGACGAGTGTAAGACCTGTCACGGAAGCGGCGCAAAGCCGGGAAGCGGTCCTGTTACCTGTGAGAAATGTAAGGGCTCCGGTCAGATCGTTTACACGCAGAACAGCTTTTTTGGAACGGTCAGAAATGTGCAGACCTGTCCCGATTGTAACGGAACGGGAAAAGTCATCAAAGACAAATGTCCTGACTGCCATGGTTCGGGCTATCACGCGACACGAAAGAAGATCATGGCGATCATTCCGGCGGGGATTGATAACGGGCAGGCATTCCGGATTTCCGATATGGGCGAGCCGGGAACGAACGGCGGACCGCGCGGGGATGTGCTTGTGGAATGTCAGGTGATGCGTCATCCGATCTTTCAGCGCGACGGCATGGATATTTATTCGACCGTACCGATCTCTTTTGCAGTCGCCGCACTTGGCGGCGAGGTGCTTGTCGATACGCTTGACAGCAGGATTGCCTATACGATCAAGCCGGGCACACAGACAGATACCCGCGTTGCCTTAAAACGCAAGGGCGTGCCGAACGTCCATAATAAGGAGCAGCGCGGCAACCACTATGTCACCTTTGTGGTACAGGTGCCGGATAAGCTGTCCGCGAAAGCGCGCGAACTGCTGACGGAATTTGATTCCCTCACCGGCGACAGCTTAAATGAAGTCGGACGCGTAACGGGAGCGAAGGCGGGCGCAGAACCGCAGAAAGAGACAAAGAAGAAAAAGAAATTTTTCTAAGGCGGAAAGAGACAAAGAAAAAGAAGAAATCAGGGGCGTGAACAATTCGGGTTCGCGCCCCTTGTTTTTTCTGAGGAATCCATATATACTGTAACAGAACAGCGGAAATGCGCAAGCGGAACAGCAGAAGCGCGCAAGCGGAACAGCAGAAGCGCGCAAACGGAACAGCAGAAATGCGCAAGCGGAAATAACGGAAGCGCGTAAGCAAGAACGGAAAGAGACAGGAAAAGAAGGCGGGAGGATGCGGCAGTGAAATGGACGGCGTTCAGAATCAAAACGGTGACGGAGGCGGAAGACATTCTCATCAGCACGCTTTATGATATTGGTTTGGAGGGCGCGCAGATCGAAGATAAGGTGCCGCTTACGGCGTCGGATAAGGAGCGGATGTTCGTGGACATTCTGCCCGATGCTGTGGAGGACGACGGCATCGCGTATGTGACGTTTTTTGTGGAGACGGACGAGGAGGGGATGCTCCTTCTTTCGGGTGAAAAAACGACGAAACAGGCGCTGCTCGCACGCATCGAACAGGAGATGGACGGGCTGCGCGCGTTTCTTGATCTGGGCGAGGGAACGATCGCGCTGTCCGAGACGGAGGATATAGACTGGATCAATAACTGGAAACAGTATTTTCATCAATTTACAATCGACGACCTGCTTGTAATTCCTTCATGGGAGACGGCTGCGCCTGAGGACGCGGGAAAAAAGATTCTGCATATTGATCCCGGCACGGCGTTCGGCACGGGTATGCATGAGACGACGCAGCTCTGCATCCGGCAGATTAAAAAATATGTGACAAAAGAGACGGCGCTGTTGGACGTCGGAACGGGAAGCGGCATTCTCGGCATCATTGCGCTGATGTACGGCGCGCGGCATGTGACCGGAACGGATATTGATCCGTGTGCGGAGCAGGCGGTTGCGGAAAACCTTGCGGCGAACGGAATCGAGGCGCGGCGCTTTGCACTGTTGATCGGAAATCTCATTACCGATGAAACACTGCGGGAGCAGGTCGGGTTTGAGTGCTATGATCTTGTGACGGCGAATATTCTGGCGGACGTGCTCGTGCCGCTGACGCCCGTGATCGTGCGGCACATGAAGCCGGGCAGTTATTACATCACGTCGGGCATCATCAATGAGAACGGCAAGGAACAGGACGTAAAGGACGCGATGCTTGCGGCGGGCTTAGAGATCGTGGAAGTAACGTATCAGGGTGAATGGGTGAGCGTGACCGGAAGAAAATGTGAAAAGTAAATCTGACGCTCACGGCAGAAACCGTTCGCGAAGATTTTCTACGGGGTGGAATATGTATCATTTTTTTGTAGAACCGTCACAGATCGATGTGGAGAACCGGCGCGTCCTGATCACGGGAGAAGATGTGAACCATATCGGGAACGTGCTGCGGATGAAGCAGGGGGAGGAGCTTACCGTCAGCAACGGCGCGGACGGGAAGGAATACCGCTGTGAAATACATGCGTTTACGAAAGATCGTGTGGAATGCGTGCTCCGCTTTATCAAGGAGGACGGCGTGGAACTGCCCGCCAGGGTGCGGCTGTTTCAGGCGCTGCCGAAAGCGGATAAAATGGAACTTATCATTCAAAAAGCAGTGGAGCTCGGCGTGTCCGAGATCATTCCCATGGCGGCGGCGCGCTGCGTCGTGAAACTGGACGCCAAAAAAGAAGCGTCGAAGCTTGCGCGCTGGAACGCGATCGCGGAGGCGGCGGCAAAGCAGAGCAGGCGCGCGGTGGTCCCGAAGGTCGCGCCCGTTGTCCGCTTTGCGGAGGCGGTGCAGATGGCGGCGCAGGCGGATGTAAAAATGATTCCCTATGAGCTTGCGGAGGGCATGGGGCGCACAAAGGAACTGATTGGCAGCATCTGTCCCGGCGCGCAGGTCGCGGTCATGATCGGACCGGAAGGCGGTTTCGCGGAGGCGGAGATCGAGGAGGCAAAGGCGGCGGGCATTGAGCCCGTGACATTGGGCAGGCGCATCCTGCGCACGGAGACGGCGGGCTTTACGGTCATGGCATGGCTCATGTATCATTTGGAGACGACTTAGAATATAGTAATATATATTGGAATGAGAGAAGATAAAAATGAAATGCTATTTTGATAATTCGGCGACGACAAGATGCTTTGACAGCGTTGCTGAAATCGTAGATCATGTCATGCGCGTGGATTATGGAAATCCGTCGAGCCTGCATACAAAGGGCGTGGAGGCGGAACAGTATATCCGCTATGCCAAAGAACAGGTCGCGAAAAGTCTGAAAGTACAGGAGAAAGAGATCCTTTTTACATCGGGAGGGACGGAAGCGGATAATCTGGCGATCATCGGGGCTGCCATGGCGAATTACCGCAGGGGCAGACATCTGATTACAACGAAGATCGAGCACCCCGCTGTTTTACAGACAATGAGCTATTTAGAGAGTCTTGGCTACGGCGTTACCTATCTGCCCGTTGACGCGCGCGGATGCATCCGTATCGAAGACCTTGAGGCGGCGATCACGCCGCAGACCATCCTTGTTTCCATCATGCACACGAACAATGAGATCGGAAGCGTCATGCCGATCGCGGAGGCGGGCAGGATCATCAAACAGAAAAACCCGCAGACGCTCTTTCATGTGGACGCGGTGCAGGGTTACGGGAAATGTCATATTTATCCGAAAAAAGAAGGCATTGACCTGCTGTCGGTGAGCGGGCATAAGATTCATGCGCCGAAAGGGATCGGTTTTCTTTATGTCAGCGAAAAAGCAAAGATCAAGCCGATCCTGTTCGGAGGCGGGCAGCAGGGCGGCATGCGTTCCGGGACGGAGAATGTACCGGGGATCGCCGGCATCGGAAAGGCGGTCGAGGAGATTTTTGCCCATCTGGACGAGGATGTGGACCGCCTGTATGATTACAAAGAATATTTTACGGAGCGTGCGCTTGCCATACCGGATGTGACCGTAAACGGTCCGCGAGGCAGGGAAGGCGCGCCCCATATCGTGAGTCTGTCAGTGAAGGGAGTCCGCGCCGAAGTGCTGCTGCACAGTCTGGATGCCGAGGGGATCTGTATTTCAGCGGGGAGCGCCTGCTCCGCCCGCAAGCCGACGCCGTCCGCGACATTACAGGCGGTTGGTATCGGGCGGGAGCTGCTGGAATCGACCGTGCGTTTCAGTTTTTCGTTAGAGACCACAAAGGAGCAGCTCGATTATGCGCTCGCAGTGCTGGAGGAACAGATTCCGAAGCTGCGGCGTTACACGAGAAGATAAGGGGAACACCGGCCTGCGCCGGCGGGTGCGTCGGCGCAGGTATTGCTGCATGTTCCATGCACAATTCAGGTTCAAAGGAGAAAAAATCATGTTTTCAGCTTTTTTGATCAAGTATGCGGAGATCGGCATTAAGGGAAAGAATCGTTATCTTTTTGAGGATGCGCTGGTCGGCGACATCAAATATGCGCTGCGCCGCTGTGACGGCAGCTTTCATGTGCATAAGGCGGACGGGCGTATTTATGTCGATGCGCTCTCTGATTTTGATTATGACGAGACGGTGGACAACTTAAAGACCGTGTTCGGCGTATCCGGCATCTGCCCGGTCGTCCATGTGGAGGATCAGGGCTTTGAGCAGCTTACCAGAGACGTACTTTCTTACATGGATACCGTATATGCGGACAAGCATAAGACGTTTAAGGTATTTGCCAGACGCGCAAGAAAAAATTATCCGATGCTCTCACCGCAGATGAACGAGGAACTGGGTGCGGCAATTTTGGAGGCGTTTCCCGATTTTCGTGTGGATGTGCATCATCCCGACATTCAGCTCAATGTGGAGATTCGGGAGAAAATCTATCTTTATTCCGAGGTGATACCGGGACCGGGCGGGCTTCCGCTCGGAACAAACGGAAAGGCAATGCTCTTACTGTCGGGCGGGATCGATTCGCCGGTCGCGGGCTACATGATCGCAAAACGCGGCGTGCATATCGACGCGGTTTATTTTCATGCGCCGCCCTATACGTCCGAGCGCGCCAAGCAGAAAGTGGTCGATCTGGCGAAGCTGATTTCGCGCTATACGGGACCGATCGATCTGCATGTCATCAATTTTACGGATATTCAGCTCTACATTTACGAAAAATGTCCGCACGACGAGCTGACGATCATCATGCGCCGCTATATGATGCGCATTGCCGAGACGCTTGCGGGGAAAAACAACTGTCTGGGTCTGGTGACGGGGGAGAGCATCGGGCAGGTGGCGTCCCAGACGATGGCGAGCCTTGCCTGCACGGACGACGTATGCAGTATGCCGGTCTACCGCCCGCTCATCGGTTTTGACAAGAACGACATCGTGGACATCGCGGAAAAGATCAATACCTACGAGACGTCCATTCTGCCGTTTGAGGACTGCTGTACGATCTTTGTGGCGAAGCATCCCGTGACGAAACCGAATGTCAAAGTCATCCGGAACCATGAGACCAACTTAAAAGAGAAGATCGACGCGCTTGTGCAGACGGCGCTTGAGACGGATGAAATCATTCACGTTGAGGCGTGAACGCAAAAAAAGCAAGGCGTCCACCCTGCTTTTTTACCACATGCATATGTGTTCCATTGCGATTAGATCATGTACGGCTTTAAGACGTCAAGAACGTCGTCAATGTTATCTTCCGCATGGATATTTAAGTCGATCGGCTTGGATAAGTCTAAGCTGAAAATACCCATGATGGACTTTGCGTCGATAACATATCTGCCGGAAACTAAATCGAAATCATAATCGAATTTTGTAATATCGTTTACAAACGATTTTACCTTGTCAATGGAATTCAAAGAAATCTTTACGGTTTTCATTGACCTTACCTCCTTATATTATTTGGTTGCGCGGTCTTTTGAACCACACAATCATCTTAATTGCAAAAAAAGGAAAAGTCAATATATAAAACAATACAAAAAAAACGGGGTTTCCTATGAAAAGTGTAGCATTACATAATCTCGGCTGCAAGGTGAACGCCTATGAAATGGACGTTATGCGGCAAATGTTACAAGAAAATGGCTTTTTGATTGTGCCATTTGTTCAAAAAGCGGACATTTATATCATCAATACCTGTACCGTGACAAATATTGCGGATCGAAAGAGCAGACAAATGCTGCATCGTGCCAGAAAGCAGAACCCGGATGCCGTGATTGTCGCGGTCGGCTGCTATGTGCAGCATGAGGCGGAGAACCGGGCGGAGCAGAAAGCCGGACGCGCAGGTCTTCAACCGGAGGACCTTGGCGCCGATATTATCATAGGGAATAACCGCAAGGGACAGATCGTCCGCATTTTGGAGGAATATTTTGCGCAGCATGAGGCGCGCGATACCGTGATCGACATTGCGCACACGGACGAATATGAAGAACTGGTATTGACAAAGCCGCAGGAACATGTGCGCGCGTTCTTAAAGATTCAGGACGGGTGTAATCAGTTTTGTACTTACTGCGCGATCCCGTATGCGCGCGGGCGCGTCAGGAGCAGGAAGATAGAGAGCGTTCTTATGGAAGCGCGCGCTCTGGCGGAGGCGGGCTGCAAAGAACTCGTGCTTACGGGGATTCATTTAAGCTCGTACGGATTGGATTTTCTCGGCGTCCGTTCCGCGGATTACCGGGATGCCGCCAAGGCGGGATTTCTTGCGAAACTGATCGAGCGGCTCGCCGCGATACCGGGCGTATGCCGGATCCGGCTCGGCTCCCTGGAACCGCAGATCGTGACGGAAGCGTTTGCCGGGCGTCTGGCGGCATGCGATAAGCTTTGCCCGCATTTTCATTTATCCCTGCAGAGCGGATGCGATACGGTCCTAAAAAGGATGAACCGGCATTATGATACGGAGCGTTTTGCGCAGAGCGTTCAGATTCTGCGCTCGGCGTTTGCGCACGCGGCGGTCACAACGGATGTGATCGTCGGTTTTCCGGGCGAGACCGAAGCGGAGTTTGCCGCGACGAAGGCGTATGCGGAGCGTATCGGTTTTTATGAGATGCATGTATTCAAATATTCCAAACGGGCGGGGACGCCGGCTGCCCTCATGGAGAATCAGGTTCCCGACAACGTGAAAGCGGAGAGGAGCGAGGAACTGATCGCGGTCGCCGGGCGGCTTTCCGATGCATACCGCGCGCAGTATATCGGACAGCCGATGGAAATCCTCACGGAGGAGCACCGCAGGATCGGGGGCGTGCGTTATCTCGTCGGGCACACGAAGGATTATGTGCTTGCGGCCGTGCCGGAGGGAGCCGCCGAGCCGAATCAGATCGTGCGGGGGATCGGAAAAGAGCAGGTGGCGGACGGGGACCTGCGGGTTATTTTATTATAGAAAATAAGTCTCATTGCAAAATTCGGGGAAGTAGAGTAAAATAATAAAAGTATGGTACGTGTGGGGGTGTCGGTGTGTGGACAGGCATCGACCGGCTCGGATAAAGGAAGTGACAGAATGGCGGATTTGGGGAACACACAATTTTTTAAGGTAGAGACAGAACCGGAGATCCAGGTGCAGGAGGTGCTTCGCGAGGTGTATGAGGCGCTGACAGAAAAAGGCTATAATCCGGTCAACCAGATCGTGGGATATATCATGTCCGGAGATCCGACTTATATCACGAGCCATAAGAACGCCAGAACGAAGATCATGAAAGTGGAGCGCGACGAGCTGGTGGAGGAGATGCTGACGCAGTACATCCGTTTTAACGGATGGGACGAGAGGTAAGGACGGAAAGCGTGATTTCTCCGTGAGCGGATGGCGCGCAGGAATTGTTGCCGCGCAGAAGTGGGGATTTGTATGCGGATCATGGGCTTGGATTTCGGTTCTAAGACGGTGGGGGTGGCATTAAGCGACGAGCTGCTCATCACGGCGCAGGGCAGGGAGATCATTCGCAGGGAAAAAGAGAATCAGCTGCGCAGGACATGCGCGCGGATCGAAGAACTAATCGAAGAGTATGGGGTAGAACAGATCGTACTCGGACTGCCAAAGAATATGAACGATACGCAGGGCGTCCGCGTGGAAAAGACGCGGGAGTTCGGGGAGATGCTTGAGCGGCGCACGGGGCTTCCCGTGGCATATTGGGATGAACGCCTCACGACGGTGGCGGCGGATAAGGCGATGATGGAAGCGGGGATCCGCAGGGAGCACCGGCGCGACTATGTGGACATGATCGCGGCAGTTCTTATTTTGCAGGGATACCTTGACCGGCGCGCCATGGAGGAGAAGTAAATCAGTATGGAACAGGATCAGATCGTTTTAGAGGGCGAGGATGGAGAAAAACTGATATTTTATGTGTTAGAGCAGACGCGGATAGCGGGCAAGAGCTATCTGCTTGTGACAGACAGCAAAGACGAGGATGCGGAGGCGGTCATTCTGCGCGATGATTCCGAAGACACGGACAAAGAGAGCGTGTATGTGTTTGTGGAGGACGACGCGGAGTTTGAGGCGGTCGCAGGTATTTTCGAGGGAATGCTGGATGAGTAAAGACGTTGTTTTCCGGTTATAATAAACAAAATTGTGACCGGAATGAGTAAGCAGAAATGTGGAGGAAATTTTTTTGAAAAGAAAGGAAAAAGAAGGAAGCCGGGCTTCCAGCCTGCGGATCATTCCGCTCGGAGGGCTGGAGGAAATCGGCATGAACATTACTGCCTTCGAATATGAAGACAGTATTATTGTAGTGGACTGCGGATTGAGCTTTCCCGCAGACGATATGCTGGGGATCGATCTGGTCATCCCCGATGTGACGTACTTAAAGGAACATCTTGACAAGGTGAAAGGGTTTGTCATCACGCACGGGCATGAGGATCATATCGGCGCGCTGCCCTATGTGTTAAAAGAGATCAACGTACCGGTGTATGCGACACGGCTGACCATGGGGATCATTGAGAATAAGCTGCGCGAGCACGAACTGATGAAGGTGACAAAGCGCAAGGTCGTGAAATTCGGACAGTCCATCAATTTGGGACAGTTCCGTGTGGAGTATATCAAGACAAACCACAGTATCGTGGATGCGGCGGCGCTCGCGATCTATTCGCCCGCCGGAACGATCGTCCACACAGGAGATTTTAAGGTGGATTACACGCCGGTGTTCGGCGATGCGATCGACCTAAGCAGATTTGCCGAGATCGGAAAAAAGGGCGTGCTGGCGCTGATGTGCGATTCCACAAACGCGGAGCGTCCGGGTTATACGCTGTCGGAGAGAACGGTCGGAAAGACGATCGATACGATCTTTCAGGAGCATAAGGATACGCGGATCATCATTGCGACGTTCGCGTCGAATGTGGACCGTGTGCAGCAGATCATCAACTCCGCCTACCGCTTCGGGCGCAAGGTCGTCGTGGAGGGGCGCAGTATGGTGAATATCATAGAGACGGCGTCCGCGCTGGAATGTCTCAACATTCCGGAAAATACGCTGATCGATATTGAACAGCTTAAGAATTACCCCGACGAGCAGACGGTGATCATCACGACCGGTTCTCAGGGAGAGAGCATGGCGGCATTAAGCCGTATGGCGAACAGCACGCACCGAAAAATCTCGATCAAGCCGAATGATACGATCATTTTTTCGTCCAATCCGATTCCGGGTAATGAGAAGGCGGTCACGAACGTCATCAATGAGTTGTTGATGAAGGGGGCGGACGTGATCTTCCAGGATGTGCATGTGTCGGGGCACGCGTGCCAGGAGGAGATCAAGCTGATCTACACGCTGACAAGACCGCAGTATGCGATTCCGGTGCATGGAGAATATAAGCACTTAAAAGCGCAGGCGAAGATTGCGGGGGAACTCGGCATACCAAAGGAACGCATTTTCATTATCTCATCGGGCGACGTGCTGGAGCTTTCCGAAGAAAAAGCGGCGGTCACGGGGAAGGTGCCCGTGGGCGAGGTGCTCGTGGACGGGCTCGGCGTCGGGGACGTCGGCAATGTCGTACTGCGCGACAGACAGCATCTGGCGGAGGACGGTATCATCATTGTCGTGATGGCGCTGGATTCCGATTCGGGGCAGCTTGCATCGGGACCGGAGATCGTTTCGCGCGGGTTTGTGTATGTGCGTGAATCTGACGAGCTCATGGCGGAGGCAAGGGAGCTGGTGTCGGCGCAGGTGCTGAGGTGTCTTGACCGCAATGTGACGGATTGGGGCAAGATCAAGGCAACGATCAAGGACAGCTTAAGCGATTTTGTCTGGAAAAAGACAAAGCGCAGACCGATGATCTTACCGATCATCATGGACGTGGATTGTTAGAAAAGGACTGAAGAAGACATGGAAGATATGGAGCAGGCAGTGGAGCGTTTTGTCGGCTGCGTAAAGGAGTCAGAGACGTATCGGAAGTATATCAAGGAAAGAGACCGGCTGATGATGTTCCCGGAGTTGAAACAGCGGATCGATGAGTACCGGAAAAACTTATATCGGCTGCAAAATACGGAGGACGGCGAGACGCTGTTTGACGAAGTGGAGCAGCTTGAGGCGGAGGGCGCAAGTCTGCGGGATGACCGGCTCGTCAGTGATTTTCTGGCGGCGGAGCTTGCTTTTTGCAGGATGATGCAGGACGTTTATACCATGATCACGGCGGATCTGGAGTTTGACATGACGTTCGGCGGGCCGGAAATATAAAAAAATAAAAATGTCCTAAGGCTGAAAGGAACAGGTTATTCAAATGGATGTAAAACAGATCATCAGAGGGATCGCGGCGCTCATTATCAAGGTGGCGGTGGCGGTTCTTGTCGTATTTCTGATTTATCGTCTCGCTTTGTCGGCGTATACGTTCGGCTACCGCATTTTTGCGGAGGAACCGATGGCGGAGGGCGAGGGCGTTACGGTATCCGTGGCGGTAACGGAGGAGGACGACGTGAGGTCGCTCGGACAGAAGTTGTATGACAAGGGCCTCATCCGCAGTACAAGGTTATTTTATTTTCAGGAACTGCTGTCCAATTATCATGGGATCGAGCAGCCGGGCGTGTACGAGCTGAGCACGAGTATGACGGTCGAGGAGATGCTGGAGAAAATTTCCGAGGGGATGCCGGAAAGGGAATAGCTGTGGTTGTGGATGAAAGAATGATTGCCTTTATCAATTCTCTTGATAAAGGCAATTCGGCGTTTTTATACGAATTGGAAAAGACCGCGCGTGAGACGGCGGTGCCGGTCGTGCAGGCGCAGACGCAGGCGCTTCTGCGGTTTCTGCTCGCGCTGACGAAACCGGCAGATATTTTGGAGGTCGGCACGGCGATCGGATTTTCTGCGCTGCTCATGAGCGATGCGGCGCCGCAGGCAAAGATCACGACGATCGAGAAATATGAAAAAAGAATCCCGCTTGCGAAAGAGAACTTCCGCAGAGCGGGAAAAGAAGATCGGATCACGCTCTTAGAGGGCGACGCGGCGGATATTTTGAAAGAGCTGACCGGAAGCTATGATTTTATTTTTATGGATGCGGCGAAGGGGCAGTATTCTCATTTTTTCCCCGATGTGCTCCGGCTGCTTGCGCAGGGCGGACTGCTCGTGTCCGACAATGTGCTTCAGGACGGGGACGTCATCGAGTCGCGCTATGCGGTCACGAGGCGGAACCGGACGATCCATGCGAGAATGCGCGAGTACCTGTATACATTAACGCATCACGAGGAGCTTCATACGGTGATCCTGCCGGTCGGGGACGGCGTGGCGCTCAGTGTAAGGAACATGAAACGAGGACGGATATGAGGAACGAGAAGCGGAAGGGGAAGCCGGAGCTGTTGATTCCGGCGGGCAGTCTTGAGGTATTAAAAACCGCCGTGCGATTCGGCGCGGATGCGGTGTATATCGGCGGAGAGGAGTTCGGGCTGCGCGCGAAGGCAAAAAATTTTTCGATGGAGGAGATGGCGCAGGGCATCGCGTTCGCACACGAACATGGCGTGCGGGTGTATGTGACCGCCAATATCTTAGCGCATAACAGCGATCTGACCGCGGCGGCGGATTATTTTCGGGAATTAAAAGAAAGGAAACCGGATGCGCTGATCGTATCCGATCCGGGGATGTTCCAACTTGCGAGAGAGCATTGCTCGGAGATCGAACTTCATATTTCCACGCAGGCGAATAACACGAATTACGGAACCTATCGGTTCTGGTGGGACTTAGGCGCGCGCAGAGTCGTGTCCGCCAGAGAGCTTTCGCTTGCGGAGATCAAAGAGATCCGTGAGCACATCCCGCAGGAGATGGAGATCGAAACCTTTGTGCACGGCGCGATGTGCATTTCTTATTCCGGCAGATGCCTGCTCAGTCATTATTTTACGGGACGGGACGCAAATCAGGGCGCGTGCACGCATCCGTGCCGGTGGAAATATGCGGTGGTGGAGGAGACGAGACCGGGCGAATATCTTCCGGTTTATGAGAACGAGCGGGGCACGTTTTTATTTAACTCCAGAGATCTGTGCATGGTGGAACACATTCCCGATCTGATCGATGCAGGGATCGACAGCTTTAAGGTGGAGGGGCGCATGAAGACGGCGCTCTATGTGGCGGCGGTCGCGCGGACCTACCGCATGGCGATCGACGATTATGCCGCGTCGCCGGAGCTTTACGAGGCAAATCTTCCAAAATACCGTGAAGAGATCGCCAAATGCACGCACCGGAAGTTTACGACCGGATTTTTTTACGGAAAGCCGGGGCGGGACGCGCAGGTCTATGACGACAACACCTATATCAATGAGTACGTGTATCTGGGTATGATCGAGGAGGTGCTTGCCGACGGAAGCTGCCGGATCACGCAGCGCAATAAGTTTGCGGTCGGGGACGAGATCGAGCTGATGCGCCCGGACGGGCAGAATGTTCCGGTGCGGGTACTCGGCATGAAAACGGAGGACGGGGAGAGCGTCTTAAGCTGTCCGCATCCGCAGCAGACGCTGTTTCTTACGTTGTCCGCGCCGGCCTCGCAGTACGAACTTCTGCGGGTAAAAAAAGAAAAGGATTGACTGCCGCCGCAGAGTCATAGTACAATCAAGAACGAAAAAATTTTTCTTGGGGCTTGCATTTTTTTGCGTTTTGGGTTATTGTTATAAAAACGAAGCACGTTCGTACATACGGTAACCTGAACGATGATGTTCCAAAAGCGATTTTGGGGCATTTTTTGTTTTGGAGAGGAAAGGGAGGAGCATTATGAGCGAAGTAATGAATGTGGAAGAGATTTTTGCATCGGATGTCTTTACACTCGGAAAGATGAAAGAGGTGCTGCCGAAGGACGTCTATAAGGAAGTCAAAAAGGTCATGGACGAGGGCGGCGAGCTGTCCATGTCGGCGGCGAACGTGGTTGCCAAGGCAATGAAGGATTGGGCGGTCGAGAACGGCGCGACTCACTTTACGCACTGGTTCCAGCCGCTGACCGGCATCACGGCGGAAAAGCACGACGCGTTTGTCGCGCATCCGGACGAGAGCGGCAAAATGCTGACGGAGTTTTCGGGGAAAGAGCTGATCAAGGGCGAACCGGACGCTTCTTCTTTTCCGTCGGGAGGCTTGCGCGCGACATTTGAGGCGAGAGGCTATACGGCGTGGGATATTACGTCGCCCGCATTCTTAAAGGAATCGGGATGCGGGACGATCCTCTGTATTCCGACGGCGTTCTGCTCTTATACGGGTGAGGCGCTCGATAAAAAAACGCCGCTTCTGCGCTCCATGGAGGCGTTGTCCGAGCAGGCGCTCCGTATCGTGAGACTGTTCGGCAATCAGGGCGCGACGAAGGTGACGGCGTCCGTCGGACCGGAGCAGGAATATTTTTTGGTGGATAAAGATTTATATATGCAGCGTCCCGACTTAATGTTTGCGGGAAGAACGCTGTTCGGCGCGCCGGCTCCGAAGGGACAGGAAATGGAAGATCATTATTTCGGCGTCATCAAGGAGCGCGTCGGCGCATATATGAAGGACTTAAATATCGAACTGTGGAAGCTCGGCGTGACGGCCAAGACGCAGCACAACGAGGTTGCGCCCGCACAGCATGAGCTGGCGCCGATCTACGAGACGGCAAACATTGCGGTCGATCACAACCAGCTCGTCATGGAGGCGATGAAGCGGGTGGCATATAAGCATGATATGCGGTGTCTGCTTCATGAGAAGCCCTACGCGGGTGTGAACGGATCGGGTAAGCACAACAACTGGTCGATCACGACGGATAACGGCGTGAATCTGTTGGATCCGGGCGATACCCCGAATGAAAATATTCAGTTCCTGTTAGTGCTTGCCTGCATCATGAAAGCGGTCGATACGCATGCGGATCTGCTCAGACAGAGCGCGTCCGACGTCGGAAACGATCACAGACTCGGAGCGAACGAGGCGCCGCCTGCGATCATTTCCATGTTCCTCGGCGAGCAGCTTGACGACGTGGTGACGCAGCTTGTCGCGACAGGCATGGCAAAGAGCTTAAAAGAGGGCGGAAAGCTGCTGACAGGCGTAAAGACGCTGCCCGATTTAGATAAGGATGCGACGGACAGAAACCGGACGTCACCGTTTGCGTTCACGGGAAATAAATTTGAGTTCCGTATGGTCGGTTCCGCGGATTCGATCGCAAGCCCGAACACGATCTTAAACGCGATCGTGGCGGAGGCGTTCTGCGAGGCGGCGGATCGTTTGGAGAGTGCAGAGGATTTCGAGAACGCGGTACACGATCTGATCAAAGAGTATATGACAAAGCACCAGAGGATCGTGTTCAACGGCGACGGCTATTCCGACGAGTGGGTGGCGGAAGCGGAGAAGAGAGGACTGCCGAATATCAAATCCATGATCGAGGCAGCAGGCTCCCTGACGACGGAGAAAGCGGTCAAGCTGTTTGAGAAGTTCGGTATCTTTACGGAGAAGGAGTTAGAGTCGCGCGAGGAGATCATCTACGAGACCTATGCAAAGACGATCAACATCGAGGCGCTGACGATGATTGATATGGCGGGCAAGCAGATCATTCCGGCGGTCATGAGCTATACAAAGAGTCTTGCGGACACGATCAACGCCGTAAAAGCGGCGGGCGGCGACGCATCCGTTCAGGTTGATCTCTTAAAGGAGACGACCGCGCTGCTCAGCGATATGAAGAATGCGCTTTCCGACTTAAAGAAGGCGGAGGCGGACGCCTCGGCGATGGCGGATGTAAAAGAGCAGGCGTTCTTCTACAAAGATACGGTCATGAAGATCATGCAGGAGCTTCGCACACCGGCGGATAAACTGGAAATGATCGTGGATAAGGAGCTGTGGCCGTTCCCGACATACGGCGAGCTGATGTTTGAAGTATAAAAGAGAGCAACAGAGAGATACAGGCATAAATGAAAAATTTATGTCTGTATTTTTTTTTTTTTTGTGTGTGAACAAAAATAGAACATATGTTCAAAAAGACTATTGAATTATGGTCTGTTTTATGGTAGCATGGCAATGTGAATGCAGAAGGATGACAGACAGGTTCGCTTTGATCGCAGTCATAAGGAAAGGATTTCATATGGATCATTTCGAATTGGTATCAGAATATGCGCCGACCGGCGACCAGCCGCAGGCGATCGCCGATCTGGTAAAGGGCTTCAAAGAGGGAAACCAGTTTCAGACGCTTCTCGGCGTGACCGGTTCCGGCAAGACCTTTACGATGGCGAATGTCATACAGGCGTTGAATAAGCCGACGCTGATCATCGCGCATAATAAGACGCTGGCGGCACAGCTTTACGGCGAGTTCAAGGAATTTTTTCCGAATAATGCGGTGGAATACTTTGTGTCTTATTATGACTATTATCAGCCGGAGGCGTATGTGCCGTCGTCGGATACCTATATTGCGAAAGACTCCGCCGTCAATGAGGAGATCGACAGGCTGCGCCTGTCCGCAACGGCGTCGTTGACGGAGCGGAAGGATGTGATCGTAGTTGCGAGCGTATCGTGTATTTACGGTCTGGGAAGTCCGGACGATTATATGGGCATGGTGGTTTCCCTGCGGCCGGGTATGACAAAGGACCGCGATCAGGTCATCCATGAGCTGATCGACATGCAGTATGAGAGGAACGACTTAGATCTCGACCGGAGCTGTTTCCGCGTTCATGGGGATGTGCTGGAGATCAATCCCGCGCAGGGCGGCGATGCGTTGATCCGGGTGGAGTTTTTCGGCGACGAGATCGACCGCATCACGGAGGTGGAACCGCTGACAGGAAAGGCGCTTGCCGTATTGGAGCATGTGATGATCTTCCCGGCGTCCCATTATGTGGTCGCACAGGAAAAGATCCGGCGCGCCTGCGACGCAATCGAGGAGGAGTTAAAGGAACGGGTTGTTTTTTTTAAGCAGGAGGACAAGCTGTTAGAGGCGCAGCGCATCGCCGAGCGTACGAACTTCGACGTGGAGATGCTGCGCGAGACCGGCTTCTGTTCCGGCATTGAGAATTATTCCAGACATTTGAGCGGCACGAAGGCGGGGGAGCCGCCGAAATGTCTGATGGACTATTTTCAAGATGATTATTTGATCATCATTGACGAGTCCCATATGACGATCCCGCAGATCAGAGGGATGTACGCGGGGGACCGCTCGCGCAAGACGACGCTTGTGGATTACGGTTTCCGCCTGCCGTCGGCGCTGGATAACCGGCCGTTAAACTTTACGGAATTTGAGCAGCATATCGATCAGATGCTGTTCGTGTCCGCAACGCCGAACGATTATGAGCAGGAGCATGAGCTGCTGCGGACGGAGCAGATCATCCGTCCGACCGGACTGCTTGACCCCGAAGTGTTTGTCCGGCCGATTGAGGGGCAGATCGACGATCTGATCGGAGAGATCCGCAGGGAGACCGAACGCAAAAATAAAGTGCTTGTGACAACGCTCACAAAGCGGATGGCGGAGGATCTGACGGATTATATGAAGGACGTCGGTATCCGTGTCAAATACCTGCATTCGGATATTGACACGCTGGAGCGTGCCGAGATCATACGCGATATGCGGCTGGATGTGTTTGACGTGCTTGTCGGCATCAACCTGCTGCGCGAGGGACTGGACATTCCCGAAATCTCATTGGTGGCGATTTTGGATGCGGACAAGGAGGGATTTCTCCGTTCCGAGACTTCGCTGATCCAGACGATCGGGCGCGCAGCGCGTAATTCTGACGGACATGTCATTATGTATGCGGATCAGGTCACGGACTCCATGCGCGTGGCGATCGAGGAGACGGAGCGCAGGCGCAGGATTCAGCAGCAGTATAACGAGGAACACGGGATCACGCCGCAGACGATCCGCAAGGCGGTAAGGGATCTGATCAGCATCAGCAAGAAGATCGCGAAAGAGGAAGTCCGCTTCGAGAAAGATCCCGAATCCATGTCAAAAGAAGAACTGGAGAAGCTGATCGCGGCGATCCAGAAGAAGATGAAGAAAGCGGCGGCGGAGCTGGATTTCGAGACGGCAGCCGAGCTGCGTGACAAGATGCTGGAATTAAAGAAGCGGATAGAATAAAGGAATGCACAGAATCAAAGGGCATGCAGGATCGAAGGACCGCGCAGAATAAAAAGGCATGCAGGATTGAAGGACCGCGCAGAATAAAAAGGCATGCAGGATCGAAGGACCGCACAGAATTAAAGGACATACAGAAATAAAGGAGTACACACAACATGGCGGCAAAAAAAATACTTGCACCGACGGAATGTATTCGGATCCGCGGGGCAAACGAGCATAATCTGAAGCAGATCGATATTGATATTCCGAGAAATCAGTTAGTGGTATTGACGGGACTTTCCGGTTCGGGCAAATCATCACTGGCATTTGATACGATTTATGCGGAGGGACAGAGACGCTACATGGAATCGCTGTCCTCTTACGCAAGACAGTTTTTGGGACAGATGGAAAAGCCGAACGTGGAAAAGATTGAGGGGCTTTCCCCCGCGATTTCCATCGATCAGAAATCGACAAACCGCAATCCGCGTTCTACGGTGGGGACTGTGACGGAGATCTATGATTATTTCCGTCTGCTCTATGCGCGGATCGGGATACCACACTGCCCGGAATGCGGCAGAGAGATCCGGAAGCAGACGGTTGACGAGATGTGCGATCAGATCATGGCGCTTGCGGAAGGGACGAGGATCCAGCTGCTCGCGCCTGTTGTCCGCGGAAAAAAAGGAGAACACGCCAAGGTGCTCACGCGCGCGTCAAGGAGCGGCTATGTGCGTGTGATCGTGGATGGCAGCATGTATGAGCTTTCCGAGGAGATCAAGCTTGACAAGAATATCAAGCACACCATTGAGATCGTCGTGGATCGTCTTGTCGTGAAGCCGGGCATTGAGAGCAGGCTGACAAGCTCGATCGAGAACACGCTTGAACTGGCGGAGGGTCTGATGGTGGTTGACGTGATCGACGGGGAGCCGTTACAGTTCAGCCAGAGCTTTGCGTGTCCGGAATGCGGGATCAGCATTGAGGAGATCGAGCCGAGGAGTTTTTCTTTTAACAATCCGTTCGGCGCGTGTCCTGACTGTTTCGGGCTCGGCTATAAGATGGAATTTGATGAGGAGCTGATGATACCGGATCGTTCTTTAAGCCTGAATCAGGGGGCGATCGTGGCGATGGGCTGGCAGTCGAGCGGGGATGAGGGGAGCTTTACCCATGCGCTGCTCAAAGCTTTGGCAAAGGAGTATCATTTTTCACTGGACACGCCGTTTGAGGAACTGTCCGACGAGGTGCGGGGGGTCATCATTTCCGGCACGAACGGGCGGCAGGTCAAGGTGCATTATAAGGGACAGCGCGGGGAGGGCGTTTATCCGGTCGCGTTCGAGGGACTGATCCGGAATATGCAGAAGCGTTACCGCGAGACCGCTTCAGATATAATGAAGCAGGAATACGAGACGTTTATGAAGATCACGCCCTGTAATCTCTGCAAGGGCAGGCGCTTAAAGAAAACGTCGCTTGCCGTGACGGTCTGCGATAAGAATATTTTTGAGATTACCTCCCTTTCCATCAAGTCGCTCGCGGCATTTTTGGAGACGATGGAGCTGACGAAGCAGCAGAAGCTGATCGGGGATCAGATCCTAAAAGAGATCCGTGCGCGCGTGCGGTTTCTGGTTGACGTCGGTCTGGAATATTTAAGCCTTTCCAGAGCGACGGCGAGCTTATCGGGCGGCGAGGCACAGAGAATTCGTCTGGCGACGCAGATCGGATCGGGGCTTGTCGGCGTATGCTACATTTTGGATGAACCGAGTATCGGACTGCATCAGCGCGACAATGACAAACTGCTTGCGACACTGAGGCGGCTGCGCGATCTCGGCAATTCGGTTCTCGTTGTGGAGCATGACGAGGACACGATGCTGGCGGCGGACTATATTGTGGACATCGGTCCCGGAGCCGGGGAACACGGGGGCGAGGTCGTGGCGCAGGGAACGGCGGAGCAGATCATGAAAGTGAAGGAATCCGTTACCGGTCAGTATTTAAGCGGCGTGAAGCGGATCCCGGTGCCGGAAACAAGGAGAAAGCCGACCGGTTTTCTGACGGTTAAGGACGCAAGGGAGCATAATCTGAAAAATATTGACGTAGATATTCCGCTCGGCGTATTTACCTGTGTCACAGGCGTCTCAGGATCGGGAAAGAGCTCACTGGTCAATGAGATCGTATACAAATATCTGGCAAAAAAGCTGAACCGGGCGCGTACCATTGCGGGCGATCATGACACGATCCTTCATGTGGATAAGCTGGATAAGGTCATCAATATCGACCAGTCTCCGATCGGAAGAACGCCGCGTTCCAATCCGGCGACCTATACGGGCGTATTCGATCAGATCAGAGATCTTTTTGCGGGGACGGCGGATGCCAAGGCGCGCGGATACGGCAAGGGGCGCTTCAGCTTTAACGTAAAGGGCGGTCGCTGCGAGGCGTGCAGCGGGGACGGCATCGTTAAGATCGAGATGCACTTTTTACCCGACGTGTACGTACCGTGCGAGGTATGCGGCGGTAAACGGTACAACCGGGAAACGCTGGAAGTCAAATACAAGGGAAAGAGCATTTATGACGTGCTGGATATGACGGTGGAGGAAGCCGTACATTTCTTTGAGAACGTTCCGTCCATCCGAAGAAAGATCGAGACGCTTTACGACGTCGGGCTTTCCTATATCCGTTTGGGACAGCCTTCAACGACCTTGTCGGGCGGCGAGGCGCAGCGCATCAAGCTTGCGACGGAGCTGTCCAGACGGGATACGGGCAGCACGATCTATATTATGGACGAGCCGACGACCGGACTTCACTTTGCGGATGTGCATAAGCTGGTGAACATTCTGCACCGCCTTGCGGACGGCGGGAACACCGTGGTCGTGATCGAGCATAATCTGGACGTGATCAAGACGGCGGATTATATTATTGATATGGGACCGGAAGGCGGAGACGGCGGCGGCTGTGTGATCGCGCAGGGAACGCCGGAGGAGGTCGCGCAGGCGGAGAATTCCTACACGGGCGTTTATATCCGGAAAATGTTGGAAAGGGAAAATCATAGAAAAACGCAAAAAAGCACAAAATGACCTTTATTTTTGCCGGAAAACAGCCGATAAATTACCTAGATGCACGGAAGCACGAGACGCAGGGCGGATGGAACCGCTTTTCGCGGCGTGCTTTCTTTTTTCGTGATAAGCTTAAGAAGCAAACTGTTTCAAAAAAATTTGTGAAGTTTTTGGAAACCCCTTTGAAAATGCGTTCTTATGGGTTATAATGACTTCGTATGTTTAATTTTTACGGTAAATGGCAATGCTGAAAACAGGTTTTGCCATTTGGTCATGAACATAAGAATCATTCTTGATAGGAATAGAGGAGAGCATTGAGAAAGAGGGGTTTGGAACATGCAGTACACGGATATTGGAATTGATTTGGGAACTGCGAGTATTCTTGTTTACATCAGGGGAAAGGGCGTTGTCTTAAAGGAGCCGTCCGTTGTTGCGTTTGACAGGGATACGAATAAGATAAAGGCGATCGGCGAGGATGCGCGTCTCATGTTAGGAAGGACGCCGGGCAATATTGTTGCGGTCAGACCGCTGCGTCAGGGCGTTATTTCTGATTATACCGTCACAGAAAAAATGATGAAATATTTTATCCAGAAGGCACTCGGAAGAAGAACGTTCCGCAAGCCGCGCATCGCGGTGTGCGTGCCGAGCGGCGTAACGGAGGTAGAAAAAAAGGCGGTCGAGGATGCGACGTATCAGGCGGGCGCACGCGAGGTTTCCATCATTGAGGAGCCCATCGCGGCGGCGATTGGTGCCGGTATCGACATCAGCAAGCCGTGCGGCAATATGATCGTCGATATTGGCGGCGGTACATCCGATATTGCAGTCATTTCCCTTGGAGGCACGGTAGTCAGCGCTTCCATTAAGGTCGCGGGGGATGATTTTGACGAGGCAATCGTACGCTATATGCGTAAAAAGCATAATCTTTTGATCGGCGAGAGAACGGCGGAAGACATTAAGATCAAGATCGGAACGGCGTTTAAGCGCCCGGAAGTGGATTATATGGAGGTCCGCGGGCGGAATCTGGTAACAGGTCTGCCGCGCACCGTGAAAGTTTCCTCGGAAGAGACGGAGGAGGCGCTCAGAGAGACGACTTCGCAGATCATAGAGATCATACACAGCGTGCTGGAAAAAACGCCGCCTGAGCTTGCGGCGGATATTGCGGACCGCGGTATCGTATTGACCGGAGGCGGAAGCCTGTTGCGCGGATTGGAGGATCTGATCGCCAGCAAGACGGGGATCAATACGATGACGGCGGAGGAGCCGATGACGGCGGTTGCGATCGGGACCGGCCGCTATGTGGAGTTCCTTGCGGGCTATCACGAGGAGAGCTAAAGCGGCGCGCAGGAGGCGGTTTCCTCTTTGATGGCAGAAAAGGTACGATTGGCGCGGAGGAGATTTCGTGATTCGGACGCGTATCGTTCCAAATGAAAGATGATAAAAGGAACGGGTGAGGAGGCAGACATGCTCAGAGGATTATATACGGCGTATACCGGAATGGTAAATCAGCAGAAACGCATGGATACGATGACGAATAATCTGGCGAATGTCAATACGGTCGGGTTTAAGAAAGAGGGCGCGACAAACGAGGCGTTTTCCGACGTGCTCGCGTACCGTCTCAAAGATGTGACGACGCCGGGATACGGCAGTTATATCGGACAGATGAATCTCGGCGTAAAGATCGGGGAGAATTATACGGATTGGACGCAGGGGGCGTTCCGCAATACCGACAATACATACGATCTGGCGTTGAGCGGAAGCGGATTTTTCAATATTGAGTTCACCAATAAAAATGATGAGACGATGACGCTGTATACGCGTGACGGAGGATTCACCGTGAATACGGCGGGGTATCTCGTCAATGACAACGGAGATTATGTGCTCGGCAGGTCGGCGGGCGGCGGCTTAGAGCGTATTCAGCTTGATCCGACGGCGGATACCTATATTGATCAGACCGGCGGCATTTATCAGAATGATGAACTGGTGGCAACGCTTCAGATCACGGAATTTGAAGATTATGATTATCTCGCAAAATACGGTGAGAATTACTACCGTGCGATCGAGGGCGCGCAGCTGCAGGATTCGACAGCACGCGTTCATTCGGGTTATTTAGAGCAGTCCAATGTGGAGAGCGTTCAGGAAATGGTCAACATGATCACGATCCAGCGCAATTATGAGGCGAACCAGAAGGTCATCACAACGCTTGACCGGTCGCTTGACATCGCAGTCAATCAGATCGGCAAGGTATAAGCAATCCGCATAGCGGGCACTTTGCGGTGATCAAATAAGGGTTATGGCAGTATAGGAGGAAATCAGGATGGTACGTTCTTTATGGTCGGCGGCGACGGGTATGATCGCCCAACAGCTTAATGTGGATACGATCGCGCATAATCTTTCCAACGTCAATACGACGGGGTATAAAACGGATGTGGCGGAGTTTCAGTCCCTGCTTTACCAGACGCTTCAGACGCGGACCACTTCCGCGAACGGCGAGGAGAAGCCGGGGAGCGCGCAGGTAGGTCTGGGCGTACGCAATTCGTCCATCAGTTCCATTTTCACACAGGGTGAGATGAGAGAATCGACGAGTCCGACCGCATTTGCGATCGAGGGAGAGGGATTCTTCTCTATCCGCGGACTTGACGGCGGCACCTACTATACAAGGAACGGTAATTTCTTTATTTCGGAAGGGAACGACGGGCTGACGCTCTGCACGGCGGAAGGGTATCCGGTATTGGATACGGAGGGCGACGAGATCGTGTTTGATCCGGATATGATCGTGAGCAAGATCACGATCACGGACCAGGGAAGCTTCTGCTATCCCGATGAGACGAACAACCCGCAGGAGCTTGGCATGACGATCGGCGTGTACCAGTTCAATAACCCGACCGGTCTGTATAAGACGGACGGCGGATATTATCAGGAGACGGCTGCGAGCGGAGAAGCGATGAATGAGGCGGAGAACGATGCGCTCAAAAAGAGCAAGATCGTTCAGGGCTATTTGGAGGCGTCCAATGTCAAGGTCGTGGATGAAATGGTCAATCTGATCATCGCACAGCGCGCCTATGAAATGAATTCCAAGGCGATCACGACAACGGATGAAATGATGCAGACGGCAAATCAGTTAAAGAGCTGATAACGTGAAGTTGTAGAATGAGAGGGTATTCCTATGGACATGAGCGGACTGACGCTGGGTTATAACGATTATCTGGAAATGGCGAAGAGCGCTTCGGCGACGAAGACGGAGAACGCGGCAAATGCCATCAGCAAGGAATCGACGGACGAGGAGTTGATGAATGCCTGCAAGCAGTTTGAATCTTATCTGTTGGAGCAGGTATTTAAGGAGATGCAGAAAACGGTCTCCTTTGATGACGATGACAGCGCGTCGTCTTCACTGGGCTTTTCGACCAAAGGGGATGACAGCCTGACGGCGTATTTTAAGGAGCAGGCGATCGCGTCCATCGCGTCCACATCCACGGAGCAGGGCGGTCTGGGTATTGCGCAGATGCTCTATGAGGCGATGAAGCGCGGACAGTGATCTGCGGATAA
Organism: Clostridium sp.; assembly: GCA_023663615.1. Lineage (GTDB taxonomy): Bacteria > Bacillota > Clostridia > Lachnospirales > Lachnospiraceae > DLAJ01. The sequence continues at coordinate 810,222 of JAMPHA010000001.1, read as the reverse complement.
AAACGGACAACCGGATTAGAGAAAGGCTGCTTATAAAAGCAGCCTTTTTGCGCGATAAGCCTAAGAAGAAAAGTGAGACGGGGAGGAATACATTGGAGACGATCAAGGGATATGTGGAACATGTGATCTACCGCAATGAAGAGAATCATTATACCGTGCTGGAGCTCGTCGTGGACGGAAAGGCGACGACCGTAACGGGAACGTTTGACAGCGCTTCCGAGGGGGAGACGATCGAAGCGGACGGCGAATTTGTCAAGCATGCGGTCTACGGAAAGCAGTTTAAGGCGAGCAGCTATCGAAGCATCCTGCCGGATGACGTGGTTTCCATGGAGCGCTATCTCGGATCGGGCGCGGTCAAAGGCGTCGGGGAGTCTCTTGCGGCACGCATCGTCGCGCGTTTTGGGGAGGAAACGTTTCACATCATCGAAAGGGAGCCGGAACGCCTTGCGGAGATCAAGGGAATCAGCGAGCGCAAGGCGCGGGAGATCGCCGCGCAGTTCGAGGATAAAAAAGGCACGCGGGACGCCATGATGTTTTTGCAGAAATACGGCATTACCAACACGATGGCGGTTAAAATCTATCAACAGTACGGCGCGGAAATCTATGGTATTTTGCAGGAAAATCCGTACCGGCTTGCCGAGGAGGTTGACGGTATCGGCTTTAAGGCGGCGGATGAGATCGCGGCGAAGATCGGTATTCATGTGGATTCGGATTACCGGATCCGCAGCGGACTGCTGTATGTGCTTTTGCTTGCGGGCGGGGAGGGGCATCTTTTTTTACCGCTGCCCGTTTTGCGCGCGCGTACGGCGGAGCTGTTGGGACTTTCGGAGGAGGCGGTCGATCCGGTCATTCCCAACATGGCGATGGACAAGAAGCTGGTGATCAAAAACCAGGGCGGCATGGCGGCGGTATATGGGAGCAGCGCCTATTATACGGAGCTGGACTGCGCGCGCATGCTGCATGATCTGATGCTTGCCGCGGAGGAAGATCCCAAAGAGGATGAGAGGCTTTTAAGCAGGATCGCGCGGATCGAGGAGGAGCAAAATCTGACCTTGGATGAGCGGCAGCGCAGGGCGGTCATAGAAGCGATGAAAAACGGCGTTTTTATTCTTTCGGGCGGTCCGGGGACGGGGAAAACGACCACGACAAAAGCGATCATCGAACTGCTTGACAAAGAGGAAATGGAATTTCAGCTTGCTGCGCCGACAGGGCGCGCCGCCAAGCGGATGCAGGAGACGACGGGCTATGAAGCGCGGACGATCCACCGCCTGCTGGAACTGAACGGGGCGCTCTCGGAACGGGGAGGGCGCGTGCGGTTTGAGCGCAACGAAGAAAATCCGCTGGAGGCGGACGCTGTGATCATCGATGAAATGTCGATGGTGGACATTTATTTATTTCACGCGCTGTTAAAAGCGGTCACGGTCGGGACGAGACTCATTTTGGTTGGGGACGCAAATCAGCTTCCGAGCGTTGGACCGGGGCAGGTTCTGCGCGATCTGATGGAGAGCGGCTGCTTTCCCATGGTTGTCCTGAACAAGATCTTCCGCCAGGCGGAGGAGAGCGACATTGTGGTCAATGCGCACCGAATCCATGAGGGCAGGGAGATCGCGCTTAATAACAAGAGCAGGGATTTCTTTTTTTTGGAGCGGGACAATGTGAACGTGATCTACAAGCATATGATCCAGCTCATCACGGGAAAAATGCCTGCCTATGTGGACGCGCAGCCTTTTGAGATACAGGTGTTGACGCCGATGCGGAAGGGGGCGCTCGGAGCGGAGAGCCTGAACCGGATATTACAGCAGTACTTAAATCCGCCTTCCCCTGATAAAAAAGAATACGTCTTTGGGGAGAACGTATTCCGGGAGGGCGACAAAGTCATGCAGATCAAGAATAATTATCAGTTGGAGTGGGAAGTGCTCGGCGCTTATCAGATTCCCGTAGACAGGGGGACGGGGATCTTTAACGGGGATATGGGGCGCGTCCTATCCGTGGACGAGGCGGCGCGCATTCTGCGGGTACAGTTTGACGAGGGACGGACTGTGGAGTATGAATTTGCGCATCTGGAGGAACTGGAGCTTGCCTATGCGATCACGATCCATAAATCGCAGGGCAGCGAATATCCGGGCATTATCATGCCGCTTTTATCGGCTCCGCGTATGCTCTTAAACCGAAATCTGCTCTATACGGGTATTACGAGGGCGCGCGGCTGCGTAACAATATTAGGGAGCCGTCAGACGATCGCGCAGATGATCGCCAATGTGGATGAGCAGAAGCGCAACACGGGACTGACGTACCGATTGAGAGAGCTGATCCGGAAAGAGGATCAATGAACCAGGGTGAAAGAGAAGGAAACGGAAGAGAAGGAAACGGAAGAGAAGGAAACGGAAGAGCGGGAAACGGAAGAGCGGGAAACGGAAGAACAGAAAACGGCATAAAGAATGCGGTCAGGCGGATCGGCGGGATCGTCACGGGACTGCTTTATCCGGCGCGCTGTCCGATCTGTGACAAAATCCTGCGCGGCGCAGCGGGAGGATTCCTGTCCGGCGCAGCGGGAGAGCGCCTGTCCGGCGCAGCAGGAGGACTCCTGTCCGATACGGCAGGCGGCACCTTGTCCGGCACGTCAGGCGGAATCTGTCCGTTGTGCCGCGCGCGTGTCAAAACGGTTGGGGATGTGTATTGTGCGAAATGCGGGAAGCCATTGAACGACGGGCAGACGGTTTACTGTCACGACTGCGTTGCGGCGGAACACGCTTTTACGCGGGGGCGTTCCTTATTTTATTATGAGGACATCCGTGAATCCGTTTATCGGTTCAAGTACGAGGGAAGGCAGGAGTATGCTTCTTTTTACGCGGATGAGACCGTGCGGGTGCTTGGGGCGGACATCCGCTCATGGAATGCCGATGCGCTCATTCCGATCCCGCTGCATAGAGCAAAACAAAAAAAGCGGGGATATAATCAGGCGGCGCTGTATGCCGAGGCGCTTTCTGCGCGTCTCGGTATCCCGGTTTTGGAGGGAGCGCTCGTGCGCGAACAAAATACGGTGCCGCAAAAAGGGCTGAATCGGGAAGAACGGCAAAAAAATCTGAAAAAGGCTTTCAAATTTATACGAAATGATGTAAAATTAAAAACGATTATACTAATTGATGATATTTACACAACGGGCAGTACCGTGGATGCAGCGGGAGCGCTGCTAAAGCGGGCGGGGATCGTGGATATTTATGTGATCACATTGGCTTCCGGAAACGGAGTTTAGAAAAGGAGCGGAGAATATGAATGTTAGAAATTGCAGGAAATGCGGAAGAATTTTTAACTATGTGGCGGGACCTCACATTTGTCCTTCCTGCCGTGAGAAGCAGGAGGAGAAATTTCAGCAGGTAAAGACTTTCATCCGCGACAATAAGGACGCGACGATCAATATGGTCTCCGAGGAGTGCGAGGTGGAGATTCCTCAGATCCAGCAGTGGATCCGCGAGGAGCGGCTTGCGTTTTCGGAGGATTCCCCGATCGGCGTGAGCTGTGAAAACTGTGGAGCGATGATTAAAACGGGACGTTTCTGCGAAAAATGTAAAAGAGAAATGGCAATGGACTTAAGCAGCGCGATCCGAAAACCGGCGGCGCCGAAGCCGGAACCGAAGAAGCAGGATCGCGAGAATCCGAAGATGAGATTCTTGGACAGATAACCGGCGCGGGAGCATTATGTTAAACGAAGAGCGGATCATCATGATGACGCGGATGGCAGCCTATGAAAGCGGCGAAGGAAAAAGGAACGGCGCGATCGGGAGCTATTTCAGAGGCGACTATATCGGACTTCAGGTATTAAAGTCCATTATCAGTGCGACCATCGCTTATTTTTTAGTGTGCGGCATCTATTTGTTGTATCATTTTGAAACATTGTTGGATGGAATATACGAGATGGACTTATGGGGGCTTGCGCGTAAGGCGGCGATCGCGTACATTGTGACGGTCGTCGTATATGCGCTCATTTCCTATGTCGTTTATTCTTTCAAATACGGAAAAGCCAAAAAGAGACAGAAGGCATATATGGGCAGACTGCGCCAGCTTTCACAGATTTATCAGCTTGAATCCAAAAACAAATAGTCATATTGAGAGGATAGTTATGGCTACATTACTTGTCATAAAAGAAAAATTAAAAAGCTTTTACAGCAAATATGAGGCATACCTTGTTCCGGTGCTGAAATTTGCGGCGGCGTTCGTATCGCTGCTCCTTATCAATAAGAGCCTGGGCTATATGACACAGCTCAACAGCACGGCGGTCGTCCTGATCGTATCGCTGTTGTGTTCGTTTTTGCCGTTGAATCTGGTGATCGTGATGGCGGCCGCGTTTTCACTCGGTCATGTATACAGTCTGTCATGGGAATGCGTGATCGTATTACTGGTGCTTTATCTGTTGATGTTTTTACTGTACTTTCGTTTTTCACCGAAAGATACGATCGCTGTGCTGCTGACACCGGTCTGCTTCGCGTTAAAGATACCGGTCGTGATGCCGCTTTCCATGGGACTTGTGGGAAGCCCGGCGTCCGTTGTGTCCGTCGGCTGCGGCGTCATTGTTTATTATGTGTTAAGCTTTATCAATCGGAATGCGCCGGCGATCAACTCTCTGGATGCAGACGGTACGCTTGTGCGGTTCCGTTATTTTTTGGACGGGATCATGCATGACCGTGCGATGCTCGTGGCAGTCGTGGCATTTGCGATAACCGTGATCGTTGTCTATATTATCCGCAGAATGCCGGTGGATCACTGCTGGACGATCGCCATGATCACAGGGGCGCTCATGAGCATGGTCATTCTGATGTTCGGCGATCTGAAATATCATACGAACATTTCCATTATGGGAACGATCGTGGGAAGTATTGCAGCAGTCGGCATCGTAAAGGTTTTGCAGTTTTTTGTGTTCAATGTTGATTACAGCAGGACAGAACACATACAATATGAAGATGATGAATATTATTATTATGTTAAGGCAGTTCCCAAGATGTCTGTGACGCTTCCCGATAAGACGGTGACTAAGCTTGATACGAGAAAGCCCGTGCAGCATACGGAGAGCACGACAGCCTCCCATAGACCGGTACCGCAGGATACGGCACCGCATCGGACAACGTCAGAGCGGACAGCATCGGGCAGAGGCACGTCGGATCGTGTGACGTCTGGCAGGAGTACGGCGGATCATGTGACGTCAGAGAGGAGTACCTCGGACTACGGCGTCTCTGACCGGACGACGGTAATGCCCGGAAGGGCGGCATTGGAAAAAGCGGCGTCGGACAGTTCCTCCCACAAGCCGTCATCCGCCGCAGCGCCGTATACGACGGCGAGAAGCGGCGTCATGCAGACGCGGCCGGCAGGGGCGAAAAGTACATCGGGGACGCAGCAGACAAGAAACAGCGGCACAGGCGTCGGCACGCATAGATCGTCGTAAGCGGCGTTGACGCAAAAATAAGATAGGAACAGATGGGATCGGCATGGAAAGATTTACTGCTTTTGCGGACAAATACCTGTCTGCCGTACACATACCCAATTACATGAAGGTAACGGATGTTGTTGAGATCCTGATCATCTCCTTTTTGGTTTACCAGATCATGGTGTGGATTAAGAACACCAGAGCATGGGCATTCCTAAAAGGAGTTCTTGTCATACTTGCCTTTATCGGGGTCGCGGCATTTTTCCATATGTCAACTATTTTGTGGATCGCGGAGAACGTCATCAGCGTTGCGGCGATCGCGGTTGTGATCATTATGCAGCCGGAACTGCGCAAAGCGCTGGAACAGCTTGGCAGTAAAAATTTTCTCAACTCGGTCCTTCCGTTTGAGGCAACGCGCAAGGACGGCGGAAGATATACGGACCGCACGGTGAATGAGATCGTGCGCGCCTGTTTTGAGATGGGAAGGGTGAGGACCGGCGCTCTGATCGTGATGGAGCAGACCAACCCTCTTTCTGAATACGAGAGAACGGGAATCACGGTGGATGGTCTTGTCACCAGCCAGCTGCTGATCAATATTTTTGAACACAACACCCCGCTCCATGACGGCGCGGTAATCGTGCGCGGGGAGCGCGTTACGTCGGCGACCTGTTATCTCCCGTTATCGGATAACCGCGACTTGAGTAAGGAGCTTGGAACACGCCACCGCGCGGCAGTCGGCATTTCCGAAGCGACGGATTCGCTGACGCTGGTCGTCTCCGAGGAGACGGGATATGTCAGCGTTGCCTATAAAGGAGAACTGTATCGGGATCTGGATGCGGACGGCGTAAAAGAAAAGATCGCAATGATACAGGATAAGCCGGGCATCGATGAAAAGAAGCACCGTGTGAGAAAGGGAAGATCCAAGGCATGAAAAAATGGCTAACACAAAATCTCGGATTGAAGTTTCTGTCAGTCATTTGTGCGTCGATCCTATGGCTGATCGTGATGAACATCAACGATCCGATTGATGAGCAGAGGTTTATCGGGATTCCGGTGGAACTGACCAATACGGACGCCATCACCGATGAGGGAAAGGTGTACCAGATATTGGACAATACGAACATGGTCAATGTGACGGTGCGGGCAAAGCGGTCCGTGTTGGACCAGCTTGACCGCGATAATATCCAGGCGGTCGCCGATCTTTCCGAGGTCAGCGTGACCAATATGGTGACGATCAAGCTTTCAAGCAACCGTTACAGCAATCAGATTGACAGCATCAGTTCCAATACGGAATTTTTGAAACTGAATATCGAGGATGTCAGACAAAAGCAGCTCCAGATCCAGATTTCCACGATCGGTACGCCTGAGGAGGGGTACTTGACGGGAAGCGTGACGGCAGGTCAGACGGTCGTGCGTCTCAGAGGACCGGAGTCCGTGATCGAGCAGGTTGAGTCCGTGCAGGCGGTCGTGGACGTGACAAATATGACGAGCGATGTGAGCACCACGGCGAGCCTTGTTCTTTATGACGCTGCAGGCAATCGGGTGGAGGATAGCAGTATTCAGTTGAATATCACGTCCGTTGAGGTGAAGGTTTCGATTCTGGCGACAAAGAGCGTGCCGTTTACCTATCGCACTTCCGGTGTCCCTGCGGACGGATATGAACCGACAGGCAGGATCATAGGGACCTATGACAGGATCAGGATCGCGGGGGCGCAGAATGTCCTTGATACGATCTCAAGTATTGAGATTCCGGCGGAGGAGCTCAACGTGACGGGACAGACGGATTCCTTAAATGTGCTCATATCGGTGGAGGATTATCTGCCCGCCGGCGTCGTGATCGCGGATGAAGAGCATACGGGACTGCTGGGCGTCATGGTGGAGATCGAGCCGTTGGAGACGACTTATATCCCGATTCCGGAAGGAAGGGTCCGCATTCTCAATGTGCCTGAGGGCTATGAATATACGCTGGTGAATTACAGCGGCGCTTCCATCGGCGTCAGGGCGATACCGACTGTGATGGCGGACGTGGATGAGGGAAGCTTTGTCGGCGAGATCGATCTGACGGCTTATTTTGAACAGCAGGGCGTATATGAACCTGCGGACGGCGTTTATTCCATGGAAGCCATATTCACGATGCCGGAGCGTGTGACGCAGGTACAGCGGTTATATGTGTCCATCGAGCTTACAAAGATCGTGGAGGAAGAAGAGGAATAAAGACGCGGAAAGGATTTGGATCAACATGGCGAGATTGTTTGGCACGGATGGCGTGAGAGGGGTTGCAAATGAGGAGTTGACGCCGCTTTTGGCAATGCAGCTGGGGCAGGCGGGAGCCTATGTACTGACAAAGGAGCGTGACCACAAACCGACGATCATGGTCGGCTGTGATACGAGAATATCGGGGGATATGCTTGCAAACGCGCTGATGGCGGGCGCGTGCTCCGTCGGGGCAAACGCGGTCTATGTCGGCGTGATCCCGACGCCGGCGATCGCATATCTGACAAGAAAATATAAGGTGGACGCAGGAGTCGTGATCTCCGCATCCCATAATCCGGTGGAGTTTAACGGCATTAAATTTTTTGACGGAAACGGCTATAAGCTGCCGGATTCGCTGGAGGACGAGATCGAGAATCTGATCCGTTCCGATATGAGGGGCGTGAAGTTTCCGACAGGTTCTTCGGTCGGAAAGATCAAATACCGGACGGATGCGCGTGAAGAGTATATCAATCATGCGGTCCAGTCGGTGCCGGTAAAGCTGGACGGTATGAAGATCGTCGTGGACTGCGCGGAGGGAGCTGCGTTCTATACGTCCGTGGAAGCGTTGAAGGAGCTTGGCGGTAATATCGTTGCGATCCACAACAATCCCGACGGAACGAATATCAATGCCAACTGCGGTTCCACGCATTTAGAGGAACTGAAGGCGCGCGTCGTCTATGAAAAGGCGGCGCTGGGGCTTGCGTTTGACGGTGACGCCGACCGCCTGCTCGCAGTGGATGAAAACGGCAGAGTGGTGGACGGGGATCAGATCATGGCGATCGTCGGAAATCATATGAAGGATACCGGGACATTAAAAAAGAACATGATCGTGGTGACGGTCATGAGCAATCTCGGCTTTACCCTGATGGCAAAGGAACGCGGTATTGCGCTTGAGCAGACGAAGGTGGGCGACCGCTATGTGCTGGAACGGATGAAGGAGATCGGGGCGAATTTGGGCGGAGAGCAGTCCGGGCACATTATCTTTTTGGATGAAAATACAACGGGGGACGGTCTGTTAAGCGCGCTACATCTTCTGCAGGTACTTGTGGAGACAGGAAAGCCGCTGTCCGAGCTGGCGTCAGTCATGGAAGTGCTTCCGCAGGCGCTGGTCAATGCGAAGGTTCCGAATCACAAAAAAGAAAGCTACATGGAGTATCCCGAAATCGCGGCGGCGATCGAAAAGCTGAACGCGACGTTTGAGGGGGAGGGCAGGGTGCTGATCCGCCCGTCCGGAACGGAGCCGCTCGTGCGCGTGATGATCGAGGGAAAGGATCAGGCGATGATCGAGAGGGAAGCGAAGAAGCTTGCCGATCTGATTCAGAACATCATGTTGTAAGGCGGGTTATGGCGGGCTTATGCCGCGTTGACAAAAGAAAGGCTTGTGATTGCTCTGTGAAAATGCTATACTAGTCATATTGACAGTAATCGTGGGGGTTATGGTCGATTCGGCTCGGAAGAAGACAGAAGTGGAGGTATAACAATTATGGTAAGCCAGAAGGTAGTTATTAAAAATCCGACGGGACTACACCTAAGACCTGCCGGCATCCTATGCAAGGAAGCCATGCAGTTCAAATCGTTGATTACATTTACCTTTCGGGAAAATACAGCGAATGCAAAAAGTGTGCTGAGCGTGCTCGGCGCATGTGTAAAATGTGGTGATGAGATCGAGTTCACCTGCGAGGGTGAAGATGAAGAAGAGGCGTTAAAGACGCTCGTGAACGCGATCGAGAGTGGTCTTGGAGAATAAACCGCAATGCTGTCAGCCCGAAACCTTTCGGGCTGATTTTATTTGCGCGATAAGCAGAGAAGCAAAGTGTTTCCGGAGCGTCTGCCGTGCTTGCACGAGCAGAGGCGCAGGAAATGCTTTGCGGCGAGCAACGCGAGCGTGGAATGCGAAGCATTTCACGTCTGCTTATCATAGAGAAGCAAAGGTTACAATAACAAAAACGGAGGTAAGAAAGCATGTTACATTATCAGCGTTACAAGAGAAATCCGGTTGTCGATTACCCGGAAAGAGAATGGCCGAACCGGCAGATCGAGAAAGCGCCGATCTGGTGCAGCGTCGATCTGCGCGACGGAAATCAGGCGCTCATCGATCCGATGGTCGTGGGTGAGAAGATCGAAATGTTTGAGTATCTTGTGAAGCTGGGATTTAAGGAGATTGAGATCGGTTTTCCGGCAGCAAGCCAGATTGAATATGATTTTTTGCGCCAGCTTGTGGAGCGCAGGCTGATCCCTGATGACGTCAGGGTGCAGGTGCTCTCCCAGTGCCGCGAGGAACAGATCGCGCGCACTTTTGAGTCCATTGAGGGGTGTTCGCAGGCGGTCGTGCATATTTACAATTCGACATCCACTTTGCAGCGGGACGTGGTATTCGGCATGAACCGCGATGAGATCACACAGATCGCGGTGCAGGGCACCAAGTGGGTAAAACAGCATGCGGCGGATTTTCCGGGAAAGATCATTTTAGAATATTCTCCGGAAAGCTTTACAGGGACGGAGCTTGATTATGCGCTTGAGATCTGCACGGCGGTACAGGAGACATGGGGCGCGACAAAAGAGAATCCCATGATCATCAATCTACCCTCTACGGTGGAGATGACGACGCCGAATGTGTTTGCGGACCGGATCGAGTGGATGAATAAGCATTTTCAGGATCGGGAGAGTATTATTTTAAGTGTGCATCCTCATAATGACAGGGGAACCGGCGTCGCTTCGGCGGAGCTTGCGATGCTTGCGGGTGCGGAGCGCGTAGAGGGCACGCTGTTCGGAAACGGCGAGCGCACGGGAAATGTGGATGTGATGAATCTTGCTTATAATATGTTTTCGCAGGGAATCGATCCCAAATTAGAGATCGAGCATGTGAATGAGAGTATCGAGATCTATGAACGCTGCTGCAAGATCCCGATCCATCCGCGTCATCCCTATGCAGGAAAGCTTGTGTTTACGGCATTTTCCGGCTCGCATCAGGATGCGATCAACAAGGGCGTCAAGGCGATGAAGGAACGCGGAAATGAATATTGGGAAGTTCCTTATCTGCCGATCGATCCTGCGGATATTGGCAGGGAATACGAGCCGATCGTGCGCATCAATTCGCAGTCGGGTAAGGGCGGCGTTGCGTTCGTTATGGATACCTATTTTGGGTTTAAGCTGCCGAAGGGGATGCAGCGTGAATTTGCCAATGTGATTCAGGAAATTTCAGAGAAGCAGGGCGAGGTATCGCCGGATCTGATCATGGAGAACTTTCGCAGGGAGTATCTCAACCAAAAGGAGCCGATTCATTTCCGTAAGCTGAAGGTGGACGATCTGAGCGGTGAGACCGAGTCGCAGTTTGACACACAGGTGACGGTCATTTATACGGATCACGGGGAAGAAAAGACCTATACGGCGGTCGGGAATGGTCCGCTTGACGCGGTACAGCGCGGTTTGCAGGAGAAGCTTGGCATTTCGATCAAGATCCTTGATTATGAGGAGCACGCATTACAGAGCGGTTCCAATTCTCAGGCGGCGGCATATATTCATCTTTTGAACGCAGATGACGGACGTGTCACATATGGCGTCGGCGTCAGCTCCAATATTACCCGCGCATCGGTACGCGCGATCTTCTCGGCGGTCAACAGACTGGAGCTGGGAAAGAAATAAGGCGGACGTATGAGAGAATGGATCCTGCAAAAGAAAAGAATATGGACATGGACAGGCGCGGCGTTGGCGGCGCTTGTCTTTGTATGCAGCACTCTGTTTCCTAAGACAGCCTATGATATTGTAGAGTACCATGTGACCTTGGAGGAGGACGAACGGGAAACGGAGATCATGCTGACGCCGGAGACGACGGTGCTCTTTTCTTTTTCGGTTGAGGGAGGTCGTCTGAGCGGCGTGCATCCCTGCCTTGACTGGGGGGCGGAGAACTGCCCGGCGGGCGTGATCGTTGTGGATGTCTGGCAGGTGACGGAAAGCGGGGAACAGGTGTATGCGGGGCAGGGAACCGCGGCGTTGAATACAGAATTGCGCAGAGGTCATACATATGTGGCGCTGTCCCATGAGGAGGAGCTGTCCGGGGAACTGATTTTTGCCATCCGCTATGTACCGGCGGAGGGAGAGCCGGTCTATCCGCTTCTGATCGCGACGGACAGGGATTTGGAGGACTGTCTTACGGTTGTAAACGGAGAGGCTTATGAGGGAGATCTGTTACTGTATTATGCCTGTGAGAGGGATACCTATCCGCTGCTGTTTGACGCGAAGCTGATCTGCCTGTTGTTGGTCTGCGTTGCGCTGACCATGGGGAATGCGAGGGAGAGAGAGGTGCGGCGATGAAGAAAGCGCAGAGGATCCGGGCGTTACATGTTTCTGCAGCCGCAGCGGCAGTGCTCCTGCTTTCCGTGCTGACGGAGTTGTTCTTTTTTAACGCACATGCATTGTTCGGGAAAAATTATGAGGTGCAGAGCCCTATAGAAGCCGGCGGCACCGGTACCGTTCTGGAATTGGGGGAAACCTGTTATGTGAAAACCGTGCGGATCGCGGCCGAGTTTGAGGAGGATGTGGATTATCAGCTGGTATTGCTGGATGAGCAGGGCGGTGAGCTTTCCGCGTGGACGGGGACGATTTCGCCGAAACTGAAAGCAAGCGTGCTCAATCTGCGCACGCGGGCGGCAGGACTTGTGCTGACGCTTTCATGCGCACCGGCTTCAGAAGGTACGGTCACAGCCGCAAATTTTGTGGAGTGGAGTCCATATCGCATGTTATTTTTTTGCGCCTTATTCGGATTGGCGGCATTTTTATGGATGGGGCGCCGGTTTGTGGCAAAGAGACCGGAATATGCGTTCGCGGTGATCGCGCTGGCGGCAGGAATGCATCTGATCCTGATGACGGGGACGAACCAGATCAGCTATGATGAGCAGACGCATATCAGTAAGACGTGGAATCTTTCGTTTGTCGGAACGGTCTATGATACGGAGGCGATTTTGGAGCTGAAGTCACTGCGCGCGCCGCATTTTCAAAATCGTTGGGAGCGTGCGGCGGTAGAGGAGTATTTACAGGGGATCCACGATTATGATAGCGCGGATGTCTATCAGCAGACCAAAATGGTTTATTATGACAGGCGCGCCTATCTGCCGATGGCGCTCATGATCGCGATCGGCAGAATGCTGAAACTGCCGCTTGCGGCAATGCTGATGCTCGGTAAGTTCGGAAATCTGCTTTTGTATACGATCGTGTGTTTTTTTGCAGTCCGGACAGCAAGGCAGGGAAAAGGACTTGTTGCAGTGATCGCGCTTTTGCCGAACAGTATTTTTTCGGCATCGCAGTTCTGCTATGACGCCTGTGTGAACAGCTTTTTGCTGCTGGGCATGGTTTTGACGGCAAATGAATTTTTTGCGCCGAAGGAGAGGCTGCGCCCGCGCAGGGCGGCGGCGGTCCTGATCTGCCTCATTGTCGGCAGCTATGCGAAGCCGGTTTATATTTTGATGGGGCTTTTATTGCTGTTTTTGGGAAATGAGAAATTTCCGTCAAAACGTGCCGCGTGGCTGTTCCGCGGAGCGTTGACGCTGCTCTGCGCATGTATGATGTATGAGATCCTTGCCAAATCCGCGGTCGGCGGTTCTGCGATGGAGACGCTTGCAGGCGCGGGAGATACGCGCATGGAGGGAACCAATATGCTTGGGCAGTTAAAGCATATTTTCGGCGCGCCGTTTTCTTATGCGCGGCTGCTGCTCACCACCATGTTTGGGCGGGTTGCGGATTGGTTTACGGGGAAGGACCAGTTTTTGATGTATGCGTATATGAGTACGCCCGGCACGCTTTGCACATGGATCTTTTTTGGCACGGCGGCATTTGCGGCGATCGTCGGGTGCAGGTCGGAGCAGCGCAGCCGGATGAAGGCGGGGCATATCGTATGCTTTGCGGCGATGGTATTCGGCATGTCCGCCGTTGTGTGGACGGTTCTTTATATGTCCTTTAATGCGGTCGGCAGTCATGCGATCGTCGGTGTGCAGGACCGGTATTTCACGCCGGTGCTGTTTCCGTTTTTTGCCTGCTTCTTAAACGGCAGGTTTGTGTGGAAATGGAGCGAGGAACGGTACGATCAGATTTTGTTCGGTATCATGGCGGCGCTGCTTTTTTATTGTAACTGGAGGCTGGGGATTGTACCGTATTACTTGTAGGAATGGAAGATTGTGTAATATTGCTGAAATTATCTTGACATATTCTGCATGGTTTTGTATAATCAGCACAAAGCATACATTCTTTGACGGACTCGTTCGAGGCGGTCTTACGCGCATTGGGTTTATGCGGCATTCTGTATGGGTGCCGTGTTACGGATGTGGAATGTGACAGCTAATCTTGGAGCGGTCCGTGTCAGACGGCATCCTGCCGTTTCTTATGCCGATTGAAACAGGCATTCTTTTGTAATCTATGCTTTTACCCATAACTAACTTAGAAAGGCATAGTGCATGAAAGAAAAAGAGGCGGGCAGTCTCCTGTTTTCCTGCACTATGGGAACAGGAGGAAACGAATGAGAAATGTAAGGAAACTGGAAGAACTGAACTTAGTAGATGACTTTCTGGCAAACAGCCTGACAAGTCATGCGGTGTACGGGGAGCCTGCGGCGCGGTGCATCCTCGAATGCATCTTAGGCAGGAAGATCGGAAAGCTGAAAGTCACCCCACAGCGCGCCGTACCGGGTGAGGACACGGACAAACACGGCATCCGGATGGATGTGTATCTTGACGAGGAAGACGGTGAACTCTTTGACCTGGAACCGGATAATAATGACGGGAAAGAGGGCATTGCGTCACTCCCAAAACGGGTGCGGTTCTACCATGCGAAGCTGGATGCGGGCTGTCTGAAAACGGGTGTGGAGTATGCGGAGTTAAGAAATGTCATTGTGATCTTTATTACGACGTATGATCCGTTTGGCTTGGACCGGATGGTCTACACGGTTAAGAGCGGCTGTATCGAGGTTCCCGAACTGCCGTATGAGGACGGGGCGCGGACAATCTTTCTTTATACCAAGGGGATGCAGGGGAACCCGCCGGAGGACCTGCGGGAGCTTCTATATTATATGGAGTATACGTCGAGTGAGAATGCCAGAACAGAGCGGTTACAAAAGCTGCACGAGATGGTAACAGCGGTGAAGCGTGACGGAAAGGTGGGACTGGATTATATGAAGAGTTATGAGATCGAACAGCGGAGATGGGAAGAAGGACGGGAAGAGGGAATAGAAGAAGGGCGAAGGAAAGGATTGGAAGAAGGACGACAGCAGGGACTTACGGAGGGAAAGGCGACCGGGCTTGCCGAGGGGCGGACGCAGGGCATTGCCGAAGGAAAAGCCGCCGGTATCGCGGAGAGCATCTGCAAGCTGTTAAGTAACAAGGGAGAAGCGTCACCCTCATTGCAGGCGGCAATCCGTGCGCAAAAGGAGGAAACGACGCTTCTTGTGTGGCTTGAACTTGCGGCGAAAGCGGAGAGCGTCGAGGCGTTCCGTTCTTTGATGGAGCAGGGAAGCGCAGAGTGAAGAAAATACAGGAATGGGACAGGCGACCGGGACGATACAGATTCCCGGTCGTCTTTGGTTCTGCCCTCATTGAAAATAAACGTGGATTGTGATATGATGGAGACACTCGGAAAAGATCGGACGTTGACTTGAGAAGAACAAAGAGGACGCTTGCGGTATGGGACTTAAGGTTTCGATCATTACAGCTACATACAACGATGCGGATCACTTAGAGCGGATCATTGAACGTGTCAGGAGACAGGACTATGCGGAATTGGAATACATTGTAGTGGACGGCGCATCCACGGATCGGACGCCGCAGGTTCTTGCGGCGGCAAAAGAATGGTTTGGGGAGCGGATGAAGATCTGCTCCGAGCCGGACGAAGGGATTTATGATGCGATCAATAAGGGGATCCGCATGGCGCAGGGCGATGTGATCGGCTGCTGTTTTGACGAATTTACCGAACCCTATGCGGTGCGCAGACTCGTTTCGGCAATGGAGGAGGCGCATACGGACGGCGTACATGCCGATCTTGATTATTGCAGGGACGGTAAGATCGTGAGGAAATGGAGACAGGGACAGGGGCGTCTGCGTTTTGGCTGGATGCCGGGACATCCGACGTTTTATCTGCGTCGTGAGGTGTACGAGCGCTACGGTCTTTATCGGACGGATTACCGCATTTCGGCAGATTATGAGTTCATGGTGCGCTGCTTAAAGGACGGACAGGTGCGTCTTGCCTATGTCCCGGAGGTGCTCATCCGCATGAATTACGGCGGGACGAGCAATCAGGGGCTTTCCGCATATCTCTTATCTCTGAAAGAAGGACATCGCGCGCTAAAAGAAAACGGGATCCGCTTTGCATGGTTTACGGATCTGTGCAGGACGCTTAAGGTGCTGAGGCAGTTCTTGTGAACGATCCCGGCGCATAGGAGAAGACCGATGAAAAGTCTTGTCATGATACCGGCATATAATGAAGAACAAAATATCGTAAAGACGGTGCGGGATATTCAGAAGAACGCGCCTGATTTTGATTATATCATCATCAACGACTGTTCACGGGACAGTACGCTCGCACTGTGCAGGAAAGAGGGACTGCATGTCTTAAGTCTGCCCGTGAATCTGGGGATTGGCGGTGCAGTGCAGACGGGGTACCGTTATGCAAAGCAGAACGGATATGATGTGGCGGTGCAGTTTGACGGCGACGGGCAGCATGACGCCGCTTATCTGGCAAAGATGCGTGAAAAACTTGTACAGGAGAAGCTGGATATGGTGATCGGTTCCCGGTTCCTCATGCATGAGGGCTTCCAGTCATCCGGAATGAGACGGCTGGGAATCCGTTATTTTGCGAGACTCATCCGGCTCTCGACCGGGAAAAAGATTACGGACCCCACATCGGGTATGCGGATGGCGAACCGCGATGTCATTGAGACGTTTGCCGAGAATTATCCGAAGGATTATCCTGAGCCGGAGAGCGTCGTCTGTCTGCTGCGGCAGGGAAAACGAGTGGAGGAAGCGCCTGTAAAAATGCGGGAGCGTGAGAACGGAAAGTCCTCCATTTCTTTTTCCAAAAGCATTTATTATATGTGTAAGGTGACGTTTGCCATACTGATAGAAGACATGAGGCGATACTAAGGAGAAGCTGGGACAATGGTGAAATTGCAATTGATCGGCGCGGCGATCCTGCTGCTGGGGATGCTGTATATCATCCGCCTGATCCGTAAAAGAAGAATGGAACTGAAATATGCGCTGCCGTGGCTGGCGGTGTCCTTTGCGGCGCTGATCGTGGACTGCTTTCCAAAGCTGTTGTCCGTGCTTGCCGATCTTCTCGGCATTGCAACGCCGGTCAACGCGCTGTATCTGGTCGCGTTTTTATTTTCGGTCTGCCTGATCTTTGCGCTGACGGTCATTGTGTCGCGGCAGTCGGAACGGATTAAACAGCTTGTGCAGGCCGTGGCGCTCTGCGAGGAGCGGATTCGGCGGCTGGAAGGCGGGGACAAGGACCGGGGAAGCGGGAAGAGAGAATAAAAAGAGCGTACGGAAAGGACATGACGGCTGAAATGAATATCCTGTATGTGGCACATGAACAGAATCTGGGCGGCGCATCGAAATCACTCGTCACGATGGTATCGGACATGAAACGCCGCGGACATACGGTGACTGTGATCGTTCCTTTTCGGTCGGGGCAGGTTTACCGCGCGCTGAAAGAACAGGACATTCCTGTGAAAAAAATATTTTTCGGCTGGTGGATGATGCCGAAAGCATGGAATCCATTGATGAAACTGCTGTTTCGCGGGCTGTATCTGACGGAACCCTATGCGGTGCGGCGGATCGCGCTGATGGCGGGGAAAAGACATGCGCAGTTGATTCATTCGAACTCCAGCGCGATCGATGTCGGCGCACGCGCGGCGAAGCTGTGCGGACTGCCGCATGTGTGGCACTTTCGCGAGTTCGGCGATCTGGATTACGATTTAATGTATTTGCGGGGGAAACAGGAAAGCGCGCATCGCGCCGTGCAGGTTCCGGGAAAGATCGTCTTTATTTCGCAATGTCTGCGCCGGTATTATGAGCAGGAAATACCGGATACAAACTGCACGGTGATCTATAACGGCATTTCCGAAAAATGGATACAGGAGAAGTATCCCGAAGGGGAGAGCGGGAAACTGTGCCATATGCAGTCTGGGACAGGAATACAGCGCTTATCGGGGGTGGACGGAAGCGTGACAGACGGACGCGGCGAAGCAGGTCCGCACGCAGCGGTCACTTTTCTCATTGCGGGCAATTTCCATGAGGGCAAGCATCAGGAGCTCGCGGTGGAAGCGTGCAGGCTTCTGCTTGCGCAGGGCTTTTGCGGTGTGCGGCTTGTGATTGCGGGGGCAGCATCCGCGCTGCGCTCCTCAAAGGCGTTTGAGGAGCGCCTGAAAATGCAGGCAGGGAAGCTGCCGGAAGGGACCGTTACGTTTGCGGGGCATGTGTCCGATATGGCGGCGCTCAGAAAAAAAACGGATGTGGAGCTTGTCTGTTCCGGTATGGAGGCGTTCGGGAGAGTGACGGCGGAGGCCATGCTTTCCTCCAATCCGGTCATCGGTGCGGACAGCGGGGCAACGCCCGAACTGATTCGCGACGGGAAAAACGGATTTTTATTTGAGAGCGGGAATGCGGCGGCGCTGGCGGAGAAGATGCGTTATTTTTTGGAACAGCCGCAGGAAATTGCGCGCATGGGCGCAGAGGCATACCGCTATGCCAAAGAACATTTTACCGCACAGCACAATACCGTGGCAGTCGAGCAGCTTTACACCGCGCTGACGGGCAAAGCGGAGTAAGAATGGGGGCATTTATGGGATACGTTCTGATCACAGGGGGAAACCTGATCAATAAAGGCGCGCAGGCGATGGTCTTTGTAGCGGTAGACGAAGTGAAACGGCGTTTCCCGGATAAGGAAGTCGTCGTCATTTCCGATGTGGACGCCGCAAGAAGCGACGAGGAGCTTGCAAAATATAAATTTTTGTTTCGGGACAGCGTATGCATATACGGGTGGAAATATAAGCTGCTGCAGCATCGCTACGGCAGGCTGGACAGGCACGGGGATGCGGCATATATCCGAAAACATACGGATATGATCATTGACGTCAGCGGATATACGTTTGGATCGAATTGGGGGCTTTTGGCAAATCTGCTCGCGGCGTACCGCGCTCCGATGGCGCTAAGGATGCATTGTCCAATCTATTTCATGCCGCAGTCCTTCGGGCCGTTTGAGTGGAAGGGGATCCGGAAAAAAATAGCGGACCGCTATATGAGACCGTGGCTTCTCAGGGCAAGAATGCTGTTCGGCAGGGAGCAGCAGGGGTGCGAACTGCTCAGGCGATATTATGACATGCCCTTTGTTCAATATGCGCCGGATATTGTTCTGACAAATCGCGGAGTGGATCGAAGAGAGCTTTTTAAGTGTCCGCCGCGTCCGCGCGGGGAGGAAGCAGTGCCGGATGCGGTTCTGGCGCGCGACTGGTATGCGGAGGAGCCGGAAATACCGGAGATTGCGCCGCACAGTGTCGGCATTGTGCCGAATGTGCGCAACGACCGTTATGGCGGGGCAAGGCAGATGGATGCGCTGTACCGCAGGGCGATCGAGAAGCTTTTGGAAATGGGAAGAACGGTGTATATCATCCGTCATGCGGTGCAGGACCGGGACGTCTGCCGCCGGATCAAAGCGTTTTATGAAAAAGACCGGCGGGTTGTGCTGTTGGAAGACGAAATGGACTGCTTTGCCTATAGCGCGCTCGCGGCGCGCTTCGATTATCTGATAGCCTCCCGCTATCATGCGGTCGTTCATGCCTATAAGGAAGGAACGCCCTGCATCGTACCGGGCTGGGCGGTCAAATATCAGGAGCTGTTAAAGCTGTTTGATCAACAGAAATATGAAATTGATGTCAGAACGCAGCAGGCGGACGCGATTGATGAGCCGATCGCGCGCATGGAAGAGAGCTATGCGGACGAGGCGGCCAAAATCGGGGAGAAGCTCGTAAAGCTGCAAAGAGGGAATGTATTTGATATTATCGACCGGCCCAAAAAATCGAGCGGAATCAGGAAGCATGATGCCGAAGTCGTGGACGTGTGGAATATGGAGAATGAAAGGGAATGTGTCTGCTGCAGGATCTGTGCTGTGGTCTGTCCGGCGGATTGTATTCATTTTGAACGGAGATCCGGATATTATCTGCCGATCGTGGACAAGAAGCTGTGCATTCATTGCGGGAAGTGTGCCCGCGTATGTTACGGTCTGGCACGCACGCACAGAATCCCCGCTGCAATGCCGCGCCGTGCGCTGACCGCGCAGGCAAAGGACGAGGAGCTTCTGATGCGGGCGACGAGCGGCGGCGTTGTGACGGCTATGGTGGACAGGCTTTTGCGGGACGGGATGTATGACAATGCGTATCTTGTCGAGGGCTTTGACGATGAGTACCAGCTTAGCACAA
Organism: Clostridium sp.; assembly: GCA_023663615.1. Taxonomy (GTDB): domain Bacteria; phylum Bacillota; class Clostridia; order Lachnospirales; family Lachnospiraceae; genus DLAJ01. The sequence continues at coordinate 790,099 of JAMPHA010000001.1, read as the reverse complement.
GAGAATTTCTGCCGGGTGAGGACTTAAGTACGACACAGAAATCACGCTATGTTCCGGTGTCACAGCAGAACGCGGTGAGCGGAATCCTTGCGCACCCCGAAAAACGCAGTATTTTTGTGGGCTGCGCCTGCGCTGTCTATGGGCTTTTGGAAGCGATGAAGCTTTCCGGCGCGGACCGGGAGCATGTGCTGATCATCGGACTGTTCTGCGATCGCGCGCTGACGTATTCTTTTTATGATTATTTCAGGACGCTTTATCCAAAAAAGATCAAGGAATCCGGGCAGATCAGGGATATTTATTTCAGGGATAAGCGAGCGGGCGGCTGGCCGGGAGATATGCGCTTTGTCTTTGCGGACGGGAGCAGCATGGACGTCAGCGCGAAAGAGCGCATGTGCGTCAAGGATTTCTTTACGCTGCGCCGCTGTGTGGAATGTGACGATAAATTCAACCGGCAGGCGGATATTTCCGTCGGCGACAATTATACAGGAAAAAACAGCGACAAAAAGGGAACGAGCAGCGTACTGCTCTATACGGATCGCGGTGCGGCGGCGTGGGAACACTGCGAGGATGCGTTTGTGACGGCGCCGGCGTCTGCGGAGGAAATCTGTGAGTCGCAGCATGCCGAGTGGGAAAAGGCGTTCGCCTGCACGAAAGACGGAGAAAAAGTGGACCTGCCGGACGAAGTGGTCAATGACAATGATTTCTTATACGCACTAATGGATTATGCGCTTGGCGAGCTCGCACTCTACGACATGATACCAAAATACAGCAAAGAAAAAAAGAAACAGATGTATCAGGATGCGCTGCGGGAGAAAATAGGATTATGAGGAGTAGAAATGCGGTCGTGAACACGCTTGCGGGCGGTTTGGGAACTTTGCTCGTCGGTCTGCTGCAGTTTATCGGGCGTGTCGTATTCATTCGTTTTTTGAGCGACGAATATCTGGGGATTTCCAGTCTGTTCACGAATATTCTGTCCATTTTGAGCCTGACGGAATTAGGATTGTCTACGGCGGTCTGCTTCCGGCTGTATCAGCCGCTCGCGGGGGGCGACCGGGAAACGGTGAAATCGGTCATGCACTATTTTCGCAGGGCCTATTTTGTCATCGGCTGGGTAGTCGTCGCATTGGGCGCGGCGCTGCTTCCTTTTTTGCCATGGCTGATGACGGGGACGACCGAGCTTGTGGATGTCCGCGCGATCTATCTGCTGTATGTGCTGCAATCGGCGGCGTCCTACTGGTTCTGGGCGTACAAGGCGATTTTGTTACAGGCGGATCAAAAACTTTACATCGTGCGTTTTTATCATGTGCTCGCAAATGTGATCGTCACTGTGCTGCAGCTCGTGACGCTTGCAATGTTCCGGAATTTTATGATCTACTCGGTGATCGGGCTGTTTGCCGCGGTCCTTGTGAATCTGTTTTCGGCGCGGGAGGTGGACCGGCGGTATCCTTACCTGAAAGAGCGGACGTACCGCAGGCTGACAAAAGAAGAAAAGAAAAGTCTGTTTCGCGACGTATCGGGGATGTCTCTTTTTAAGATGAACACGACGATCGTCAATTCCACGGATAACCTTGTCATTTCCGCCTTTATCAATGTGAAGACGGTGGCGTTATACGGGAATTATCAGTTGATTATTTCCGGCGTCTCGCAGGTGGCGATGCAGTTGTTCGGCGGGGTGACGGCGACGGTCGGTAACTATTATGCAGAGGATACCAGAGAGCATAACGAGTTTGTATTCCGCTGCATCCAATTGCTCTGTTACTGGGTGTATACATTGCTTGGGATCGGTATGTTTGTCTGCCTGAATCCCCTCATCCGACTCTGCTTCGGCGCATCCCGCGTGTTTTCGTGGGAGCTTGTGTTTTTGCAGGTACTCTATTTTATGATCAACGGCTTTCAGCGGACGTCCTTTATTTATCGTGACGCCTGCGGGCTGTTTTGGAAAGGGAAGGCGCGCCCTGTGGCGACTGCGGTTCTCAATATCGTGATCTCGATCGTGCTTGTGCGATATATCGGGCTTGCCGGCGTGATCGCAGGCACGATCATAAGCTGGCTTCTGACGACATGGTGGTACGATCCCTGTCTCATATACAGACAGGCGTTTTCCATGCCTGCGCGCCGTTATTTTCTGGGATACGCAAAGGCGGCGCTCTTAACGGCGGCGTTGTTCGCGCTGATCGTATGGTTATCCGGTCTGCTGCCCTTTGGCGGTATCGGCGCATTGGCGGTGAAAGTGCTTTTTTGCATGAGTATCCCGAATGTGGGGTATTATCTTGCATATAGGAACAGCGAGGAATTTGCTTACTTAAAAAAGCTTGGGGCGGCCATGATCGGGCAGCTTAGAGGTAAGGAATAGGTATCATAAGACAAGAAAGGAATGAAATGAAGATGAAAAAGATCATTATCACGGGCTGTAACGGGCAGCTTGGACATGCGATGAACCGGCTTTATGAGACGAGCGCGGAATATGAATGCGTGAACACGGATGTAGGGGAGCTGGACATTACGGATGTGGATGCGGTCATGCGGTTTGTGCGTGAGGTGAAGCCCTATGCGGTCATAAACTGCGCGGCGTATACGGATGTCAATAAGTGCGAGTCCGAAAAGGATCTGGCATTCCGCATTAACGCGATCGGTCCGCGCAATTTAGCGATCGCGGCGTCACAGACGGGGGCAAAACTTGTCCAGGTATCGACGGATTATGTGTTTCCGGGTACGGAGAACCGGGAGCTGACCGAGTTTGATGCGGTGGGGCCGGTGAGCGCCTACGGAAGCGGCAAGCTTGCGGGGGAACAGTTTGTGCGTGATTTCGCGGACCGCTATTTTATCATCCGCACGGCGTGGCTGTATGGGGAAGGTAAAAATTTTGTCCGCACGATGCTGAAGCTTTCCGAGACGAACGAGAAGGTGCGTGTGGTAAAGGATCAGATCGGAAATCCGACCAGCGCTGACGAACTGGCGGCGGCGATCGCGTATCTTTTGCCGACGGACAATTACGGGCTGTTTCACGGCACCTGCGAGGGAAGCTGCTCCTGGGCGGAATTCACGTCGGAGATCTTCCGGCTTGCGGGAAAGAGTACGCAGGTGGAATATATCACGACGGCGGAATATCCGTCGCCCGCGAAGCGTCCCGCCTATTCGATGCTTGATAACTATATGCTGCGCATGACGACCGATTTCCGGTTTGCCCATTGGAAGGACGCGATCGCGGCATATATCGGGAAGTGCTGACATCTTGCTCCGGATGAGGTATAAAAAGGGAAAAAGAGAGCCCGCAGTGTAAACCGCAGGCTCTCTTGCTGTCTTGGGAAATTTCGTGATCAAAAGGACGCTTCGCGTCCTTTTCTATTGAAGTTCAATCTTATTCCATGAATCGCTGGGAACCAGCGCAACGTAGGTCTTTCCCGTGTTGAGCTCAATCTCTTCGCCGGTCTGCTTATCAAAATATCTGGTCGGGGCGGACTCGGATTCTTTCGTCCATACAACCTCGACTGCCTGTCCGTTTGTGATATAGTAAGCGGAGCGCTTCGAGGTGTCGATCGCGTTGTAGATCAGGTATCCGTTCGGATCCAGCTGTGAAAATGTGGTATCCTGCAGCAGCAGATTCTTGAAGGTCAGCTGCGCGTCATCATGCTGCGGATCGAGGTGGGGCTCCCCATATTCAAAATAATCATAGGTTCCGGTTTCCTCATTATACACCAGTTTGGAACTGTTGTGCGGGAATACGGAACTGAGATCGACCTCCGTGCAGGCAAAAGCGTCGTCATTCCCGGACAGATCCAGTTCTGTATTAGAAAACTGATAGTGCGGTCCCGGATAATAGTCGTTGTACTCGGTCGTATAACGCGAATTGCTGAACCGTTCTTCCAGATCGCCCGCGCAGATATATTCGGTAAACTCATATGCTTTGCCGTTGTTTACACGCGTGAAACCGCCGCTGAAATTCGCGGAATAGTTTCTGGCGATCCACTCGTCGATATAGAAAGGACCACCGTCATGGCAGAGCACGGCGTTCCACTCTGCGGCAAGCATGATATTCGTCTGTCTGGTACTGCGGATGCTGCCGAACTGTTCGATGGCGCCCCAGTCCTTTACGACCGCCATTAAACGGGTAACCCGGTTGTTTGCCGTACTGTTCATGATCTCATATACAATATCCGCTTCCGTCAGACCGTAATGCGGAAGCGCAATGGACTCGTTATCCACCATGATCGCTACAGGACGCTGATCTTTCAGTTCCTCATCGATCCATTCATTGGTAAGCTCGCTGCGATACATACCCTCGCGGACTTCTTCTTCCACGGGTTCTTCGGGCTCGGTATCCGAAACACCATTGTCGTCCGGCGCCGGCTCGTCATCAAGTTCGGGATCGGACGGGATGACGATATTCGGAGTCGAATCCTCCGGAGGCGTGTCCTCTTTTTTGCCGCATCCCGTCATGAGGGCTGCCGCCATGGTCATGGCAAGGAATAGGGCAGTTGTTTTTTTACTGATCCGTTTTCTCATAATGTCTCCTCTTTTCCTGGTTCATAGCCGCCGTGTACAGCGGAACCGCCAAAATCTGTAGCGTACCCATGAAGGGCCGGCAGAGCCTGACCGCACACAACCCTATTATAACGCAGTTCATTTTTGCAGTCAATGTTTTGTGCATTGCATTGTGGGACTAGGATTGTTATAATCAGATTGTTGCCGACAGATTGTTGCCGAAGACGGATCGAAAGAGCGGCGTGAGACGAAAAAAGAGGAATGGAGCGCAGAGAGGGCATGACAAAAAAGCAGTCCGAACGTATTTTTTTTCTATTATATCTGGCAGTTTTCCTGATATTGGCAATTCCGATGGCGGTTTATCAGCCGCATGTCGATACGATCTCGGAAGTTCCGGTCAGTCCGCCCGATGAATATTTCCGTATGCTGATCCCGAAGTATATCTGCGATCACGGCACGCTGCCGACCGGACTGGAAGAGGAAGTCCGGATTACCGGATGCGGGTTTTCGTACGGGCTGTATAACACGCTGCCGTACATTGTTCAGGGCTATTTTATGCGTTTTGTCAGCCTGTTTACGGATTCGGAGCTTGCGCTTTTATATGCGGGGCGGTCGGTCAACATCGTTTTTGGCTGTATCATGGCGGTCTTTGTGTATCTGCTCGGAAAGCGCCTGTTTGCGGATCGGCGGTTCCGATGGCTTTTCTGCGTGGCGGTCATGTATCTGCCGGAGAACTTGTTTGTTCACACCTACGTCAATACGGATTCCTGCTGTCTGCTCGCGACGGCGATGATCCTTTATGCATTGGTGTGGGGGTATCAGGAAGGGTTTCAGGTCAAAAACGGTATCTGCCTTGCGGCCGGGATCGTTTTATGCGCGCTTTCCTATTATAACGCTTACGGCTATATTTTGTCCGCCGTCCTGCTCTTTGCCGCTTATTATGTGGGAAAAGAGCAAGGGAAATGGCGCTGCGATTTCAAGAAAATGTTTACCTACGGCGGGCTGGTCAGCATCCTTGTCATCCTTGGCGCGGGCTGGTGGTTCGTGCGCGCGTATATTGTGCTGGACGGTGATTTTCTCGGACTTAAGACGAAGGAACAGCTGGCGCTTTTGTATGCGCTTCCGGAAACGAGTCCGCTCTATACCTATCAGGCGCGCGGGATCGGTCTTTTTCGGATGTTGTCGGAAAACAATTTTTTTCAATGCCTGTATGACAGCTTTGTCGCTGCGTTCGGCTCGCTGTCCATCCGCGGGAATTACTGGACGTATCTTTCCTACAAGCTGCTGTTCGGCGCGGGTATTGCGGGCGGTCTGTGGAGCCTCGGCTGTTTCCTTGTGAAAAAGGAACGTCATGTAAACGGAAAAACGTTATTTTTTCATCTGAATATGGTACTGTGCATGGTGCTTCCCCTTGTGGTGCTGATCCGCTATGCCTATACGATGAATTATCAGCATCAGGGACGCTATATCCTGCCGGCGCTCATTCCCCTCATGTATTATACGGTCTGCGGCATACGGAGTCTTTCCCGCGCGGAGGTCCGCGGAAAATGTCTGCCTTCCTGGCTTGTCAATATCGGGATCGCGTTTGCGTTTTTGATCGCGGCGGGAAGTTCGTTTTACATGGTCTTTATCCGTGCGCTTCCTGTTTACCGGGAGATCGGTATGTGGCTCAGCTATTAGCATGGAAAGAGCGCTGGAAAGAACTGCGCTGGAAAGAACTGGAAGTTTTGGAAAAAACTATTGCGTATAAAAGAGGAATCTGCTATAATTTTCATGCTCTCGCTTCTAAGGGAAGCGGGAGTATGACACGATGATTTTCTATGGAGGGAAAGCGAATGAAAAAGAAATGGGGACTCAGCCTGCTCGTTGCGTTTGTCGCGGTTATGATGCTGCATCTGCCGGTATCTGCCGCAGCGGCGACCGTTTCAATCCAGCTGTGCTACATCGAAGGCGATCAGGTGAAGGTGGCTGCGACCGGAAGTGCAGCAGGTGATGACGGACAGTATTACTTATTTGCATTACAGCCTTACGAGACCGGGGTCGGCGCAAGACAGGATTATTGCGCAGTCGGCGTGCCGGTTACGGGCGGAGTGGTCTTTACCACACCCTTAAATCTGGATACGGCCGCATCGAAACTGTATTCCAGATTTGTTGTGACCGTTAAGAGCGGCGCCTCTTTTGTTCAGGTAAGTAATGAGATGTATATTCTTAACCCGGAGGCTGTAGCGACCCAAGCGACAGTCAGCATTTCCGAGGCGACCGGCAATAAGAAGGGAATTACGGCATACTGGCCGTATGCGCATGTCCTTTCTGATCTCGGCGTGGGATATGCGGGAACGACGGTTGATACGGCGAACTTCTTTAACGGCGGCGGTATCAATTATGTTTATAACGGCAAGGCATATGCCTTTAATGCGCAGGCGGTACAGGAGTTGGATTTGATCGTCGCTCTTTACAATGCGCAGAATGCGGATATATGCATGATGGTTGTCAACAGCCTTTCTGCGGGAACGGCGGACATGGTTCATCCCGGCGCGGTTGGGACAGGCAAGAATCCGCACTATTATTCGGTGAATGTGACGACACAGGCGGGCGAGGAGAAGTTCGCGGCATTCATGTCGTTCCTTGCGAACCGCTACAGCGGCGGCAAGCTCGGTTCCGTACAGAGCTATGTCATCGGCAACGAGGTCAACAGCAGCGACTCCTGGCATTATGCAGGCGAGGTTCCGGTGGAAGTGTTCGCGGCGGACTATGCAAGACAGTTCCGTGTGGCATATAACGCGATCAAGAGTCATAACAGCGCGGCAAACGTTTATATCTGTACCGATCAGAGATGGCTGCACAATGACGGCGGAAGCTCCTATGGCGGAAAGCCTGTTATTGACAATTTTAATGCAGAAATTTTAAGAACGGGAAATATTGACTGGGGTCTTTCTTTCCATCCTTATTCGGTTCCTCTGACGGATTCGAGCTTCTGGACGACTTCGCGTGCGTACAGCGGACTGGCTACGAATTCGGTCAATACCAGGATGATTACACCGCTCAATATGAATGTGGTAACGGATTACTTCCAGCAGCCGCAGTATCTGACGCGTACGGGCGCTGTCAGAAACATCATTATTTCCGAGCTGGGCTTCAGCTCTGCGGGTGCGGGAAACGATGCGAACATCCAGGCGGCGGCAATTGCTTATTCCTATAAGCTGATCGCGGCAAATCCGTATATTAAGATGGTATTGTACAGTGCAATGCTTGATATTCCGGAAGAGGTGGCGCAGGGACTTGCGAACGGTCTGATGAACAGCGACGGTACGCCGAAGCCTGCCTATACCGTATATAAAATGGTAGACCGCGACAGCCTCAATCAATACGCGCCGTTCGTCGGTGTGTCCAGTTGGTCACAGCTGGGATTACAGTGATCCGGTGTGATCATTTGTCAAACTTAAATCATAACTTTCAAAATCCATACCATCGTTTTCGGGCGGTGGTATGGATTTTCTTGAATCAGAGGAAATGCCAATCAAAGCGTTTCCTCAGAAAATCCGGGATAGGGATATGAATAAAAATCAAACGAAAAAAATGTTACAGAATTTAGCAGTACCGTTTCAAGCGTTCGCGTTATATATCAGGGAACACAGGATTTTGAGCGCGGCGGTATTCGCCTTGCTGCTGCTTGTTTATGGGAAAGCGGCATATTCGAATGACTTCTATGTGGATGCGGAAGTCATTCTGAACTACCCGCGCACGTTTTATAACTGGGGCGGAATCGGCAGATTCGGATTGATCGCGGTCAAATGTCTGACGGGGATGCATTGGTATAATCCGTATCTGGCGGCGGCGCTGTTTCTGATCACGATGTGGATGGCGGGAATGTGCTGCTGCTGCCTGTTTTCAAAGCTTGGCTGCGGGAAAAGCGATGCCGTGAGCTTCGTTTTTGTCTGCCTGTTTTTGATCTTCCCCACCTATGCGGATCAGTATATGTTCCGCTTCCAGTCGTTTGAGATCGTGCTTGCGATCTTGCTGATCGTGGCGGCGTCCGGGTATTTTCTTCTTTTTTTGGAAAAGAAGGATCCAGCAGCGTTTGCGCTTGCGGTCGTTATGGATATTTTTTCCTTTGGCATTTATCAGTCCATGGTCAATCTCCAGATTTGCTTTTATCTGGTGCTCTATCTGTTTTGCATGGAACAAAAGACAGCGGCGGAGCGGAAAAAGCAGGTGCTGTGGTCGATGCTTCATTTTTTCATCGGCTTTGCAGTCTATGAACTCGTTGCCAATCTGTTTTTTAATAATACGACGTATCTGTCGGATCAGATCGGCTGGTTTTCGGGCGATCTCGCACGCACCATCCGCAATCTGCTCGCATATGGGAAGCATGTTCTTCTTGCGACCGACGTTTTCTACCCGCTTACCTATGCCGTGTGCGCGATAGCGGGTTTAGGCGTTTTGATTTACTTTTTTGTGAAAAAAATATATCGCGTTCCGGCGCTCTGCGGTATCGGCGCGGTTCTGGCATCCCCGTTTTTTCTTGCCATCGTGACGGGAACGCCGACGATATACCGCGCACAGTGTATGCTGCCGTTCGTGTGCGCCTCGATGTGGCTGTTTTTGGTCCGCTTTTTTCAGACGTATCTGCCCGGCAGAAAAATATGCCGGCAGTTGTGGATACTCTGCGGCTGTGTCCTGCTTTTTTTACAGGCGTCCGTGCTGATGCGGATGTTTTACACGCAGGATGTTGTGCGGGACGCCGACCGGATCACGGCGCAGCAGATCATGAACCGGATCGACACGTTAAGCGACACCGCGCGCACAAAGCCGATTGTCTTTACGGGGCATCTGGATGCGAAGGGAAACGGCTCTTGCTACACGAAAGAGGAGGCCGCATCGTTCCTTTCCTATTCGCTTTTTGAATATGCGTTTGTGGACGGCGTTCCGATTGAAACGCCAAATTATTACAATACCGGCAGGATCCTGGGGTATTTTGAGACGCTTGGTTTTTCTTATGAGACGCCGACCGTGGAGCAGACGGCGGAAGCGGAGGCTCTCAGCGCGGATATGGACTGTTGGCCGGCGGCGGCGTCCGTTGTAGAGACGGAGGATTTTGTGGTCGTTAAGCTGAGTGAATTTTGACACCCGACAGGATGGGCGATTGTGAAACGCAACCAATCACACAGCCTATACATGCGTTTCGCAATTGGCAGGAAAGGAGCGGCATGTGGAAAACGGAATGACAAAGAAACAGTCGGCGCTTATGCAGGGCGTGGCGGTCTGGATGATGCTGTATCATCATTTGTATTCCTATGCAACAGAATATACGTCGTGTCTTCCTTTCATGCAGCCGGATGTGGCAAGACGGATCGCGTGGTTTTGCAAAATCTGCGTGGGGATTTTTGCGTTTGTCAGCGGATACGGGATGTATCACGAGATGGCCGGGCAGCCGCGGGAGCGTTTCTTTGGAAGAATGGGTAACGAGTACCGCCGTGTGCTGCGCCGGATACTGAAACTGTACGGAAAGCTCTGGCTCGTGCTTGCGATCTTCATGGCATGTTTTTTCGGCATTTTGAAAAGACCGTTCACGCCTGCGCTGTTCTGGGGAAATTTCACGGCGCTCCATCCGACCTATAACGCGGCGTGGTGGTATGTGGAACAATATGCCAAGATGCTTTTGGTGCTGCCGCTCCTTGATCTGCTGCTGACGCGGTTTGAGAAACGGGAGGAGACAAAAAAGAAATGGTTGTTTTATGTCTCCCTTGCGGCAGCAGGACTGGTCGTGGTCCTGGCAGGCGCGCTGTGGCAGCCGGCATTGTGGGCGTGGCTGTCCGCCGTCCGGCGCGGACTCAGAGTTTCTTTTTTACTGATCTTTGCGGTGGGGTACCTGACGGCGCGTTACCGCGTGTATCAGAGGGCGGACCGCCTGTTAAAAAGGATAAACCGCTGGGCGCCGCTTGGTCTGTCCGTCGTGCTGATCGCGGCCGTCATCACATTGCGGGTCGCGCTGGCAAAGGATCCCGCCTATGGAAGAACGGATTTTATATGGACGCCGCTTCTGACCTACGGGCTGTTGACGGTGTGCTCCTATGTGAAGCCGTTAGAGACGCTTTTTGCATGGTGGGGCGGGCAGTCAACCTATATCTGGCTGGTGCACGGATTTGTGTATGAAAAAGCATGTTTTTTTGTCAAATCTTATGTTGGACTGGATTTGTTGGGGTATTTGGCGGCGCTTGCAGTCTCGACTGCGGCCGCTGTCCTCCTGAAGATGCTGGAGCGGCTGCCGGGCTGTCTGCTGCGGAAACTGTCGGGTCGTCTGCGGAAGCGCGGGCGCTCATAGACGCTTCCGCTTTCTGCGGTATTGCGTGCGGCCGCCTGCCGGCGGACGGATTCACAGGCTTCTCCACTTTTTGCGGTATTGCAGGGGCGTCATGCCTTCGGCGCGTTTGAAAACGTGGATAAAGTAGGCGCAGTCGGGAAATCCGGATTCCTCGGCGACGGATTCGACGGGCAGCTCGGAAAAGCGGAGCGCGGATTTGGCGTGCGCGATGCGCCGCTGCGCAATGTCGCTGACAAGCGTTGTGCCGTATGCCTGCCGGTATTCGCGCGACATATGATATTTGCTGATAAAAAATAAATCCGACAACCGATCGAGCGTGATCTTTTCCGCATAATGAAGCCGGATATATTCATGGATCTGCTGCAGCTTGGCGGGTACGGTGTCGGATGTTTCGTTCTGCTGCGAATAAATCTGCGCGATCAGTTCCGTCAAAAGACAATGGGCGTTCAGCTCGTTTAGGAACGTGCGGTCGCGGCTGATCTCATATAATTGACTGATAGTTTCCACAAACGGAAGTATACTAACAGGGCGGAAATAAAAAGCGCGTCCCTGTTCCTCGTAGGATTCGTAAAAATGTGCGGCGTCCGCGCCGTTAAAATGCACCCACGTTAAACGCCACGGTTCCGTCTCGGAGCTTTCGTGCGCATAAGGACTGCGGCAGTCCAAAAAAGCGCAGTCGCCGCTTTTTAGGTCCCGCGTCTGGTTCCGGTAGGTCAGCGTGCCGCGTCCGCTTAAAACGACAAAAAAAAGATAGGAATTTAAGTTTTTGCGGCTGCTGATATGGGGCTCTAAGCTTTGCAGGGAGCCGACCTCCTGCACATAGAGATAATGCTCCTTTGCATAGGCGGAGGGGGTGACGAGGACGCGTTCGGACTGTGTTTTTGCCATGGGAAAGCCTTCTTTCGGGGTTCGGCGCTCTCTGCTCTGCGCAGCGTTGGAAAGCAGACGCGCGTTCTTTTTTGTATAAATAGCAATAAAATACAATTTTTTCGCAATAATATAGGTTGATACCATTATTATACAATAGTATACTCTGAAAAGAAATCGCAAAATCAGATTATTTTTTTATCCATCACAATAGAATGAGGAGGGCTCACAGTATGAGCAATATCGCATTGATCACAGGCATTACGGGACAGGACGGCTCCTATCTGGCGGAATTTCTGTTAGGGAAAGGTTACGAGGTGCACGGATTGATCCGCAGACACAGTATTTCCAACACGGCGCGTATCGATCATCTGATCCATTCCCAGTATTATAAAATCAAATTTTTCTTACATTTTGCGGATACGACCGATTCCAGCAATCTGATGCGGCTGATCGGCGAGATCCGCCCGACGGAGGTGTATAATCTCGCGGCGCAGTCCCATGTCGGCGTATCCTTTGAGGTGCCGGAATACACGGCGGACGCGACGGGGACAAGCACGTTAAAGCTGTTGGAGGCGATCCGTGTCAACGGCGGCAATTGCCGCTATTATCAGGCGTCCACCTCGGAGCTGTTCGGCGGCATTCCGGAGACGGCGCCGCAGAGCGAGGCAACGCCTTTTTATCCGAAAAGCCCGTACGGTGTGGCAAAGCTGTATTCGTACTGGATCACGGTCAATTACCGGGAATCCTACAATATGTTTACCTGCAACGGCATTCTCTTCAATCATGAGTCGCCGCGGCGCGGAGAGAATTTCGTGACGAGAAAGATCACACTCGCACTGGCAAATATCATGGCGGGGAAACAGGAAAAGCTGTCTCTCGGCAATATGAACGCAAAGCGCGACTGGGGATTTGCGGGAGATTACGTCGAAGGTATGTGGCTCATGCTCCAGCAGGATAAATGCGGGGATTATGTGCTGGCGACGAATGAGACGCATACGGTACGGGAGTTTGTCGAGGAGGCGTTTGCCAATCTCGGTATCACGATCCGCTGGGAGGGCGAGGGCGTGAACGAGAAGGGATACGACGCGGAGACCGGCAGGCTTTACGTCGATGTGAATCCGGAATTTTACCGTCCGGCGGAAGTGGAATTCCTTTGGGGGAACTGCGCAAAGGCAGAAAAAGAACTCGGATGGAAGCGCAAGGTGGATTTCAAGGCGCTTGTCAAGATGATGATGGACGCGGATATGGAAGCGATCGCGGGCATGAGCTGTGAGAGCGTGAGAAGAAATTCTAAGTCTGCAGAGAACACGGACTAAGAATTTTTGAAATTTTGCATATGCGGAAGCACGAATGCGCAGGCTGACCGGAACGATAGGGGAAGGTCGTGTGCAGGCTTTGACAGGCATGGAGGATGAAGATGGAAAAGACGGATAAGATTTATGTGGCGGGGCACCGCGGTCTGGTCGGGAGCGCGATTGTGCGCAGCTTACAGAAAAAAGGATATACGAACGTGATCGGCAGGACACATGCGGAACTTGATCTCTGCGATCAGGCGGCAGTGCGCGCGTTCTTTGAAAAGGAACGCCCGGACATCGTGGTTCTGGCGGCGGCGAAGGTCGGCGGCATCAATGCCAACAATACGAAGCCGGCGGAGTTTGCCTACAGCAACATGCAGATCCAGTGCAATGTCATTCAGAGCGCCCATGAGTATCGTGTGAAGAAACTGCTGTTCCTTGGCAGCACCTGCATTTATCCGAAGATGGCGCCGCAGCCGATCCCAGAGGACGCGCTGCTGACCGGACCGTTAGAGGAGACGAACGAGGCGTATGCCGTTGCGAAGATTGCCGGTCTTGAGATGTGTAAATTTTATAAGCGGCAGTATGGGGATGATTTTATTTCCTGTATGCCGACGAACCTATACGGTCCGTATGACAATTACGATCTTTCGGGTTCCCATGTCATGCCTGCGATGATCCGTAAATTCCATGAGGCGAAGACGGCGGGCGGACCGACTGTGGAGCTGTGGGGAACGGGAACGCCGCTTCGGGAGTTTTTGTATGTGGACGACATGGCGGACGCCTGTGTGTTCCTGTTGGAAAATTACAGCGGGGAGCAGCATGTGAATATCGGAACGGGCAAGGAGCTGACGATCCGGGCGCTTGCGGAGCTTGTCAAAAAAACAGTGGGCTTTGAGGGCGAGATCGTCTGGAATACCGAAATGCCGGACGGAACGCCGAGAAAGCTGACGGATGTGACGAAGCTGCACGATTTGGGCTGGACGCATAAGGTGGAGCTTGAGGAAGGCGTCGCCAAAGCGTACGCATGGTTTTGCGAGAACGTGGAGCGCGCAAGGCTATAAAGAATGGAGTTTCTCTAAGACTGTAAAATACACGGTCTAAGAGAAACTAAGCCATTCTATATGCAAAGAATGGAGTTTCCCTGCACCCTCTTGACGGGGGGGGGGTAGGATGTATGATAAAATAAGGAGTAGGAATCGGATGAATACGTTCGGAGTGATTCTTGCAGGCGGCGGCGGTACGCGGTTCTGGCCGCTTTCAAGACAGGATCTGCCGAAGCAGTTCCTGAACCTGACAGGCTCGGATCTCATGGTAAACGAAACCGTGGACAGGCTTGCGGAGTTTGTGGATAAACAGAATATTTATGTCGTGACGAACGTGTCACAAACGCCGAAAATGCTGGAGGCGACGGCGGGGCGTCTGGATGAGACGCACATTTTGTCCGAACCGGCGGCGCGCAATACATCGGCATGTATCGGTTATGCGGCAATGCAGATCATGAAAAAGCATGGGGACGGCGTTATGTGCATCCTGCCGTCCGATCATTATATCAAGCAGCCGCAGGCGTATACAAAGGTCATGAAACGGGCGGTGGCAGCCGCAGAGAAAACGGGCAGGCTTGTGACGATCGGTATTAAGCCGGCGTTTGCCTCGACCGGATACGGGTACATCCAATATAAGGCGGGAAAACACCGCGAGTATTATGATGTGGTGGATTTCGTGGAAAAACCGGATATTCGTACGGCGAAGGCGTATGTGAAGAGCGGGAGCTTTTTATGGAACAGCGGCATGTTCGTGTGGAAGGCATCGACAATCCTTGCTTATTTCAAGCGGCTGCTGCCGGATATTTATGAAAAGCTGGAGCAGATCGGCAGGGCGATGAATACGCCGCGCGAGCGGGAGGTGCTGGAGGCGGTCTATCCGACAATCCCGAAAATCTCCATCGATTACGGGATCATGGAACGTGCGGATAAGGTGCTCGTGCTGATCGGCGAGTTCGGGTGGAATGACGTCGGAAGCTGGGATGCGCTGCAGGCGCTGTACGAGCCGGACGAGGACGGGAATATCATTTACGGCGAACAGGTGCATCTGGATACGAAGAATTGTATCTCTTATGCAAAGAGCAAGCTGATCGCGGCGCTCGGCGTGGAGGACCTCATCATCGTCGAGGCGGATGACGCGATCTTAGTCTGCCATAAGGATAAAGCACAGGAAGTAAAGAATATCGTGGAACAGTTGAAGGCGGAAGGAAAAGAGCAATACCTCTAAGGGGAGGATATTGTTCTTTTTTAGGAAAAGGGGGAATGATCGATGGGGATGGAGAGTGGGATCGCGAGAGCAGCTATGATACTTCTCGCTGCGCTGGCGCTTGGAGGCGGGCTGCCGCCGCAGACGGGGAACATCGGAAATGCGGGCGGCATCGGTCAGGGGAGCGGGGCCGTCGGAGAAAACGGAGCCGGTGAAGAATCCGGCGTCGGGACAGGAGCGAATGCCGCCGGAGAGGTAATCAACATCTATGAAGAGACCGGAATGGTTTTCGATAAAGAACGGGAGGCAGAGGCATATTTCATGGAGGGACTGTTTCCAGCCTGTAACTACGATCTGCTTGGCTATTCCGTGACCTGGTCGGAAGAAGCACGTGATTACGGAGAGGGACGATACGGGCAGATGATGTGGATTGACTGTCGCGCAGGCCGGCGCAGGGAACCGATTGAGGAGTCAGCTGCTTTTCAAAATATGCTGGACAGGGTCGGAATCACAGATACGGAAGGAATTGACTGGGATGAAGCGTCGGTTGCCACTGCTATTATGGAACAGAATACAGGAGTAGGCGAAGAAGAGGCAAACGCGCTTGCGAAGAGCTATATGCAGGCGTATTGGCGGTTAAAGGGAATGGTTCCGCTTGTTGGCGAAGTGGACTTCCTTGTGGTATGGGATGAGGAAGGCAGTGGTTTTACCTCTTACCTGTATCCGGGGGATGGAGGAATGGAATCGCCTTATGCATATGACAACAGTTTTTGGGAGAGTACTGACGGGGAGGATGCCGCACAAGGTTCTGCAATGACGCTGCGCGACCTGAATACTTATTTGTTGAAACGTCTTTTTATCGAATTGAACGATCAGAATGCGGGAGAATGCAGGGGCGAGTACAGAATCCTTGATTACTCGGTCACGAACCGTTACTGGACGGATGATGTGATCGGTACGGACATCGTATTTCATGTTGTGCCGAAAGCGGAACGGGTGGAGGATTTGGAATATTTTCAAGGCATCCTTGCGCGCGTCTGGCTGACAGATATGGAGAGGATCAAAGAGATACTGGCGGATCTGGAAGTGC
Source organism: Clostridium sp. (assembly GCA_023663615.1). Taxonomy (GTDB): domain Bacteria; phylum Bacillota; class Clostridia; order Lachnospirales; family Lachnospiraceae; genus DLAJ01. The sequence continues at coordinate 773,790 of JAMPHA010000001.1, read as the reverse complement.
CGGGTGAGGATGAGTGGAGAAGCGTTCCGCATCCGGAACTTGCAGTGGAGGAAGGAATGATTCCGTACACATCGGAGCCGAGTCCGCGGATGGCGGCGGTCATAGAGGAATTGAGCGGGATGCTTACGGAGAAGGGCTATACGTCCGAGGAGGCGGACCGCATTGCAAACACCCTGATGAGGTATTATTCCGGTTGCGCCAAGTGGCTGACTGAGGAACGGGAGTATGCATTTTGCTTTCGGACACAGTTGAATGAGGATGGAAATCCCGTCAGTATCTCCATAAATAGAACCGGGGGCGGGAGTTGGAATACCTATGTGCCTCATCTGAAAACAAAGGAGGAACAGCAGGAATCCTATTTTCAGGCGGGACGTGATGAGATGGATGGGATGATGCATGTGATGTTTTAATGCGTGTCATAAGATGTAACAAATAGAGCCGGGAATCTGTTTGTTGGGATTATCGGCTCTATTTCACTTTCTTGTGGTATCTGATTTCTTATATTTTTATAACTCAGGATAGAATTTTCGACACCTTCTTCCTTTTTGAGCTCATTTAGATTTGCTGATTTTATATAAATTTGCTGAAATGTGGATGGATGTATTATGCAGTTTCAGAAAAAGGACACTAGCAAAAAACTATACTTGTATTTGAACGAAAAAGATGATAAACTACGGAAAAGAACTCTACAAACATGATTTGGAAAAGGAGGGGATTTCAATGGAGAAGGGTAGAAAAAAGAGAATGCGTCATAATATAGCGTGGGTAATGTTTTGTGTGATGTTACTGAGCAATATTACATGGTGGAGCATGACCTTGAGAGTCGATGCAGACAGTGTGGTTTCGATCGAAGATATTGAGGATTATTTGATGAGTGAGGTAAAGCTCCAGTATGAGCCGGATTATGATATTATAGATTATGATATACATAGTTGGTATGGGGACAGCGCAAATGAAGTTTTTACAGAGGTATCGCTAAATATCATTTCAAAAGTGCAAAGCGTAGAAGATTTAGAGGTTTATTCAGGTATGCTTGCAGCGGTCGGCATCTCGGAGGATTGCATGATTGCCGCATATACACAGGAGATAATGAGTGACCAGCTTGCGCGTCGAGCATCTACTGCTGTTTGTGCAGATGGGATTGCCTGTTTTTTGGAACAGTCTTATCAAGAAATGAGCGCTTATGTTGGCGTAGAGCTGTCGCATACAATATGTTTTAAGACGGTTGTGAGAGGAGATAGAGAGCAGGGATTTACTGTATATCGGGAAGTGGGAAATGAATATGTGGAAGATACTTTTGAGGTTATGACAAAAGAGGAACAATATGCGAATGGCTATGCTTTGATGCAGGCGGAGTACCAGCGAATCGCTGAGGTATACGCACAAAGCGCAAGCGCGGAAGAGGCGATGGAATCCTTGATGAGTGCAAGTAACAATAGATTGCTTGCAGTTCAATATGCAATGAGGCATACGTCAGAAACAGATCAGTATACCGCTTGCTCTATTTGCGGGAGCACTTCATGCGGCGGAAAAAGCGTTACAGAGGATATTTATAATCAAGATATTTACAATAAAGAATATAAATGGCATCATCAAAATGACTGTGCAAATTATGTCTCCCAATGTATGCACGAAGGGAAATTTCCGATTACCGGCACATGGTATCCTGAAAGCACACCATGGGTTAATGTAGGAGGTTTAGTCGGTACGATGACACAGGCTCATTTTTGGTCAGAATGTAGCAGCAGCGAGGCGATAACAGGTGATGTCGTGGCAAGTAATAGTCATATCATGTTTATTGTAGGCATCAATGGAAGCGATGTGTATGTCTGTGCACATACGCATGATCGAAAAAACCATGCTTTCAAAATATCAGATTTGTCAGGCTATAGATTTTATCACGTCAATTATCTGAATTATTGATTGAATAACCAAGGGCGTTTGGGGGGATTGTTAATGGGAATCGAGAACGCTATGGCAATCGCGGCGGTTATGGTGTTAGGAACTTTGACATTGCAGGGAGAATGTCTGTCACAGGTTACGGAGAACACAGCCGGATACGGAATAGAGGCAGATTCAAATGCCGCCGGAGAGGTGATCGACGTCCGTGAAGGGATTGATATTGCGTTGGAGAAAGAAAGGCAGGCAGAGTTTTTTCTGTTAGAGGGGATATTTCCTGCCTGCAATTATGATTTGTTTGATTACTCCGTGAGTTGGTCGGAGGGATTGACCGATTATGGAGAAGGTCGAAACGGGCAGATGATGTATATTGATTATCGTTTGGGGAGACGCAGAGCACCAATTGAGGAATTGGCTGTTTTTCAAAATATGTTGGATAAGGTAGGAATTACAGATACGGAAGACCTTGAATGGGACGAAGTGTCGCTCGCAGATGCGATCATGGAACAGAATACGGGGATAGGAGAGGAGGAAGCAGAGGAATTAGCTGCACAGTTTATGCGGGCGTATTGGCGATTGAATGGTGGTGTTCCGCTTGGTGAGCTGGATTTCCTTGTAGTGTGGGATGAGAAAGACGATGGGTTTACTTCTTACCTGTATCCGGGCGACGGAGGGATTGAGGCACCGTACACCTATGATAACAGTTTTTGGGAAAGTGCGGATGGGGAAAACGGTGTCGGAGAAGCAGGCGGCGGAACAGGCGCGCAGGATCAAAATGCGTCGGCGTCGCTGCGCGATCTGAACCGGTACCTGTTGGAACGCCTGTTTATCGAATTGAACGATCAGAATGCGGGAGAATGCAGGGGCGAGTACAGAATCCTTGATTACTCGGTCACGAACCGTTACTGGACGGATGATGTGATCGGTACGGACATCGTATTTCATGTTGTGCCGAAAGCGGAACGGGTGGAGGATTTGGAATATTTTCAAGGCATCCTTGCGCGCGTCTGGCTGACAGATATGGAGAGGATCAAAGAGATACTGGCGGATCTGGAAGTGCCGGGTGAGGATGAGTGGAGAAGCGTTCCGCATCCGGAACTTGCAGTGGAGGAAGGAATGATTCCGTACACATCGGAGCCGAGTCCGCGGATGGCGGCGGTCATAGAGGAATTGAGCGGGATGCTTACGGAGAAGGGCTATACGTCCGAGGAGGCGGACCGCATTGCAAACACCCTGATGAGGTATTATTCCGGTTGCGCCAAGTGGCTGACTGAGGAACGGGAGTATGCATTTTGCTTTCGGACACAGTTGAATGAGGATGGAAATCCCGTCAGCATCTCCATAGATCGAAGCGGGGGCGGGAGATGGAGTACCTATGTGCCGCATCTGAAAACGAAGGAGGAACAGCAGGCATCCTATTTTGAGGCGGGACGTTCCGAGATGGATGGGATGATGCATGTGATGTTTTAACGCCTTAGCATCCATTACGCGATGGATTACCGTTTACAAATTGTCGTTGAACATGCTAAAATGTCAGTTGTAGGAAAATGAGCATTTAGCGGGATGACTGCCGAAAGGAGTACAAAAATGACGACAATGCATATGTTTGTGGAGGACGAGCAGACAAGGATACGCTTAGAGCGCAGGGTGACAAAGATGATGCTTGACATCGGCGTACCCGCACATTTGAACGGATTCCGGTATCTGCGGGAAGCGGTGATGATGTGCCTTAAAGATATGGAGGTCGTCAGCAGTGTTACAAAGCTTTTGTATCCGGAGCTTGCCAAGAAATTCAGGACGACCGATCAGAAAGTGGAGCGTGCGGTGCGCAATGCGATCGAGGTTTCGTGGGAGCGCGGCAATGAGGAGACCTTTGAGGAATTGTTCGGCTATACCTGTGCCGACGGAAAGAACAGGCCGACGAACAGCGAATATATTGCAAGGATCGCGGATGCGATCCAATTAGAGCTGCGGGAGGAGCAGGGTTAAAGTTGCACTTAATCCAAAGATGGGATATACTGGAAACGGAATGATTCTGAGAGAATGGAGAAAAGTCTGTGATTTCCGGTATCGTCATATTACTTGTGTTTTCGGTCGTATGCTATGCGGTCGGACGCATGATACAACAACTATTACATCAGCAGGGAAAAGGAGCGGCGCACGCATTTGTGACCGGTTCCTTTACTTTGCTGATTTTGTTTTTTCTTTTGCAGATCGCGGTCGTCGGTCTGTCCCTTCCTTTTTTCGTTTTGCAGTGGGGGTATCTGTGCGCCTGCGTGGTCTTATTTCTAAACGCCGTGCTGATCGTCCGCGGCGGGCTCTGGTCTGCGCCGGTGCGGGAAGTGAAGGCGGCTGCAGTTGAGCGGGAGCGGATGATCCTATGGCTTCTGACCGCGCTCGTCTTTGTACTGAATGTGATTGCGATCGAAATAGACACGCCGTATTTTGGCAATGATATGACTGTGGAGCAGGCGGCGACGACGCTTGAGACGCGCACGCTGTACCGGTATCATCCTGCCACGGGCGCGGAGTTTATGTTCGGCATGACGCCGCTCGCCAAATGTAACGCGCTGCCGCAATTCTATGCGGTCCTGTGCATCTATGCGGGAGCGCGGGCGTATCCGTTCATATGCAGTCTGGTTCCCGTATGGGGGCTGCTTTTGAATGTATCGGCGTGCAGCGTGTTAGCGGGGGCATTGGGATTGACGGGCAGGACGCGCCGGCATATGCTGCTGTTTTATCTGTTTTTGGTGCTGTTTGGCAGCTATGACAGCGGGGCGTATGCGTTCCGGCTGCTGCACCAGGGGTTTTCCTTACAGACGGTCTTTCTCGCAACGGGGGGCATGGCGTTGCTTGCGCTGCCTGTTTCGTTCGTCCGGAAGCGGATGTCCGTCGGGAAAGGGGGCGGTGCGGATGCGTGAGTGTTGGGAAGGTCTACTTACCTTTTTCCGGATGGAAACGCGGGGCGGCGCATATCTTGCACTTGCATTCGCGGCGGCGCTTTACTGGGCGGGGACGAGGATTGCCGCGCGGGGCGGGAATGCAGATGCGGAGTGCGAGGGCGCACCGCAAATGAAGGAGTTTCCAGCGGAGGAAACCGCATTGCCGGGCGCCGTGACAGGGGATGGACGAAGCGGCGGGAGCCGGAGAAGCTTTCTTGCTCCGGCTGTATGGCTGGTCTTACTGCTCAATCCGCTGACGGCATTGCTGTTTGAAAAAATAACGGGGCGTGTTTACCGTTATGTCTATGCGGCGCTGGCGGTTCCGATCCTGCCGCTGATCGCGTATGCGGCGGCGGATATTCTGAAACGCCGGAAAAGGCGGACGCTTCCGATCGCACTGCTGCTTGTCGTTTCATTGGCCTGTGCCGGGACGGTGGTCCCGTATGGAGAGTCGGATGCTGTAAAAAGGCGCAGCGCTGAGTGGGATGAGGAGGAGTCAGGGGCGATGGACGCGGTTCTGTCGCATGCTGCGCGGATGAGGGAAAGCGGTCAGGTACCGCTCATGGCCGCGCCCAAACGCATGATGGATGCGGTCAGACGATATGACGCCGGTATCGTGCTTGCCTATGGCAGAGATCTGTGGCAGACGGACGCGCTTGCCGGTGTGAACGACATCTATACCGGGGAACAGGTGCTTCTTTGCCAGGCAATGGAGGCGGAGCCGCCCTTGACGACCGCGACGGCGGAACTTGCGCTTGCGTACGGATGCAACCTGATCATCTTAAAGGAGCCGCTTGAGGCGGAATTTTTAGACAATTGGGGACTTTCCTGCGTCTATGAATCGGAGCGGTTTTTTGTTTACACACGCTAAGCGGTTTACGATAATGGGAAAATGTGGTAAGATAGTAGGCGCAAAGGAAAATCAGGCGGGCATTTGGTTTTCATGGCGGGAGGCGGACAATGAAGCTGTTAAGTGTGATTGTTCCTTGTTATAACGAGGAGGAAAATGTTCCTTATTTTTATGAAGAATTGATGAAGCAGGAAGCGTTTTTTCATGAAAAGGATGTGGAACTGGAAATCCTTTATGTGGATGACGGTTCTAAGGATCATACGGCAGCGGAGGTGCGCAGGCTGCATGAGAAGGATGAACGGGTGCGTCTGGTTTCTTTTTCGCGCAATTTTGGCAAAGAGGCGGCGATCTATGCGGGATTGTCCAAGGCAAAAGGGGATTTCGCGGTTTTGATGGATGCAGATTTACAGGATCCGCCCGCGCTTCTGCCGGAAATGTATTCCTACATTGAGCAGGGGTACGACGCAGTGGCGACAAGGAGGGTCAGCAGAAAGGGCGAGCCGCCGATCCGTTCTTTTTTTGCGAGAATGTTTTACCGCCTGATGCGTAAGATCAGCAGGACGGAGATCGTGGACGGCGCAAGGGACTACCGCCTGATGACGAGGCAGGTTGTGGACGCGATTTTGTCCATGCAGGAATATAATCGGTTTACCAAGGGGATATTCGGATGGGTAGGATTTCAGACGAAATGGCTGGAATATGAGAATATCGAGCGCGTGAAAGGAGAGACAAAATGGTCGTTCTGGAAGCTGTTCGCCTACTCGCTTGAGGGGATCATGGCGTTTTCCACGGCGCCGCTTGCCATCGCATCGGTATTAGGCGTGCTGTTCTGTTTTCTGGCGCTGATCCTGATCCTTGTGATCGTGGTGCGGACGCTCATTTTCGGCGATCCGACGTCGGGCTGGCCGTCCATGGTATGCATCATGTCGCTGCTCAGCGGCGTGCAGCTTTTATGCATCGGTATCGTGGGACAATATTTGAGCAAAACTTATATGGAAGTCAAGAGACGCCCGATCTATCTGATCAAAGAGGAACTCTAGGACGAAGGCGGCGGAGGATGTCACGGAATGGAACCGTTACAGCATAAAAAAGAACGGATCAGCATTGTGGTCCCGGTATATCAGGCGGCGGGTTATATCGCGCAGACGCTTGCCATGGTGCAGGCGCAGACTTATACGGACTGGGAGCTGATTCTGGTGGACGATGCCTCCGGGGATGGAAGCGTCGGGGTGATCGAGGATTATCTGCGCGTTCATAACGATCCGCGCATCCGTCTGATCAGGCAAAAAGAAAACGGCGGCGCCGCGCGGGCGAGAAATACCGGCGTGGATGCGGCAACAGGCAGGTATCTCGCGTATCTGGATGCGGATGATGTCTGGTCCGCGGACAAGCTTTCACGCGAGCTTGCGTTCTTAAAAGAAAAACAGGCGGGCTTTGTGTTTACCGCCTATGAGTTCGGGGACGCCGATGCGAACGGGACGGGGAAGATCGTGCATGTGCCGGAGGAGCTGCGTTACCGACAGGCGTTGTCGCGCACGGTCATTTTTACATCCACGGTGCTGTTTGATCTTGCGCGGATTCCCAAGGAACTCGTGAAAATGCCGGAGATAAAGAGCGAGGATACCGCTGCATGGTGGCGCATCCTGAAGGCGGGACATACCGCTTACGGAATGGATGAGGTGACAACGATCTACCGCAGACCGGCGAAATCGCTCTCTTCCAATAAATGGGAAGCAATGAGGCGTATTTGGGCGCTCTACCGAAAACAGGAGGGGCTTTCTGTATTTAATAGCGCGCGTTACTTTTGCGGATGGGCAGTCCGCGCAACGCTGCGGCGCATATAAAAAATGAGAAAATCGTTCTTTTTTTGATAACAAAATCTGTAACCGACGGTCGTTGCAGAAGACAAAACCTGTGAGTCGGCGCTCCTGCACTGCGGGGGTGTGACGGAAAGGTCCGGGGAGCTTCGTGAAAAAATTTGAATCGGCAAAACGGTTAATCATATCGGGACTATCTTTGGTCGGACTTGCGCTGATGACGGCGGTGTATGCGTATACTTGGTTTTATGTGTACTATACGCCCGTGCGTCTGCGCCTGAAATTTTATTTCCGGGGGCATGTGCTCGTACTGCTCATCTACTTTGTGCTGCTTTTATTTTTCAGCACGACCTACGGCGGAACAAGGGTGGGGTATCTCAAGGGGACGGACGTTTTCTTTTCCCAGATTTTTTCACTGATTGCCGTCAATGTCATTTCGTATTTTCAGATCTCGCTGATGGCAAACTGGATCGTCGCCGTACCGCCCATGATCGAAATGACGCTGTTTCAGCTCGTCATTGCGGGAATCTGGACGTTTCTCAGTAACCGCCTTTATCACAGACTGTACCCGCCGAGAAAGCTGCTGCTCGTGTACGGGGAGCGGGACGTTAAGGATATTACGGCGAAGTTTCAGTCGCGCAGGGATAAATATACGATCCGGGAGTCGATCGGCATCGCGGAGGGGATGGACGCTGTTCGCGAAAAGGCGGTCTCAGGCGCGTTTGACGCGGTTGTGCTGTGGGATCTTCCGGCAAAAGAGCGCAATAATTTGATGAAATACTGTTATGCCCATTCTGTCAGGATTTATTTTATGCCGAAGATCACCGATGTGCTTGTGAAAGGGGCGGAGCAGCTCAACCTGTTTGATACGCCGATTTTTCTGATCAGGGAATATGAGCTGACCGTGGAGCAGCGGTTTGTCAAACGCTGTATCGATCTGTTCTGTTCGCTGCTTTTACTGGTGATCGCCTCGCCGTTCATGCTGCTTACGGCGCTTGCGGTCAAACTCTACGACGGCGGTCCGGTTCTGTATAAGCAGATCCGGTGCACGCGGGGGGAGAGGAAGTTTGCGATCCTGAAGTTCCGCAGTATGCGTGTGGATGCGGAAAAGGATGGCGTTGCGCGTCTTTCTTCCAAAAACGACGATAGGATCACACCGGTTGGAAAAATCATCAGGAAGATCCGTCTGGATGAGCTTCCGCAGCTCATCAATATTCTCAAGGGCGATATGTCCTTTATCGGTCCGCGTCCGGAGCGTCCGGAGATCATTGAGCAGTATAAACAGGAGATGCCGGAGTTTGTTTACCGCATGAAGGTGAAGGCGGGACTTGCGGGGTATGCGCAGGTGTATGGGAAATATAATACAACGCCATACGACAAATTAAAGCTTGATTTAACCTATATCGAGAATTATACGGTCTGGATGGATGTGAAGCTCATGCTCCTTACGTTAAAGATCCTGTTTGTGCCGGAGAGCACGGAGGGAATTGACGAGGGGCAGACAACGGCAATGAAGGATTCCGGCAAGGACAAGTAAGGAAGACTGCACGACCATGGGACTCTTTGTAAAGCGTTGCGCAGTAAGACCGGGTGAGAGCAGGTAGAACCGGATAAGAACAGGTAAGACTGGGAAAGAACAGGTAAGACCGGAGAAGAATAGGGAAAGGGGGCGGTAACGGCATGAATCAGCGGGAATTGGAACGGGAGGGCGTCGATCTTAAGCTCGTGGTCCTGTTACTGCTCAAAAAAATACCGATTGTTATTATTTCTGCACTGGCGGGGGCATTGCTCTGCGGCGCACTGTACGGCATTTGGCATTCCCGTGCGCTCGGACGCCGCGTATATGAGGCAAGGAGCCAATATTATATTACCTTTGAAGAAATAGAAGATAAAACGTTTTTTGACTATTACTATAATGGTTATACATGGAATGACCTGCTTTCATCCGATCTCATTCTCGGTTATGCGATGGGATTGCTCCCGGCGGGCTATGACAGGCAATATGTGGATGATTGTGTAGAGGCCGAGATCTTATCCGACGTCCGCGTCCTCACGACGACGGCAGCGGCAAAAGATGCGGATGAGGCGAAGCTGCTTCAACAGGCGGTGGAGCAGGCGGTCGTTCATTATGCCGCAGACGGCGAGAAGCTGGAACGCATTGAGGTGATCCGTTCGGAGGAACCGGTGTTGGAGGAAGTCGCCGATCATATGCTGCGGGCGGCGGCGACGGGTGCGGCGGGCTTTACATTGGCGGCGGTGCTGGTTCTGTTACTGGTGATCGCCGTGCGGAATGCGGTCTATCTGCCGCAGGAGATTGAGGCACGTTTCGGTGTTCCCTGCGCAGGGATCGAATGTAAAGATCAAAAGCTGTGCGGGGAACTTGCACTGAATGAGGAGCGGTTCTGCTGCGGAAAAGCGTATCCGGCATTGTCCGTGCAGGAGCTTTTGGGCGCTGAGCGTAAGACCTATGAACAGATCCGCGCGCAGGGCGGCGTGATCGTGAAGGTGCCGCAGGGAAAAGAGAACAGCGGGCGGCTTTCGCGTGTGCTGCATAATTTGAGCATTCAGGAGTGCCCGGTCGTTTATACGAAGATCACGGAGGCGGACGAGTGGTTTGTCAAGGCGTATTACCGTGCGGGCAGGGCTTCGGGAAATAAGGTGGAGGAAAGGGCATGACCTTACAACTGCTTGTGTCCGCGGTGGATAAGGAGCCGCGGGAGCTGGTTCGCCAAATGCATATTGTCTCGGATGCGATCGTCATCGTCCAGTGCGATGAGAATGCTTACGAGGAGTGGGAGCAGGGAGGACACAGAATCCGTGCGTATCGGTTCCGGGAGCGGGGCGTGGGGTTAAGCCGCAACAATGCGCTGCTGCGTGCCGATCATGACATCAGCGTGTTTTCCGACGAGGATATTGTATATAACGAGGGATATGAGCAGAAAATTCTTGCGGAATTTGAGAAGCATCCAGAGGCGGATATGTTATTGTTTAACGTGGATGTCTGCGAGGAGCGCCGCACATATCGTAACGACTGTTTTGGAAAGGTCGGTCTGCATAACTGCGGGCGTTATCCGGCATACAGCTTCGCTGTGCGCACGGGAAAGCTGCATCAGAAGAACATCACTTTTTCGCTGTTGTTCGGCGGCGGGGCAAAATACAGCAACGGCGAGGATAGTCTCTTTATCCGTGACTGCATTGCGAAGGGATTGAAGGTTTATAAGGTACCGGTGACGATCGGGAAGGAAGTGCCGAGACCCTCCACATGGTTTGACGGCTATCATGAGAAATTCTTTTTTGACAGAGGAGTCCTGTATTATCATCTGTACGGTTTTTGGAAAAAGCCGCTCGCGCTGCGTTTCCTGCTCAAAAACAAGGCAAAGATGTGTGCGGAGATTCCTATGAAAAAGGCGTATGCACTGATGAAGCAGGGAATGCGGGAGGCGGCGGAGTGATCGTATACATTGTGCTATTGCTCGTTACAACTTCAGCCGCATTTTTCGTCGTGAAGCCGCAGGCGCTTCCGGCAAGGGGCATGAGCAGGCGGATGTTCCTGAACCGTATTGGTCTGTGCGCTGTTTTTCTGCTCCTGTTTGCCGTGTCTGCGGCACGGTATTATGTCGGCAATGATTACGGGCGCTATGAGGAGTATTTTTATAATATCTGGTACGGATATGTCGTGCCGACCGAGCGGGGGTTTAACGTACTTGTCAAATGCCTGCAGACCTTGTTCGGAAAGGACAATTATCTGTTTTTGTTTGCGTTTTTTGCTTTTGTTACGGTGTTTTTCAGTCTAAAAGCATTATATACCCTAAGCGCCAGCTTTGTGTTCAGTTTCTATCTGTTTATGGCGTTCGGATATTATTATCAGTCATTAAATACCGTGCGTTATTATGTAGCGGTGGCGTTTGCGCTCTGTGCGATCCCGTATCTGTTCCGCAAAAATTATGTGAAATTTATTCTGACGGTTCTTGTCGGCGCGCTGATCCATAAGTCGGCGCTCATTGTACTGCCGGTCTACCTGTTGGCGGACTGTCATTGGAAGCGCTGGCAGACGGTGCTGCTGACAGTTTTTGCGGCAAGCGGATTTGTGTTCGGCGATGTTTATTTGAAGCTGATCTTATATTTGTACCCGACATACCGCAATACGATGTATCTGGAGGGCGGAACCTCCTATGTCAATATCGCAAGGTGTGCGATGGTGCTGTTGTTCTGCCTGCTCGTCTATCGGGATGCGATACAGAATAACAGACAGATGTTATTTTATTTCCGACTGAATGTTGCGGCGCTCCTGCTTTATCTGTGCGGTTCTTTTTTACCGGAGGTGTCGCGGATCGGAACGTATATGACGGTCACGCAGGTGTTTCTTCTGCCGGGAGCGGCGCTTGGCATAGCGGACAAAAAGAAGCAAAGGATTGCCGTGGTCGGCGTGACGGTGTTCGGCGCTATTTATTTTGCGGCGTTTTTGTATAAGGCGTACGATGAATTGGTAAAGCTGTTACCGTATCATACTTGGCTTTTTTAACGAAAGAAGGAGCGGTCATAAGATGGAGCCTTTTTTTTCGATCATCATTGTCTCTTATCAGGCGGGGGAGGAACTGGCAAAGACCGTCCGCAGTGTCCTTGCACAGACGGAGTCCGATTTTGAGATCGTGGTCAAGGACGGCGGCTCGACGGACGGCTCGACGGAACGCCTGCCGGAGGATCCCCGCATCCGCGTGTTTCACGGGAAGGACGGGGGGATTTATGATGCGATGAATCAGGCGGCGGGCAAGGTGCGGGGGCGTTATGTGCTGTTCCTAAACTGCGGGGACTACCTGTATGATAACGAGGTTCTTGCCGGTGTGCGGAAGGCTGCGGCGGATGAAGGATATACGACGAAGCGGGAGAGTGCTGCGGCGGATGAAAAGCGTACGGCGGGGCGGGGGAACGCTGCGGCGGATGCTGCAGTTCAGGCGCCGCCGGTCATTTTTTACGGAGATACCTACGAGAGGAAAACGCAGAGTCTTGTCATGAGCAATCCGGGACTGGATGCGTTCGGCTGCTACCGCAACATTCCATGCCACCAGAGTTGTTTCTATGCGGCGGAACTGATCGTACCGGAGCAGATTTGCCGGTCGGGCAGGGAGCGGACCTATGAGCCATGCTACCGCGTGCGCGCGGATTATGAGCATTTTTTGTGGTGCTTTTTCCAGGCAAAGGCGCGGACGGTCTACGTACCGTTGACGGTCTGCTCGTATGAGGGGGGCGGATTTTCGGAGTCGCGGGAAAACCGGGCTGCCGCAAAAAAGGAGCACCGCGCCATCACGGCGCTTTATATGACGGAAAAAGAACGTTTCCGCTATCGGATGATCCTGATCCTGACACTTGCGCCGCTTCGGACTTATCTTGCGCGCAGCAGATGGTTTTCCGGCGCTTATCAGAGCATAAAACGGCTGCTGTACCGGCGTGGAGAGAAAAGTTAGGGAGACGCTTTGACCGGCATTGCCGAATGTTCGGGAAGCGGAACCGGTCTACACGAGGTCCACACGAAAAAGAGGATGAAACATGCGGATTTTATGGGTTTGCAATATTGTGCTGCCGGTCATTGCAGAGGAGCTTGGTATGCCTGTCTCCAATAAGGAGGGCTGGCTTTCGGGAATCAGCCGCAGGCTTCTTTGCGGGATGAAAGAGGAGGAAGAGATCGTACTCGGCGTCTGCTTTCCTGTAAACGGCGTGCAGAACGGAGCGAAGGAGCCGGGAGGCAGACTGTCCGACGAACCGCTTTATTACTATGGCTTTTCGGAAGATACCGTGCATGAGGAACGCTATGACGCGGCGCTGGAGCAGCGCATGAAAGAGATCATTGCCGATTTTAGTCCGGACGTGCTGCATTGTTTCGGTACGGAATATGGACACACTTACGCCGCAGTCAAGGCGTTTGCAAGACCACAGCGCACGCTGATCGGCATCCAGGGTGTGTGTGCGGCGCTGGCGGAACATTATTTAGACGGCGTTCCCGAAAAAGCAGCGCGCCGCAGGACGCTGCGCGACCGGCTCAAAAAGGATGATCTTTTACAACAGCAGGAAAAGATGCGGCTGCGCGGTGTCAGAGAAACGCAGGCGCTTGCCCTTGCGGGGCATGTGACGGGACGCACGGCGTTCGACCGGCGTGAGATGGAGAAGGCGGCGCCGCAGGCGGCGTATCATGTCATGAACGAAACGCTGCGCGCCGAATTTTATGACGGCTGTTGGCGTTATGAGGATTGTGAAAAGCACCGCCTGTTTGTCAGTCAGGGAAATTACCCGATCAAGGGGCTGCATGATGCGCTGCGCGCGCTTGCCGTCCTCAAAAAGCAATATCCCGACATCCGGCTGTATGTGGGAGGGGACTGTATCGTGCGCCGCGGCAGTAACGGATGGATGGACCGGTTAAAGATTTCGTCCTACGGTGCGTATCTGAACGACCTCATTCGGGAAGGCGGATTGGAAGAACAGGTCTGCTTTCTTGGACAGCTTTCTGCGGTAGAAATGAAAGAGCAGTATTTGAAAGCACATGTTTTTTTATCGACATCTACCATAGAGAATTCCCCAAATTCCGTGGGGGAAGCGATGCTGTTAGGCATGCCGGTCGTCAGCTCCATGGTGGGCGGCGTGCCGGATCTGCTGACGGATGAAAAAGAGGGGCTTTTTTATCCGGCAGGGAATGTAAGCGCGCTGGCGGTGGCGGTGACAAGAATTTTTGAAGACGGGGCGCTTGCGGAGCGTCTTTCCGGCGCAGCGCGGGAAAGGGCGCGAAAAACGCATGACGCGGATGCAAACTATCGTGCGCTGCTCGCGATGTATGAGGAGATCAGCCGCTGCCCGTGAAGGATGATCTGAAGGAGGAAGCGTCCGGTCATGAAAGTAACCTTTGTCAGTAATTATATCAATCATCATCAGATCCCGATGTCGGAATGCTTGTATGAACAGCTTGCGGACGATTATCGGTTTGTGCAGACGGAGCCGATGGAGGAAGAACGCCGCGCGATGGGCTGGGGCGGAGGGACGGACGCTCTGCCGTGGCTTGTCTGCTCCTACGAACAGCCTGAGGAAGTCCGGCGGCTGATGGAGGAGAGCGATGTCGTGATCTTTGGCGGCTGCGAGCAGGAGGAGCTGATCCGCAAACGGCTGCGGGACCGTAAGCCGGTGCTGCGTTACAGCGAGCGGATTTATAAGGAAGGACAATGGAAATTTGTCACGCCGCGCGGACTGCTGCGCAAATATCAGGATCATATCCGCTTTCGCAAAGCCCCGGTCTATTTGCTTTGTGCGGGAGCGTATGTTGCCTCGGATTATCATTTGATCCACGCGTATCCCGAAAAAATGCTGCGTTTCGGGTATTTTACGCGCCTTACCCGCTATGAAAGGGAGGACTGTCATGCAAAAAGAAATGGAAACGCTGTTCCGGTATTATTGTGGGCGGGCAGATTTCTGGAATTGAAGCATCCGATGGCGGCGCTGGAGCTGGCGGCGGACTTGAAAGCGGAAGGCTTTGCGTTTACGCTTTTGATGGCGGGCGGCGGCGAACAGGAACGGGCGCTTGAACAAATGGTGCGGGAGCGGGATCTTAAGGATGTCGTGCGCTTTACAGGTTTTATGAAGCCGGAGCAGGTGCGCTCGCACATGGAGCAGGCGGATATTTTTCTTTTTACGAGTGATCACAGGGAGGGCTGGGGCGCCGTCTTAAACGAGGCGATGAACAGCGGCTGTGCGGTCGTTGCCAATGAAGCGGCGGGCGCGTCTCCTTATTTAGTGAGAGATGGGGAGAACGGATTTCTCTATTCCAATGGGGATTATGCCCGCATGAAGGAATGTGTGAAGCGTCTGCTTACGGACGGGCAGCTCCGGCGGACGGTGGGAAGCCGGGCGTATGAGACGATACGCGATGTCTGGAATCCGCAGAGAGCCGCGGCAGAACTGCTGTCCCTGTGCCGGCAGGTCACGGAGCGGACGGCGGACGGCGGGCGGGCGCTTACGGTAAAGGAGCTGGTACTGCCGGCGGAAGGACCGTGTTCCATGGCGCCGCTCATCCATCCGGGATTGTGGAACCAGCGGCATCTGACAAAGCGTGCGGCGGACGAAAAGAGCGGACTGTGACGGAGGCGTGCGGCGGACAAAAAGAGCGGACTGTGACGGATAGCAAGTGTCAGACAAGAGCAGCGTGGATGTCAGGACCGTGGAAAAGGATGAGAGCATATGCAGAAAAAAAGGCAAAAACCAAGGCAGCGCATCTATGTGTGCCATACCATGTACCATGTCTATGTGTCGCTGCTCAAGGAAATGGCGCTTGCGCGGGAAGCGGCGGAACAGCGGGCGCCGCAGGAGGAAAACGGTGCGGGGGAGGGGAAAGGTACCGCAGGGAAGGCGGACATCGCCCTCAGCCGTGTGTTTATGGATTTTGGGGATCTGGGCGAACGGATCAGCGCGGAGGGGATCTTTGACCGGGTACTTGCGCTTGACGAGCGGCGTGACTCCGATTTTCCGGAGTTAATGAAATATAAAAAAAATCATCACAACATCGTGCGTCATATGATCAACCGCATGATCTACACAAAAAAATACGGAAAGATACAGGAATCCTATATTGACATTGATTTTACGCAGTATGAGGATATTTATGTGTACTGTGATTCCGATCCGATCGGTTATTATTTAAGCTATCGGCATATTTACTATCATGCGGTCGAGGACGGGCTGGACTGCCTTCAGAACTTTGATGCGGCGCATGTGGATAACGCGGGACATTTTAAGCTGAAAGCGTACCTTGCGGCAAAAAACCTGATCTTTATCCAAAACGGATACGGAAAATATTGTCTGGACTTTGAGATGAACGACTGCTCCGTGGTGCCATACCGTTTTGAAAAATATAAAGAGGTGCCGCGCAAGCCGTTGGAGCGTTCGCTTACCGGAGCGCAGAAAAAGACCGTGCTTAGGATCTTTCTGCCTGATGCGGACGAGATTGCGGAGCGTCTTGCCGGCTGCGGTGACTGCGTACTGTTTCTGACAGAGGCATTTCCGCCTGAGGAGGATGTGCGGATCGCCGTGTGCGGGCAGGTGCTGAGGGAGCATTGCGCGGGAAAGCGTGTGGTGATTAAGCCGCATCCGCGTGACGATATTGACTATGCGGCATATTATCCCCAGTGCGTCATGATCCGCGGGAAATTTCCGATCGAAGTGCTCAATCTGATTGAGGGTATTCATTTTGCGAAGGCGGTGTCCATTATCACCTCGGCGTTAGATGCGATCGCGTTTGCCGATGAAAAATATAATATCGGTCCGCAGATATGGGATGCCTATGAGCCGAAGGAACGCCACGCGTTTATGGTGGAGGGATTTATGAGGCGCAGGCGTGAGCGGGAAGCGCAGGAGCAGAATATAAATCAGAAACAGAATACCAATCAAAAGCAGTCGCCATGCGGATAAACAAAACGCATGAAAAGGAATCAGAAACAGAGGGAACGGGTATGTTACGGGATATTAAAAAAGTACGTTTATTGATGGATAAAAAACAAAAACGCCAGATGGCGGTGCTTGTGCTGATGATGATCGTTGCGGGTTTTTTGGAGACCATAAGCATCTCGCTTGTGATCCCGGTCGTCTCGGCGGTCATCCAGCCGGATGTGCTGGAGAAGAACGCCCTCGTCCGATCGGTATGTACGGTGCTGCATATCGGCAGCAGGATGCAGTTTACGGTGTTGTCCATGGCGGCGCTCATCGTGGTGTTTGTCGCAAAGGATGCGTTTTTGTTCTGGGAATATAAACAAATTTATCATTTTGTCTACACGAACCAGTTTCAGACAGCAGAACGCCTGCTTAGAAGTTATGTAAACCGAGATTATGAATACTTCCTCAATGCGGAGACCTCGGTAATCCAGCGCAGCATTACGGCGGACATCAACAATATGTACGCGCTGATCCTGGCGCTTTTGCAGATGGCGTCCGAGCTCATCGTGTTTGCTTTTTTGGGCGTGACACTGCTTGTCACGGACGCGGGCATGGCGGTGACGCTCTGCGTGCTGCTTGTCGTGACGCTCGTTGTCATCAAAAACATCATCAAGCCTATCATGAACCGCACGGGCAAGGCGAATCAGGATTACGGCGCGGCGATGTATGAGTGGATCACCCAGACGGTAACCGGCATTAAGGAAGTCAAGGTCAACGCCAAGGAGCAGTATTTTATCGGCGAGTACTTAAAACAGGGACAGGGCTATATCCACGCCATGGAAACCTACAGCATGTTTGCCAACACACCGAAGCTTCTGATCGAGGCGGTATGTATGGCGGGGATCATCGGTTATATGCTTGTGCTCGTGGTAAGCGGAAGGGACGTTGCGGGTATGGTCCCGACCATTTCCGCGTTTGCGGTGGCGGCGATGCGCCTGATGCCGTCCGCGAGCCGTATCAATAATCAGATGACGCAGATCTCGTTCTGCGAGCCGTTTTTCTTAAATGTGAGCGACAACCTGCTTGACGACATCAGCGCCGACCGCATCGACTTATCCTACGCGGTCGAGGTAAAAAACAAGCTGCCGGTCACAAAAGAAATCTGCTTAAAGGACATTACCTATAAATATCCGAACACGGAAAAATATATTTTTGATCATGCGGATTTAACGATCCCCGTCGGCGCGGCGGTCGGGATCGTCGGCGGATCGGGCGCGGGAAAAACAACGATCGTCGATATTATTTTGGGACTTTTGCGGCTGGAAGAAGGAACGATTGAGGCGGACGGCGTGCCGGTTGACGAGCATCCGCGGGAGTGGCTCAAAAACATCGGTTATATTCCGCAGATGATTGCGCTCTTAAATGCCGACATCCGCAAAAATGTAGCGTACGGAATCCCGGAGGAGCGGATCGATGAGGAAAAGCTGCGTCATGCGCTCTCGGAAGCGCAGCTGACGGAATTTGTCGCATCCCTGCCGGATGGCGATAAGACAGGCATCGGCGAGCGCGGCATCCGCATTTCGGGCGGGCAGCGCCAGCGCATCGGGATTGCCCGCGCGCTGTATGAGGATCCGGAGGTGCTCATTTTGGACGAAGCGACTTCTGCGTTGGACAATGACACCGAGGCGGCGATCATGGAATCGATCAACCGCCTGCACGGGAAAAAGACACTGCTCATCATTGCCCATCGATTGCAGACGATCGAGAAGTGTGATATGGTGTTCCGTGTGGAAGACGGAAAGATTGTGAGACAGAGGTAAGTATAAATGGGAAATCGGTGGATAGAAAAATGGAAGAATCTGGAGCGGCAGTATAAGGTTGCCTTTTTTGCGGCGCTGCTGATCGGTCTGTTTACACATATGTACATGATCGTCAATAAGCTGCCGAATCATGATTATATTTACAATATTCACAGCGACCAGTTTGAGTGGCCGCTTTCCTTAGGCAGATGGTTCCTGCAAATTATCACAGGCGTCAGTTCGTATTTTATTCTTCCGTGGATAAACGGTGTGCTGGCAATTTTATATGCTTCCGTTTCGGCGGCGCTGGTCGTGGCTGTGCTTGAAATTAAAAATTCAATTCCCGTGATCCTGTGCAGCGCGCTTCTTGTCACGTATCCGGCATTTGCGGATACGATGGGCTACATGTTTACGGCGGACGGATTTCTGTTCGCGCTGCTTCTCGTCTCGCTCGGTGTGTGGTTCTGGCATCGAAAAAAAGGCGCGGTCGGGATCGTGGGCTTAGCGCTCTGTCTTGCATTTGCAGTCGGGATTTATCAGGCGTATCTCTCATTTGCCATTATGCTGATTTTAATTCGTCTGATTCTGGATATGATGGAAAACCGGTATGAGAATAAAGCGCTTCTTTTGCGAGGCGGAAGCGCGCTGTTCGGCGGTGCGCTCGGCATGATCCTTTATTATGTGGGACTGCTTATTGTCATGCGGATGAATCATACGCAGTTTGCCGATTACATGGGAATGGACACCGCGTCTGCTCCGGGACCCCACAGAATGATTTCTGCATTAAAAAAGGACACGGCTGCCTTTGCGGAAATGTTTGTCGGAGGAAATTCCAGTTTTACGGCATATGAGATTCTAAACATCGTCTTTATCGCGGCGTTTTTGGCGTTGCTCATAGTTACGGCAGTGAGACAAAAGCTGTATCTAAAAAAAATTCAGGCGGCGCTCACCGTGATCGCCTGCCTGTTGTTTATACCGGCGGCATATGTGTTTGATTTTTTATCCGACGAGGTCATTTACCGCTATATGATGCTGTACAGCCTTGTTCTGATCTATATGCTGTTTGTCAAGCTGGCGGACGCGTATCTGCGCGGGTGGCTAGCGGATGTGTGCGCCGTGCTGACCGCTGTGATCGTGTTTAATTTTGCACTCATTTCCAATATCGGCTACCTGAATCTGGAGTATTGCTGGGAGCAGACGTATGCGACGGGCATTCGGATGCAGGAACGTATCACGATGCTGGAAGACTTTGATGCGGACTGTCATCTGATGGTGACGGGAACGATCGAGACGGAAGGGCGGGCATGGCTTTTAGACCGCATCCCGTATCTCATCGGCGTGGATGATGTGAATCTGATGCGGAACCAGGAATTTATCCGTGTGATTTTAATGCAGGATTTAGGATTAAGTCTGGAGGGAGTGGATCCCGATGAAAAAGAACGGGTGCTCGCCACGGAAACGTATGCGGAAATGCCATGCTGGCCGCGGGCAGGTTCCGTGCAGATGATAGACGGTGTGATCGTGGTGAAGCTGTCTGAGGAATAGATCGCGGGATTTGCGCCGGTGTTCGGATGCGTAGCTTTGCAGCGGTATAGGTGATCAGAACGGTATGAGGGGTGTTGCAGTGGAACTGAGCATCATTGTGCCCGTATTCAATATGGCGGGCGGCGGAAAACTGAATTATTGTATGGATTCTCTCTTATCCCAGACGGTCACGGATTATGAGATCATTGCGGTGGACGATGCCTCGACGGACGATTCCTATGAGATTTTGAAGCAGTATGAGCAGAAAAACCCCGGCCGTGTGCGGGCGGTCCGCTCGCCCGAAAACAAAAGGCAGGGCGGTGCGCGCAATATCGGGATCGAGCTTGCGCAGGGAGAATGGATCGGTTTTATTGATTCCGATGACTGGATCGCGCCGGATATGTATGAAAAACTGCTTGCGCGTGCGCGGGAGACCGGCGCGGATGTAACGGGGTGCCAGTATCAGCTTACCTTGGAACACAGCATGAATCCCGGAAAGCTGATCGTAAATCATACGCCGGAGCATACGGGGATTCTTGGGGAGAAGCAGTACCGCAAGTGGATGTTGATGCCTGGGAGCATGGTGATCAAGGTCTATCAAAAAAGTGTGATCGATCGTTATCATCTTCGTTTTCCGGAGCATGTCTTTTATGAGGATAATTGTGCGGGTTCTCTCTGGATGCTGCATTTTACGCATTTTGAACTGGTGGACGAGCCTCTGTACTACTACTATCAGCACGAGGCGTCCACGGTGCACCGCATTACGACAAAACGGTGTTATGAGCGCATGAAAACGGCGGTGATGCTTGTGGAGGGATGCCGCCGCGAAGGCTTTTACGAGCCGTACTATGCAGAGCTGGAGGCGCGGTTTACGCAGCTTTATTATGTCAATACCCTGTTTTCTTATATGGCGGGGATCCGCGTTCCGTCCGTGCGGTTTCTGAAGGAGCTCAGGGACGGCATGAACGCGCAGTTTCCGCGTTTTAGGGAGAATCCCTATTATGAGGGCATGTATGATGCGGAGCAGAAAAAAATGGTCGATCTGCATATGGCGCATCCGCTGTGGTACGCGCTCTATGATAAGGCGCTGCGCCTGTACCGGCGGGTCCGTTACGGCAGCGGAAAGAAAGACTGAATCCCTATAGGAAATGTTGTGATCTGGAAGAATTTTCGCAGCGGATTGGTTACAAGTGAAAAGCGTGCAGCAGATTTTTTATATCAACATGTTGCGCTTTTTGAAGAGGAAATACAGATGCAGACAAATGCAAATTCGGCAAAACAAGAACGGAATATGGGCGTGGAGCTTCTTCGGATCGTCTCGATGCTGATGGTGGTGATCCTGCATATCTTAGGGCAGGGCGGCGTGCTCGCCGGCGTGGAGGACGCGCCGGATTCGGCGCGGTATGCAGCGACCTACCTGTTAGAGTCCGGTGCGTATATGGCGGTCAATTGTTATGCGTTAATATCGGGCTATGTGGGAGCGGAGCATCCATTCCGCTATGCGCGTCTTTTTGAGATGCAGGCGCGCGTGTTGTTTTATACGGTGTTCATCACGGCGGGTTTTTGTATTGCCCTGCCGGAGCTGTTTGGCGTTACCCTGCTCAAAAACGCCGTATTTCCGGCGATGACGGGGCAATATTGGTATTATACAGCCTATTTCGGGCTGATGTTGTTTCTGCCGGCGCTGCAATGCATGGTCGCGCATCTTTCGAAAGTGCAGTTCCGGAATCTGGTCGTCGGTACCGTGCTGCTCTTTTCGGTGCTGCCGATGTTGTTTGTGAGCGATCTGTTTCAGACGGCGCAGGGATACAGCTTATTGTGGCTCGCCGCGCTTTATCTGATCGGCGCGTACCTGAAAAAATACGGACTTCCGTTTTTAACAAAGCCGCTGCCGGCGTTTCTGGTGTATCTGTTGAGCGTTCTTGCGGCATGGGGGATCCAGACGGCGGAGGCGCGCGGGAGCGGCATTCCGCTGCCGAATCAGCTCGTTTACACATCCCCGGCGATGCTTTTGGCGGGCGTATCGCTTTTGACCGCGTTTGCGGCGCTGCGGCTTCCGGCGCCGGTCAGGAAAGCGGCAGCCGTGTGCGCGCCGCTCTCCTTCAGCGTTTATCTGATCCATGCGCATCCGCTTGTGTGGACGCACCTGTTTGAGGGGCGGTTTGCCTCCCTTGCGGCGCTGCCGTTTTACGGTCTGGTGCCTGCGGTCATCGGAGCCGCGGCGGCGATTTATGCGGTATGCGCGCTGATTGACGCGGTCCGTGCATGGCTGTTTCGCGTGATAAGAGTGCGCGCGGGATGCGAGCGGCTGGAGGCGCGCATGAAAGGGTTTCTGGAAGGACGCGCCGGCGGGTCATAGTCTGACTATGCGATTGTCCGGCAAATGAGTCCTTTTCAAAACGATCAGATAGGAGAAAGTATATGTGCTTATACTTGCGAAAGGTTGATCAGGCAGATGTGGATGTATTGTATCAATGGGCCAATGATCCGGCGGTCAGGAAGATGGCGTTCCACACGGATTTCATTCCTTATAAAGATCATGTGGAGTATTTTTCAAAGTTGCTGACGGATAGGTCCGTATACCAGTATATTATGTATAAGAAGGGGGTGCCTATCGGACAGATTCGGCTGAATATAACAGGAAACGAGGCATTGATTGATTATAGCGTTTCGGCAGAAAATCGGGGAAAAGGGTATGGAAGTGAGTTGTTAAGGCTGATTCAAAAGCAAATTGATATTGATAAAATACCTCATGTAAAAAAATTGATTGGTCAAGTAAAATATGAAAACACTGTGTCTGCAAAGGTCTTTGAAAAATGCGGTTTTTCCAAAAAGGAAATGAAAGAATATGTGCAGTACGAGCATCATTTATGAAAATAAGAATTGGCAGATAATGTCAAGCGGAGGTTTCTGTTATGAAGATCATGATTGTGACTGTGAAATCGTGGAATATTGAGCGTGCGCAGGCATTAAAAGAGCGGTACATGGCAGTTCATGACATTGTGATTTATACGGCGAAAGAAGAATTTACAATAGACAATGTGCGAAAAGTTGATCCTGATTATATTTTTTTGACGCATTGGTCCTATTTTATTCCCGACGAAATTACGAATAACTGGAAGTGTATTGTGTTTCATATGACGGATTTACCGTATGGGCGCGGCGGAAGTCCTCTGCAAAATCTGATCGTACGCGGTCATAAGGAAACGAAAATATCGGCAATTAAAGTAACGGGAACGCTTGATGGGGGACCGGTTTACATGAAGCGATCGTTGTCGCTGGAGGGAAGTGCAAGAGAGATTTATGTCCGCTGTTCAGATATTATTTATAATGAAATGATTCCTGTTTTCCTTACACATGAGATAGAACCGGTGCCGCAAGAGGGTGTTCCGGTCATCTTTAAGCGGAGAAAGCCGGAAGATGGAAAAATAACACCTGATATGGAATTGGATAAAATTTATGACTATATTCGGATGCTTGATGCAGAGGGGTATCCAAGAGCCTATATGGAGTTTGGCGGCTATAGACTAGAGTTTGAAGGGGCTGAAGTTTCTGCAGACGGACAGGAGCTTTCGGCGAGGGTGCTTTTTAGAAAGGATGGGGAATGACATGAAAACAGTATTGATAGTAGCCGCGCATCCGGATGATGAAATTCTTGGAGTCGGCGCGACGGCGGCAAGGCATGTTGCGGAAGGAGATACGGTGTATGCGATGATTTTAGGGGAAGGTCAAACATCGCGAGGCGTATATCGAGAGGATACGGAAAGAGGAATTGTGGACAGCCTCCATCAAAATACCTTGGAAAGTGCAAAGATAATCGGATTTCGTGAGGTCTTTTTTGCGGATTTTCCGGACAATCGCTTTGATGAGGTTGACTTGCTGGATATTGTGAAGGCGGTGGAAAATAAGGTCCGCGAGCTGAAACCGCAGATTATATACACACATTATATCGGGGATCTGAATATTGACCATCAATATACTGCACAGGCTGTACTGACAGCAACAAGACCGATCGGTGATTACTGTGTTGAAGAAATTTATGCGTTTGAAACACTTTCTTCTACAGAATGGAATTTCGATCATAGTGTATCGCCGGCATTTGGTCCGAATGTATTTGTGGATGTTACAGATTATTATCATCAAAAAGAAGACGCATTGAAATGTTATGTTTCGGAACTTTGTACTTTCCCGCATCCGAGAAGCCTTATGGGAATGGATGTGCTTTCAAGATTGAGAGGCATGACAGGCGGCATGCAGCGCGCGGAGGCATTTATGCTGATTCGAAAAAATGTTATGCGCGGATGAAAAAAGTAACGTGTCGGGTTTCATTAAGGGCGTTCGAGGGCGGCGTGCATAGGTTGTTTTTTTGTAAAGGGTGTGGTAAAATGAACCAGTATATTTTGAGCGGTGCGGGAAATAATGAAAAGAAATGCCGGCACGGCGGAATGAGAGGAAACTATGGCGGGCAGTAATATTATGGATGGAAAGACAATATTGATCACGGGAGGAACCGGTTCTTTCGGCAAATGCTTTACAAAATATGTGTTAGAACATTATGCGCCCAAAAAGATCATCATTTATTCGCGCGATGAGTTTAAGCAGTGGGTGATGGATCAGGAATTTGCACAGTATCGGGAAAAGATCCGTTATTTTATCGGCGATGTGAGGGATTTACAGCGCTTAGAGCGCGCGTTTAACGGTGTGGATTATGTGATTCATGCGGCGGCGTTAAAACAGGTGCCGGCGTGCGAGTATAATCCGAACGAGGCGATCAAGACGAATATCAACGGCGCGATGAACGTGATCGAGGCGGCATTAAATACGAATGTGAGCAGGGTCGTTGCCTTATCTACGGATAAGGCGGTCAATCCGATCAATCTGTACGGTGGGACAAAGCTTGTTTCGGACAAGCTCTTTATCGCGGCGAATGCCTATGCCGGAGCGAGGGACATCACATTTTCTATTGTGCGTTACGGAAACGTGGCGGGCAGCCGCGGATCTGTGATCCCTAAATTTTATGAGATGATCCGGAAGGGCGTGACGGAGCTGACGATCACGGATTACCGCATGACGCGTTTCTGGATCAGCCTGACGGAGGGCGTTGAGCTTGTCATCAAAGCGCTTGCGGAGGCAAAGGGCGGCGAGACGTTCATCAGCAAAATCCCGTCGTTCAAGATCACGGATTTGGCGGAGGCAATGCTGCCGGGGGCAAAAACAAAGGAGATCGGGATCTATCCGGGCGAGAAGCTTCATGAGATCATGGTGACTGTCGAGGATTCGGCGACGACCTATGAGTATGATAAGCATTTCATTGTTTATCCGCAGACCAAATTTAATGCAAGGCAAATGGTGGAACCGACAGGCAGAAAAGTGGAGGAGGGTTTCTCGTACAGTTCGGGCAATAACAGCGAATGGCTGTCCGTAGAGCAGATCAGGGAACGTCTGAAAGGACTGGAATTAGAGAAATAGGGCGATGGTATTTAATTCTTTTATTTTTATCCTGCTCTTTTTGCCGATTTGTCTGATAGGATATTTTTGTTTGAATCATTTTCACAGATATACGCTGGCAAAGGCATTCCTGTTCGGAATGTCTTTGTGGTTTTACGGTTATTTTCATGCCGCCTATCTGGCGCTTCTGCTCGGCAGTATCCTGTGGAATTATATGCTCTATCGGATCGCAAAAAGACGGCTTCAACAACAAAAAAGCACGAAGACGCTGATGATCTTCGGTGTCATCTGCAATGTGGCGGTTTTGGCGTGGTTTAAGTATACCGATTTCTTTTTGGCGAATATGAACACCGTATTGGGAACGGATGTCCCGCTGCGCAGGTATCTGCTCCCGCTGGGGATCAGTTTCTTTACGTTTCAGCAGATCGGCTTTATCGTAGACGCCTGCCGCGGGGAGACGGGGGATTATGCGCTTCTCGACTATGCGCTGTTTGTGTCGTTCTTCCCGCAGCTGATCGCAGGTCCGATCGTAACGCATGAAGAATTGGTGCCGCAGTTTGCCGATAAGGAAAAGAAAGCGTTCCGTGCCGACAATTTCAGCGCGGGCAGCGTCTTATTTATTGTTGGACTTGCCAAAAAAGTATTGCTTGCGGATACGTTCGGGCGTGCGGTCACGTGGGGCTACGGTGCGCCGGGTGAACTGAACACGCCGGCTGCTGTCATTGTCATGCTTTCGTTCTATTTTCAGATTTATTTTGATTTCAGCGGCTACAGCGATATGGCGCTTGGTCTGGGACGTATGATGAATCTGAAACTGCCCGTGAATTTTGATTCGCCGTATCAGGCGCTGACGCTGCGGGAATATTGGAAGCGCTGGCACATCACGCTGACAAGGTTCTTTACGAAATATGTCTATATCCCGCTCGGCGGCAGCAGGGGCGGGCGGCTCCGCACATATCGCAATATCCTGATCGTGTTCATGCTGAGCGGTTTGTGGCATGGCGCGGACTGGGGATTTGTTCTTTGGGGGATCTTAAACGGCGTGGGGATTATCCTGTGCCGTGTGTTGGATCGGCCGATCACGCGGATCGCACGGACATGGATCGGAAAGGCAGCGCTGTGGGTGGGGAATCTGTTCTGCGTCAACCTGTTGTGGGTGCTGTTCCGTGCGGAGAATTTACATACGGCAGGCGCGTTTTTTGCGGGACTGTTTCGCGGTTTTGGCGCTGTGCCGCAGAAGCTGCTGGAGACTTTCAGGGTAGGAGAATTCTGGTATTTGTTGAAGCTTCTGCATGTAACGGACGGCGGGCGCGGGGATCTGATCCTGTGCGTCGGTTTCCTGCTTGCGGGCTTCCTTCTTGTGCTGTGTATGAAAAATATACACCGGCGGATGGAGGATTTTCGGCCGCGTGCCGGATATGCATTCGGACTGGGGATCTTGTTCTTGTGGTGTTTTGTCAGTCTGTCGGGCGTCAGCACCTTTTTATATTATAATTTTTGATTTTGTCAGATACGGTTTTGCAGGTCAGACCGCGGAGAAGTGCGGGTAAGTATCCGAGGATCATTTTTCAACTGCGGGATTTGTGCTGACGCCCAAACTCGCAGGCTTGCGTCAGCGTGGAGGATGAGGATGAGAAGATACCGGGTTTTTCTCGGCATATTGGCGGCGGTCATCGCGGCAGGAGCGGTCATGATCGCGGCGCTTGTGATCACGGTCGATCCGTTTTTTCAATATCATGAACCGTTGGAGGGCTTCGCCTATGTGATCGATGATCAACTGAGCCAGAATCCGGGGCTCGCCAGAAACACGGAGTATCATGCCGTACTGCTCGGCTCCTCCGTGACGGTAAATTTTAATACGGCATGGTTTGAGGAATTATTCGGGGTATCGCTGGTGAAACTGCCGTATAACGGAGCGTACCCGCGGGACATCGTGAATGCGATGGGGCTGGCGGAAAAGAGCGCCAATACGATCGACATGGTGTTTTGGGGACTGGATGTGTCGAGCTGTTCCGGCGGCACGGAGCAGATCAAATATGAGCTGCCGTCCTATTTGTACGATGACTTCATCGGGAACGATGTGTATTATTGGTATAATAAGGATGTGCTGCTCGATTATATCCTAAAGCCGTTTCTGGATCCGTCGCAGGGGACGGACCGGACGGATTACTACAGCACATGGCAGTTGTTCGGTTATAATAAGTGGGTGGCGTTAAACAGTTACCATCCGATCCCGCGTTCCGATCAGGAGTATGCGGATGATTTTTTGCTCGATGCAGTCAGGGAAAATATGGATGTGAATATCTGCCCGATGATCGAACGCCATCCGGAAACGCAGTTTTATATTTTTTTCCCGCCCTACAGTATTCTTTATTGGTATGATTTTGAGCGCCTCCGACAGACGGATGCGATTCTTACGAATGAGGCATATATCATGGAGCGCCTGCTTGATCATGATAATGTAAGGGTATTCTTTTTTCATGATGATTATGAGATTACTGCCGATCTGGAGAACTATACGGATAGGATTCATTATTCGAGAGAGGTGTCGCGGCATATCGCCGAGGCGATGGCGGACGGCAGGGGCGAGGTTC
The DNA here is from genome assembly GCA_023663615.1 of Clostridium sp. Lineage (GTDB taxonomy): Bacteria > Bacillota > Clostridia > Lachnospirales > Lachnospiraceae > DLAJ01. Next base: position 745,515 of record JAMPHA010000001.1, on the reverse strand, counting down.
ATAAGGGCGATTATGAGGAGATTCTTGAGAATTTTCGGGAATATGTGCATACTTATGATTATGACAGCATCTGGGATGATTATGAGCATATGAGACCGGAAGACTGAAATACGAAAAAGACAGGATGCAGACTGCGGGACAGAGCATGAGGATTTTTAGTCTGCGGGTTACGGAAAGGAAGGGTATAGAATGGAAAAACTTGCAATCGACGGCGGGAAGCCGGTGAGGGAGACAAAATTATATTACGGGCACCAATACATCGACGAAGCGGACGTGGAAGCGGTCGCGCAGGTGCTCCGCTATCAGGATCTGACGTGCGGACCGAAGATCACGGAATTAGAGCAGCGTCTCTGCGCGCTCACGGGCGCGAAGTATGCCGTCGCGTGCAGCAACGGGACGGCGGCGCTCCATATCGCGTGCATGGCGGCGGACGTGCAGCCGGGGGACGAAGTCATCACAACGCCGATCACGTTTGCGGCGTCGGCGAACTGCGCGCTCTACTGCGGCGCGAAGCCGGTGTTTGCCGATATTGATCCTGAGACTTATAATATTTCGCCGGAGAGTGTAAAGGCGCATATGACGGAGGCGACGAGAGCGGTGGTCGCGGTTGATTATACGGGGCAGTCGGCGCAGATTGACGAACTTCTTTCGGCATGTGAGGATGCCGGTGTAAGAAACGGAAGAAAAATATATCTCATAACGGACGGCGCGCACTCGATCGGGACGCGTTATAAGGGGCGCGGCGTCGGCAGCATTGCCGACATGACGACGTTCAGCTTTCATCCGGTCAAGACCGTGACGGGCGGCGAAGGCGGCGCCGTGCTGACCGATTCAAAAGAATTGTACGAAAAGCTGCTGTTATTCCGTGCCCATGGCATCACAAGGAACCCGGAGCTGCTCGTGCACGAGCCGGAAGGCGGATGGTATTATGAGCAGATCGGGCTTGGTATGAATTATCGTATAACGGATATTCAGGCGGCGCTGATCATAAGTCAGCTTGACAAGTTGGAGAAGTTTCAGCAGAGAAGAAAAGAAATCGTCGCGCGTTATAACGAGGCGTTTTCAAGGATGCCGGAGCTTTTTGTGCAGAAGGAGATTCCGGAATCCGATACGACGAGGCATCTTTATATTCTGCGCATCCGTCCCGAACGGCTGACGATTGGCAGAAGGCAGTTTTTTGACGCGATGGCGGCGGAGAATATTTGCTGTAATGTCCATTATATTCTCGTATACTATCACCCGTATTATGAAAAACTAGGGTATCGGAAAGGCATTTGTCCGAATGCGGAAAAGCTGTATGAAGAGATCATGAGTCTGCCGCTCTATTACGCCATGACCGATCAGGATGTGGAGGATGTGATCCATGCGGTAAGGAAGATTGTAGAGTGCAGCAGAAGGCCGGACCATGAGGAAGCGCTTAAACGATAAAATGTGTCTCGCTATGAGTCAGCATGGGGCATAAGAACGGAGGAGATCAGATGTCATCCATAGCAATCATTACCGCGCGCGGCGGCAGCAAACGGATCCCGCGCAAAAATATCAAGCCGTTTCTGGGAAAACCGATCTTGGCGTATTCCATTGAGGCGGCGCTTGCGAGCGGTCTGTTCGATACGGTCATGGTATCGACGGATGATGAGGAGATCGCCGGGATCGCGAAGGAATGCGGCGCGCAGGTACCGTTTATGCGCAGCGAGCGGACCTCGAACGACTATGCGGCGACAGCGGATGTGGTATCGGAAGTGCTGGAGGAATATGCGAAGCGCGGTATCTATTATGAGACGGCATGTGTGATCTATCCGACTGCGCCGTTTCTTACGGCGGAGGCGTTAAAAGAGGCGATGAACATTCTTCTTTCCGGCAGTGCGGACGGCGTGCTGCCTGTCGTGAAATTTTCATTTCCGCCGCAGAGAAGCGTCGTACTGCGGAACGGAGAGCTTGTAGCGTCCGATAAGGAGTCCATGGCGAAGCGTTCGCAGGACTTAGAGCCGCATTACCATGACTGCGGGCAGTTTTACTGTATCCGTGTCGCTTCGTTCTTGAAGCAGCGCACAATGATCATGGCGCATACCGCGCCGTATCTGATGGACGAACTTGCCGTGCAGGACATCGACACGGAGGAGGATTGGAGGATTGCGGAGATGAAGTACCGCATTCTTCATGAAGGGTAACGTGACAGACACAAATTTGACGGAACGGCTGCAGATTGGCGTAAGGATACGCACAAAGGGGGATCATATGACAAAGACGAAACAGGCTTCGACAATAACCGTACAAAACCGCGTGATCGGTGAAGGATTTCCTGCATACATCATTGCCGAGATGTCCGCGAACCATGCCGGAAGTATAGAGCGCGCAAAGGAGATCATTCATGCGGCGAAGGAAGCGGGGGCGGACTGCATTAAAATTCAGACCTATACGCCGGATACGATGACGATCGACTGCGATCTGCCGTATTTTCATATTGACGGCGGCACATGGGCGGGAGAAAACCTGTATGGGCTGTATGGGAAAGCGTATACGCCGTGGGAATGGCAGCCGCTCTTAAAGGAAGAAGCGGACAAGGCAGGGATTCAATTTCTTTCAACCCCGTTTGATAAAACGTCGGTGGATTTTTTGGAGGAAATGGGAATCTTATTTTATAAGATCGCTTCCTTTGAGCTGGTAGATCTGCCGCTGATCTCTTATATCGCATCGAAACAGAAACCGATTATTATGTCAACTGGAATGGCAAAGGAAGAAGAAATACAGGAAGCCATACAGACGATATATCAAACGGGAAACCGGCAGCTTGCGCTCTTAAAGTGCTCCAGCGCCTATCCCGCCAGACCGGAGCAGATGAATCTGCGGACGATCGCGGATATGAAGGAGCGTTTTGGAACGGTCGTCGGCTTGTCCGACCATTCCATGGGTTCGTTCAGTGCGGCGACGTCGGCAGCGCTCGGCGCAAGCATCATAGAAAAGCATTTCTGTCTCGGACGGGAGATCGAGAATCCCGATTCGTCTTTTTCCATGACGCCGGAGGAGTTTCGGCAGATGGTGCAGGATGTGCGGGAGACGGAGGCGGCGCTCGGAACCGTGTTTTACGGCGCGGCGGAGCAGGAAAAGGAGAATCTGCAATTCCGACGGAGCCTTTTTGTGACGGCGGATATGCGGGCAGGGGAGGTCTTTACCGAGAAAAATATCCGCAGCATCCGTCCGGCGGACGGGCTTGCCCCGAAATATTATGAGCGCGTGCTGGGCAGGCGTGCGGTACGGGACATAAGCCGCGGCGAACCGCTTGCGTGGGAGCTGGTTGAGGGCGGCAGGGAGGTACCGGATACGGCGGATGTGGTATGTTTTCACGCGGAAATACCACGTAAAGCGTTGATTTATTTTCGTGCAGATGCCAATAAAACGATCGGATATGGGCATATCATGCGCTGCCTTACGATCGCGGATGCATGTGAAAAACAGGGGCTCTATCCGGTGTTTGTGACCGCGGGCGGGGAGGCGCAGGAATTGATCCTTACGCGGGGGTTTCCATGCCTTACTTTGGGAACGGATTATCGGGATATGGAGTCGGAGCCTGACAAATTATCTATGCTGCTGGCGGATGGCGCGCCGATCGTGCTGGACAGCTATTGTGTAACCGGACGCTATATGGAGATGCTGAAAGAAAACGGGCACAGGGTGGTCTGGATGGACGACCTTGGCGGACGGGCGTATCCGGCGGATATGCTGATCAATTACAATATTTATGCGGAGCAGCTTGCGTATCCGGCGGGAGAGGAAGCGCGGGAAGAGGCACAGCCGCATTCTTCCGGAAAAACAAATGCTGACTGCGTCTATCTGCTCGGTCCGGACTATGCACCGGTCCGCCCCTCTTTCCGGCGGGAGGAGGATACGGTACGCGACGCGATCGGTACGGTACTTGTGACGACCGGCGGCGCTGATCCGTATGGCGCGGGCGTATGGTTTGCGAATCTGCTTACAAAGCTGCTGCCGGATGCGCGGATTTTGGTCGTCTGCGGACCGTATGCAGAGGGAAAAGAGGCGCTTTATCGGCTCTCCGGGCAAAATAAGAATGTTACGGTCATAGAGGGGTGCAGCGATTTATCTTCTTTGATGCATGAGAGCGATCTTGCGGTCGCGGCGGCGGGCAGTACGCTCTATGAGCTGTGCGCGGCGCGTCTTCCGGTAATTCTGTATTATCTGGCGGACAATCAGAAATGCGGGGCGGAAGCGTTTGCGCGTGAAACGGGCGCCGTCAATCTTGGAGATATTCGCGCAGATCGTTTTCAGAAAGAAGCTGCCGCGCGCATGGAGACGGCGCTTACGCATCTTGCAGCGGCGCCGGAACGGAAAAAGCTGGCGGACGCCATGTATGCGTTCGTGGATGGAAACGGTGCCGAACGGATCGCGCGGCAGCTTGCAAAACTTGTATTTACCTGTGAGACGTGATATAATGAGCGCAAGTGAGAAGAATGCACTTGTGCATTCGGCGAACGGCGAATGTTATCATGAATCGAAGATTCATGATATAATGCTATGAACTGATGGAAATATGTTCCAGCAGACAGTAGGAGTAGAAATCATATGGCGGACATACGGATTCCTTTTAATAAGCCTCCATATACGGGCAAAGAGATCGAATACATTACCGAGGCGGTGACAAAGAACCGCAAGATCTGTGGAGACGGTCCTTTCACCAAGAAGTGCGACCGGTGGATTGAGGAGCGCACGGGTACGGCTAAAAGTCTTTTGACGACGTCCTGTACGCACGCGACGGAACTCGCGGCGCTTTTGTGCGGTATTAAGCCGGGCGACGAGGTCATCATGCCGTCCTATACGTTTGTCTCAACGGCAAACGCGTTTGTGTTACGCGGCGCGAAGCCGGTGTTTGTCGATATTCGTCCGGACACGATGAATATTGACGAGACGCTGATCGAAGCCGCTGTGACAGAAAAGACAAAGGCGATCGTGCCAGTTCATTATGCGGGCGTTGCCTGTGAGATGGATACGATCATGGACATTGCGGCGCGGCACGGACTGTATGTCATCGAAGATGCGGCGCAGGCGGTGCTCTCGACGTATAAGGGACGCGCGCTGGGAACGATCGGCGATTTTGGCTGCTACAGCTTCCATGAGACGAAGAATTACAGCATGGGGGAGGGCGGCGCGCTGCTCATCAAGAACTGCAGATTCATTGAGGAAGCGGAGATCCTGCGCGAAAAAGGGACGGACCGCGCGAAATATTATCGCGGGCAGGTGGATAAATATACATGGAAGAATTTTGGTTCCTCCTATCTGCCGGGCGACATGAATGCCGCGTATCTGTGGGCGCAGCTGGAAATGGCGGACGAGATCAATGAGAAACGGCTTTCCCTGTACCGTCTGTATGAGGAAGAGCTTGCTCCGCTTGCGGACAGGGGACTGATCGAACGCCCGTATATTCCCGACGGGTGCGTGAGCAACGGGCATATGTACTATATCAAGACAAAGGATATTGAGGAGCGCACGGAATTGATCCGTTTTCTGGGAGAAAACGGGATAATGGCGGTATTCCATTATGTGCCGCTCCATACGGCGCCGGCGGGAAAGCTGTTCGGAACATTTTTTGGGGAGGACCGCTATACGACAAGAGAAAGCGAGCGTCTGGTGCGTCTGCCGATGTATTATGAGCTTGCGCCGGAGGAAGTAATCGAGATCGCAGGCAGGGTGAAGGAGTTCTACCGCGTATGAAAGAGGAGCAGAAATTAAGGGCGATCCGCGATATGCTCTTTGCGCTTGCGGTGACGCTGCTATGTGCGATCGCCGTAGGTTATTTTTACGACTGCTATTATGACCTCAACGATGATGTCCTGATCAAGGATATTCTGGCGGGAACCTATACGGGGACGCCGGAGGGAAGAAACATTCAAATGCTGTATCCGGCGGGCTTTTTGATCAGCGTTTTGTACCGCTTTTCGCCGACGCTGCCATGGTACGGCATTTTTTTGTGCGCCTGTCATGCGTTGTGCTTTTTCCTGATCGGGAAGCGTATGATGTCTTTTGCAGGCGGGATCGTAAAAAAAAGTATCCTGCTTTTATTTCAAATTCTTCTATGCGTGGGATTGCTGCTGTGGGAGCTTGTTTATGTGCAGTATTCCGTTACCTGTGCGCTGCTTGCGGCGACGGGCATTTTTCTTTTTTATACGACGGACGACGAGCTTTCCGCCGGTCGGTTTATCCGTAAAAATATCATCAGTATGATCCTCGTGATTCTGGGGTTTTATGTGCGGACGGAGATGATGCTGCTGCTTTGCCCGCTCATCGGGGCGGCAGGGATCGCGAAATGGTCGCGTGGCGCGAAACATACGCATACGGCGATGTTCGGCGTTCAGAATCTGTTCAAATATTTGACAACGCCAGCTGTTGTCGCCGCGGGAATGGGAATCGGTCTGCTTTTGAATGCGGCGGCATACAGCGGGGACGATTGGGAGGAATTTAACCGCTTTTTTGACTACCGGACGGAACTGTATGATTTTCAGGAGAAACCGCCCGATTATGCGCAAAACAGGGCATACTATAGGCAGCTTGGTCTGGATGAGGCACAAGTGGAGCTGCTTGCCAATTACAATTTCGCGCTGGATGAGTCGCTGGATGCGGATGTATTACTCAGCCTGGTGGATTATAATCGAACGGAGCTTGGCAAACCCTATTTTAAGCACGGTCTTTATGAGGGGATCCGCGAGTATCTGTATCGGTTGTTACATGCCGGGGACGGTGTGTGGACGTATCTTGTCATAGCGTTGTATATCCTGATCTTTCTGACTGCTATGATGCAGTGGGATTATTCCGTGCCATGGAAACTGGCGCTTTTGGCATTCATGCGCACGGTCAGCTGGATGTATCTGATCATGCGGGGACGTGCGCCGGAACGGATCACGGTTTCTCTTTATCTCTGCGAGGTTTTGATCCTGTTTGCCATGTTGGCGTGCCAGATGGATGCATATTATGCAGATTACCGGAGAAAGCTTTCGCAAAGAAGAACGGACGACCGTGCCGGACGCGCGGAACCCTCAGGGAACGATGCGGTCCGAAAGCGCGCGCGTGCGCCCTATCTTCCGATGTACCGCAGATTCTGGCGCGCGACGGTCCTGCTCGTCCTGACTGCGATCGTACTCGTGCCTGCTCTTCGAAGCATCCGGGAAGTGGAAGAAGAGCAGAGCCGCAGGGAGCGTGTCAATGCGGAATGGGAGCAGATGCATACCTATTTTGCAGACCATGAGGAAAATTTTTACCTGTTGGATGTCTATTCCACTGTGGCGTACTCCGAGCGGATGTTTCCGGCGGATAACAGCTACCGCAATTATGAATTGTGCGGGGGCTGGGCGGCAAAAAGTCCGATCTATGCGGAAAAACTGAGCCGCTACGGCATCGGAAATATCGAGTCGGATCTGCTGCATATGAATAATCTGTATTTTGTAACGCGCGAGGACCGTGGAACGGATTGGATGGTGGCATATTATCGTTCTAAGGGGTATGATGTCAGGGCAGCGCGGGAGGATGTCGTGGACGCGGGCGGGCAGAGGCGCTTTTACATTTGTAAACTGTACTTTGATTATGAGACCGGGCACGGCGACATTTCGTGTATGCAGCGGACCTCGCAGAAAGCGTACTCGGTATCGTTGGGGGACTGACAGTGGATAAGCAATGGATTCGCAGAGGCAAAAAGGTCTGCCTCAGGATGATGACAAAAGAGGATACGGACCGGATCGTTGTATGGAGGAATGAAGCTTTTGTGCGGGAGCGGTTTATTTATCAGAAGCCGTTTACGCGCGAGGGACATTTAGAATGGATAAAAACGCAGGTGGAGACCGGACGCGTCGTGCAGATGATGATCTGTCTTGCGCAGGATGAACGCGCGGTCGGAAGCGTTTATTTCAGGGATATTGACAGAGAGCACCGCAAGGCGGAATATGGGATCTTTATCGGGGAAGAGACGGCGCTCGGCAAGGGGCTTGGGACGGAAGCGGCACATCTTGCGCTCGATTACGCGTTTCACGAACTGGCGCTGCACCGCGTGATGCTGCGCGTGCTGTCGGACAATGAGAGGGCGCGGAAAAGTTATGCGCGCGCGGGGTTTGTCGAGGAGGCGTGCCTGCGCGACGATGTGTTTTTGCAGGGTAGTTTCCGTGACGTCGTCCTGATGGCGGCGATCAATCCTGAGGAGAGAAGATGAGGGCGTGCGGTGTGGGGTGCGGCGCCGTTTGCGACGTAATTCCGCTGCCTATGCAGCATGACAGAAGGTGGAAAATACGATGAAAGATGGGAAAAAGACGATCGTGAGTTTTGTGATACCCTGTTACCGTTCGGCGCTGACGCTGCCGGGCGTTGTGCAGGAGATCCGTGAGACGATGGCGCAGCTGTCCGGGTACGCATATGAGATCGTGCTTGTCAACGACGCTTCGCCGGACGATACGATGGAGGTGATCCGGCGGATCGTGAAAGAAGTACCCTGCGTAACGGGAATTGGTCTTGCAAAGAACTTCGGCCAGCATGCAGCATTGATGGCGGGCTTTCATGAGGTGCGGGGGGATATTATCGTCTGCCTGGACGACGACGGGCAGACGCCGGCAAACGAGGTCGGGAAGCTTCTTTCCGGGATCGAAGAAGGAAGTGATGTCGTGTATGCGCGCTATACGCAGAAGAAACATTCGACATTCCGTAATTTTGGCAGTAAGGTCAACGAGTGGATGACGCGGATCATGTTAGGGAAGCCGAAGGAGCTGTATATTTCCAGCTATTTTGCGGCAAAACGCTTTATTGTGGAGGATATGCTGCATTACGAGAACTGCTATCCCTATGTGATCGGACTGGTGCTGCGCGCGACCAAGAATATTTCTAATGTGGATGTAACGCACAGGGAACGCGAGGTAGGAAACTCCGGCTATACGATGAAAAAGCTGCTCGCGCTCTGGTTTAACGGGTTTACCGCGTTCTCGATCAAGCCGCTGCGCATCGCGACCGTGATCGGCGTGCTGACCGCGGCGGCAGGGTTTCTGTACGGTATTTATACGGTCATTAAAAAGTTTGTGAATCCGATCGTTCCGCTCGGCTTCAGCTCCCTGATGTCAGCGCTCGTATTTATCGGGGGGATGATCATGCTGATGCTTGGTCTGATCGGGGAATATATCGGAAGAATGTACATCAGCATGAACCGTTCACCGCAGTTTGTGATCAGGGAGAAGGTAACGAGTGAAGAAAGGGAAGCGGATCAGTAAAAGAAGCATTTTGTATGCGATGGCATATGCAGCGCTCTTTTCAACCGCCATGATAATCGGCGGACAGCTTGAAAAGCAGGGCAGTGTCCAGTATGCCTCCGCGCGGACATGGGGCGGTACCGGCGGGCGGCTTATGGCATGTTGGTGTTTTTATTGTTTTTGACGGTTTTGCCGGGACCTGCGGCGCTTGTCAGATATGTATTGTACTTTTATTTTGGATTTCCATTATTGCTCGCGTTTGTATTTCCACGGGCAATGAGCCGGGCGGCTGCGCAGGAACGGACATCCAGCGAATGCCGTGAGGCGGAAAGGATCATTGTTTCATAGATGACTGGGCTGATCAGTAAAAAAACGTTATTACGGTATGTGAGATTGCAGATCATTTTAGGGACGGTTGTGGCTGTGTTATGTTTCATGGTATGGCCGCTGCGGTATTTTTATCATTCTGTGTATTCTGCATATGAGGAGACGCCGCCTTCCTATACAGGGACTGTGACTATGGATGAGATCGTGCTTCAGGCGTTTATGCCGAAGGAAGGTCATCTTCAAGAGATTCATGCAGCCTGTGAGGTTGCGGACGTGCATTCCATGGACCGGGTGTTTGTGACGCTGTACGATGCGGAATATCAGATCGTGTATCAGGAGGTTCTTCATTTTTTTGAAATAGAGACGTATGGGGAAATTCTTATAACGCCGGATCTGGATGTGACGCCCGGCGGCACCTATTATCTTGGACTCAATGTGCATTTTGACAGCATCGGCACACTGAAAGCGGCATATGCGGACCGCGATCTGCTTAAGCTGGATGAGTGCGGCGCCTTTTCCTATGCCGGGACATGGTATGAGAATCAGGCGATGTTGATCCGTTTTCATTATACGGCGCAGTATTCCGGCGGATTTCTCGCCTTATGTATCGCAGGGGTAATCGCCTGCGGGAGCCTTCTCTATGTCGGCATTGTTTTGGTGATCGAGTTGTTAAAAAAGAAAAACGGCATCCCGCAGTTTTTGCGGGGCGGTCTGATCGGGCTGCTTGCGGCGGGCGTGCTTTTCATTGGATTTTGTTTTTATCAGCTCTGTATCGCGCGCCTGTTCGGCGGAGCGCTCTGGGATATGCTTATATATACTGCGGCCTGTCTGATTGCGCTTGGTGTTCTTTTGTATGCCTGTCATAAGGGCGCGCAGCGGATCGGGGACATGCAAAAAAGACAAAACGAAAGAGGCAGAGAGGAAAAAGAGAGCGGCAGGAAGCTCTGGATTAACTATTTGCAGATTTTATGTCTGACCGGTTTGTTTTATGAGGGGACAGCTTACGTCAATGCGTCGATCCAGTGGAAGCAGGATCTGGCAAGAAACGCGGTATTTCTGTTGTTTGGTCTTTTTGTGATCCTGACGTTAAAGTTTCGTCAGGTTGTCAATGTATTTTCTGTATTATGGTGTCTGTTTCTCATTCCTGCCGGCATGGTATATTGCAGGCTGTACGGCGGGGGAGAGCATGGTACGGAGGTCGCGCGGCTCTTTGTTGCGGCGGCGGCTTTGTGGGGGATCGTGCTCATTCATACGATACGGAATATCAAAAAGCTGCGGGAGCAGAGGCTGAATATTCCGCTGGCGGTGTGCTTTGGTCTTATGTGCATCTGTATGATGGTCAATAGCCTTGGGAAGATGTGGCCGTTTATGATGACGGTAACGTTCACGCTTTTTTATATGCAGGACTATACGGAGGAACAAAAGGATCAGATCGTGCATCATATGTTGGGCGCCCTGCTTTTGCATTTCTGTCTGATGATCGTGATGTGCTGTCTGCACAGACCGTATCATTATTATCGGTTTAACCGGTATCCGATGTGGTTTCATACGGTGGCAAGCACGGGAATCTATCTTTCTGCAGTGGCGGCAGCGGCACTGCTGCGTCTGTTTTTGACGATCAGGGACTCCGGCACCGTGTTTCGGAAAGCATGGACACGGTGGGCGGCTTATGGCGTCGTGCTTGCCTATATCACGCTGGCAATGCCAAGGACGGCGCTGATGGCAGTGGCTGGCACTGCCGCTGCGCTGGCAATTGGCGCGGCGATCGTATACCGACCGAAACTCCGGTCTTACCTGCAGGTGGCGGGCATGATGCTGGCATCCCTTTTGATCAGTCTGCCTGTGGTCTATACGGTGACCAGATGCGTTCCTGCCGTTGTAAACGAGCCGGTCTACCTGAATGGAGATGAGGACTTTGACGAAGCGGTCAGGGTGGGCGAGGCGCCGGATTCCGGCAGATATATGAATGTCAGGGCACTTGTGAGACTGTGGGCGGGCAGGCTGTGGGTTCCGCAGGAATTTATTGAGAAATATTTAGAGGATCACGCGTCAGGAAATCTGCCGCTCCGCGTATTGACGGAGCTGGCGTCCGGGCAGATCACAGGCCTGCCGGAGATAACGGATGAGAAGGAGGAAGATTTTATCCTGAATGAAATGTCGAACGGCAGACTTGCGATATTTCTGGATTATCTGGAACATCTGACGTGGACGGGACATGCGCAGATGGGATTTGACGGCGAGTATGAAATGTTATCCGGCCACGCGCACAACTCGTTTATTCAAAACGCGTTTGATTTTGGGATCCCGGCGGGAGTACTGTCTCTCCTGTTGATCCTGCTGATGATCTTTCTTGCCGTTTACCGGATCTGGACGGGAAAAGAGAGAAGTGAAAAACAATTTGCGGTATTTTTGACAGGCTGCGCATTCCTGCTCGTAAGCCTGACGGAATATGTGTCGAATCCGTGTATGCCGCTATGCTTTTCTACATTGTTTTTGCTGATAACTATGCGTACGGAAAAAATTGTGGTAAAATAAAATATTGTAATTGTCACAGAAATCGAAAAAGATGGCAATAATGCAGTAAAAAAGGTGTAGCCATGGGACAGATGCGGAAGATGGAGAAAAAAATATTAAACACGAAATTACTGGTGCGGCGTATCTTTCTGATCGCTTACGACATTGTTGCGGTGGTGCTTTCCAGCTATATTCCGCTTGTGATGCGCTATGAGTTTCATATTTCGGAGATCCCGCAGCACTTTGTCGATAATGTGAAGTGGTTTCTCCCGATCGGCATCATCACGACGCTTTTGATCTTTTATCTTTTAAGGCTGTATCACAGTTTATGGGCGTATGCGGGCGTGACCGAGATGCAGAACATGGTGGCGGCCTGTTCGCTGAGCGCGCTCTGTCAGTGTATCGGACTGCATTTCACGAAGCATTATGTGCCGAGAACGTATTATTTTATCTATCTGCTCGTACTGCTGGCGTTCACGCTGTTAAGCCGCTTCTCTTACCGTTTTTTGCGGGAAGCGAAGCACCGGATGGTCAACAGCAAAAACGGAACGGCGGTCATGATCATCGGCGCAGGGGACGCCGGAAACGTGATCATCAAGGAGATCATCGGAAGCTATTATTCCACTATGACGATCAGGTGCGTCATTGATGATGATAAAAATAAATGGGGACGTTATGTGCAGGGCGTTAAGGTTGTCGGCGGAAGGGGCGAGATCCTCCGCGCGGCAAAAGAGTACGGGATTGACGAGATCATCATCGCGCTGCCGTCCGTGCCGAAGCATATGATCCGGGATATTATCGATATTTGTAAGGAGACGGACTGCAAACTCCGCACGCTGCCGGGCATGTACCAGCTTGTAAACGGAGAGGTGAATGTCAGCAAGATCCGGGATGTGGATGTGGAGGATCTGCTTGGCAGGGAGCCGATCAAGGTAGACTTAAACTCGATCCTGGAGTATGTCAAGGATAAGGTGGTGCTTGTGACGGGGGGCGGCGGCTCCATCGGCAGCGAGCTGTGCCGTCAGATCGCGACGCATCAGCCCAGGCAGCTCATCATTGTGGATATTTATGAAAACAGCGCCTATGACATCCAGCAGGAGCTTTTGGCAGCGCATCCGCGTATGAACCTGCTCGTGCTGATCGCGTCGGTGCGGAATACGGCGCGCATGAGCAGCATTTTTGAGACATACCGGCCGGATATTGTCTATCATGCGGCGGCGCATAAGCACGTGCCGCTCATGGAGGTCAGCCCGAACGAGGCGGTCAAGAACAATGTGTTTGGCACATGGAAGACTGCGCAGGCGGCGGCGATGAACGGGGTAAAGAAATTTGTCATGATCTCGACGGACAAGGCGGTGAACCCGACGAATGTCATGGGAGCGACCAAGCGCATCTGCGAGATGATCATTCAGACGTTTAACCGGCATTATGACACGGAATTTGTGGCGGTGCGTTTCGGCAACGTATTAGGGAGCAACGGGAGTGTGATCCCGCTTTTCAGGAAGCAGATCGAAGCGGGCGGACCGGTGACGGTGACGCATCCCGACATCATCCGCTATTTTATGACGATCCCGGAAGCGGTGTCCCTCGTCTTACAGGCAGGGGTTTATGCGAAAGGCGGAGAGATTTTTGTGCTGGATATGGGGGAGCCGGTAAGGATCTTAGATCTGGCGAAGAACCTGATCCGATTATCGGGCTATAAGGTGGACGAGGACATTAAGATCAAGTTCACGGGCTTGCGACCGGGAGAAAAGTTGTATGAAGAGCTTCTGATGAATGAGGAGGGCATGACGGATACTGCCAATAAACTGATTCATATCGGAAAGCCGATCGAGTTTGACGAGATGGTCTTTTTTAAGCAGCTCAAGCGTCTAAAAGATGCGGCAAACGAGGAGTCGGCGGACATTCGGGAGCTGGTAAGGGAGATTGTGCCGACGTTTACGCCCAAAGAAGAAGAGGAACATGAGAGTGTGTAGGGTGCGGCTTGAAAAGGAGCGGTGTGCGGGCGGATCAAAGGGAACGGGGAGTATAAGTCCGTGCAGGGGGACGGCTCTAAGCGGAAACGGGAATCAGAGTGATCAGGGAGGATAATGATCTATGAGCAGCAAAAAGGAATATAAGAGGATTTATCTGTCGAGTCCGACGACGCATGGAGACGAGCAGCGTTTTGTCATGGAGGCGTTCGATACGAACTGGGTGGCGCCGCTCGGGCCGAATGTGGACGCATTTGAAAAAGAAATCTGCGCATATACGAAAGCGGGCTATGCGGCGGCGTTAGATTCGGGAACGGCGGCGATTCATCTTGCGTTGAAACTGGCGGGCGTCAAAGAGGGAGATATTGTCTTTGCGCCGTCGCTGACATTTTCCGCGACCTGTAATCCGATCGTCTATGAGAAGGCGGTTCCGGTATTTATCGACTGCGAGCCGGACACATGGAATATGTCGCCGCAGGCGCTTATGCGGGCATTTGAGAAATATCCGCAGGCAAAGGCAGTCATTGCCGTCTATCTGTACGGGACGCCCGCGAAAATTGACGAGCTGATGGAAATTTGTGCGCAGCATGGCGTTCCCTATATCGAGGATGCGGCGGAATCGCTCGGCGCATCCTATCGGGGAAAGCAGACGGGGACGTTCGGTAAATTCGGCATTTATTCTTTTAACGGAAATAAGATCATCACAACGTCCGGGGGCGGTATGCTCGTATCGGACGATCAGGAAGCGATCGCGCGCGCGCGCTTTTTTGCGACGCAGGCGCGCGATAAGGCAAGGCACTATCAGCATTCGCAGATCGGCTACAATTACCGCATGAGCAATATCACGGCGGGCGTCGGCAGAGGACAGCTTCTGCATTTAGAGGAACATATCGCTTTGAAAAAAGCGATCTATGAGCAGTATCGGGAGGCGTTTGCGGACATTGAAGCGATTGAAATGAATCCGATGGAACCGCAGGGAGAGGCAAATTACTGGCTCTCGTGCATGACGATCAAGGAGAAAAGCGGCGTGACGCCGGATATGGTGATGGACCGGCTGGATGAATACAATATCGAATCGCGTCCGATCTGGAAACCGATGCATTTACAGCCCGTGTTTGCGGGAAATGATTTCTTTACGCATGACGGCGGGAAGGAAAGCGTATCGCAGCAGATTTTTGAACGCGGTCTTTGTCTGCCGAGCGATATTAAAAATACGCCGGAGGATATGGAGCGGATCATCGGGCTGGTGCGCGGGGTGTTTGGAAAATAAGGATCGCGGGGCGTGATGGATTCGTTTCGCAATTGGGTGAATAGGGACAAAAAAGAGGTATCGCGCGTGTATCGGAAGGTTATCAAGCGTTTTTTAGATATGATGGTTTCGGGGATCGGGATGATTGTGCTCAGTCCGGTGTATCTGGTCGTGGCGGTTCTGGTGCGCGTGAAGCTCGGTTCGCCCGTGATCTTTCATCAGGAGCGGCCCGGATACCGGGAAAAGATTTTTACGCTCTGTAAGTTCCGCACGATGACGGATGAGCGGGATGAGAACGGCGAACTTTTGCCGGATTCCGTGCGGCTGACAAAATTCGGGAAGCTGCTCCGCAAGACGAGTCTTGACGAGCTTCCGGAGCTTTGGAATATTTTTAAGGGCGATATGAGTCTGGTCGGACCGCGGCCGCTGCTCGTCTCCTATCTGCCGTGGTACACGGAGCGGGAGAGAAAACGTCACAGCGTCCGTCCGGGACTGACGGGTCTGGCGCAGGTGAGCGGCAGAAATTTTATCGAGTGGGATAAACGTCTTGAGAAAGACGTGGAATATGTAGAACATATGAGCTTTTTGAACGATCTGCGCATTTTGCGGCGTACCGTGGCGGTCGTGTTTGCCGACAGTGACGAGGTCGCCGAGGTGACGGACGACGTGGAGGGAAATCTGGCGGAAATCCGCGCGGCGAAAGAAAATGAAGATGTTCTAAGACCGGAAAGTACCCGGTCTAAGAACGTCTAAATCGTTTTCTGAAGTGTAACAGTGTTGTAAACGGCAGAAACAGGAGCAGGAACGGTATGGCGGGAATAAAGGTCATTGATTTAGAGCAGGAAGATGAATGGAACCGCGTGATTGCGCAGTTTCCGCAGCACGACGTGTATTTTACGGCGGGATATGTCAAAGCGTTCGGGAAAAACGGGGACGGAGAGCCGCTTCTGCTTTTTTATAACGGAAAAAAAATGCAGGCTGTGAATGTCGTCATGAAGCGTCCCGTGCCGGTGCGGCAGATCAAGGACGAAGCGGACGAGGCGTTGAGAAACTGCTATGACTTTGTGACGCCGTACGGTTACGGCGGTTTTCTTTTGCGGGGGGACACCTGTGAGGAAGAAAAGCAGGCGCTCGCGCATGCGTACCGCGATTTTTGCAGGGACCATCGGATCGTGGCGGAATTTAACCGCTATCATCCCGTGATCGGCAACGCGCATGATATGGAATGTCTCTATGAGGTCGCCGATCTGGGGCACACGGTCTGCATGGATCTTTCTTCCAAAGAAGCGATCTGGGACGGGCTTACGAGCAAGAACCGGAATTTGATCCGCAAGGCGGTAAAAAACGGCGTGCGTGTGTACTGGGGCAGGGATGAGAGCCTGTTCGCGGAGTTTGCGCAGATTTACAATACGACGATGGATAAGGTCGGGGCGGACGGTTATTACTATTTTCATAAGGAATTTTACGACAGCATTCTGTATGATATGAGGGATCAGGCGCTTGTTTTTTCGGCGAAGCTTGCGGGGGAGACGATCGCTATGTCCATCATTTTATATGGCGGCGGGCAGCTTCATTATCATTTGTCCGCATCCCGGAAGGAGTATCAGTCCTATGCGCCGACGAACCTGCTGCTCTACGAGGCGGCGTGCTTCGGGAACAGTATCGGCATGAAAACCTTTCATCTGGGCGGCGGTCTGGGAAGCCATGAGGATTCGCTCTATCATTTCAAAAAGCAGTTTAACCGATATGAGGATACGCAGTTTTCCATCGGCAGGGTGATTTTTGACAGGCAGGCATACGAGCGTCTGCGCCTGTTAAATAATGATGCAAAAGAGACCGGATTTTTCCCGGCGTACCGGGGATAACGGTCTGGGGTCATGAGGGCGGATATGAAAAAAATACTGATTCTTGCCAATTTAGACGTGGGGTTGTACAATTTTCGCAGGGAGCTTTTGGAAGCCCTGCTTGCCGTGCCTTACGAGGTGCATATTGCGCTTCCTGAGGGCGAGTTCATTCCGAAGCTTGTGCGGATGGGATGTATCTTTCATGAGACGAAAATGGAGCGGCGCGGGATGAATCCCCTGCATGAGGTAAAGCTCATGCGGCGTTATCGCCAGATTATCGAAGAAGTGAGACCGGATGCGGCGCTGACCTATACGATCAAGCCGAATATTTATGGCGGTTCTGCGCTGGCTTCGGCAGGCATTCCCTATATAACGAATATCACGGGTCTCGGCACGGCGGTCGAGGGAGATGGACTGCTTCAAAAGGTCACAATTCGTATGTATCGCCATGCCATGCGCGGTGTGAGCTGTCTGTTTTTCCAGAATCAGAAGAATGAGCAGTATTTTACGAAACGCGGCATCGCGGCCGGAAAGCACAGGCTGCTGCCGGGTTCCGGCGTCAATCTGGAACACTTTTCCTATCTGCCGTATCCAAAGGAGGACGAGCCGGTGTCCATGCTTTTTATTTCCCGTGTGTTAAAAGAGAAGGGCATCGATCAATATATGGAAATGGCAAAAGTCATTCACAAGGAGTATCCGCAGACGCGGTTCTCCATTCTCGGATTTTGCGAGGATGATGAAGAGAAACCGGATTCCTACAGGAAGCGGATCGCAGAGTTAGAAGCGCAGGGTATTTTGAAGTTTGAGGGGATGCAGGAGGATGTGCGTCCGTTTCTTGCCCAAAGTCAGTGCACGGTTCATCCGTCCTTTTATCCGGAGGGAATGTCTAATGTCTGCTTAGAGAGCGCGGCGAGCGGCAGACCGGTTATCACGACGGACCGCGCGGGATGCCGGGATACGGTCGAGGACGGGAAGACGGGACTGCTGGTCAAAGAGCGCGATACGGAGGATTTAATCCGCGGCGTGCGGCAGTTTCTTGCGATGTCCTACGAACAGCGCAGGCAGATGGGACTGGAGGCAAGAAAAAAAATGGAACGTGAGTTTGACAGGCGTTTTGTGGTGGAAAGCTATCTGAAAGAGTTAAAGAGGATTCTGGGCTGAGATCCTGCGGTTTCAACTGCAATCATAAATGCCCGTCAATGCAATTGCATGAAAGTCGTTAAAAGCGGCCGTGAGCGCCTTCACAGATAACGGGGCGATATAAAACGTGAGGAGGAACGTAACATGGGCTTATATGAGAAAATTGTAAAAGGGGAAGAAAAGATTGCGCTGGTCGGACTTGGCTACGTCGGTATGCCGATCGCGGTTGCATTTTCCAAAAAAGTGCCGGTCATCGGTTTTGACCTGAACAAAGAAAAGATCGCGAAATACCGGAACGGCATCGATCCGACCTGCGAGGTGGGGGATGAGGCGATCAGGTCATGCAGCGTGGAATTCACGTCGGATGAGACGAAACTGCGCGAGGCGAAATTCTATATCGTGGCGGTGCCGACGCCGGTCAATGCGGATCACACGCCGGATTTAACACCGATCGAGGGCGCAAGCCGGATTCTCGGAAGAAATCTCGCCAAAGGCTCCATTGTCGTTTACGAGTCCACGGTCTATCCGGGCGTGACCGAGGAGGTTGCCGTGCCGATCTTAGAGAAGGAGTCGGGACTGAAATGCGGCGTGGATTTCAAGGTTGGTTATTCGCCGGAGCGCATCAATCCGGGAGATAAGGTACACCGCTTAGAGACGATCACGAAGATCGTATCCGGCATGGATGAGGAGACGCTGGATACCGTGGCACAGGTTTACGAGCTTGTCGTGGATGCGGGTGTGCACCGCGCGGAGTCGATCAAGGTTGCGGAGGCGGCGAAAGTCATTGAGAACAGCCAGCGTGACATTAACATTGCGTTCATGAACGAGCTGTCCATTATTTTTAATAAAATGAATATTGATACGAAAGCGGTCCTTACGGCAGCAGGCACGAAATGGAACTTCTTGAAATTCGCGCCGGGACTCGTCGGCGGGCATTGTATCGGCGTGGATCCGTACTATCTGACCTATAAGGCGGAGCAGTTAGGGTATCATTCCCAGATCATCTTATCCGGCAGAAGGATCAATGACGATATGGGAAAGTATGTGGCGGAAAGCCTTGTCAAAAATCTGATCAGGGCGGATATTGCCGTGAAAGGCGCGCGAGTGGCGATCCTTGGATTTACGTTTAAGGAAAATTGTCCCGATACGCGCAACAGTAAAGTCATTGACATCGTGCGGGAACTGCGCGAATACGGGATCGAGCCGCTCATTACCGACCCGGTCGCGGACAGAGCCGAAGCGGAGCGCGAATATGGCATCACGATGACGGAATTATCCGAAATCCGCGATATGGACGCAGTGGTCTTAGCGGTCGCTCATACGCAGTACCAGGAGCTGACGATGAAGGACATCGGCGCGATGTACGCGCAAAAGCACGGGAAAAAGGTATTCTCTGACATTAAGGGGATGTTTGACAGGAAGGCGTATGAGGCAGCAGGATATTTGTATTGGAGGCTGTAAAACATCACATACTAAGAGCAGAGGAAAACGGAATGACAGATTTTAGGGATGAGAGCAGAAATAAAAAGTCCGAAATACTGTTTTCGATTATGGCGCCTTGTGTCATAGGCGCCTTTTTCTGCTTTTTGTTCTTGTACTACGGTGTGGGGCAGTATCCCGACTCGACGACATACCTCAGTTACAATACCGCAAGGGAACCGCTCTATCCGCTGTTTTTAAGGGGGTGTCGGCTCCTTGCGGGGGAAGCACATTTCCTCTGGCTGGCGGTACTGCTGCAAAATGTGCTGGCATTTTTGGTAAACTGGTACCTGTATCGTTTTATTGTGGGAAAATTCCGCTTCAATCTGCTGCTTCGTATCGCGGCGCTGCTTGTGATCCTTGCGCCACATCTTTTGACAAGCGTGTTTACGCCGTCCGGCATTGTTCTGACAAACGCGGTTCTAAGCGAGGGGCTGACCGTGTCGCTCTACCCGCTGTTTGCCGTGCTCCTGCTGGAGGCGTTCTATCGGGAGAAAAAAGGACGGTTTCTCGCGGCGTCTTATGGGACGGCGTTGCTGCTTTCTCTTGCAAGAGGGCAGATGATGCCGATGCTGTTGGTGTGGTTTGTCGTATCGGCGGTATCGGTCGTGCGCGGGATGTTGCATGGGCGAGTAGTGAATTCGGAAAACGGGCAGGCATTGAAGAGCAGACAAACACTGCAGGATGGAGAAGCGTCGGCACCGGGAGATCGGAGGGCGGAAGCACGGACAGCGGAAGAACATCCGGAACGGATGCGCGCGAAAAGAATCTGCATTGCGACTGTTCTTGTGCTGATTGCGATGACGGCGCTTGGCTTTGTGCTCCGTCAGGCGGCAATACGATGTTATCATGCCGCCAATACGGACGGCGTAGTGAGGGCGAATACGGGAGGCAATGTCACACTGCTGACAAATGCGCTGTATTCCGCCGATGAGAAGGCGGTCGCGGCGGCGGCGCAGGAGCTTTCCGAACAGGACGCCGCCTGTCTCCGCAATATCTATGCACAGATGAAAGCGCAGAGGCTTTGCGCGTCGGATGCGGACAGGGGCTTTCATGCGCGGATCCTGCATCATGAGGACAGCCATGACAAGATTAAATTTGACATATTAGGAGGAGTGCTTTCGGCGGGGGTGCGGGAAGAATGGGACGCGCTGCCGCAGGAAATGCGCCCGGACGGACGGATGATGCCTGTGGAGGAAGACCGTGTGGCAGGACGGCTCATGAAGGCGGTACTGCCGCACAGTATCGGCGGATTTTTGAGAACCTATGTCTACGTGGCAGCGGGCGGTTTTGTGCGGACGGTATCCCTGCTGTCGCCCCTGTTCAGCATCTATGCGGTGCTGATTTATGTTGTGGCGGCGGCGTTGATGTGTTATCTTTTTAAGAGAAAAGAAAAACGGGACGGCGCGTGGCTGATGGCGGTCGTGCTCTTCCTGATCGTGGCAAATGTGTGCGCGACGGCGCTCACGATCATGTGCCTGTCGCGCTATATGATCTATAATATGACGCTGTTCTATCTCGCAGGGCTCGTGTGCGTGTGGGAGACCGTCGGGAGGAAGAGCCCGTATAAGGAGCGGCAAGGGCATCTGAAGCAGAAGAAAGAATGAGGGATTCCTATGGGGTATCGTGATTTGAAATTTGATCGGGACAGTATATTTCTTGTGACGGGAGGCGCGGGCTTTATCGGCTCGAATCTCTGCGAGGCGTTGACAGATATGGGGTATACGGTGCGATGTCTGGATAATCTTTCTACCGGAAAACAGGAGAATGTGGATTTTCTTTTGAACAGGGACAATTATACGTTTCTCAAGGGGGACATCCGTGATCTGGAAACCTGCATGAAGGCGTGCGAGGGCGTGGATTATGTATTGAATCAGGCGGCATGGGGCAGTGTGCCGCGCAGTATCGAAATGCCTCTTTTATATGAGGAGATCAATATCCGCGGGACCTTAAACATGATGGAGGCGGCAAGACAGAGCGGCGTGAAGAAGTTCGTGTTCGCGTCGAGTTCTTCCGTGTACGGCGATCACCCGGTACTGCCGAAGGTTGAGGGGCAGGAGGGAAATCTGCTCTCTCCCTATGCGCTGACGAAGCGTGTGGACGAAGAATACGGAAAACTGTATCATAAGCTGTATGGGCTTGACACGTATGCGCTGCGCTATTTTAATGTGTTCGGGCGCAGGCAGGATCCCGACGGCGCATATGCCGCCGTGATTCCGAAGTTTATCCGTCAGCTTCTGCATGACGAGGCGCCGACGATCAACGGGGATGGAAAGCAGTCCCGTGATTTTACCTATATCGACAACGTGATCGAGGCGAACTTAAAAGCATGTCTTGCGCCGGGAGAGGCGGCGGGCAATGCGTTTAATATCGCTTACGGGGGCAGGGAATATCTGATCGATATTTATGACGATCTCTGCAAAGCGCTCGGAAAACAGATCGAGCCGAAGTTCGGTCCCGACCGCGCGGGCGACATTAAGCACTCCAACGCGGACATCAGCAAGGCAAGAAAGCTCTTGGGTTATGATCCGGAGTATGATTTTGCAAGGGGGATCGCGCTCGCGATCGACTGGTACCGGGAGAATCTGTAACGGCAAAAAAAGAGGAAGCGGAAGGCGACAGCGGTGAAAAAGAACTGTGCGTAAAAAGGGAGAATCACTATGGAACAATATCCGGTCAGGGTTCTGCATGTCGTAGGTTCCATGCATCCTGGGGGAATGGAAAATTTTATCATGAATCTGTATCGGAATATCGACCGGGACAGGGTGCAGTTTGATTTTGTTGTTCATGCGGACGGAGACGCAGCCTACGAGCGGGAAATTGAGGAAATGGGCGGAACGCTGTATCGGCTGCCGCGTCTGACCAGTCATCCCGCCGCGAACCTGAAAAGACTTTATCGGATCGTGAAAGATAAGCATTACAAAGTCGTGATCCGGCACACGCCGAATGCGCTGGTCGCGCCGCAAGTTTATGCGGCGGCGCGGGCGGGAGCTTTTTCTATTTGTCATTCCCATAATACGACGGATCCGAAAAAACTGCTCCATCATATTGGGAAAGCGTTTATGAAGCATGGTAAGATCGGCAGATTTGCCTGCTCGAAGGATGCGGGGACATGGATGTTTGGAAATCGGGATTGCGTGGTCGTCCATAATGCCATTGATATTGACAGATTTTGTTTCAGTCAGGAAAAGCGGATTCGTGTCCGGACGGAGTTTGAACTGGGGGACAGGCACCTATACGGTCATGTCGGCAATTTTATCGGCTCCAAGAACCATGCCTTTTTGTTAGCTGTTTATCGCGAGATCGCGCGCATAGATGACGGTGCTGCGTTTGTCTGCATCGGGGATGGAGAATTAAAGGAGCAGATCTGTCAGGAGGCGGAGCGGATGGGAATCCGTGATCGGATATTTTTTACAGGGATCCGCCATGATGTGGATGCTTTTTTATCGGCGATGGATGTGTTGGTGTTTCCCTCCCTGTTCGAGGGGCTGCCGCTGACACTGATCGAGGCACAGGCAGCAGGGCTGCCGTGTCTGGTGTCGGGAGCGGTGGATAAGGGCGTGGAAGTGACAAGCGGACTGGTGTCATGGAAATCACTCGATGAGATGCCGCAGGCATGGGCAGAAAAAGCGGTATCGCTTGCGGGGCTTACGGGAGACGATGCGGGGAACGGGAATGGTTCCGGACAGGAATGTGTCCGACGGCATGATGTATTGGCACAGACACGTGTCTGCCAGCGGGACGCAATCGTGAAAGCCGGTTATGATATTCGGGTTCTGGCAAGATGGTATGAAGAGTATCTGATCGGAAAAGCGAAAGGAAAAATAAAACAGCAGACATGACGGGGAAAAAAAATAAGAAAAAAATTATATTTCATATACACAATTTAGCGCGGGGCGGGGCGGAGCGGGTGGTTGTTAATCTTTCCGCACGTTTTGCGGAGGATGGGTATCGGGTGAAAATTGTTACGGAGGAGACCGCAGAGGTGGAATATGCTGTGCCGGATGGTGTCGAGCGGATTGATGCCGGTTTGCAGGACGCGGCGGAGGGAGGCGCGGGCTCAGAAAAGGCTGCACAGAACACAGCGGGGGTATTTTTACGGCTGAAGCGGATCCGTGAACGGAGCAATCGATTAAGAGAAGTGCTTGTGAAAGAATCTCCCGATCTTGTGATCGCATTTGGAAAAAGTGCTAATTACCGCGCAGTTCCGGCGGCGAGGGGAATCTGTCCCGTTCTGGTATCTGTAAGGAACGACCCGAAGGTAGACTATGCAGGCAGGATAAACGCGTTGTTTTGCAGGCGGTACCTGTATCATGCAGATGGGTGTGTGTTCCAGACAAAGGAGGCGCAGCAGTTCTTTTCACAAAAGCTGCAAAAAAAATCGAAGATCATATTAAATCCGATCAATGAAAAATACTTTCATGTTGACACGCCCGCGGTAAGAAGAAAAGTCATTGTTAATGTAGGCAGGATAGCGGCACAGAAAAACCAGGCGCTTTTGCTTCGCGCGTTTGCCGGATTAACGGAGCGGTTTCCGGAATATGAACTTCACATTTATGGCAGCGACAGCGGCGATGGAACGATGGATATATTAACGCAGATCATACGGGAAGAAAAGCTTGGGGAAAAAGTGCGCTTTTGTGGAAATAGCGACAGTCTGGAAAAGGAGATCGCAGATTGCGCACTGTTCGCCCTGACTTCTGATTATGAGGGACTTCCGAACGCCTTAATGGAAGCGATGGCAATGCAGATGCCTGTGATCGCCACAGACTGCCCCTGCGGCGGAGCGGCAATGTTGATCAAGGATGGCGAGAACGGTATTCTTGTTCCGGCAGGTGAGTGTGCGCCGCTGACGAAGGCGATGGAAAAGATTTTAAGGGAGCCGGAATATGCGGACAGAATCGGAGCGGAGGCAGGCAAAATCAGGGAGATCGCAAACGGTGATAGGATTTACGGACAATGGAAAGACTATGCCGGGGAGCTGATAGGGGAGTGAAAACCGGGGGCGGAAAAAGGGTATGGAGCAGTTAGTATTTTTGACACTCTCTCTGACAAAAGGCGGAGCGGAGCGGGTGATCTGCAATATGTGTAATGATCATTTTGTAAAACAATATCGTGTGACGGTGATCAGCCTGATGGCGGCGGAGCCGGAGTATGACTTAAATCCGGCGGTACGGGTATTTTATGTGGATGAAGATACGCAGCAGTACGCGCAGAATATGGGGATGCGGTTCCTAAGACGGAGAAAGGGATTGTCAGCGCTCTTAAAAAAACTGGAGCGGGAGAAAGAACCAATCAGTGTGATGATTAGTTTTATGCCGGAGCCTAATTTTTTGATCACGTCCCTGTCACCGCGGCATGATTACCCTGTGATCATCAGTGTGCGGAATGATCCGAAGAGGGAATATGCGTCCAGGGTTCGGCACCTGTTAATGAGAGCGTTGTACAGGCGTGCTGACGGATATGTATTTCAGACAGAGGAAGCGCGGAATTATTTTTCTTTTTCTAAACATATTACAGATAACAGCGCGGTGATTCCGAATCCGGTGGGAGGAGAATTTCTGGATGCTCACGGAAGGACGTCTGTGAGAAAAGAGATTGTCACAGTTGGACGTCTGGAACCCCAGAAGGCGCCGCTTTTGCTCATTCGGGCGTTTGCCCGGATCCATGCGGCATTTCCGGAATACAGACTGCTGTTTTATGGGGAAGGCAGTTTGGAGGGCGTCATGCGGGACGAAATTCAAAAGGCCGGATTGGAGCAGGAAGTCATTCTAAAGGGAAATACCGACAACATTAAAAATGATGTCGGAGAGGCGTCATTATTTGTACTTCCCTCCGTCTATGAGGGTATGCCGAATGCCTTGATGGAGGCGATGGCGCTTGGCGTCCCGTGCATTGCCACAGACTGTCCGTGCGGAGGACCGCGTTCGTTGATTCAGGCAGGCGAAAACGGGCTTTTGGTACCGGTGGGGGATGAACGGGAGCTGGGAAAAGCAATGGAATGTATGCTCAAAGATTCGGATCATGCTGCGCGTATGGGACAGGAGGCGCGCAAAATCACAGAAAGGTTTGCGCCTGCGCGAATTTATAGTCAGTGGGATGAACTGATAGAGGCAAAAAGGCAAAAAACGCTGGCGGGGAATGAGGGTGATGACTGAATATGTGCGGGATAGCGGGATTTGTCAATCAAAGAACGGACGCGGCTGTAGTAATCCAAAATATGCTGGATAAAATGACATACAGGGGGCCGGACGGCGGGGGACATTGGTGTGATGCGCATACCGGAGTAACCCTGGGACATCGCAGGCTCTCCATTGTCGATCTGTCTGAAAATGGAGCCCAGCCGATGGTATCTGCCGATGGTCGTTTTGTTATGACTTATAATGGGGAAATCTATAATGCATCGGAAGTGAAAGAACAGCTTATGCAGGCACGCCCGGACTTGCATTTTAGAGGGACATCGGATACAGAGGTCATGCTGGAGGCTTTTGGAGAATATGGAATCATGCCGGCTTTGGAAAAGATGAAGGGGATGTTTGCGGCGGCGCTTTATGACCGGCAGGAGAAAACGATCACTCTCGTAAGGGACAGGGTGGGAGAAAAACCGCTGTATTACGGATTTATCAATGGGGATTTTGTGTTTTTTTCCGATCCGGCGGCGTTACAGGCATATCCCGGTTTTTCAGCCGAGATTGACAGGAATGCGTTGGCACTGTATATGCGTTATGGGTTTATTCCGGCGCCTTTTTCTGTTTATGAGGGGATTTATAAACTGGAAGCTGGATGTATCCTGACAATCCGAATGCCATTTGGGCGGGATAATGTCACATGTGAACGCTATTGGTCGATGGAAGAGGCAGCGGAGAAAGGAGCCAGAGATCCATTTCAAGACTCTGAGGAGGAGGCGGCGGATCGGCTGGAAGAATTGCTTACGGACGCGATCCGCGGGCAATTGATCTCCGACGTACCGGTGGGAGCATTCCTGTCGGGGGGAACGGATAGTCCGCTGATCGTGGCGTTGATGCAAAAGATCAGCAAGGCGCCTGTCAAGACATTTACGATTGGTTTTGAAGAAAAAAAGTATAATGAAGCGCAGTTTGCAAAGGAGATTGCGCGACATTTATGCACGGAGCATACCCAGCTGTATGTTACGGAAAAAGAATTGTTAGAAGTGATTCCTAAGCTTTCGGAAATTTTTACGGAGCCGTTTGCAGATTCTTCCCAGATCCCCACCTATTTGGTGAGCAGGCTTG
Organism: Clostridium sp.; assembly: GCA_023663615.1. Classification (GTDB taxonomy): domain Bacteria; phylum Bacillota; class Clostridia; order Lachnospirales; family Lachnospiraceae; genus DLAJ01. The sequence goes on along the minus strand of JAMPHA010000001.1, from coordinate 718,512 downwards.
CAAAGAGTAAAGTCACGGTTGCGTTGTCGGGGGATGCGGGGGATGAATTGTTTTGCGGTTACAATACGTATCCTAAAATAGCTGCTCTTTATGGAAGAACAAACAGATTGCCTGTATGGTTTCGAAGGGCGGGCGCAGCAGTTATGGGAATGCCGGGAATACGAAGGGGAAAGGATGCTTATCGGATCGCCTGTTGTTTAAGGGCGGAGACACCGGAGGAACTTCATGAGGCGGTCTGCTATCACACAGATTATAAAGCGGAGCAGCTTGTAGTAAGGGAGAAAAAAAGAACAGGCGGCATTATGCCGGAGTGGCTGGGACACTGCAACAGAGCGGACCGGAATGAGCATATCTTTGGGGTAATGGAAAAAATGATGTATAAGGATATGCTCACATATCATCCCGACGATATTTTGGTGAAGGTAGATCGTGCCGGAATGGCTGTTTCGCTGGAAAATCGTGTCCCCATGCTTGACCGGGATGTGGTAGAATTTTCATATCGGATACCGATTTCTTACAAATATGACGCGCAGGGCGTATCGAAAAAGATATTAAAAACCATTCTTTACCGTTATGTGCCGAAAGAAATGCTGGACAGGCCTAAAAAGGGATTTTCTGTACCGCTTACGCGATGGCTGACATGCGGGGATACGGCGGAGTGGGCGGCGGAAAGCATTGCCCATAGTAAGCTGGCGGAGGATGGATATTTTGATCAGAAGGTACTGGCTGGAATATGGAAAGATTTCCAGAGGGAACATAAGAATGCGCAGATCGTGTGGGAAATTCTGATGGCGGAGCAATGGTATCAAAGGAAAGGGTAGGCGTTTCGTGAATACGGGAGAAAACAGGATTGCTTTTTATATATCCACGCTGCAGATGGGTGGGGCGGAAAGAGTTATCAGTAATCTTGCAAACGGTTTTTGTGAGGACGGATATGAGGTCTATATGATTACCGAGAATCCGGACAGAAGGGAGAGTTATCCGCTTCATCCGGGAGTAGAACGGATCATGCTGCCGAAGCCGGATAAAAAGAGCCGGTTATCCAATGCAATAGAACGGATCATAAACGTAAGAAAGGTTGTAAAAAAACTTCGGATATGCATGTTGGTTTCGTTTATCGGAAAGGCAAATATCAGAGCGATCCTGGCAACGCGATTTACGAATACCAAATGCATTGTGTCGGTACGCAGCGCGCCGGCGCGGGAGTATCCGACGGGGATGATGCGTTTGCTCGCAAAGTTTCTGTTTCGCTTTGCAGAAGGAATTGTTTTTCAGACAGAGGAGGCGCGGGAGTTTTTTGCTCCAGCGGTCAGGAAAAAGGCGGTCGTCCTAATGAGTCCGCTTCATCCGGATTTTATCAGACCTCGGTATGAGGGGAAGCGCAGGCATGAGATTGTGACGGTGGGGCGGCTGCACAGCGTAAAGAATCATGAGATGCTCATACGGGCGTTTGCGGCGCTGGCGGCGGATTATCCCGATTATACGCTCAAACTGTATGGGGATGGAGAAAGAAAAGAGAAGCTTACAGAACTCATCGCCGGGATCGGTCTGAATGACAGAGTGATTCTTGCAGGGAATTGCAGTCATGTAGCGGACGCTGTTTGGGAGGCGGAGGTCTTTGTCCTTTCCTCCAATGTCGAGGGGATGCCAAACGCGCTGTTGGAGGCGATGGCGTTAGGACTTGCCTGCATTTCGACGGACTGCCCGTGCGGCGGCCCGCGCGCGGTCATCCGCGACGGGGAAAACGGGCTTCTCGTGCCAGTCGGGGATACCGATGCGCTTACACGGGCGATCCGGCGTATTTTGGATGATCCCAAGCTGGAGGAACGGCTGGGCGTGAATGCATCTGCGATCAGGCAGGATCTGGCGCCGGAAAAGGTCAATCAAATGTGGATGGATTATATTACGCGGGAGGAATTATGCTGATCGTATCGAAAAAAAACAAGGGAATTCCGATCATCGACTGTTGGTATGCGGAACATGCGCTTGCCATGGATGGGGTGATCCGGTACCAGGAGGCGGAAAAGCCGATCGGCGCCATGCCACAGAAATTTGAGACCTTACTCAGCGACTTAAAGGAAGATGAGGAGACGATTTTGTCGCATTATTCCAAGAATTGCCGCTATGAGGTGCGCCGTGCGCCCAAAGAGGGCGTCGTGTGCGCGGCAAAGTGCGGAAAGGAGCTGACGGAGCAGGACATCGCCGCCTTTACGGATTTTTTTGAACAGTTCTGGGCGAGCAAGGGGATTTCCTACAACGAAAAGGAAAAGTGCCGCGCGATGATGCGCCAATACGTATCGGCGGGCGCAATGGCGGTCACGACGGCGTCCCTCGGCGGGAAACTGCTCGTATATCATACCTATATATTGGAAGAAAAGCGGGTGCGCCTGTATCAGTCCGCGTCTCAGTTTCGGACGGACGAGAGCATTACGACCAATATCGTGGGGTTTGCCAACCGGTATCTCCATTATCAGGATATGCTCTTTTTTAAGAAGATGGGAAAAGAGCAATATGACTGGGGCGGTGCAGGCAGGACGGAAGATGTGGAGAGCATCACGAAGTTTAAGGAGTCGTTCGGCGGCAAAACCGCCGTGTTTTATAACGGGGAGGAAGTACGGGGCGCGGCGCCGAAACTGTACCGTGCCGCGACGGGATTCATTGGCAGGCTGATGAGCAGGAAGGAATGACATGTGCGGGATAGCGGGCATCATCGGATACCGGGGAGACGGAGCCGGTGAGATACAAAAAATGAATGAGCGGATGTTCCACAGGGGACCGGACGCAGGGGGATTTTGGCTGGATGAAAACCGCCGCGTGGCGCTCGGACACCGCAGGCTTGCGATCGTTGATTTGAGTGAGAACGGCGCGCAGCCGATGCGCTCCGCCGACGAGCGGTATGTGCTTGTGTATAACGGAGAAGTGTACAATTTCCGGGAGCTGCGCAGACAGCTGGAACGGGACGGGGAGCGCGGCGCGTGGCGCGGCGGCTCCGATACGGAAGTGATCTTACGGGCGTTTGCGCGCTACGGTGTGGAGCAGACGCTTTGCAGGATGAAAGGCATGTTTGCACTTGCGCTGTACGACCGGGAAGCGGGCAGCGTGACGCTTGCGCGTGACCGGATGGGAGAAAAACCGCTTTATTACGGCATGGTGAACGGCAGCTTTGTCTTTGCCTCCGAGATTGCCGCGATGAAGGAACTGTCGGACTTTCCTAACGGGATCGCCGCGAAGGTGCTTCCGCTTTATTTTCAATATGGATATATCCCGGCGCCCTATTCCATTTATGAGGGGATTTATAAACTGATGCCCGGCACGTGGCTTTCTGTGAATGTGTCAACGCTTAAGCAGGAGCGGCACACCTATTGGGACTTAAAACAGGTGGCGAAAGAAGGAGAGGCGTATCCGTTCCGTGGAACGCGAAAAGAGGCGGCGGACAGGCTGGAGGAACTGTTGAAGGAAGCGGTCAGGGGACAGATGATCTCCGATGTGCCGCTTGGCGCTTTTTTGTCGGGAGGGATTGATTCTGCGCTGGTTGTCAGCATCATGCAGGCAGTGAGCGATATTCCCGTGCGCACGTTTACGATCGGATTTGAGGCGGAAAACTATAACGAGGCGGAATTTGCGAAGGCAATCGCGGCGCATCTTAGGACGGCGCACACGGAACTCTACGTCGGAAAGCGGGAGGCGTGCGGGATGATCCGGCAGATGACGGCGTGTTTCGGCGAACCGTTTGCGGACTCCTCCCAGATCCCAACCATGCTCGTGAGCAGGATGACGCGCGAACATGTGACCGTATCGCTGTCGGGAGACGCAGGCGACGAGCTGTTTTGCGGTTACAATACGTACCGCGTTGCCGAGGAAGAACTACGAAAGTTAAAAAAGAAATACCACCGCCTGCCAAGAGAGTTCCGCCATGCCGTCGGCGGTCTGTGCAGTCATTTGGCGGGCAGAAACGAACTGCTCTATAAGGCGGGCGCCTATCTGACGATGGAGACGTTAGAGGAGGCGCACCGCTATATCGGGCTGGAAGAGGCGCGCGCGGCTTACCTGTCAAAAGAGCATACGCGCCTGGACGACGCCTATTTTGATTATACGCCCGGATTTCTACGGGAAGGAGTGTCAAATTTGATGCTGATGGATGCGCTGCACTACCTTCCTGATGACATTTTAGTCAAAGTGGATCGTTCTGGTATGCAATATTCTTTGGAAACGAGAATGCCACTTTTGGATCGTGACATCATAGAATTTGCATGGACACTGCCCATGGAGGATAAATTCAGCGAAGGCGTTACCAAGCGCGTCATGCGTGACGTGCTGTACCGCTATGTGCCGAAGGAACTGATGGAACGCCCCAAAAAGGGATTCAGTATTCCGCTTCATGAATGGCTGAAGGAAGGGGAACTCCGCGAGTGGGCGCAAGATCTCTTGAGCGACGGCAGAACGCACTGCGCGGATGTGATCGACGTCCGCGTGGCGGATTCTTACTGGAAGGACTATACCAAAAAGGGGAAATTCAGCGAAAAGCTCTGGTACATCCTGATGCTGGAGCAGTGGATGATGAAGAATCAATAGGACAAGGATTCATGAAAAAATCAAAAATTGCCATATTGACATTTGTATGGACTGCATATAATATAAATGTAGAAGCAGAAGCTTCTTTCCGAGGCGTTTGTCAGAGGTGCCTGTCTCAATAAAAACTGAAAAAATTGTGAGGGGTTCGTCAGATGTACCTGTCTAAAAAAAGCTGAAGATATTGTAGGTAAGGGGGACAGTTTTGTTCCCCTTTTTACGTTGATACGGAGAAGAAGATGGAGTTAAAGTTGTGCTTTATTAAAAAAGAATATTTCGAGAAGCACTCTTCGTTTGTAAAAATGCTTGATACGGAAAACGTGGATAAGCAGTCAAAAAGGACGCATCTTTGCATAATGGTCTGTCAGGATGCGAATCATTATTATATTCCGTTAAGGAATCATTTAGGCGCTGAAATAAGAAAATACGGAAGAATCGGACATGCGGTTCCATCAGAAAAAAGAGAGAGTGCGGGTCTCGATTATCGCTATGCGTTGATTGTGAATGAGGATACATATATAGAGTGGCAGACGGAGAAGAGGATACCAAAGTCGCAGTATCGGAAAATAGAAAAAGACTATGATGTGATCCAAGCGGAGTTTGCAGTATATCTAAATGGATTTATCAGAGCGGTGAAAAAGAAACGATATGAAAGGGAACCCTTATACAGGGAGTCCAGTTTAGTAAATTTTATATCTGAATTGAATATCTAGTTACGCAATCAGAAAAAATAAAATGGAAAAACACGATCAGGAGGGCGGCATGCAGCAGTTACTCATTCGTCTGGACGATATTACGCCCGACATGGATTGGGAAAAATTTGAACGGCTGGAGGCGTTATTCGAACAATATGGGATTCATCCGATCATCGGCGTTGTGCCGGATAATCGGGATGAGACGCTTCATAAGCAGGAGCCGGCGGAAGATTTCTGGAAGCGGATCCGCGCGCTTACAGACGCAGGCTGGGTGATTGCGCAGCATGGTTTCACGCACGTCTATGTGAATCGAAACGCGGGGCTTTTGGGCATCAATCCATTCAGTGAATTTGCGGGACTGTCCTATCAGGAGCAGTATGAAAAGCTGAAGGCAGGGCAGGAGATCCTGCGGAAAAACGGAATTAACGCCTCGATGTTTATGGCGCCCGGACATACCTTTGATAAGAGGACGCTCAAAGCGCTAAGAGCGCTGGGATTTGTGTCGGTCACGGACGGGTATGATGACAGACCGTACCGGCGCGGCGGACTGCTTTTTTTTCCGTGTACGCTTTCCGAACCGCGTCTGCCGAAACGGTTCGACACGCTCTGCCTGCACAGCAATGAGATGGGGCAGGCACAATTTGACGCGCTGGCGGGGTTTATCGGCAGAAACCGGAAGGTGATCGGAAATGCGGATGAGGTCTGCGCCTGTGCAGCAGGCAGAATGGCGGACATTCGGATGAGCCGGGACGGCGGGGCATCGGATGTGCGGGCGAAGCGGGACAAAGACGCCGGGCGCCTTTGTGCGTCCAGCGGCGCGCGGGCGTATGTGCCCATGGGATGGCTTCGGGAGCACAAAAATCTGTTTTTGCGCAGGGTAAAGCGGTTTGCGGCGGAAAACGGAACCGTACAGGCATATTTTCGAAGGACGGATGCGGATGATCCGTCGGAGAAAAGAAAACAGCGCCTTTGCGGTCTGCCGGGACTGCTGTTCCGTCTGCTGCTTGGCAAATCCTATTAAGGAAGCTGCCTATTTTTGCAATTGCAGGAAATATGTGGTAAAATAAAAAGAATTGTGCAATTGTGTGTGATTGTGCATATGTGACAGGAATTTTCAGAAGAACGGAACGCCATGAAAGAGATTATTACGAAATTTCGCAAAGTATTAAACAAAAAACAGAAACAGCGTGTGGTACTGCTGGTCTTGATGATTATCCTCGGCGCGCTTCTGGAGACGTTAAGCGTTTCCATGATCCTGCCGTTAGCGCAGCTGATCGTCAGTGAGGACGCGCTGAACAGCACATGGTATATGCGGGCGATCTGCGATTTTCTGCATGTGCAGACGACAAAACAGCTTCTGTATGTCATATTGGCGGCGCTGATCGTGCTTTTTGCGGGAAAAAATCTGTACATGCTGCTGCTGTATTATGTGCAGCATACCTTTATCGCAAATTGTCAGTACCGGATTTCGAGAGACCTTTTGCAGATTTATCTGCATAAGCCGTATGAGTATTATCTGAATGTGAACAGCGGCGACATCCTGCGGACGGTTTACAGCGATACGACCGGCGTGTTCAGCCTGCTGTTACAGTGTATGCAGCTTTTGACGGAGCTTGTTGTCGCCATGTTCCTGGGCGTGACGGTGCTCATCACGGATTTTAAGATGACGCTGGTGATCGGCGCGCTGTTGATCGTTACGATGCTGTTAGTGAACCGCTTTCTAAAGCCGCGCGCAGGCGCGATTGGTCAGGAATCCCGCGTAAAACAGGGGCTGATGTATAAGAGTATCATCCAGTCCATCAACAGTATCAAGGATGTCAAGGTATACGACAAAGAACAGTCCTTTTTGAATGCTTATATCAAATACGGGAAACGATACTATCAACTGGTGCGCGATAATAACCTGCTCGGTTCCGTGCCGAAGCTGTTGATCGAGTCGGTCTGTATCTGCGGCGTGCTGATTTATATGCTTGCGGCGGTCGCGATGGGGGGCAGCGTGGCGGACATTGCGCCGCAGCTGATGGCGTTTGCGGTTGCCGCCATGCGTCTGATGCCCTGCGCGAGCCGTATGAGCACGTATCTTGCCAATATTGCTTATTACAAGCCGACGCTTGATTTTGTCTATGACAATGTGGAAATGCCGGACGAGGACGGTTATCGCAAAAGCGTGGAGCAGAATGTGCGCAACACGGATATGGCGCATAAGCTGCCGCTCACGGACAGCATTCTCTGCCGGGGGATCACGTATCGCTACCCGAACTCGGAGACCTATATTTTCAAAGATGCGGATATGACGGTTCCGCTCGGAAAATCCGTCGGGATCATGGGCGCCTCCGGCGCGGGTAAATCAACGATCGTGGATGTGATGCTTGGACTCCTAAAGCCGGAAGCGGGTGAAATCACATGCGGCGGCGTCAATGTGTTTTCCGATTATGGCGGCTGGCTGCATGACATCGGATACATCCCGCAGTTTATCGGACTTGTGGATGATACGATCGCGGCGAATGTCGCTTTTGGCATCGATGTGGAAGAGATTGATGAGACGCGCGTGTGGGAGGTTCTGGAGGAAGCGCAGCTAAAGGAATTTGTCGAGGGGCTTCCAGAAGGACTGCATACGAAGATCGGCGAGCGCGGCGTGCGCATTTCCGGCGGTCAGCGTCAGCGCATCGGTATTGCGAGAGCGCTGTACCACAACCCGGACATTCTCGTGCTTGACGAGGCGACTTCCGCACTGGACAATGATACGGAGGCGGCGATCATGGAGGCCATCAACCATTTTCACGGGAAAAAGACGATGCTCATTATCGCGCACCGCCTGAAAACGATAGAGAACTGCGATCTTGTGTACCGCGTGGAAAACGGAAAGATTTTGTTAAACGAGCATGGAATAGCGGGTTAGACAGCGTTCGGTCGGGCCGAAAAGACCGGGAACGAAAGAGATGTTTTCGATGAGGTGTAATTATGGAACTCAATCTTTATTTTGAGGGAATCGATTCTTATCAGGGCTATCAGTCGGGAATCATCCGGAAACTGGACGAGCAGCTTCATTTTGACCGTTGTCTGATGACAAACAAACAGCATGATGATGCGGACAGTTATGATCTGGAAAAAGTCGAGTTGGTGAACTATGATATTTGCGCGAACTGCCGTTATGAGGAGGCGTATGACTTAAACGATTGTCTGGCGCTCTCAAGACCGTTGATCGAGCAGATGGCGCCCTATGAACCGATGGCGCTGAAAATGCTGATGCGCATCACGGAGTTCGATATTTTTGATTTTGAGGAAGCCAAAGCGCTGTATTTGAAGCATCTGCGCTTTTGGAACCATATGCTGACCACGAGGCGGATCAACTGCATCGTGTTGACGGGTGTGCCGCACCACACGCATGATTATGTCATTCATTGTCTGGCGCTGGTAAAGAATATCCCGATGTGCATCATGACGCCGATGTCGATTCCGTATCGTCTTTTTACGGGGACAAGCCTTTCCGACCTGTGGAAAAAGACGACGGAGTGTTACCAAAATATGCCGAAGGGCGACGTGGAGCTGCCTGCGGACATCGAGCATTATTATCAGGCGGTCCAGTACAAAAATGCCGGAATGGACGACGGGCTGGTTCATGGCGGAAAATTCAAAAAGCCGCATCATCAGTTCCATAAGAGACATATGCTCAGCTATATCGCGCCAAAAGCTGTGACGCACAGAGTATGGTCAAGATGGAAGCACGGCGTGAAGCTTTGGTTGAAAGAGCATGACAGGGCGCAGTATACTAAGTACCGGCGCAGGAACCGGGAGGATTTGCGTTTGGTGCGCATGACGAGAAGGAAGCTGCGCACGATGAAGGACTTAAAGGACTATGATAAAATGGCGCAAATGCCGGATTACCAAAGGCCATTCGTCGCGTTTTTCCTGCATATGCAGCCGGAGGCGACGACCCTGCCGCAGGCGGGTGTTTTTGTGGAACAGTTTCTTGCGGTTCAGATTTTGGCAAAAGCGTTGGAGAACAGCGGAATCGATTTGTATGTGAAAGAGCATTTTGTTCAGCCGTACCGATCGCGGGATTTTTATCGGACGTTAAAAGAAATCCGCGGCGTGAAGCTGATCCGCAGTACGGTGGATTCCAAGGAGCTTTTGAAACACTGTCTGGCGTCGTCCACCTGCACGGGGACGATCATCATCGAATCGATCATGAACGGAAAGCCCGCGCTGGTATTCGGCGACGGCGGTGCAGAATACGGTCCGGGGTTATATAAAGTGGACAGTGTGGAGGCGTGCAGGGAAGCGCTTGCGAAAATAAAGGAACCGGGCTTTTCGATAGATCAGGCGGATGTGCGCAGATATTTCAAAGCGTTTGCCGACCAGTCGGTATATGCGTATATCAATCCGAAAATGGCGGAAAAAAATCCGGAGCTGACCTTGGAACAGAGTCAGGATCATATCGTAGAGTGGGTAAGCGGATTTGTGTCTGAAGTTCAAACTTGCGGGCTGGATAAAAATGGGGGATTTTTATGAAAGATTCACCGGCACAAAGCATGAAAATATGGTTCGGAAAGAACAGAGCGGCGTGTACGGGGGCGGCGGCGGCATTTTTATGCGGGATATTGACGCACCTGTATATTCTGACGAATAAATTTTATAACTATTTTGAGATGGGGAATATTTTTTCCAGAATGCCCTATGAAAAAAGCGACGTGCTTCCGATGGGGCGGGTGTTCATGCCTTTTATCACGTCGCTCAGCAGCTACTACAGTCAGGCAACGATCAACGGACTTTTGTGTATGGCGGTGCTGGCGTTTTCCGTGTATATGCTGATCGACTGTCTGCGGATCCGGTCGCGTCTGCACGCGGCGGCGGCGGGCTGTATCGCGGTTACGTTTCCCGGCGTTGCCAGTTATCTTTCCTACGGTGTGAACAGCGATCTGTTCTGTATCTCCATTTGCCTTGCCGTTATGTCGGTCTGGCTTACGCAGAAATACCGGAAAGGCTTTCTTGCAGGCAGCGTCTGCCTGTGTGTGTCGATCGGCTGTTATCAGCCCTTTTTATCGGTGGCGGTTGCTGTGGTGTTCGGGATCCTGTTTTTGGATGTACTGCGCAGGGAGACGACATGGAAAGAGCTTGTCTTAAAGGCATTGAAATATCTGGCAATGATGGTGGCTGGCTTTGTGCTGTACTATGTCGTGCTAAAGATCGCGTTAAAAGCAACGGGGATCACGATGGGCGATTACCACGGGATCAATGAGATGACTTCCTTTACACTAAAGGGGATCGCCAAGGGATTCGTATATACTTATCTTTATTTTCTGTCCTACTTTTTTACGACGGCTTACTGTAACGGGATCTTTCCGGTTATCGCAAACTGCATTGCGGCGGCGCTGATGCTGGTGTTTACCGTTTTTCTGATGATTCGGAGAAAAAAGGGAAAGATGCAGCCGGTCCTGCTGCTTATGCTGCTGCCGCTCGGCGTGAATGCGGCGCCGTTTCTGATGGCGGACCGCGTGGGAAACGGTGTGGACAATTATATGATCTTTTCCGTTGTCGTCACTTATTTTCTGCTGCTTGCGGCGGCGGAGGAATGTGAACGCGGAAAACTGTTTTCGAAAGAGCGGCTGTTTCATTCGGCTCAATGGGGCGTGGCGCTGTCCTGCGCGGTGGTCATATTGTCTGGCTTTTATGTGTGCAATATGGCATATCACAGGCTGGAGGCGGTCACAAAACAGGTAACGGGGCTGCTTGAGAGGGTCGCATACCGCATTGAGGAAACGCAGGAATGGCAGGAGGGGACGCCGGTTTATTTCGCGGGCAACAGCAGCCTGTTCAATGAATATTATGCGGTGTCGATCCCGGAGTTTGACCGCCCGCGCAATGTGTCGGGAACCGAGCTAAAACCGTGGTACAGCTACGAAGCGCTTGTGAAATATATGAAAGAATATCTGCATTTTCCGCTGGTGCAGCCGACGAAGGAGCAGATCGCCCTGATCGAGAGCAGCGAGGAGCTTACGCAGATGCCCGTCTATCCGCTTGACGGCTCCATCGCTAAGATTGACGGTGTGCTCGTGGTCAAGTTTGCGGATAAAGAAGAATAGGCGGATGCGTTTGTAATTATCGGATAAAGACGGATAGGCGATTGCGTTTCGCAAACGCAAATAGAGATCGACAGGGAAAGGAGAACGGGGATGAGCCGGAAGGAACGCCAGACGGATGTGGTGGAAATGTATGTGTTGTTAGTTGCGGACATCATATGCCTGCTCCTTTCTTATTTACTGGGATTGTATCTTCGGTTTCGTTCGGTCACGAAGATTGACGAGCCGAATCTGCACTGGACGGTGTTCTGGGGCATCCTTGTCTATGCGCTCCTCTATGATTCTGCCGTGGATTATAATAGAAATTTTACGAAACGGGGATACTTTGTGGAGGCGAAGGCGATCATCAAGCGCAATGCGATCATGGCGGCAGGGATCGGCGTGGTTCTTTTTTCGTTCAAGCAGGCGGAGAATTATTCCCGCCTTGTGTACGGTTACTTTATGGTCGCGGACACGGTTCTGACTTACGGCATGCATGTCGGATTAAAGAAGTACCTGCGCGCGCGCCTGAAAAAAGAACGCAACAAGGTTAAGATCATGGTGATCACCGACCGGGCGAACGCTGCCGAATTGATGAAAAAACTCTTAAAAAAGGCGGAGCTGTACTGGGATATTACGTCGATCGCGGTGATGGACGGAACGGATGACGGGGCGGTTGAGGGAATCCCGGTGGTCGCGGATGCGCATAATCTTTTGGATGTGGCGAAACAGATGCCGGTTGACGAGATGTTCTTGTATCTGCCGGATGCAAGCCGCAAGCAGGTCGATCAGCTCATCATGGATTTCGAGACGATGGGCGTTGTCTGTCATTACAATATCGACGTGGCAGGACTGGATGCGAAAAACAGTATGGTCGAGGAATTCGGCGGCTTTACGGTCATCACCTACGCGGAGAACCGGATCGACTATAAGCGCCGCATGATCAAGCGCCTGATCGATATTGCCGGAAGTCTGGTCGGGCTTCTCATCACGGCGGTGCTCTTGCCGTTTGTGGCGGCCGCGATCAAGCTGGATTCCAAGGGACCTGTTTTTTTCGCACAGACGAGGATCGGCAAGAACGGCAGGCGGTTCAAAATCTATAAGTTCCGTTCAATGTATACGGACGCGGAAGAGCGGAAAAAGGAGCTGGAGGCGCAGAACGAGGTGCAGGGGCTCATGTTCAAGATGGAAAACGATCCGCGCATCACAAAGGTCGGTCGTTTTTTACGGAAAACGAGCATTGACGAGCTGCCGCAGTTTTATAATATTCTGATCGGCGATATGAGTCTTGTCGGGACGAGACCGCCGACGGAGGATGAGTTTGAGCAGTATACGCCTTATTATCGCAGGCGGCTTTGCATGACGCCGGGACTGACCGGATTGTGGCAGGTCAGCGGGCGCAGCGATGTACAGAACTTTGATGATGTGGTAAAATATGATTTACATTATATCGATTATTGGTCTTTAAGCTTGGATTTTAAGATTCTTGTGCAGACGATCGGCGTCGTGCTGTTCGGAAAGGGCGCGAAGTAAAGACACATTCCGTACGGAGCGGGAAAGCCGAGTGAAAAAGGGGACAAGTCACGCAGAACGGCGTAAGCCGTATGACGGGATGGGGAACAAGCCGCACGGAATGAGGCAGATCCACAGAATGGCGCGGCAGGCATGGAAAGAGGAAGGGTATGACATCGGTTACAGTGATCTTTACCTGTTATAACAGAAAAGAGAAAACGGCGGCGTTTGTGAAGTCCATCCAGGATGACAGGCTGCAGATTCACTGTGTTGTTACGGATGACGGCAGTACGGACGGAACAGGGGCGGATTTGGGTAAGCTTGCGGAGCGCGGGTATGACATTACGGTCGTGCATGGAGACGGGAAGCTATACTGGTGCGGCGGGATGCGCAAGGCGATTTCGCATATTCTGGAGAATGGGGAGAAAACCGACTATTATGTGTTTGCCAACGACGATGTTGTCGTGTTTGACAATGCGCTGTATGAAATGATCGTGCAGAGCGAGAAACACGACGGTGCGGTGGTTGTCGGGACGACCTGCGATCATGACGGGAATCTGACCTATGGAGGCATCCGCTATCATAAGCACGGGATCAAATATGATATGGTCGATGTGACAAGCGAGGATCTGACATGCGATTCCTTTAACTGCAATTTGGTGCTGCTCCCCGCCGGCATATTTGAAAAGATGGGGAATTTTGACGCGCATTTTACACATGCGATGGGGGATTTTGACTATGGACTGCGGATCAAACGATCCGGTCATCCGATTGAATCCACGAGGCGCTATGTCGGGATCTGTGAGAGAAATCCGCTTAAGAAGACATGGTCGGACACGGATCTTTCGCGCCGTGAGCGTTTCCGGCTGAAAGAATCGCCGAAGGGGCTGCCGTTTGGGGAATGGTTTTATTTTCTGCGCAAAAACTTTGGCTTAGGGACGGCGATCGTGCGGTCGCTGACGCCGTATGGAAAGATATTGTTGGGAAAATAGAGGAAAATAAACATGGTCTTTTCGTCATCCGTATTTTTGATCTTTTTTCTTCCCGTTGTGGTGATCGGATATTACCTTCCGTTTGTCAGAAGCAGAACGTATAAGAATGTGTTTCTGCTCGCCGCGAGTCTGGCTTTTTACGCTTATGGAGAGCCGGTTTATGTCAGCGTTTTACTCTTTTCCATTGTCTTTAACTGGCTGATGGGCCGCATGATCGGCGGGGGAAAAGAAGGGGGCAGAAGAAGGGCAGGATTGTTTTTTGGAGTATTCGTCAATTTGCTGCTTCTGTTCTGCTTTAAGTATTTGAACTTCACCATATGGAATCTGAACCACCTGTTTGGTATGCGGATACCCGGAACGCAGATTGTGCTCCCGATCGGAATTTCGTTTTATACCTTTCAGGCGATTTCTTATTTGGCGGATATTTATGCGGGGAAGGCAAAGGCGCAGAAGAGCGTGCTGGATGTGGGCGTTTATATTGCGCTGTTTCCGCAGCTTGTGGCGGGACCCATCGTGCGCTATGACACGATCGCAAAGGAAATCCATGAGCGGAAGGAAACGTTTCAGGATGCGTATGAGGGCATTCACCGGCTGATTATCGGGTTGGGAAAAAAGATTCTGCTGGCGGATCATTTGGCGATTCTGGCGGATAGAGCGTATTCTCTGCCGACGGCGGAGCTGTCCGTGGCTATGGCATGGCTTGGCGCGGGCGCTTATACGTTGCAGATTTTTTTTGATTTTTCCGCTTATTCGGATATGGCGATCGGGCTGGGAAGAATCTTTGGATTCCATTTTATGGAGAATTTTGATTATCCGTATGTGTCGAAATCCATTACGGAATTTTGGCGAAGATGGCATATTTCCCTTAGCAGCTGGTTTCGGGACTATGTCTATATCCCGCTGGGAGGCAACAGGAGGGGAAAACGGATACAGATCCGCAACCTGCTGATTGTGTGGGGGCTGACGGGATTGTGGCATGGAGCAAACTGGACGTTTATTTTATGGGGGCTGCTACAGTTTCTCGTGTTGCTTGCAGAAAAAGTCACCGGCTATGCCAGGCGTGAAAATGGGTTTGGAAGACTGTATGTGATACCGGTGATTTTGATTGGCTGGAGTTTATTCCGGGCAGAGTCGCTTCGCGGGGCATGGTCCTATCTTTTAGCAATGTTTGGAGGGAGCGGGATTTTTGCAGACAGAATGGCAGCGGCGTATGCCGGGAGCTTTTTGATCTGGATCCTGTTGGGACTGTGGTTTTGCGTCCCGCATCAAAGAATCCGGGAGATGGCGGGAAAGCTTCCGGAGAAAATTCGGATACCGACAGCAGAACTGTTATATGCGGTTGTTTTTGTCGTGTCGTTCGCTTATATTATCAGGGCGAGTTACAGTCCGTTTATTTATTTTAACTTTTAGGGACACACTAACGTTATCGGATGATCAGCGCGGCTGCAGAACATTGGCAACAGGCTGGTAAAAAGTATTTTCCCACGGAAACGGAGAAGTCATGGAAAAAGTCTGTCCGGATGAGAAAAACGAAAAAAAATCCCCTTATCGCAGGGGCGTGGTTATGGCATATCTATGTGTGATAACGGCACTGTTTTTGAGTGTGGTTTGGCATGGAATGGTGCGGGGGCTGCTGAAACGGGAGGAGGAGACAGGAAGCGGGAATGCCGTTGACTGGTCTTTGGAATATCCGTTTGAGGAGCAGGAACCTGCGACGGAGACGGCGGATCCTGTGCAGGGCGAGAGAGCCTCGTTTCTTTCCGGATATGAACAAAAGGTGGACAGCGCGAAAGCGTCTCTGGAATGGTACTGCACGGACGGGTTCTATCTACAGCCGCAATGCGTGGAATTGTCCGCCTTTGCAAATAGAATATTTGGCACGAAGATCATACAGAGTGCAGACAGGTTGGTCAGTGTACACGGCGGTTATCTTACGGCGCCGGCGGATCGCGTTGATACGGTCCCTTATGCCGCTAATGTGGCGGAATTTGCAGAGTTTCTTTCAGAAGAAGAGATCCCGTTTTTGTATGTGGAGTCCTTGTTTAAGGCGGAGCGGAATGATGACGATCCGCTGCTTTATGACGATTACAGCAATCGGAACGCGGATGAATTGGTCGGGTATCTGAGAGATGCGGGAATTTCCGTTCTGGATTTAAGGGACAGCGTTTCCGAACAGGGAATGGATCATTATGCACTGTTTTTCCGGACGGATACGCATTGGCTTCCTTCCACGGGGTTATGGGCGTCAAGGCAGATCGCGGAACGGCTGCAGTCGGAGTTTTCTTTTGATTTCTCCATGGAACTGCTTTCTGAGGAAAGGTACCGAAGCGTTTTCTATCCGCAAAGTTATCTCGGATCAAGCGGCAGAAATGCGGGGCTGTCCTATGCGGGATTGGATGATTTCACGCTGCTGCTGCCGGATTTTGAGACGAGTCTTACTTATCGTTCCAGAGAGGCAGGTATCCATCAAAGCGGGAACTTTGACGAGGCGCTGATTGATTGGGACAGGCTGGAGAGCACGGATTATTATGCGAATTCCTCCTATGCAGCCTACATGGGGGGAAGGCAGCCGCTTGCCGAGATTTATAATGCGTATGCGGACAATGGGGTCAGACTGCTGTTTTTATCGGATTCTTTTGGAGCGACGGTGGCGCCGTTTCTCGCGTTGACGGTGAGCGAGCTGGATTTTATTGACCTGCGGCTCTTTAACGGCAGCATAGAGAACTATATCCGGCTAAATCCGCCGGATGCGGTGGTAATGATGTATAACCCGGAAGTGATTACCAGTGTTTCGCCGGACAGTAACGACAGTATTTATATGCTGCGGTAGGTGGGACGATCGGAGGACTGATCATGATGTCAAAAGAAAAGTGCAGATGGCTGTACCGCTATCTGATTTCCTGTTTTCAATGTAAGATATTAAGAAAATGCAAGCCTTTTGAAGCGTTCCGCAACGGACGGATCCGGTATTATGCCCGTCTGGTTGGAAATTACACAGAGCCGGAAGCGGCAAATGAACAGGTAAAGGAGTGGATTCGGGAGGGAACGCCGTTTGCCGTGACGAGAAACGGAATGAGCGAGACGGCGCTGCTGGCGGCATTGGAGAGAGATGCCCTGTGGGGAAGCAGTACATTTCAAAAAAACGATACGTCTAAAAACTTTAACATGGAACGGCAGCAGCTTATGAAGTACCGCGAAGTTTTAAGAGAAATGTATCAGGAAGCGGATGTGATCTGCGCGTGGTATAGTGTGAATATGGAAGAATACGCACTTTCCCGATATGTTGGAGATGCGCTGCTGACGAAAACGCATT
The DNA here is from genome assembly GCA_023663615.1 of Clostridium sp. GTDB lineage: Bacteria > Bacillota > Clostridia > Lachnospirales > Lachnospiraceae > DLAJ01. Next base: position 701,372 of record JAMPHA010000001.1, on the reverse strand, counting down.
TGGTAGATCTGTATGATTATCAGGGCTGTTGGGTCCGCGCACTAAAAGGGAAACGGGTGTTGATTGTCAGTCCCTTTGTGGATACGATCGTAAGCCAGTATCCCAAACGGGAACTTTTGCACAAGGATAAAGACACGCTGCCGGAGTTTACTTTGCTCACGGTAAAATCGGTGTGGTGGTATTCTGCGGGAAGAGATCCGCGCTTTCAGAGCTGGTTTGAGGTACTGGACTATTTATATGCGGAATGTATGGCAGTGGACTTTGATATTGCCCTGTTAAGCTGCGCCACGTTTAGTTCTCCGTTGGCGGTCAGGTTAAAGCAGGCGGGAAAGCAGGCCGTTCATATGGGCGGGATGCTTCAGGTGCTGTTCGGCATTAAAGGAAAGCGTTGGGATGAGATGCCGGGACTTTATAATGAACACTGGGTGCGCCTTTCGGATGAGACGAAAGTGGGCAATGTGGATGTTCTCGATCAGACACCGGGCGGCGCTTATTGGTAGAAAATGATATGAAAGAAAAATGTGCGGAAATTTTAGATAAAATATACAGAAAACTGCATCCGTTTTTTTATCACCGGTCACGATCCGGACTGTATCGCTATTGTATGTATAGCGCCTGTCGGCATGAGCGGAGATACGGGCGAAAAAGAGAAGGCAGCAGGAAGGAACTGTATCTGACGGCGGTTCCGAACAGGGGCGCGGGGATCGGACATCAGATGGACGGTTGGATGGCGGGGGTGATCTTTGCGCACTGCTGGGGGATCGGATATGCGTATTCTCCTTTCGCAAATCGGAAATGGGATGCATATCTGGGATTCGGCGAAGGAATGGTGACGGCGCGGAGCCTGTTAAAAGAGCGGAACTATCGTAAAGTGAAACTGCCCTATTTTGATGAGCAGAACCCGGAAGAGGTGGAAGAGATCCGCGGTATCGTAGATTCCTATGCCGGTGGGAAAGTTGTATTTTTTTTGGAGCTCGATCAGTTTTCCGGCAGGCAGCACGAAATCGGCGGGTATTTGAGAGAGCGGTTTATGGGCGCTTCCGCAAGGAAAGCGGACAAACCCTTTTATGATCCTCATTTTTTCAACATTGCCGTTCATGTGCGGCGAGGGGATATTGTGGATTCTGAGGGAAGGATCATGGAGGAATACCGTCAAAGATGGCTGAGTATAGAGTATTATCTGGCGGTTTTAGATACCCTCACGGAGATTTTGCCAAAAGAGAAGGTCCGGATCCACATTTTTTCGCAGGGAAAGCGGGAAAATTTCAAAGAATTTGACAAATATCATCATGTGGTCTATTGTTTAGATGAGTCGGAACAGGATACGTTTGGAAATCTGGCAAAATCCGATCTGCTGGTGATGGGTAAGAGTTCGTTTTCCTATGATGCGGCGTTGATTCAGGATGGGATCCGTATTTATCCGAACAGCTTCTGGGGAACCTGCCCGGACTCGGAACAATGGATCCGGCTGGATGATACCGGTCGGATGAACAGGGAGCAGGAGAGCAGGATCGCAGAATTTGTTTCACAAAAGTGGGGATGATAAATATAAATGCGGCAATCTGTGAAGGGATGCTTTATGAGAGGACAGGCGATGTGGAGTGCGGACGAAGATGCCATGGTTTGGACGAAAACACGGAGTGCGGACGAGAACGCGAGACTTGATCGAAAGGATTAGGGGACAAAAGTGAATCTGTTGATTACTTCCGCAGGGAGAAGAGGATATATTGTAGAATATTTCAAAAAGGCGATCGGGAGTGAGGGAAACGTTTACGCAGGGAACAGTTCCCGGTTTTCGGCGGCATTTCCTTATGCGGACGGACATGTCATTACGCCGTTGATCTATGATGATGCCTATATCCCGTTTTTACTTGATTTTTGCAAAAAAAAGAAGATTGATTTCCTGCTGTCGCTGTTTGATGTGGATCTTTTGGTGCTTGCCAGAAATAAGCAGAGTTTTCAGGAGATAGGAACGACGGTGATCGTATCTTCGCCTGAGATCGTGGAACGCTGTAACGATAAGTGGAAGACGTATCTGTTTTGTAAAGAAAACGGAATCGACACGGCAAAAACATATCGAAATCCCAGCGAAGTATATTCGGAGCCGGAAAGAGGGGAAGCGCTGTTTCCCTTGATTGTCAAACCGAGGTGGGGCATGGGTTCCATCTCGATGTTTGAGGCGGAAGACAGCCGGGAACTGGAAGTGTTGTATGAAAAATGCAGACGGGATATTCAAAAGTCATATCTGAAATATGAAGCAGCTTTTGACAGTGAGAATTGTGTCATTATTCAGCAGAAGCTGACGGGAGAAGAATACGGGATTGATCTGATGAACGATCTCAACGGAAAATATTGCGGCAGTGTGGTACGAAAAAAGTATGCCATGCGTTCAGGGGAAACGGATTGTGCGGCGGTGGTGAAAGAGGATGTCGTTTCGGCGTTCGCGGATCGGATCGGAATGACCTCCGGGCATATCGGCAACATGGACGTGGATGTATTTGTCGATCGGGGAAGGGTGCGCCTGCTGGAAATGAACGCCAGATTCGGAGGCGGCTATCCGTTCAGCCATCTGGCGGGAGTAAACCTGCCGAAAGCGATTCTTAAATGGTTAAAGGGAGAAGTCATTACGGATGAATTGACGGTAAAAGAATATGGACGGATCATGCAGAAGGACATTCACTTTCTTGATCTGACGGAGTTGGAAGACTGAACAGATGTGTGGAGAAAAGCAAGAACGAAATCGGACGCCTGGTTTTGCGGGCGCAGAGGTGTAAATACATGATATATGTGACGAAATCGAGTCTGCCGGAGTTTGAGGAGTACGCGGCGGAGATCAAAGAGATATGGGAAAGTCATCGGTTGACTAATATGGGTCCCAAGTATGAATTATTGAAAGAAAAAATGGGGGCACTGCTGTCAGCGGAGCGGATAGAGCTTGTAAACAACGGACATATGGCGATCGAGCTTGCATTACAGGCGCTGGAATTGGAAGGCGAAGTGATTACGACGCCGTTTACGTTTGCATCGACCACGCATGCAATCATCCGGTGCGGTCTGACACCTGTTTTCTGTGATATTGATCCGGTCAGGTGCACCATGGATCCGGATAAGATCGAGCAGCTGATCACACCGAAAACATCTGCAATCCTGCCGGTGCATGTCTACGGACAGATCTGTGATATCGAACGGATTGCGCGGATTGCGGAAAAACATCATTTGAAAGTCATCTATGACGCGGCGCATACCGTCGGAGAGACCTATAAAGGAAAAGGGCTTGGAGCGTATGGAGATTTATCAACGTTCAGTTTTCATGCGACGAAGGTGTTCAGTACCTGCGAGGGAGGAGGAGTCACATGCAGCAGCGACAGGCTGAGCGAACGCTTGTATACGCTGCAGAACTTTGGAATCAATATGGATGCTGAAGTGGTGGGCATCGGCATGAACTCTAAAATGAGCGAATTTCATGCGGCGATGGGATTGTGCAATCTCCGTCATCTGGAAGAAATGATGCAGAGACGCAAAGAACGGGTGGAACTGTACCGGAAAGCGCTGGCGGATTGTCCGGGGATTGAGCTGATGCCGGAGCAGGAGCACGTTGTCAGCAATTATGCGTACTTCCCGATCTTTGTTCATAAGGAAGAGCTTGGCATGGACAGGGATCAGGTCTGTGCAGTTCTCTATGAAAATGGTTTTTTTGCCAGAAAATATTTTTATCCGCTGACGAGCGAATTCCCGTGTTATCAGGGAAAATTTCCGATTCAGGAGACGCCGGTCGCGCATGAGAGGTCCACGCAGGTGATGACATTACCGCTTTACCCGGATCTGGAAGAAGAAAACATTCTGGAGATCTGCAGGATCCTGCATTCTCTGGGGAAACAGCGCCGCCTGCAGGTCTGAATCTTGCGGCTTGCCGGAGGAGATGGAGGATTTACAGGGAAATGGCAGAGCGTCAAAAAAATAAATTTTGGGTGGAGCCGTTGGCGGGGCTTGGCAATCGGATGCAGGTGCTGGCATCGGCATATGATTTAGCGCGGAAGTATCACAAGAAGCTGCATATTTTATGGAATAATAACAGCGATCTTGCGGCGGATTTCGAGGAACTTTTTGAGCCGGTTCCGGATGTGGAAGTCATCACGGTCACGACGGACGGGTATCGTGAGAAGCCGCTGCTCAGAGTAAAAAGCGAGCGGCTGCGAAAAAGATTGTCGCAGACATGCAGTTTTGCGACGGAGGTTGACAAGTGGACAGGCATGGAGCAGCAGGAAATTTTCACAATGGCAGAGGAGGGTGTCCGGAATGCAGGAGATGTCTATATCAAATCATGGAAACCCTTCTCTCCGGTCTATGAAGATTCGGGGATTACGCTGGATTTCCTAAAACCTTCCAAGAAGGTTTTGCTGCGGGGAAAGCCGCTGTTTGACAGAATCGGCGCCGATACGGTGGGCGTCCATATCAGACGGACGGACCATGAGGAGGCAATTTTGAATAGTCCGGCTGCGGTCTTTTTTCGGGAAATGCAGAAAGAGGCGGAACAGGAACCGGTCTGCCGTTTTTTTGTGGCGACGGACGACCGCGAAGTGGAACGGGAGGCTTCCGGCCGGTTTGGAGAGCGTGTTTTTTTCAAAGAGGATAAAAGCTGGGGAAGGGACAGAGAAGACGGGATGCTTGACGCCTGCGTGGATCTGTGGGCATTGTCAAAATGCAGGAAAATTCTCGGCAGTAAGGGAAGTACTTTTGGAATGATCGCGGCAAAATTAGGTTCCAAAGAGCTGAAAATTGTGACAAAGTGAGGATGGGAAAAAAGTATGGGCGCGATGAGGGAGCGGCTGAGCTTAGAAAAAAGAAAATTATTGTCCGCGATAGCCCCTGTGTATGAGACCAAGCGGATATATCGGTACAACTTTGGCAGAGAGTGCAATCTGGATCATCCGGTAACGATCAATGAAAAACTGCAATATCTGAAGCTGAACGATTATTACAAAAACGATACGGTGACGAAGTGCGTGGACAAATACCGGATCCGGGAATATCTGGCGGAGAGAAAGCTGGAACACTTGTGTCCCAAATTGTTTGGAGTCTATGACTCGGCAGCGGAGATTGACTGGGAGGCACTGCCGGATTCTTTTGTGATAAAATGTAATCATGGCTGCGGCTATAATATTTTGTGCCCTGATAAGAGCAGGCTGGACATTCACGCGTGTGTGCGTTCGCTCAAGCAGTGGATGAAAGAAGACTACTGGAAAGAGTTTACGGAATTACAGTATAAATTCGTAAAAAAGAAGATCATAGCAGAAGAATATCTGGGTGATGATCTTAGAACCTATAAATTTTACTGTTTTCATGGGACGCCTAAGGTGTTATATGTTTCCGAAAACGGCGAGAACGGAGAAAAAGATAAGTACCTGAATTATTATAACATGGATTGGGAGATGCTCCCCTATTGTCTGTCGGGACATGTCAGAAAGGCGCAGCCCCATAAAAAGCCGGAACATATGGAGGAGCTTGTCAGATATGCGGAACTTTTAAGCCGCGATTTTCCGTTTGTCAGGGTGGATCTGTATGATGTAAACGGAAAGGTGTATATTTCAGAACTGACATTTATTCCTACCGGCGGGTATATGCAGCTGACACCGGAAGGAACGGATGTCGAATGGGGAAGCTGGTTGAAGTTAGAGCAAAAGTAGCAAGTATGCGGCAGACAGGAAAGGAAGTGCACCATGAATAAGATACCCGTATATCAGCCAAGTCTGATAGGAAAAGAAAAAGAATATGTTATGGATTGTCTGGATTCCTCATGGATCTCATCGAAGGGAGAGTATGTAGGAAAATTTGAAAAGGCGTTTGCAAAATATATCGGAACGGAATATGCCGCCTCCGTTATGAACGGAACGGTCGCACTGCATCTGGCGCTTTTGGCGCTTGGCATCGGACCGGGTGACGAGGTCATCGTTCCCGCGTTTACGTATATCGCGTCCGTCAACGTCATCACCTTTGTAGGCGCGGTGCCCGTCTTTGTGGATTCCGTGCGGGATACCTGGCAGATGGATTCGGAGGATGTAAAGAAAAAGATCACGGATAAAACAAAAGCCGTGATCGCAGTTCATTTATACGGACACCCGTGCGATATGGACGCAGTCTGCGCAGTGTGCAGGGAACACAACCTGTTTCTGATCGAGGACTGTGCAGAGGCAATCGGTTCCGAATACAAAGGACATAAAGCAGGAACGTTTGGCGACATGGCATGTTTCAGTTTTTTTGGAAACAAGACGATGACGACAGGCGAGGGCGGTATGATCCTGACGGATGACAAGACGCTGATCGAGAGAGCGGCACGCATTAAGGATCAGGGGCTGGCGCAGGATCGGGAATACTGGCATGATATTATCGGATATAATTTCCGGATGACGAATATTCAGGCGGCGATCGGGTATGCGCAGCTTGAGAATGTAGAGAAGTTCATTGCCCGAAAAATAGAGATCGGCCAGCAGTATCGGGATGGATTGAAAGGGCTTCCGCTCAGCACATTAGAGCCGGTGGGGGATGTGCGCCATACCTATTGGATGTGTTCTGTCCTGCTGGAAAACATTGAGGAGCGGGAACCGTTAAGACGCCATATGGCGGAAAAGGGAATCGAGACAAGACCCACGTTTTACCCGATTCACACGATGCCCATGTACTCCGAGCGGTTTCAACGGCATCCTGTGGCGGAGTTCATCGGATGGAGAGGAATCAATCTGCCAAGCTATCCCGGTCTTACGGATGAGCAGGTAACCTATATCTGCGATACAATACGGGCGTACTTTGTATCGAAAGGATGATGCCGGATACCGTTTATTTCGGGGAAGGGATTTAGAATCGGCGGATTGGGCGAGAGGATAAAGATGATGAGAACAAGAACGGTTGCCTTATTGGGAGACGGCTTGTATACATGGGATGGCGGTGTGGATTATCTGTCTAATATTGCCGGGATTTTAGAGTATGTGGACAGAAACCGGGAGGATTATCGGATCAGGCTCTATTTGGTGCTGCCCATGGAGTACCCGGTTGTCCGTCTGGCGAGGAAGTTTTTGTCGAAAGGAGAGCGGGATGACATTGCCCGTTTTTCCTATATCATAGAGGTATTTCGGAGCGCCTGTCAGGAAGTGCAGGTGGTTTATTACAGAAAGCATGTGAAAAAGCTGCATGATGACAAGGGAAAAAGTCTGCAAAAAACATTGACAAAGATTGGCGCTGACATCTGTTTTCCGATATTAAGAGATTATTATCCTGAACTGCGTACTCCGTGGATTGGGTATATCGCCGATTTTCAGGAAAAGTATCTGCCGGAACTGTTTGATGAGCAGACGCGTTCCTATCGGGAAAAGAACAGTATTTGCCAGACGCGGAACACCCAGTATTTTATCGCAACTTCGGAGTCGGTCAAAAAAGATCTGGAGGAATTTTATCCGGGGGAATATCAAGTGTTTGCGCAGCCGTTTGCGCCTATGGCGGCGGACAGCTTTTTTGATACGTCCGGTGTGGCGCTTGCAAAGTATGCGCTTCCGGAGGTTTATTTTTTAATTTCCAATCAATTTTGGTCGCATAAAGATCATCGTACGGCATTTCGGGCATTGAAACGGCTCCATGAACAGGGATATGGGGAAGTGCATATTGTCTGTACCGGAAAGATGGATGACGATTTCAGGAATGCGTCTTATTGTGATGAATTGCGAAAAAGCGTTCGGGAAATGGGACTGGAGGATTCTATTCATTTTTTGGGATATATTCCGAAGCTGGATCAGATTGAGATTATGAAACGATCGGTTTGTCTGTTGCAGCCTTCTTTATTTGAAGGAGATCCGGGCGGCTGTTCGGCATACAATGCGGCATCTTTGCTGATACCGGTCATTATGTCGGACATCCGGGTAAACAGGGAGGCGGAGGGTGTGGACGGAATCACATTGTTTGAGGCGGAAAATCCGGACAGTCTGGCGGAATGTATGAAGAATGCCTTAAAAGAAAAACGCAGGATTGTATCCGATGAACAGATCCGGGAACATAACCGGCTCAACGCGGACAAGCTGGCGGCGTTTTATGTGGATATGATCGAGGAAGTGATCAGAGATTATCAGGTAAGGAAACAGGTTTAACAGGGCATGTGCCGGAAAACGTAGGGAAATCCCGGGAGGAAAGCAGGAAATCGTATGAACGCACCGGTAATTGTATTTACGTATAACAGGCCGGATCATCTGAAAAAGACACTCCATGCGCTGGAGCGTGCAAGGGGAGCGCGGCAGAGCAGACTGTATCTGTTTGCTGACGGCTGGAAAGGAGAAAGCGACAGACAGCAGGTTCTTGCGGTTCATGAGGAATTAAGGGAATATGAGAAGCATAGTCTGTTTGCCGAGGTCCATGCGGTCTACAGCGAGCAGAACAGAGGACTTGCCGAATCAGTGATCGCCGGGGTCGGCGGCGTGATAGAGAACGAGGGTAAAGTCATTGTCGTGGAAGATGACCTTATCGTATCGGAAGACTTCTTGGAATATATGAACGCGGCGCTCGATCATTATAAGGATCACCCTAATGCTTGGGCGGTCAGCGGCTGGTGCCCGGATGTGCCGGAGATCGGGACCCTTTCGACGGACACCTTTCTGTGGTATCGCAGCAGCAGCTGGGGATGGGCGACCTGGCTGGACAGATGGCGGACGATCGACTGGGACATGCGGGAATATCCGGCGTTTCGGTTTTCCGTGAGAAAGCGGCGGAAGATGAACCGGGGCGGTGCGGATATGGCGGATATGCTTGATATGCAGATGCAGGGGAAGATTCATTCCTGGGCGATCCGCTTTGCCTATGCCGAGAGCATGAAAGATATGTTGACGGTCTTTCCAAAAGAGACGAGGGTTGTAAACTGTGGGCGGGACGGGAGCGGTACAAACTGCCACGACGAACGGAAGCATCCGGAGAACGGCGGGGACGACGAAAATCGGATAGACGGACAAACGAGTCAGGAGAACGGCGGAGACGGTGAAAATCAGACAGACGGACGGAAGCATCCGGGGAATAGCGGCGAGAGCCGGACGGATGCGGAGAAAACTTTGGAAAGCGACAGAAAAGCGGGGGTATATAACTGGGGGGAGACGCTTCCCGGACGGAGGCTTGACAGGAAGATCTACCGATCTTATTCCGGCTCCCGGCTTCACTGTCTGAAATGGAGAATCAAGAGTATCCTGAATAGAATGGGGATCAAAAAATTTTAACAGACGCGTATTAGGATTGGAACGGGAATGACAAAGAAGACAGAGAAGGCAAAGAAAACGGAGAGAGGAAACAAGCTAGAACAGATGGAGAAAACAGACATCGCAGACAAGCCCGGCAGGAACGATCAGACGGGGAAAGCCGGAAAGGTAGAAAACGCGGGGCTGAATCTGCTCCGGGCGTTCGCCTGTCTGTGGGTCATTGCGGTACATCTGGAACAGAATATAGACTTGCCGGGATTTTTGCAGACGTTCTGCAGGGCAGGTTCTACCGGCGTGACTTTCTTTTTTATTTTGAGCGGATACCTGGCGTATCAGTCCCTTGACCGGCTTTCCGGGCAGGGAGGAAAGCGTGGAGTGCTGGAATGGTGGAAACGGCGCGCTGTGCGGATTCTGCCGCTTTATTATATTGTGATCTTATTTTATGCAGTATATTTTCAATGTGTGGGGGGCGTACCGGCAGACGAGACGGGACTCGGATGGTTCCGGTATGTATTTTTACTGAACCAGTGGATTCCTGCGAAAGAGAACTTCTGGACCAACTTAGGGGCCGTGTGGACGATCAGCGTGTTTGTGTTCTTTTATCTGATTGTGCCGATCTATCACCGGTTTGTGAGAAGCTATCGCATTTCGCTGGCGGGGATTGCGGTAAGCTACCTGCTAGCAAGACTGGTGGAGCGCAGTACAGACTGGCTGCGGCCGCTGCAGTTTTTCTATTTATTTGCCATCGGCATTACCGTTTACCTCGCAGTCAAGGAAAAGAAAGCGTGGAATTTTACGGCGCTGGTCTGTCCGGTTCTGTTGCTGCTTGTTGTCAAAGGGTCAGGTTACGGAGTGCCTGCCGCATTGCTTGCGGCGCTGTTTATCGCCGCTTCGTCTGCGCTCCGGATGGAGTGGCCGTTTATCACGAAGGCGGCGAATGAAATCAGCAGATATTCGTATTCAGCCTATTTGGTACATGTGGCGGTCATACAGGTGATGGCGGCGCACAGACCCGGTTCGGATTTTGCGTATGGGTGTATCTTTGCCGCCGCTGCCCTGATCGGTACCTGGCTTGCCTATCAATTGGTGGAGAGGCGCCTTGGCGGGCTGCTGCTCCGCTGCGGGAAAAAGAATGCAGGAGTGTAGGAAATGTCATTATTAAAAAAGATTGCATACATTTTTGACCGAAACATGAAATGGAAGCTGTTCGGATTGATGTTGATGACTGTGATCGGGGCCGTGCTGGAGCTGGTCGGCGTATCTATTTTGCTGCCGATCATTGATCTTGCGGTATCGCCGGACAACATCATGGACAATCTCTATTGCAGGATGATTTCGCGTGTGTTTCATGTGACGGAATATCGGGACATTCTGCTGCTTCTGATCGTTGCAATGCTGGCGGTATATCTGTGTAAAAACACATTTTTAGCGCTGATGTATAATCTGATCTACCGGTTCTCCGGGGAGGTGCACAATCGGATTGCGGGGCGTCTGATTAACACGTATCTGGTGCAGCCCTATCCCTTCTTCCTGAGAAAAAACACGTCCGAGCTGATCCGAAGCGTAAAGACGGATACGATCGGATTTTATCAGGCGGTGTATAATTTTATGATGATTGTTTCCAGCGGGTTGATTTCCCTGTGCCTGCTTGCCTATCTCGCGGCGACCAATCTCATCATTACCGTGGTGGTGGTCGTTGTCGTGGCGGTGTGCGCGCTGACGCTGTTGCGATCTTTCCAGAAAAAATCCAAGAAGCTGGGAAAGGAAACGCAGGATGCGGACGCCAGGATCATTCAAAGCCTGCAGCAGTCTTTTGACGGGATCAAGGAGATTAAGATTTATCATAAGGAAGATTATTTTTTGAAGGATTTCCGTTATATTTACCAACATTCCGTGGACGTGGCAAGAAAAGCGAATCTTCTGGCGGGGCTGCCCAAATATCTTTTGGAGACGCTCGCAGTCGGAGCAATTCTGGGAGTCCTGGCGTTTTCCGTGCTGAACGGCGGAGATCTTGGGAAGCTGGTGGCGCAGCTGGCGGTGTTTGCGGCAGCATTTTTTAAGCTGCTGCCTAACGTGAACGCAATGTATGCATATTCCAATACAATGATGTATAATAAGGCGTCGGTGGATCTGGTGTATCATGACTTAAAAGAGGCGGAGGAGCTGCTGCGCAATGTGACGGTGGAACAAAAGCAGGCGCATCCGATCCATTTTCAAAATCAAATTGAAATGAGGGGCATTTTCTTCCGATATGAGAATACGGATACGGATGTGATTCAGAACGGCAATGTGACGATCCGGAAAGGTGAGTCCACGGCGTTTATCGGACATTCCGGGGGCGGAAAGACCACAACCGTGGATATTATGCTGGGACTGCTAAAGCCGCAGCAGGGAGAAATTTTCGTGGACGGAACACCCATGGAAGAGAATTATTTCGGATGGCTGAAACTGTTTGGCTATATTCCGCAGTTCATTTACCTGTATGATGACAGTATTCGCAAGAATGTTGCATTCGGTGTGCCGGAGCGGGAGATTGACGATCAGAAAGTATGGGATGCGCTTACTAGGGCGCAGATGAGGGAATTTGTGGAGAGTCTTCCGGACGGTCTTGACACGGAGGTTGGAGAGCGGGGAGCCCGGCTATCCGGCGGGCAGAGGCAGCGGATCGGAATTGCCAGAGCGCTGTATCACGATCCGGAAATTCTGGTGTTTGACGAGGCGACCTCGGCGCTGGATACAGAGACGGAGAAAGAGGTTATGAGCGCCATTGACAGTCTGCACGGCACGAAGACCATGATCATGATCGCGCACCGGCTGTCCACGATAGAGAACTGCGATCATGTCTATAAGGTAGAAAATCAGCACATCGAGCAGGTAAGATAGGCATATAGAGGGACATGTTTTGTATGATGAAGAGAAAAGTAGAAATAAAAAATGAACAGATGTTTTTTGCGGCGGCGGTGGCGATACTATTTATCGTTTTAGCCATACGTGCTTTTTTCAGCATACCGCTGGATGATGAGCTGTGCTATCTTGCTTCCCTGAAGCGGTATCTTCAGGGAGATCGTTTCCTGTTGGATGACTGGCATCCGCCAACCCAGCTAAATACTTGGCCGATTTTTCAACTTGTCCGTTGGATCCCCGGCTTTCGGATCAATATTTTGCAGGCGCGGCTTGTCTATCTCTGTGTCCATTTCGCATCCGGTATTGTCATCTGGCGGCTGTTAAGGGAACGGAAGGGCATTCGGTGGATGGTGTTTGTCTATCTGTGTTTTACGCCTTATAATATTACGGCGCTGAGCTATAACACCATGTCAATCGCTTCTTTTTTTGTGCTGACTGCGTTTTGCCTGAGCAGGAAACAGTGGCGGAGGAGGGATTATCTGTTTAGCGGGTTCCTGCTGTGTCTGTCTATGTTCAGCAATCCGTATTTGTTTCTTGTTTATCTTGTTTATCTGGCGGTCTGTGTGATCGGAAAGTGTAGAAAAAAGGCGCAGGATGGTCTTTTCTCCTGCGGAGGGATTATATGGATAACATGCGGGGCGCTGTTGCTTGGCGGACTCTTTCTGATTTCTCTGATCGGGAAGGGCAGCGTTCAGGATTATATGTATAACATAAAGATGATATTCAGCGATGCAGAGCACAAAGCGAACCCGTTTGTGAAGCTGGTTCAGAGCCAGTGGCAGGTGTTCCGTGTGTACTGGCGCTGTTCGGTGGTGTTGGTCTGCGTGTATGCCGCCGCGATTTTCAAGCGGAAGACGTTGAATACGAAGCAGAAGCGCGGACTGTTTCTTGTAGCGGTCGTTTTTACCGTGTATGCGGTTCTGCGTTTTGCTTTTATCTATGGCAGTATTGCGAATAATCTGACGATGGTACCGCCCTTTTTTCTGGGCGCAGCCGTTTTTCTGCTGACTGTGTGCGGAAAGCCGGAGGATGACTGTGAAAGGAACGAGGACGCCCGGAAGACGGAGAATGACTGTGACAGAGGCGGAAGCGTTTGCGGGGCGGAGAATTCCGCAGGGGCAATGCGGAGAATTAAGGCATACTTTGCGGCGCTGGCATTTGGTTATTTGTTTGCGGTGTGCAATTTTCTTGGAACCAACACGGAAATCTTGTCCATGTCCGCCATGTTTGTGATTCCGTCCGGTATCACGATTTTGATGCTCTGCGAGTACGGGAGCCTTACCGCGGGGGAGAAAAAGCCGGATATGCAGAGGATTCTTGCCTATAGCCCGATTGTGGTATTCGCGTTCTGCGTGCTTTGGCTGCGATTGTTTTTTACGTGGTTTGACGCGCCGTTAAGCGAGCTGGACACGAAGATCACGCAGGGACCGTGCAGAGGAATTTATACGACAAGAGAGTCGGCGGAGGAATATCAGGAGTTTTTGTCCGCAGTTGACTTGTGCAGGATTACGTCGCAGGATAAGGTGTTATTTCTTCCCATTTCCTCTCTGCCGCTGATGTATTCGGACGGAGAGATCGCAGTTCCCTATGTGACCCGCTTTGCGGTGGACAGCGCTGAACTGATGGAATATTATGAGACCCATCCGGACAAGATTCCGACAAAAATTGTGATTACCGACTGCGAGGATGGCAGGTATTCCGGGGAAGAAGAAAAGACGGCGGAATATTTTCTGGCGCGGGGGTATCAGACGCGGGTGGTGACGGATCAGGTGGTTATGCTGTATCGGCAGGCGGACAGGACAGAAAAGGGGAAAGAGGAGAGGAAGTATGGACTATGATGTGATCATCCCGGTTTATTGGGGAACGTACCCGCTCATCGAGTCTCATATGCCATATATCAAGAAGTATCTGGGCGGAAAGAAAATCATACTGATCGGCCCGGCGTCCATGCGGGAAAAACTGCCCGCTATGGAGGGCGTTTCGTTTTTAGACGGGAACACACTGGTACAGGGCATGAGCAAAGAGACAGTGTCGGATGTCATCGCTTCGATCTGCAGGGAACAGGGCGTTCCTTTTTCCGACAGGGCGGGATGGTATTTCCAGCAGTTCATTAAAATGAGTTATGCGTTTCACTGCGAGGAGGAATATTATGTATCATGGGATATGGATACGCTTCCGCTGAAGGAGATTCCGTTTTTTTCTGAAAAGGACGGAAAGCCGCAGTTCTTTGAACGAAATGAGGATCACGACGCATACTTTGCCACGCTGGATACTTTGTGTCCGGGTAAAATAACGAAATGCGGGCAGGCGAGATCCTTTGTAAATCAGTTCATGGTTTTTAGGACAGATATTATGAAAGAACTGGTAGAAATGATGGGGGCATCCGCGGTTCAGGGGGATATTTGGTGGGAAAAGGTTCTGCGTGCCGTCGATCCGAATGATATTACGCATGCCGGATTTTCGGAGTTTGAAACATACGGAAATTACACGATGCAGTATCATCCGCAGCTTTATCATATCACGGAGATCGATCAGTGCCGGACCGGTGCGTCCTTTTTGTCGATGCGTCCCGAAAAAAAGATGCTGGAGTGGGCGGCGCGGTCGTATTTCTGTGTGACGCTGGAAGAATGGAGCATGGATGCGAAATGGCAGAAAAGGAGCCGGAGGCTGTACAAGCTTTTGTCAATGAAAACATTGGTGAATCTGTCCGAGCAGATTGATATATTCAAGCGGAGAGTCAAAAAAGCAATGTCGCTGATCCGGGGGAACGGCAGAAAGAAGGGCGGATGAAGAACGGACGAAAAGCGGTATCCACTGGTGAAGCAATAGCAAATATGTTATAATGGCAAAAGTAAGACAGGCACAAAGTTCGCAGGTTGTGAGAAAGGCAGGGTCATTAGAATGTTTGAAAATCAATCGGAGCCGCAGGCAAGAGAACAGATCTTAAAGATGGTTGAAGAATATTGTAATCAATTTCATAATAAGAAAAAGCCATTTGAAGAAGGGGACCGGATTCCCTATGCTTCCAGAGTATATGACAGCGCAGAAATGGTGAATCTGGTGGATAGTTCTCTGGAATTCTGGCTGACATCAGGGCGTTATACCAGACGCTTTGAGGAGCAGTTGGCAAAGTATCTGGGAGTACGTTTCTGCAGTCTGGTCAATTCAGGATCTTCCGCAAATCTGTGTGCGTTTATGGCGCTGACATCGCCGCTTTTAGGCGAACGCGCCATCAGAAGAGGTGATGAGGTCATAACAGTGGCGGCAGGATTTCCGACGACGGCGGCACCGATCATTCAATATGGTGCGGTTCCTGTTTTTATCGATGTGCAGATTCCGCAATACAATATGGATGTTGCGGTTTTGGAAAAGGCGCTTTCAGATAAAACCAAGGCAGTCATGGCGGCGCATACGTTAGGAAACCCGTTTGATTTAAGGGCAGTCCGGCGGTTCTGCGACGAGCATCAGTTGTGGCTGATCGAGGATAATTGTGATGCGCTGGGGTCGGAATATACGATGGAGGATGGAAAAACGTATCTGACGGGTACGATCGGAGACATTGGGACATCCAGTTTTTATCCGCCGCATCACATGACAATGGGAGAGGGCGGAGCGGTTTATACGAACCAGCCGCTCCTCCATAAATGTATTCGATCCATGAGGGACTGGGGGCGGGACTGTGTCTGCAGTTCCGGACAGGATAACCTTTGCGGACATCGTTTTGACAGACAGTACGGGGAACTGCCGTTCGGATACGATCATAAATATGTATATTCTCATTTTGGTTATAACCTGAAAGCAACGGATATGCAGGCGGCAATCGGCTGTGCACAGCTTGAAAAGTTCCCGGAGTTTGTGAAGAAAAGGCGCAGAAATTGGCAGCGCCTATATGATATTTTACATGAAGGGGGAGCCGGCAGAGCCTTTATCCTGCCGGAACCTTGCGAGCATTCTAAGCCAAGCTGGTTTGGATTTCTGCTTACCTGCCGGGAGGGAACGGGCCGTTCCCGTGTGGTGGAGAGATTGGAGCAGAAAGGGATTCAGACGAGAATGTTGTTTGCGGGCAATTTAATAAAGCACCCTTGTTTTGACGAGATGCGGAAGTCAGGGGAGGGGTTCCGCGTGGCTGGCAGTTTAGAAAATACGGACAGGATCATGCGGGATACCTTTTGGATCGGCGTATATCCCGGAATGACGGATGAGATGATTGATTATATGGCACATACGATATTGACATTCGGAGAATAAAAATGGCAATAAGAACGAGAATTCTGGTCGCGGCGACTTACGGATACCTGACGCTTCCTTTCTTGATTTTTGCGGGAGGGTATCTGAAGATCCCTTATGCGGTTCCTGTTGTATTGATCGTGGGATTTTCCCTGATAAAGGCAATCAAAGAGGAAATGATACCGGATATGCCGGTCCTTGGTAAAAAGGAGATAGCAAAGCTGACGGCAGTAGGCGTGATTCTGCTGGTATGGGTAATCCTGTCCGGTATTGGGGGCGTATTTTTTCAAAACAGCGACCATCCGCACAGGAACGCGGTGTTTAACTGTCTGGTGAATCTGAAGTGGCCCGTGGCGCATGGCATGACGCATGGGGGCGGCGCGCAGATGAGGACGCTGATTTATTATATCGGGTTCTGGCTGCCAAGCGCGCTGGTCGGGAAAGTATTTTCGCTTCAGGCAGGGTACTTGTTTCAAATTTTCTGGGCGTGGCTGGGACTTATGCTGATGTACTGTCTGCTGTGCGTATTCAGAAAGAAAGTGGAATTATGGCCGCTTGTTGTTTTGATTTTTTTCAGCGGGCTTGATGTGATACGCCAGGAACTGTATATGCATACGCCGCTGTTTTCGACGGGGTATCTGGATTTTGGCAAACACGATTTTAATTACGCGTCGTTTATCACGGATCTGAATGGACCGTATAACACGACGGTTCCCTGTTTTTTGACGACGATGCTGGTAATCAATCAGCCCAAAAGGAGTAATGTGATATTCGTGTGGTCAACGCTGCTTTTGTCTGCAGCGTTTCCCTTTATAGGAATTATACCATATGTCTTGTATGTGATATTCCGAAAAGAGAACGGGGAGAGTATTGCGGACAGGCTCAGGGAAACCTGCAGCCTGCAAAACATAGCAGGGGCGGGACTGATCGGGATCATCAGTTTTGTGTTTATCGTTTCCGGCGCGGCAGCCGCGGACTTGATAAAAATACCCGGTCAGCTGGCATGGAACAGTCCCGTGATGCTGTCGGCGGCGGTGCAGTCCATGCCGATATTATTATCACAGGCAGCCGCGGCAGTCAGGAATGCTTTAAGCCCGATGATTCAAAATAAGCTTGGCTATTATGTTATCTTTATTTTTTTTGAGGTTGGAATCTATTTTGCTCTGCTATTTCAAACTTATAAAAAGAACGTGCTTTTCTGGATCACGGTGGGAAGCCTGCTGGTCATCCCATGGATCCGGGCGGGGGAAGGATTTGATTTTTGTGTAAAGGCATCTGTTCCGGCATTGCTTGTGCTTGCGGTTATGGTGATCACCCGCTTAGGAAGCCGGGGGAAGAGAAGAATTGTGAACATCCTGCTTGTGATCTGTCTGTGTATCGGCAGTGTGAGCGGAATTCATCATATGGCGGATTCGTTCAGACTGCAGATGCTGGGGGAGAAAAAGCAGACGCTTTGTGCCAATATTATATTTGGCGGGTATAATTTTTCGGGGGATATGGATAATTTGTTCTTTCGGTATCTCGCCAGAGAAAGGAAACCGGAAACGCTGTCGGAACTGACTGTGATTGAAGCGATCAGACCGGAAGATATGTATCTGGTAGAGGACTACTATCTGGGCGGGATCACGTTTTCACTCGAACTGAATTCATTAGCAACAACCGAGTTTTTTGTTCAGTTTGATACAGCGGTAGAGAGGGATGTTTATTTTGAGGATGTGGGGATTCTGATGGATGCCTCCGTCGAGTACCAATTGATCGTAAACGGACATGCCGTAGGTGTGATGGATTATCAACATACGAACTGTTATATTCCGATGGAATATTTTAACGAAGAGGCACAGTTTATCACGATCGTGCCGAATAAAGAAATTAAGATTTATGACGGCGATTATATCTATTTGAGATTTTAATGACAGGATGCTGCACATTTTGGCGGGTAGGGGACAGAGGGAAACATGAGCAAACATAATATTAAATTGTTGGACTGCACGCTGCGGGACGGCGGCTATATCAATGACTGGGAATTCGGAAACAGTAATCTGGTCAATATATTTGAGCGCTTGGTCAGTGCGGGAATTGATATTGTGGAAGTGGGGTTTCTTGATGAGCGCCGCGCGTATGATGCGAACCGATCCATCTTTCCGGATACCGGCGCGGTGGCAAAGACCTATGGCTTGTTGGGCAAGGGGCAGTCTTTGATCGTCGGCATGATCGATTACGGAACGTGTGGGATCGCGCATGTGCAGCCGTGCAGTGAGAGCTTTCTTGACGGGATCCGGGTCATTTTCAAAAAACAGAAAATGCACGAGGCGATCGCATTCTGTCATCAGATCAAGCAGCTCGGCTACAAAGTATTTGCGCAGGCGGTCTCCATTACCAGCTATGATGATGGGGAATTTCAGGAGCTGCTTACGCTGATCAATGAACTCACGCCATATGCGTTTTCCCTGGTTGATACGTATGGGCTGCTTCATAAGCATAAGCTGATGCATTATTATAATGCGGCGGAACAGGGGCTGAAAAAAGAGATCGGGATCGGCTATCATGCGCACAATAATTTCCAGCTTGCCTATGCAAATTGTATTGAGCTGTTAGAAAATCCGCCGAAGGACAGGCTGCTTCTGGTGGACGGCAGTTTATACGGCATGGGAAAGAGCGCCGGAAACACGCCGATCGAGCTGCTCGCGATGTATATGAACGAGAACGGGGAAAAACAGTATCACAGCAGCCAGCTGTTAGAGGCGATTGATGTGACGATTCTGGACATTTACCGCCGGAGTCCGTGGGGGTATAATTTTAAGTTCTTTATCGCCGCATCCCATGACTGCCATCCAAGCTATGTCAGTTATCTGATGGACAAACAGAAGTTATCCGTAAAGTCCGTTCATGAGATTCTGGATATGCTGGAGGGAGAAAAAAAACTTCTCTATGACGGGGCGTATGCGGAAGCGCTGTATGTAGAGTACCAGAAGCGCGTGAGCGGTCTGGAGCAGGATATGACGGAGCGTCTGGGCGAGCTGCTCAGAGGGAAAAAGGTGCTCATGCTCGGACCGGGCAGGAATGCCATCGAGGAAGATGATAAGGTATACGAGTATATGGGACGGAACCGTCCGGTGGTGATCGCAGTCAATTGTATGCCCGCAGATTATCCGGTCGATTACCTGTTTATCAGCAGTGCAAGGCGCTATGTCCAGCTCTCCTATGTCATATCGCGTCTTCCGAAAGAGGTCCGGCTGATCGCGACCTCGAATGTGACAAAGACAAACGGCTCGTTCGATTATACGCTTTCCTACAATGACCTGCTTGACGAGGAAGCCTGGATCGTGGACAATCCGATGATCATGATGATCCGGCTGCTCAGCCGTTACGGCGTGGCGCAGATCGCGCTCGCAGGGTTTGACGGCTATACGACCTCGCCGACCTCGGATTATGCGAATCCCAACAGGGAGCATTCGCTTAGTACGGAAAAGGCACAAAGCTTAAATGCCGACGTAGAGAGCGCGCTTGCAAGGATTCCCGATCGGGCGAAGCTGTATTTCGTCACGACGACCTGTTATCATGTCGAGGAGAAGTGATGACATACGGGCAGTGTGAGTTACGCCTGCAGCGAAACGCGCGGGAAACGCGGGATTTGTGCCTGCGTAGGAACTTGCAGGTCCGCAGAAAGGGCATGGTTATTTTTTTATGGAACAATGGCGTGCAGTTGTATTTGATGTGGACGGAACCTTGTTAGACACCTCGGAAGGGGTGTTGTCATCCGTCCGCTATACGATAGAGGCGCATGGGCTCGCGCCGTTATCCGACCGGGAGCTGCGCCGTTTTATCGGACCGCCGATCCAGGATTCCTTTGCGAGGGAATACGGTCTTAGCGGCAGTATTTTACAGGAACTTGCGACAACATTCCGTGACCGGTATAAAGGCGGCGATCTGTTTAAGGCGGTTCCCTACGACGGTATTTTTGAGGTATTTGCAGAATTGAAACAATGCGGGATCCCCATAGCGGTCGCGACATACAAACGGGAAGATTATGCAAGGCGGATCATGCAGCATTTCGGATTTGACCGTTATACGGACATCATATACGGCGCGGATCATGAGAACCGTTTGAAAAAAGCCGATATTATCCGGAAATGCTTAACGCACGCGGGCGTGACAGAGCCGAAGCAGGCTGTCATGATCGGGGACAGCGATCATGATGCGGCAGGCGCGCAGGCGATCGGGCTTTCATTTCTCGGCGTGACGTATGGATTTGGTTTCCGGAAAGCGGAAGAAGTTTTGCGTTATGAGAATGCGGTCGGATGCGCTGCGGTTCCCGCAGAGCTGATCCCGTATCTGAAAGGGCAGGGTTGTTTTTTATGAAAATGAAAGTGGCGGCGTATGTGGAGCAGTTTCTTGCAAAGCAGGGCGTGGAGTATCTTTTTACCGTGACGGGCGGAGGCGCAATGCACTTAAATGATGCGTTCGGGCACAGTAAGCGCCTGCGGTGCGTTTATAATCATCACGAGCAGGCGTGCGCGATCGCGGCGGAGGGCTATGCGCGGCTGACCGGAAACGTCGCGGCTGTCTGTGTGACGAGCGGACCGGGAGGGACGAACGCGCTGACCGGCGTGCTGGGAGGCTGGCAGGATTCCGTTCCCATGTTCATCATATCGGGGCAGGTAAAAAGAGAAACGACAACGTTGTATACCGGAACGCCAGTCAGACAGCTCGGCGATCAGGAGTTCCAGATCGTTGAATGCGCAAAAACGATGACGAAGTACGCGGTCATGATCACGGAACCGAAAGAAATCCGTTATCATTTGGAAAAAGCATGGTATCTATGTATGCACGGCAGGAAAGGTCCCGTATGGATTGACATTCCGCTTGACGTGCAGGCGTCGGTCGTCGAGGAGGACGAGCTCTTCGGATTTGACGGGGAACGTCCGGAATATGCGTCTATTGTCCGGGATGAGAACCCTGTCTATGACGAGGCAGAGACAGCGAAGATATTAGAAAAGATTCGGCAGGCAGAAAGGCCGGTGGTCTTTGCGGGAACCGGGATCCGTTTGGGAAACGCTTATCAGGAATTTCTGGATTGTGTGGAAGCATTGCAGATTCCGGTCGTAACGGCGTGGAACGCACATGATCTTTT
The DNA here is from genome assembly GCA_023663615.1 of Clostridium sp. Classification (GTDB taxonomy): domain Bacteria; phylum Bacillota; class Clostridia; order Lachnospirales; family Lachnospiraceae; genus DLAJ01. The sequence goes on along the minus strand of JAMPHA010000001.1, from coordinate 679,892 downwards.
GAGCGACGAGCATCCGCTTTATTGCGGGCGGCCCGGAACCGTGGGAACGCGGGGCGGCAATTTTGTCGTGCAGAACTGCGATCTGCTGTTGGTACTCGGCTCGCGCCTAAACATCCGCCTGATCAGCTATAATTATCAGCAATTTGCACAAAATGCATATAAGATCATTGTGGATATTGATGAAAAAGAACTGCATAAACCGACGGTTAAGGCGGATATGCCCGTTCATGCGGATGTGAAAGATGTGATGAGGGCGCTCGCGCAGGCAGAAGGGACGAAGCATGAGAGTGTCGGGGACCGCATGGTATCGGGGACGGACAACGGCAGTGCAGGACGGGTACCGGTCACGGGCGATCACACAGAATGGCTGTCCCGGTGCAGGGAAGTCAATCGGATGTATCCCGCCGTGTTACCGGAATATTATCTTGGCAGCGGGCTGAATCCTTATGTGTTTGTGAAAGAATTTACGCAGAGATTGTCCAAGGACGATACGGTCATATGCGGAAACGGGAGCGCCTGCGTCATGACGTTTCAGGCGGCGGTTGTGAAGGCGGGGCAGCGTTTATTTACCAATTCCGGCTGCGCCGCCATGGGATATGGTTTTCCGGCCGCAATAGGCGCGTGCTTTGCCAGAAAAGGGAGACGCGTGATCTGTATTGACGGGGATGGCAGCTTTCAGATGAACCTGCAGGAGCTTCAGACCGTTGTACATCATCAGCTCAATCTGCTGATCGTGATCTTAAACAATAACGGTTATCATTCCATCCGGCAGACACAGAGCAATCTGTTTGAACCGCCGCTGGTCGGCGTGTGCGCCGAGAACGGTATCAGCTTCCCTGATATGGAAAAGCTGGCGTACGCGTATGGGATCGCTTATCGCAGAGTCGGTGCGGCGGAGGACCTGGCGGAAAAGCTGGATGAAATACTGGCGCAGGAGGGACCGCTGCTCGTGGAGGCGGTCGTGGACCCGGAGCAGAATTTCGAGCCGAAGCTTTCTTCGAAAGCGATGCCGGACGGGACAATGGTATCTCCCGAACCGGATGATATGTATCCTTTTTTAACAAAGGAGGAGTATGAAAGCGTGAGAAAGTGGATGCGGTTCGGGGTGAAGGAGTAAAGCAACTGATTGATAAGAGGGGTGCGGAATGCTTTTTAATTCTATCGACTTTATGATTTTTTTTCCGGTCGTGACAGCGGTTTATTTTGTGATACCACGTAGGATCAGATATATATGGCTTTTAGCGGCAAGTTATTATTTTTACATGAGCTGGAATCCCCGGTATGTGCTTTTAATAATACTGTCTACCATGATTACATATGCAAGCGGCATTTTTATTGAGAAGGCAGAGGGATGGGGCAAAGGTAAAAAAATATGGATGGCAGGCTGTATAATTGGCAATTTGGGAATCCTATGCGTGTTCAAGTATGCCAATTTCCTTTTGAGCAATATTGGAAGGACAATGTCATTTTTGGGCATAGGGGTCATCAATCGAAGGGTTGATCTTCTGCTTCCGGTAGGAATTTCATTTTATACATTTCAGGCGTTAAGCTATACAATTGATGTTTATCGCGGTAAGGTAAAAGCGGAAAAGAATATTTTCAAATATGCCTTGTTTGTTTCCTTTTTCCCGCAGCTTGTGGCGGGACCAATTGAAAGATCTAAAAATCTGCTGCATCAGATTCAAAACATCGAACAGATCAAGGTTTGGAATTTTGAAAGAATCAGAGACGGATTTCTGTTGATGATGTGGGGACTGTTTCAAAAATTGGTGATTGCGGACAGGGCTTCCATTCTGGTAGATCACGTGATCAATCAATATTGGTCTTATGGATTTTTGGAAATCTCGCTGGCGATGATATTGTTTGCAATCCAAATTTATTGTGATTTTGACGGCTATACGAACATTGCCCGCGGAGCGGCAAAGGTGATGGGATTTTCTCTGATGAAGAATTTTCAGCAGCCATATCTGGCAGTGAGTGTCAAAGATTTTTGGAGAAGATGGCATATTTCACTGACATCTTGGTTTACCGACTATCTATACATTCCGCTCGGAGGAAATCGCGTCGGAACGTTACGGAAATATGCGAATATTCTGATTGTTTTTGCTGTGAGTGGATTATGGCATGGTGCATCTTGGAATTTTATTGTATGGGGAGTACTTCATGCACTGTATCAAATTGCGGGGGAGATTAAAGGTGGCATCTTTCAAAAAAAGGATTTAAGCGACACAAGCTGCAGCAGCAGGGTCCGAAAAGCTGTGACAACGTTTCTTCTTGTTGATTTTGCGTGGATATTCTTTGTCTGTGATAGTCTGCGGCATGCACTCGACGTAATTAGGCAGATGCTAACAAAGTTTCGGACGACCACATTTGATCTCGGGCTTAACAGAGCAAACTGGTCAGTGCTGATATTTGGAATAGCGGTTATGGTAATCGTAGACGTTTTACATGAGAGAGACCGATCCGTGTTCGCCGTGTTCCATCGTCAGGAGTTTTGGTTCCGGTGCGTGCTATATGTTGGATTGATATGGGCAGTCATTCTGTTCGGAATTTACGGAGCGCAATATGATGCGGGTGATTTCATATATTTTCAATTTTAATTTTTAATGCGGATCAAGCGAAAGGATGTTGTAAGGCTTGGAATCATCATCTAAAGACCTGTATTTCGAAGGAGAGCGACATGAAAAAAATTGTAAAGAGGCTGGCAGCAGCGCTTTGTGTGATCATTTTGTTTTTTGTTTGTGAGGCATTGTTACGCTATCTTCTTATTGATGATGCAAAAAATTATACAAGGTATTCACGATATAATCTATACCAGATGTACCATTCAGAACAAAATATTGATATTTTGTTTGTAGGATCCTCACATACAGTTGTTTCACTTATTCCTGAAATAACGGATAAAATTTTTGAACAGTATACATTCAATGCGGGGACAGCCGGACAACGTATGGATGGTTCGTATGCCGTGATTCAGGAGGCGGCGGAGTATCATCATATCGATCATATTTATTTGGAAATGTATTATGCACTCTGCACGGGTTACACTTATAAAGAGAGGACATTATCGGATTTAGAATATACCTATATTATATCCGATTACATGAAACCATCGATCCGAAAAATCAACTATTTGCTAAATGCCAGCTCTATGGAGTATTATGTGAATAGTTTTTTACCTGCGACCAGAAATTGGGAGCGGCTTTTTGATACGGAGTATATTCAAAATATATTGCGTCAGAAGGACACGGATACCTATAGAAATTATGAATGGGTGGGCGGTGACTATGAGAACAGGGGGTATGTGTATAGATCGGGGGTTGTGGAGGATGATGTGTTTTGGAATGCCGGGGCATATTATGATATGGAATCCACCATACAGGCTGGTGAGGACTCGGATTGGAGAAGGTCGCTGCAGAGTATTATTGATTTTTGTAAAAAAAATGAGATTGATCTGACTTTATTTTCTACACCGGTGCCGGAATGGACAATTGCAGGGATTGATTATCAGCAGTATATTGATATGGTGCGAAAGATTGCAGAGGAAAATGGGATTACATATTATGATTTCAATCTGTGCAGGGAAGAATATTTTAACGCCAACGACAGAAGCCTGTTTTCTGACAGCAATCATATGAATAATAACGGGGCAATGGTGTTTAGCACCTTGTTTTCAAAATTTTTTACGGGACAGATTCCGGATCAAAGAGGGGAAATTTTTTACGAGACATATAATGAAAAGCTCGCGGCAGAAGATGTATATGTTTATGGAATAGCTGGACCTGCACTCGATAATAGCGGGAGTGTGAATTGCTGTAGGATTATTTCAAACAGGGAATGGGGAATCGAATATAGGATTACGAAGATACCGCAGGACGGGACAGCAGTGATTCTTCAAGATTATAATGAGAATAGAGACTTCACGTTGCCTGTTGGCGAGACCGGTATGCTGTATATTGACTGGAGAGTGGTAGATTATCTATATGAGACAGGAAGAATAGAGACTGCGTATTAATTATTTTAGAGAAAAGGGTTTGGCATATGGAACGGATTCTGATTGACGGGCCGACCGGCGTGATCGGCATGTCGCTCATTCAATACTGCATAGTAAATCACACGCAGGTTGTCGCGCTCTGCCATAAAAATTCCAAGAGGACGGTGCAGATTCCGAAGCATCCGCTTGTGACGGTCGTGGAGGCGGATTTATCCGATTACCGGGAAATGGCGGATATTTTCAAACGCCGAAAGGCGGGGAAGGGAATCAAAGCTGTAGAAACGGAAGGAACGCGCAGACATTCGGATCATGCCGCGTGGGAAACACTGAAGCCGGGCTATGACGCGTTCTATCATTTTGCGTGGAACGGGACATTTGGCGATACGCGCAACGATATGGCATTACAGGTGCAGAACATCCAGTATAGTCTGGACGCTGTGGAATTGGCGGAGGCGCTGGATTGCAAATGCTTTATCGGCGCGGGATCACAGGCGGAGTATGGCCGCGTGGAGGGAGTGCTGAGACCTGACACCCCGCCGTTCCCCGAAAACGGCTATGGAATGGCAAAACTCTGTGCCGGCGCCATGACGAGGCAGATGTGCGAGAGCCGCGGCATCCGTCATGTCTGGACGCGCATTCTGTCCGTTTACGGCTGTCATGACGGGGCGTATACGATGATCATGAGCGCGCTTGATCGGATGAGCAGGGGCGAAGAGACGGCGTTTACGCCGGGAGAGCAGCAGTGGGATTACTTAAACGGCCGCGATGCGGCGCGGGCGATGTACCTGATCGGAGAGCGCGGCGTTTCGGGAAAGACGTATGTGCTTGGGAGCGGGAAGGCAAGACCGCTTCGGGAATATCTGGAGATTCTTGCGCGGGAGACGCATTATGAGCGCCAGCCCGGCTTTGGCAGACTACCTTACGCGTCAAAGCAGGTCATGCATTTGTGCGCTGACCTGACGGATTTAACGAGGGATACGGGGTTTGTACCGGAAGTGTCGTTTGAGGAGGGGATCAAGGAGCTGATCGCGTGGAAGCGCGGGCAGGAAGGCCGGATGCTTCTTTGAACAGAATGTCGTATTTTATGCGATTGAATGAGGACTGCAGCTCTGTTTTTTGCAGGGATTTGACGGATACCACAAAATATCATATAATAGCATTATTGGTATACACTATCCATAGTGCTATTTTTGCGGATGGATGGTCTGGGAAATAAATTCGGCGGATGAAGGTGGCCCATGAAGAAAATAAGCATTTTAATTCCGTGCTACAACGAAGTGGAGAATGTGGATCTGATGGCGATGGCGGTCACGAATGTGATGGCGGAGGCATTGCCGCAATACGATTACGAACTATTGTTTATTGATAACTGTTCCACGGACGGCACGCGGGACAAGCTGGAGAAACTGTGTCAGGATGATAAGCGGATCAAAGCGATTTTTAATGTGACAAACTTCGGGCAGTTCAATTCTCCGTTTCATGGGATGTGTCAGACGACGGGGGACTGCACGATCAGTATGTGCTGCGATTTCCAGGATCCCGTAGAGCTGATACCGACTTTTGTTCACGAGTGGGAGCAGGGACATAAGATCGTCAGCGGGATCAAATCTACCAGCAGGGAAAACGGCTTTATCTACTGGATGCGCTCCTGTTATTATAAAATAATCAAGAACATGTCCGATGTGAAGATGATCGAGCATTTTACAGGCTTTGGTCTATACGATAAGTCTTTTATTGCGATCTTAAAGGAGTTAAACGATCCGGTTCCGTTTTTGCGCGGGATCGTGGCGGAGTATGGCTCCGGCTTTAACCGGAAAGAAATTTTTTATGAGCAGGCGAAGCGCCGCGCGGGAAAGACGCATAATAATTTTTTCAGTCTGTATGACGCGGCAATGCTGAGTATTACATCCTACACGAAGGTGGGGTTGCGCATTGCAACGCTGCTCGGCTTTTTGTCGTCCGGTATCAGTATGATTATCGCTTTGGTCTACTTGATCATGAAATTATGCAACTGGGATAATTTTCAGGCGGGTAATGCGCCGATGGTGCTTGGCGTCTACATTCTGGGTTCCATTCAGTTGTTTTTTATCGGACTGATCGGGGAATATATCTTAAATATCAATACGCGTGTGATCCACCGGCCGCTTGTTGTCGAGGAAAAGCGGCTGAATTTTGGAGACGGCGCGGCGGACGCGCAGGACGCGGCGAGACCGGAGGATGCAGGGCGGATTAACATGCAGGCGGCTGAAAAGGCGGATGAATAGAAAACATTTGACGATGGTAGGAATCATGGATAGAGAAATAAAAGGGGAATCTGTCGGAAAGCCGGCCACGATCAGCATTATCACCGTCTGCTATAATGCGGAGCGCGTCATAGAACAGACAATCCGTTCCGTGGCGGCGCAGACATATCCGCATATCGAGTATCTGATCATAGACGGCGCGTCAACGGACGGTACGGAGACGCTGGCACGCCCTTATGCCGAAAAAGGAATATTACAGTGGTATTCCGAGCCGGATCATGGGATTTATGACGCCATGAATAAAGGTGCGAAAAAAGCAACGGGTGATTATCTTTATTTTTTGAATGCGGGGGATACGCTTGTCGATAACGGCGTGATGGAACGGATGGCGGCGCGCTGTCAGCCTTCCCGTGCCGAGGTGCTCTATGGCAGCATTACCTATATGCATCCTGACGGGCATACCGAGCAGCGTTTATACGGGAAATCCTGCGGCAGTCTGGTTTATTATCTGACGGGGGACTGCATTAACCATCAGGCAATATTGGCGCACAGAGAATGCTTTCGCCATGTACGGTTTGATGCGGAGCATTACCGGATCTGTGCGGACAGGGACTGGATGCTGCGTCTGAAAAAGAGAAAAGTACCGTTTATCTGTACCGGAGAGATGATCGCGTATTATTCGCTGGATGAGAACAGCGCGAGCGTCAAAAACAAAGCGGACTATCGGCGGGAGGCAAAGAACTGCATCAAAAAGAACCTGCCGTTTGGGTATCCGGTGTTTGCGTTGTTTGAGTTCTGCAGGAATAATCGTGTGCTCGGAAAACTGCTGCATGGGGTGTACAGGGTGTTGTATATTCGGAAGTGAGATTGAAGAAGATTTGAAAGCTGTTATACACAGTGTTTAGGACTGTTATGAAGGCAGAGATGGAAAGATATAGGCAGTGATCGTATGAAGGTAGTGCATTTAGCGACAACCGATTTAGGCGGTTCCTATAAGGCGGTGGAGCGGATTCACCGTGCGCTTTGCATGTGCGGCGTGGAATCCAATGTGCTGCTGCGGACCAAATATCATGAGGACAGCATCGGAACACAGATGATCGACACGCCATGGAAAAGTCTCGTATCCAAAGCAAAGAATGTCGGGAATCTGCTGTTGTCAAAGGGTGAGATCATCACGGATCGTTTCGGAACGGATATGTCCGGGCATCCTGCGGTCCGGGAGGCGGATGTGATCATCCTGCATTGGGTGAATTCGTTTATTGGTTATCGCAATTTGGAGCAGCTTCTTGCGCTTGGGAAACCGGTTATCTGGGTGGCGCATGATATGTGGAACTGCACGGGGGGCTGTCATTATGACCGTTATTGCGGGAGATACGAGCAGGGGTGTGGGAAATGTCCGCTGATCGGTTCCCAAAGAGAAAATGATGTATCACGCCGCAATTTTAACAGAAAAGAACAGGCGGGGAATATGCGGCGGGAGGCGGGAACACTCACGCTGGTCGGACCGAGCCGGTGGAGTGCAGAATGTGCGGGGAAGAGCCGCATATGGCAGGGAAAGCGTATCACTTGGATTTCCAATCCGATCGATTATGAGCAATATCGCAGAATGGATGACCGGGAGGCACTGCGCTCAAAATACGGACTGACAACGGATAAAAAGATCATTCTGTTCGGAGCCTGCGGCGCGCTGTCGAATCGGACAAAAGGGGCGCAGAACCTGTTAAAGGCACTGCAAAAGTTGGATGCGGCAGGCTATTTGTTGGCGGTATTTGGAAATAAAAAGGGTGAACGGATAGAAGATTGCCCATTGGAGACGCGCTATCTCGGCTATATTCATTCCGAGGAGGACATGGCAGAGGTCTATAACCTGGCGGATGTGTTCTTCGCTCCGTCTGAGCAGGAGAGCTTTTGTTATACGGTGGGAGAGGCGCTTGCCTGCGGGACGCCCGTCGTGGGATTTGGCATCGGCGGGATCGCCGAGCAGGTGAAGCATAAAGAAAACGGATATTTGGCGGAGTATGGCAATTATGAGCAGCTTGCCGCCGGCGTCCGCTATTGTACGGAGCAGCCGATGAAATATATCAGAAATGCCAATTCATTGAAGGAGATTGGGGAAGAATATAAGGGACTTTGCGAGGAATTGCTTAGGGAAGATTTTAACGAAAGCGGCAGAAGGAGAAAAGGCGATGATGCTTGAGCGTGAAAAGAAATATTATATGCCTGCAGTCAACGGTTTGAAAGGTATGGCAGCGTTGATCGTCGTTTTGCATCATTTCACGTGGGCATTTTTCCCGGCTATGCAGACAGCAGAATATGAATTATCACATTTGGGAATGGGTGAAATGGTGGTACATAGGAGCCCGCTTTATTTTTTTATAAATGGCGAGTTTATGGTTAAGGTATTTTGGTGCGTGAGCGGATTTCTATTGGCGTTGCTTTGGTACAAGGAACATAATATTGAACAAATGAGGCGCAGGATCGTAAATAAATATCTAAAGCTTGCAGTGCCGATTTTGGTATCTGTTTTGGCAGCGTATGTACTCATGATTTTAGGTGGGATGAAAAATGCGGAAACCGCTCAGGCAACACTGTCTACGTGGTTTGGCGGTTTTTATGCTTTTTTCCCGTCGCTCTTGTCAGCTTGCAAAGAAGGTGTTGTGGACGTATTCCTATATGGACGCTCCTATTATAATCCGATACTGTGGACAATGAAAGGGGAGCTATTTGGAGCTTTTTTTACCGGAATGTTCTTGCTGTTGTTCGGCGAAGCAAGGCATAAAAAACTATGGTACATTGTGTTTTTTGTGATTTCCGCAATGGTTTATGTTCCGCTTTGCTGCTTTGTATTGGGAATGTTTGTTGCGGATCAGTATGAAAAGGGTGTCGAGTTATCCAATAAGCTAAGTGCTGTTTTGGGCGTTATGATGTTGATTTTTTCGAGCTTTTTACCAATTTGGGCATTTTTGCCGCAGTTTGTTCACATTGACGAAGTAACGATCATCGATGTGGGAAGTATTGTATATGCAATCGCAGCGGCGTTGTTATGCCTGCTTGTGTGTGCATCGAAGCCTATTAACCGCTTTTTTTCGGGCAGAGTATTCCGGTTTTTAGGAAAGAATTCTGCAGCGCTGTTTATTATACATTGTCCTTTGATGTGCAGTGTGGCAGCGAAGATATTTAATTCCCTGTATGAAATGGGCTCGTTTAGCTATTTATTTGATACGATTGTTACGTTGGCGGTATATTTGATCATACTGTTTATAGCAGGCAGCCTGTTTACGAAACTGGTTATGAAGAATTGGAGTAAACTGATTGATAAGGCGTGGAAAAGAATGAAGTAATGGAGTGAAATCATGTGGTGAAAACATGGCAAGGAAAGGGAAAGAGGGGCCTTGTAATAGCATGGAACAATTGACAACACCGGTCGCGTTTTTTACATTTAATCGTTTATCTACGACAAAACAAGTATTTGAGGCGATCAGACAGGCGAAACCGCAAAAACTGTATCTGGTATCTGATGGCGCCAGGACGCATGTGCCGGGAGAAAAAGAGAAAGTGGACAAGGTCCGCGCTTATGTGGAGTCGCACATCGACTGGACGTGTGAAGTGCATAAAAATTATGCCGCGCAGAATATGGGATGCGGCAGGAGAGTTTCAAGTGGGATCTCTTGGGTGTTTGAGCAGGAGGAGGAAGCGATTATTCTGGAGGATGACTGTCTGCCGGACCCTACTTTTTTCCGCTACTGTCAGGAGATGCTTGCACATTACAGAGACGATGATCGGATCATGGTGATCGGCGGCAGTAATCCGGCGGCATATTATGAGACGGAACATGACTATCTCTTTACGAAGGTGCCGTTTATATGGGGCTGGGCATCATGGAGGCGTGCATGGAAGCTTTATGATTTTGATATAAAAAGTTGGAAGAAAGAAAAGAAAAATCCAATCTTCCGCAAGGTGCTGCCGTTAAAATCTTATTGGGTATATACGGCGGAGTTTGACGCTCTGTATAATCATTCCTATGATACATGGGATTATCAGCTCATGTATGCGGCGATTTTATATGATAAATTGAACATTGCGCCAAGGCAGAGTTATACGCGCAATATTGGTTTTCAGGAAGAATCTACGCATACGTCGGGCGAGTTAAAAAGTGTGGAGCAAAAGTCGGGAGCATGTCGGTTCCCCATTCGGCATCGGGAACAGGTTGTGTGGGATGAGGAGTTTGACCGGACCTATTTTAAGCGTACAAACCGGCACGGTCTGATCGTGAAGATGAAGTCGATTCTGGGGTTGGATGTGAATAAGTCGGTGTTTGGGAGGTAGCGCGGAAAAATTATGTTGGTCAGTATCATAACGGTGTGTTGTAACAGTGAGAAGACAATTGAACAAACGATTCAGAGTGTGTTACGCCAAACGTACCCGCATATTGAGTATATTATCGTGGACGGAAACTCTACGGACGACACTATGAAAATTGTCGAACGCTATCGGGAGGAATTTGCCGGTCGTATGAAAGTGGTATCCGAACCGGATCAGGGAATTTATGATGCGATGAATAAAGGCATACGGATGGCGTCTGGGGATTTGGTCGGGATCATTAACAGCGATGATTATTATGAGGATAATGCGGTTGAACTCATGGTAGGCCATATACCAAAGGAACCATATGCCGTTCTTTATGGGGAAATGCGCAATTTAGTAGATGATGTGGAGGAATCCGTTACGATCGCTTCGCCATATTTTTTAGAACGGCGTTCCATGAATCATCCGTCCTGTTTTATCACGAGAAAAACGTATGAAAAATATGGAATGTATGATACGAAATATTGCTGTGTCGCCGATTATGATCTGTTCCTGAGATATAAGAAACATGCGGAGATCCTATTTGTCCCGGTATACGAGATCATTGCAAATATGCGGAACGGGGGAGTAAGCAGTACGCAAAAGGCCTATTTTGATCTGTTAAAGCTTCAGGTAGACTATGGAATGATGACAAGAAAGAAAGCGTGGAGTCTCAGGCAGAAAGCAAAAATTACGAGTATAAAAAGGAAATAAGAGAATGAAAATCCTATGTTTTTACCTTCCTCAGTTTCATGAGACACCGGAAAATAATGCGTGGTGGGGAAAAGGGTATACAGACTGGCGGGCAGCAAGAAATGCAAAGCAGTATAGCAAAAAGCAGAGGCAGCCGAGGGTGCCGTTGAACGATAATTATTATGATTTGGCGGACGAAGATGCGGTAACGCTGAAATGGCAGGCGGAGCTGGCAGAAAAATATGGGATTTACGGATTTTGTATCTATCATTACTGGTTTCGGGGGCGTCAGGTTTTGGATAAACCGGTAGAAATCCTTCGCCGGCATAAAGAGATCAAGATTCATTATAGCCTTTGCTGGGATAACAATACCTTTAAGCGGACATGGTATGCAAGCAAACAGGAGCAGGAGGTACTGATTCAACAGGATTATGGCGATGAAGCAGTGTGGAAACAGCATTTTATGGATCTCCTTCCGGACTTTCAGGATGAGAGATATATCAAAATAGATAATAAGCCTGTGTTCCATATCTATCGCGCACACCAGATTGAATGTCTGGGAGAAATGATGGACTGTTGGAATCGGCTTGCAAAAGAGAATGGATTTGCCGGAGTTTACGTGATTGCAGGCGATCCGGAGAATCGCGGCATAGAAAAAGGGACGGATATGCTCGACGCTTATTACAATTTTGAACCGCAGCACGCTTATCATATCAACATTCATAGGGCTTATGGGAGAAAATGCATTTTTGCCGGAGGGATAAAAAAGCGGCTCAATCAATTATTCCGCACGAATTTTCTGCCATATATACGGGATGCAAAAGGCATTTATCGGTGTATCGTGAAAGATCGGAATCAGACACCGAAAAAGACGTATTATGGAATGTTTGTGGATTATGACGATACGCCGAGACGGCAGGAGCGCGGCATTGTATATGCGGATAATTCTATAGAACTCTTCAAGGAAGCATTACAAAAACAGATCCGAAAATCTGTGGATATAGGAAATGAGTTTTTATATATCAATGCATGGAATGAGTGGGGTGAATCGGCATATTTGGAGCCGGACACGGTAAACGGGTATGCCTATTTGGAAGCTGTTCGGGATGCGATGTGTGAGGAAGGACAGTTATGAGTAGAGTATTGGTAACAGGCGGAACCAAAAAGGATATTGATGCAATGGCGGTTCTTGCGCTGAATGTACAAGATAAGACGCCGGGGCTTGCTGACGAGATGGTGATTTTTCATGATGGCGTGTCAGAGACGATACAGAAAAAGTTCCAGAAGATCATGCCGGTCCGGTTTATCCGATACCAATGTCCGATACCAAAGTGGAAGCTTTGGCAGAATAAGATCATACGGTATTTTTCGCCGATGGTATTTTGCAAGATAGAATGCTTGAAGCTGCTGGGAGAGTATGAAACAGTCATTTGGTCGGATTATGATGTGATCATTAAAGAGGACATATCAGATTTGACGAGACAGGAGGCAGAGTATTCTTTTGTCTGCGATCCAGACAAGACGCTGCGGGATATGTTTTATCCTTCTGTCAAAAAAATAGAACTGCCGGAGTTTGATCTGGAAGGGGGCTGCATATGTACGCCGTTATTTTTACTGCAAAGAAGCGGCGGGGATTATCAGTTATATTATGAATGGTGTGTAGAAGCAATGAATCAATATATAAAATATCTGTACCTTCCGGAGCAGGCAATTGTCACGATGCTTGTACAGAAGTTCCGTATCCCGTTTCAGACACTAAGTAACCGTACGTATAGTGCACATCCGAAACTGGACGGGGATGATGTCAGGATCATTCATGCGTATGGGCAGCCGAAGTTTTGGAACGGACTGGAGAATGAGACATGGAATCGGTACCATATGGAATGGAAGGAGATGCTACGAGGGAAATGCCAATAAAAACCATTGGCATTTCCCTTGCGCTTTTAGGAAAATGTTGTGGCGTTGTCCAACAGCCAATCCAAGGATATGTCAAGAATCTGCGCTATCGTTTTCAACTCATAGTCTGCAATAAAGCGGGTGCCGATTTCGATACGGCTAATGCTGTCTCTTTCTATTGTGATGCCGCAGCATTGCAGTCTGGCAGCCAGTTCGGATTGCGTCAGATGTCTTGCTGCGCGTGCCTGCCGGATTTTTTCTCCACATAGATTTTTCTTGCCGTTGTAATCGTAGATTTTCATAAAAGTGTCACTCTGGTTCTGTCTGCTTCTGTATTTGTGCCCCTGTATTGCTACCACATTTTACAATTATCTTGACATTAGCACATTATTTGCATAGAATTGTGTTAAAGATCAGAAAAGTAATGAATTAGTACATAAGAGATATATGTAGTGTTATGAAACGGAAAGAATGGAAGACTGGATGAAGACAATAGATATTATCGTGCCTTGTTATAATGAAGAGGAATGCGTAAAGCTGTTATATGCCGAGGTTGAAAAAGAATGTTCATCCCTTGAGACAGAAAATATTGTCTGGCGTATGATTTATATCGATGACGGAAGTAAGGACAATACATTGGGCAGGATTAAAGAATTGGTGCAGGAAAAAGGCGCCGATTCCGTAAAATATATCTCGTTTTCCCGCAATTTTGGCAAAGAGGCTGCCATTTATGCGGGATTATCTTATGCAAAAGGGGATTATGTTGTATTGATGGATGCAGATCTGCAGCATCCCCCGGCGTTGATTCCGCAAATGCTGGTGAAAATAGAGGAAGGGTATGATTGCTGTGGAGCGAGAAGGGTCAGCAGAAAGGGAGAACCAAAGGTCCGCAGTCTTTTCAGCAGATTATTTTATCGTTCCATGAAGCGTTTGACAGGGCTGGAAATGACACAGGGTGGAAGTGATTATCGTATGATGACAAGACAGGTCGCAGAAACAATTGTGTCTATGAAGGAGAAAGAACGTTTTGTAAAAGGCATCTTTAGTTGGGTTGGCTTTTCTACTTGTTGGATTGAGTATCAAAACGTTGAAAGAGCGGCAGGAAAGACAAAGTGGTCTTTTGGGGGATTGTTTCGGTATGCAGTAAATGGCTTGATTGCGTTTGCAGCGACTCCGTTACGAGCGGCTATTTGGATGGGATTTATCATTGACATCATTACGATTATCTATGCAATTTATTTTTTTGTTAGCAATATCAACAGCACCGGGCAGAGGACGGGGTATGCGACGATTGTACTGTTGCTGATGTTTTTTGGGGGGACGATTATATTGTTGCTAGGGGTGATAGGGGAGTATCTGGCGAGAATATATATGGAATCCAAGGACAGACCCATTTTTATTTTAAAAGATAGTAATATTAAGAGGTAAATTTAACATGTTTAATAAGATAAAGAACCGAATAATGCAAATAATCTGGAAGCTATACAGCAGGTGCTATCTTGTTCCGAAAATGAAAAGGAAATTGAGAAAAAGTCGAAGAATGGATGCTGATTTTAGCGGGCGATATGCGCAGGAACTGGATTTTGTATTAAACAAAACACTTCGATTTGTCCCATATGAAACGAACACTCCTAGATCATGTGAGATTGAGATTGGGCGGGATGATAAGAGAAAACTTCCGTATGCTGTAGTGGGAGAAAAGAAATTGTTTTTGACAGAGGGAAGTTCTTGGAGAGAAGTACAGGAATATGTTGCGGGACTGTTAGAAGAACAGGCGGATAACTCCCCACATTTGTACATTGATAGGAATGATTTATTTTTCAAACCGAACCAATCTTCACAAAAGCCGATTCTGATTGACGTGGGGTGTGCAGATGGAAATTTTACGTTGGAATACATTGAGGATATTCGCGAGGCATATTTAATAGAGGGGGATCCGCGTTGGAACGAACCGTTGAAAGCGACTTTTGCGCTTTGGGCGGAAAAGGTTCATATTGTGAATCAGTTTGTCTCGGATAAGTCTGATAGAACAATAAAGCAGATTGCATTAGATGACTTGTTTGCAAATTTTCGCGGTGAAAAAATATTTTTGAAAATGGATTTGGAAGGATGGGGATTAAAGGCACTTCAGGGATGCGTTAACCTGCTGAAGGATAATGATGTTTATGTTGCATGTGCTTGCTATCATTCTGATTCGGAATACGAAGATATAAAGGAATACTTAGAAAGTGTGCACCCAGAATATGCAGTTTGGTCATCTGAGGGCGTGTGCATTTGTTGGTTTGAGAAAGCGCTTTCCTATCCGTATTTTAGAAAGGGTGTGTTGCGAGCGAGAAACAGAGTATGTCTCAAGGAGGAGCATTAGTATGAAGCCGTTGGTATCCGTTGTTATACCCACATATAATCGTTCTGATTTTATCATAGGTTGTATTGATGCTGTCTTAGAATCCGCTTATGATAATTTAGAGGTTCTTGTAGTGGATAATCATTCGACGGATAAAACGGTCGAACTGATAGAGGCCCAAAATTATGGAGACAGGGTGAAGCTCATCCGGAACAAAAGAAACTTGATGGCAGCAGGTGCAAGAAATGTTGGAATTTATCATAGCAAAGGGGAATTGATTCTGCTTATGGATGATGACAATCTGATTGATAAGCAGGCCATTAGTTATATGGTAGAAGATATGAAGGAAGATGACAAGATTGGGATTATTACCGCATTGTGTATTCAGTATGATATGCGGGAAACCCAGGTGGGTAATTCTGCAATTAGTTTATATACATCTAAAGCCTCTTGGGCACATGGTGATTACAGGAACGATACTGCTGTAATTGAGACAGATTGTTGTGAAAACATGTGGATGATTCGAAGGGATGTTGTAAGGAAAATCGGATATATTGACATGGATTATTATATTATGATGGAGGATGCGGATTATTGCAGGAGAATTAAACTGAGTGGATATAAAGCTGTGATTGATCCGAAAGCGCAGACGGTGCATTACCGCGTAAAGTCTCAGAATGAAAATGCGGAACTACGTGCATGGGGAATAGGAAAACCGATAAGGGCGTTCTATTTCGCAAAAAACCGTAGTGTTTATATGCGAAAGTTTGCGCCGCTGGTGGGGAAACTTCTATATTTTTGTTTTTTTGCACATGCGTTTTTGTTTTATTATTGTATGAAAGCAATCCGATACGGCAGATGGGATATTGCAGCATCCTATTTTAAGGGGTATGTCACGGGGATGTTTATCAAAATAAGAAGAGGACTTTATATTGGATACGATGGCGCTGAAGCAGAATAATAAAAAAACGATATTGTCCTTGTCATGGAGAGATATTCGTTCAGAAAAAGCAGGAGGGGCGGAAATTCATACACATGAGTTACTAAAGGTAATTCGTGAGAACTATGAGGTGGTCCATATAGCGATGAGGGACAAGGGGGCGGCAAAAAGGGAGATTATTGATGGTATATCCTACATGCGTCACGGCAATTGTTTCGGCGTCTTGTCCTTTGCGGTTTACTACTATATCAGGAATCGAAAAAAGATTGCAATCGTATTTGACCAGTGTAACACATTTCGCTTCTTTACAAAATTTTGGGTTTCAAAGAAAAAACGGATATTTTATATTCATCAACTGACACGCGAAATTTGGGACATCCAAATGGGGGGCATATTCGGGAAAATCGGTAAAATGGTGGAAAACCCCATGCTCCGGTTAAACAAGAAGGACTATACGATCACGGTGTCGGAATCTACAAAGCAAGAGTTGATAGAACTTGGTTTTGATAAAAACAAAATTGTAATTGTGCCAAACGGGCTTCCGATGCAGCTCTTTGAGAGAGAACACTTTCTTGAAAAAGAAAAGGAAATGACATTTATTTATTGTGGAAGGTATGCAAAGTATAAAGGAATTGATGATACGGTAGAGGCATTTGGGGAGTATAAAAAGGAGAATACGAATGCCAGATTATGGATTGTTGGAAAAACAGACGTACCGTATTTAGAGCAGGTATTGATTCCGATTTGCTGTAAATACGGTCTGAGCTATGGAAACGAGGAAGACTGCGATGTCGTTTTCTGGGGATTCGTACCCGAGGAGCAGAAGTACGACCTAATGCAGCGCGCCCATGTCTTAGTGTGCCCGTCGGTTCGGGAAGGGTGGGGAATTATTATATCGGAAGCAGGATATTTGGGAACGCCGAGTATCGTATATTCTTCTCCGGGATTGAGGGATGCGGTATCTTATGGAGAAACGGGATATTTGTGCAAGTATAATACAGTGAATGAGCTTGTGCATTATATGCGCGAAGCTGCTGACAATATCGAAAAATATGAAAGACTCCGGACGCGTGCCCATCGGTTTGCGGATACGCTTCGGTGGGAAAACAACCGCCCTATTATCAATGCGTTGATAGAAAGAGTGACTCGTGCACAGTGAAAGAAGGAGATGGAATGATAGAATGTGAGTTGGTTAGCATTATTATTGCTACATATAATTCCGCGAAGCATCTTGGAAAAGTACTGAAAGCAGTCCGTAGTCAGGACTATCCACAAGAAAGTATAGAAGTACTTATTGTGGATGGAGGTTCGTCAGATGAGACATGTGCACTTGCTCAGAAGAACGGATGCATTGTGTTGCATAATTCTAAAACGGAACCGGTACACGCAAAGCTACTGGGGCTTCAGGAGGCGAAAGGAAGATATGTCCTGTTTCTTGATCATGATGAGGTGATGGAAAACCGCCGAAGTATCAGCAGGAAGGTCGCAGCCTTTCGACAAAATCCCCAGTGTCACGTTGTACTGGGAAGCGGCTATAAGAGACCCAAGGGGTACCCGCGTATTAACCAGTATATTTCAGAATATGGAGATCCATTTTCGCTTTTTTTATATAATTTTTCGAAGTATGATAAATGTCTGGAGCGGTTATTACTGAAGTATTACCGAGCGATCAGAGTAGAGGAGGATTACATCTGCGTAGATTTTGCAGGGAGGAAAAAAGAGCCAATCATAGAGCTGTGTTGCCTTGGAACGATGCTGGACAATAGCTATTTTTCAAAAATACCGCATGCTTATACGGACGGAAAGGTGATGACGCATTTATTTTATGTGATGTTGGAAAAGGGAGATACAGTCGTAATATGCATGAGGGAAGATGCGTTGCTGCATTATTCTGCGGATTCTATAAGGGCGTATCTGCCAAAGTTAAGATGGCGTGTATGTAATAATATCCATTTTCCTGAAATGGCGGAGAGCGGAGTAAGTGGGAGGTTAAAATATCAAAAGAAACTAAAAATAAAACGTTATTTTTTTGTGCCCTACGCGTTGTTGATCATACCAGCGCTGATGCATGGAATATGGTTGGCGGTCATCAGAAGAAATCCGGTTTACTTGTTGCATCCTTTTTTTTCTTTTTATGTTGTGATACAAATTATCTGGCAGGGGATGATCAAAATGGCAGGCATTAAGCCAAGGATGAAAAGCTATGATGGGAAAAAGAAAATCTGATATTTGTGGATACTGTTGGAAATTTGCACGGGCGTATGGAATATAGAGTGTGAAAATAAAATGGCAAGTATATATATTAAACATATAAAGAATAATATGATTTGGATGGGAATATTAAATGTAATTGCAATGATATTTCCATTTCTGATCAGAACAATGATGATCCACTATCTGGGTAGTGAGTGTTTGGGACTGAATAGCTTGTGCGTTTCTGTGTTATATGTGCTGAATGCTGCGGAATTTGGTTTGACGGACGCAATGGTTTATCGGCTTTATAAACCTATTGCCACAAACAATTCTGATGAAGTATGCAAATTACTTGGACAATACCGGACGGTGTATTGTGCAATCGGAAGTGCAATTTTATTCGCGGGGCTAATTATAACTCCGTTTCTTGGACAGATGATTTCAGGGGAAAAACCAGAAAATGTGAACATTTATGTGGTTTTTTTGGGTTATCTATTGAATTCTGTTTTCAGCTATACGCCTCTTGCCTACCGGAAATTGATTTTGTTGGCTGATCAGCACAAGGATTATGAGGCAATGGTAAACAGCATCTGTTTAGTGTGTACTTATATTCTGCAGATGGTGTGTATCGTCCGAGGAAATTATTATGCATATGTCATTTTGTTATCACTGTGCAGCGTTATGTTCAATGCTCTGATTTATTATATGACACAGAAAAAGTATCCGCAGTATGTATGCCGGAAAGGGGAGCATGGCAAGGCCCAAGCTTTGTGGGAGATAGGAAAGGATATGCTTGGTGTAGGCATATACCGGCTTCGAGATATTAGCAGAAATGCATGTGATAGTATTATTATTTCCAAAATGATGGGACTGGTTTCGGTCGCTGATTATCAGAATTATTATTCCGTTTTAGTTATTCCGATAACGATAAGACGGATTTTTGTTGGCGCGGTCACACCATCTCTGGGAAATTATATTGCTTTGCAGGAGCGTGATAATAATTATCTTGTATATAAGGAACTGGTTTTCTTACAACTATTTGTGTCGGGGTGGTTTGCGGTGTGCTATTTCTGCCTGATACAGGATTTTATTGTGATTTGGATTGGCGAGGAATATTTGCTTTCTGTGGCAGCCGCATTTTTGATGTCATTTTATTCTTATCTGCTAGGAATAACCGACACATTCAAAATGATACGGGAGACTGCGGGGATATGGAATCAAGGGAAAAAATTTGTGGTTCTGGAAATGGCGGGCAATCTGCTTTTGAATGTTATTATGGGTTATTTTTGGGGGATTGAGGGCGTAGTTTCAGCGACAATTGTTACAATCATGTTTTTGGGTATTCCATTCGAGGGAAGGATTGTAATAAAAAAATATTTTAAACAAACGGGAACAGAGTATTTTCGAATTGTGGCAAAGAATATGGCATGGATGGCTGGGTCTGGACTTGCTATTTTTATGCTGTATTTGGTGATGCCGGATTCTTTTGCGTGGAAATTTGCAATGAAAGTACTAGCCTGCTTAATGATACCGCCGCTTTTGTTCCTTGTAGTCATGCATCATACGGAAGAGTTTCGCAGTGTGATGCAGCGCTTAAAACGTGCTTAGTTATGTGACGAGGCATCGTAGTTTTAAGTAAATAAGCAGTGTGGCTGTTGGTACCGGAGGTGGGGAATGAGATCATCTTTTGTTACAAAATTGCATGAGTTGTTATTAACAAAAGCGCCTTACCCGTTGTTTCGGGCAAGTGTATGGCTTTGGGACACCTATAAAAAAATACGGATGCCGGAGTGCGAGAAATCTTTTGGCGAGGCAAATCCCAATCAGACATTTTATGTAATACGGCTATATCCGCCCGCAACGGGTTTTTTGGCAAATTATAACTATGTTTTAGGCTACATGAAGCACGCTTATGATTGCGGCTGGATACCAATTATTGATATGCAAAATTATGAAACGCTATATCAGGAGAAAGGGCCGGTCATGGGGACGACGAATGTGTGGGAGTACTTTTTTGAGCAGCCATTGGACAAGAAAACTGGCAAAAGGTATTCGTTAGCGGAGGTTTATTCTAGCAAGAATGTGATCCTTTCTGATGGAAATGAGCATTTTGCCAACTATTCAGGAGATGAGGATACCTTAAAGTGGCAGAGCGAGATGGCGGAGCTTTGTCCGTTTAATAAGGAGACAGAACAATATATACAGAATGTATATCAAACACTTAAAAAAGACATACCGGCGGGGGTCGATTTAATCGGCGTGCCAATAAGGGGGGCTGAATTGAAAAAGAGGGTAATTGGTCATTATGTACAGGCATCACCCGAGGAGATAGCGGAGATGCTGGAAGAACGTTTGACTATCTGGCGGCATAAAGGGCGTGAAATGGCTATTTTTGTCAACTCGGATGAAGAAGAGACAATTGATTTTTTTAGAAACAGATTTCCAAATGTATATTATACACATGCAACTCGATTTAAAAATTATAGTGAAAAAGAAGGATTTGCTGAAAATGTTTGTAAGAACAGCACAAAATATCAGACGATATTGGAATATCTGACAAATACATATATTCTTTCACAGTGTGATTCATTTATAGGTTCAATGAATAATGGTTGGTATACTGCGTTGATTTGGAATCATGGAAAGTACTCCCATGTGGAGATGGTCGATAAGGGAATTTACAAATAGAAAAAGTTTTGCTAATGGGAGGATGTCATGAATATAATAAAGATTATTTCAAAAGTATATGATAGAAATCCGAAGAGCTATAAGACGCTAAGAGAAGTTTGGCGTTTCAATGGGCTGAAAAGGATAAAAGCTGTGGTGAAGGCAATTATGATATTACCCTTGAACTTTGTTTATAATAGCCGGGCGGATAGGGAAATTAAACGTATAAAGCAAGAGGATTCTATTTTCGAAGTGAAAAGTGCAGGGGGAGGGGTAAAATTTTGGCTGCCAGATTTAGATTTACGTAATGGTGATATGATTCAAAATAAGATCTATTTGGAGCAAAACTATTTTGAAATTCACCATCTGAAGGAGGCAGTACCGTACATAAAAGGATGTGTTTTGGATATCGGTGCTAATATCGGTAATCATACATGCTTTTTTTGCGTGGAGTGCGATGCAAAAAAAGTATATGCATTTGAACCAGTTTTGCATGCATATCAGATATTAAAGAAAAATGTTGAGTTAAATCATTTGGAAAACAGAGTACTATGTAGAAATATTGCATTAGGCGCGCATGCAGGTCAAGCATCAATTACACACTGGGATGCCAAGAATTCCGGCGGAATTAGAGTGGAGGCGCTGACAGATGGAGAGCTTTGCATGGATGCATTGGACAACTTGAATATAGAGGAAAAAATTGACTTCATTAAGATTGATGTTGAGGGATATGAATATGAGGTGTTACTGGGGGGGGAACAAACAATATGCAAAAATAAACCGGTCATCTTTGTTGAGATTGGTGCCCCTTATTATAAAAAGGTCAATGGATTGTTGGAGAGCTTTGGATATACCTGTATAAAGCAGTTAGAGTATGATTACATCTATACTTTTACAAATAAACTGGAAAAAGGGAGATAACGATGAAAAAAATAGTTATTCGCAGACAGAGGATTTTGTTTTTTGTAGTGTGCACCATAGCAGTCGTTTTGGGAGGAATCTATTATTATGGTATTCTCCACGCTTTTGTACCACATGCAGAGGACTTGGCATCAACGCAACATTGGTATCTGATATTGACAAATAAATGTTCATATTCTCATGATAATATTATTTTTGATGGCATTATGTGTTTATCAGTTTTAGTAGGAGGGATGTCTTATTTTGCCAGTAGGCTGGCATCTGCCATGACCTATACAGTTATACTGGGATTGAGCTTGTATCTTTCTCTGACGCAGAAGCGTGGTAAAAATCGTTGGTTTTTGTTGCCGTTGTGGGCTTTTTTTTGTGTATTGATTCATACGTTACGGGAGGCTTCGGATTTTTTGGTATATGATAGTACGGATTTAATAAGACCGTTTCCGTATAATTATCATGCCATGCCAATTATTTGGGCTTTAATTAGTTTGATTGTGTTGCAATGTTTTTGGGATACACATGTAAGAAAAAGAAAAAGTATTATTGGCGGTATTGGAATTATTGTGGTTGTTTATGCACTTCTGTTCACGGACTTGATATATTATGTTATATTTGCAGTCCCCATGTTGATTGTGCTGCTACTGCGAGGTTTATATAGCGATAAAACAAGAAAATATATGTTGCCTTTACTGGGTGTGGGCGTTGGAATAATGTTGTTGACGCGCATATTGCCGGGAGATTTTTTCGAAAAGTTGTGGAGTGATACAGGGGTAGAATCTGCCTATGGGACGATTTATGGGGCAACAAATTGGCTGTCGCTGGACAACATTTTTTTACATATTACAAATTATATTAAGACCATTATGTTGCTTTTTAATATTGACCTTTCCAATCGTCCGATCATTAGTCTTTACTCTGTTCTTTTTGTAGTACGGATTGGGTTTGTAGTCATTGGCTACGTGGTGGTTGCAAAGATTATCTTATACAGTGTAAAGGGAAAGGCACAACAGAACGGATATGGCGTGATAGATGAAGTTTTGGCATGGGCGTTTGTGGTGTTATCATGCTTGTTTATCTTTACAGAAAATGCATTATACAAAGACCTTATGAGATATTATACCGCATTTGTCCCGATTTTGACTATTTTGTTGTGTAGGAACATTGGAAGTTTCCTAAGAATGTTCCTACCAATTTTGGAACGGATACAGTATAAAAAATCCTTTTTTGCAGGGCTTGTCGCAGCGTTGTGTATCTGTCAAATGGAGCCGGTATGGCTATATAAGGTGAGATACAGTTATCAAGAGGATTGTGAAGCGGCAATAGGATACCTTAGGCAGTGGGGAGCGGAAAAAGATGGTTATGTAGTTGCACCATATTGGCTATACCCGCGGCTATCTGCGATGACGGAGGGAGAGATTCTTTTTTACCCTAATGAGTGGACGGTTAAGCAGCTTTATGGGGAGGATGCAGCAATAAAATATATGGTTGTTGGTTGGGATGATATGGGATTGTTGAATTATGGGCTGAACGATATTGCATATGGCAGCTATGAGGAGATGTGTGAAAAGTATAAAGCGCCGGTCAGGGCAGTGGATTTGGATTATATGTATGTGTGTGAATTTGAAGATTAAACGTTCAAGATGCTTATCGCAATAACAGGATTGTTGAGTCATAAAAAGAAAGTGACAGAAAGGCGGTTGAGGACTATAAAAGCGGAGCATTATGTGGGAATAGATTACGCAAGGATGATTTGTTCGTTTTTGGTGGTTTGCATTCATTTTAATGGATTTAATAATATATTAGACAGAAGTTTTTTATTGAAAAGTATGGCTGTTCCAATATTTATGTTTGTTAGTTTTTTTCTTACAGCCAATGTCTATATGGAACTTAATGCTATTGGATTAAAGAAAAGAATGATACGACTGTATGTACCCGTTTGCGTCTGGGGGGGGATATATTTTATTATTAGAAGTGTTTTGGGAAAAAAACTGTTGATCAGAGCACTGTTACTGGAGCTGCTATTTGGAAACAGTGGGGAAAACAATGCCGTGTTTTGGTTTAATGTGGTGCAGATATATATAACATTGCTATTATGGTGTATATTTTGTTTGCAAAAGAGGTGGGACATACAGACAGCAGAGAGAGTAATGCTGGTGGTCGCGATAATAGCGTTTATCTGGCAGGTTACAGGTATGAATGATATAGTTTTCACGGAGTCGCTGCTGTTGGAGGCGAGGTGTACCTTTAATCGGGTTTCGGGAATGGTTTTGTTTGCAGTGGCAGGGTTTATGTTGTCATTGCAAAAAGATAAGATTGCAAGAAAAGGCACATGGACATATGCATTGATGATGTTTATTTTTGTTAATGTGTTATCTGAAATATTTGATCTGTCTATGATAAGATATTGGCAAGAAACGAGAATTTTTTTATGCGGAGTGACACTTGCGTGCTTCTTTATATTTGTACCATTGCCGGAAAATAAAGTTGTTTCGTTTTTATCAAGATATTCTTTTGGGGTGTATTGCATGCATATGTTAGTAGGCGAACTTTGTGGCGGCTTATTTGGACGCGTAAATGGGACTGTTCAAAGCAGTGTTATATATTTGATATGCATAGGGACAGCGTTTGTATTGGATAAATGTATTGGAAAGAAAGCGAGAGTCTTTGTGTGCTGATGTGGAATGGGTTGAAATAGCGTCTCAGTGTGTTAGTTTGGTAGCTTTTTGTATTTGAGGAGGCCCACAGACATTATGGATTATAAAGGGAACGGAAATTTATGCAGAATATTAAAATAACAATAGTGATGCCGGCTTACAATTCAGAAAAGACTATAGAGCGGGCGTTGCGGTCTATCAGAAAGCAGACAATAGACCAAAATGCAATAGAGATATTAGTGATAGATGGCGGTTCAACCGATGAAACCGTTCAAATTGCCCGAAAATATGGTGCGATTATTTTGAAAAATCCGGAAAAGGTGCCGGAGGTAGCAAAAAGGATCGGTTTTGCATATGCGCATGGCGAGTATGTCATTGAGCAGGATTCCGACGAGGTGTGGTGCGGTAAAGAGCAATTGGCTGATAGAATGAAATTTTTTGCCAATAATCCGGATGTGTTTTGTTTCATAACAGATAAACTCGTTCCCGGGCAAGGATGCGGCTTGTGCTGCGCATATTTGAATATGGTATCCGATCCGTTCAGCTATATCGTTTATCAAAAAAGATACTCTTGTGTGGAACAGAATCGGCGCCATTTAATCAGAAGGTCAAAACAAGGGAATGTGTATCAATATACGGAAAATGATATTGTACCCATAGGGGACGGCGGCTGTACTATGGTAAGCCTGAAAAAGGCAAGGGAATTGTATGGGGACAGGGTAACGACTCAGGAGTTTGCCACGTCGATATTTATGCAGATGATAAATGCAACACATAAAGCAGGCATGATACCCAATGATAATATTATCCACTATTCCGCTGCATCGTTTAGAGAATACTTAAAAAAGCAACGGTTCAAAATCTATACGAATCTAAATCATATAGAACAATCAGGATATAGTTTGAAGGCACGGTACAGTAAAAAATTGCGGAAGCGCAAGCTGCTATTTATCTTATATTCGCTGTCTGTGATTGGTCCGGTATTTGATTCGATAAGATTGGCGATTAAGTATAGGCATCCGGACTTTTTGCTACACTTTGTGTACAACTATTATATTTGTGCGATTGCAGGTGTGGAGTTCTTTATGAAAAAGATGGGCGTCAGCGGGAAATGTTCTTATGGGAAGTAGTGTTTGTACTAAAATAAACCTATTTAATGTGAATGAGGCTGCTAAACAGGGACTGTTTGCAGCGGGGTGAATAACACAAGGGAAGTGACAATGGGAATCATCAGGTTTGCATACGCGGATATGTGGGATCGTTTTAATCCGGACTGGTTTCGTCTGGTCAGAATGCTGAAAAAAAAGTATGACATTGTTACGGATAATGAGAATCCTGATTATGTTATCTGCGGACCTTTTGGACATGATTATTTAAAATATGATTGTCCCAGAATTTTTTATACAGGCGAGGCGGTCGCACCGGATTTTAATGTCTATGATTACGCGATGGGATTTGACCGAATCAGCTTTGGCGATAGATATTTGAGGGTACCTTTGTATGCCTTAGAAACAGAGCAATTTGAAATGGCGAAGCATAAGCATGAGTTGCCGGATGAGTTCTATTTAGGAAAAGAGCGATTTTGCGATTTTATTGTGTCAAATAGGGACGGAATGCCGGAGAGGGAAGCATTTTTTAGGAAATTGTCTGCAAGAAAGAGAGTGGATTCAGCAGGCAGATATTTGAACAACATGCCGGATGGTAAAAATGTGGAACACAAGGTGGAGTTTCAGAAACAGTATAAATTCACGATCGCATTCGAAAATTCTATCATGGATGGATATGTTACGGAGAAGATCGTGCAGGCATGGGCATCTGGGAGCGTGCCGATTTATTATGGAGGAAATTATGTTGAGAATGATTTTAATTCCAAAGCATTTATTGATGTAACGAAATTCCCAACCATGGGCGCGTGTATTGAGTATATCCTTTATTTGGATGAACATGTCGAGGAGTATTTAAGGATTGCGAAGGAGCCGATCTTCATTCCGGGGCGCGAGGCGGAACTGAATTATGAAGTGAAAATTATGAGTTTTTTCGATAACATCTTTGCTTCCACAGAAGAAGAGAAATATCGCCGGAATAGTAAGAAAACAATGTGGGGAAAAAATTACGAACTTGGGCTGGTGGAAAGCTGCCGCGGTGTAAGGGAGAAAATCAGAAGATATGTAATAAGACGGTAATTCAGAAAGCACATTGCGGCAGACGGTTCCCTGAAGGATGGAATATCATGCGGGAACTGTCATACGGAGGGCATATGATCAAGACGTCTGTAATCATACCGGTCTATAATACAAGTGCATATGTGGAGGAGTGTATTGAGAGTGTCTATCATCAGACTTTGCGGGAAATTGAGGTAATTGCCGTCAATGATGGTTCGACGGATAACAGTTATGAGATTCTGTTAAGAATGCAGGAGCGGTATCCTGACCTGGTCGTATTGTCACAAGAAAATCATGGTCTGGGGTATACGAGAAATGTTGGATTGAAAAGAGCAACCGGAAAATATGTATATTTTTTGGATTCCGATGACTACATTCTGCAAGATACGTTGGAAATATGTTATCGGTATGCGGAAGAAAACCGGCTGGATGTGCTTTTGTTTGATGCCTTGGCGTTTGAGGATACGAAAAGTGGGCGGATCATATATCCAAAAGACTACGACCGACATGAAATGTACAGAGACAGGGATGCGGTATGTTCCGGAATCGATTTTATCGGTGAATGTTATCAGAGGGGAATCTATCAGCCGCCTGCCTGGCTTGTGTATTGTCTGCGTTCGTTTTTGATAAAAAATGATGTGCAGTTTCTTCCGCGGGTATATTTCGAAGATAATGAGTTTCATTGCCATATTATGATGCTGGCAGAGCGAGTCATGTACCTGCCAGAACGCTTTTACCAAAGACGCTGCAGGGATACATCGATCACAGGGACAAGCTTTGATCTGAGAAAGGCGCAGGATTATCTTACGGTCATTAACGCGATCACGGATTTGAAAAAACTGAATTTCCCCAAAGGCTGGCATTGTATTAGAAAGATTAATAAAGGGCGTTTGAACGATCTGGCGCATATATGTTATGGAGAGCAATTATATCAAAAAGACATTGGTCTTGTGATACAGATTTTGAAAGCGTGGATAAGGATGGTGCGATGATATGTCAGAGTTTGCCGATGCAATCTATAAGATGTATAAAAAGAATGATCTATCTGCGGTTTTAGAATATTATGAATGTCATAGGGAGCTTTTGCGAAGGAAAGAAAATACGATAAGGACAATCGGGGTGGCGTATCGCCGTATGTACAACGGCGGGGTGGAAAGAGTACTCTCCAGTCTGCTGTATATTTGGACAGATATGAATTATAAAGTAATTCTCTTTACGGATGAGGAACAAACTCCGCAGGACTACGATTATCCCAAAGAAGTGCGGAGAGTTATTCTCCCGGCTGCCGATGATATGCAGGCGAGACTGCATAAGTTAGAGCGTGAGATTTGTGTCGGGAGGGTGGACATATTTATTCAGAACAGGTGGGAAAGCGATGCGGTATTGTGGGAATTGTTATTAGTAAAATCCCATCATATTCCGTTTGTAATCTATACGCATAATCATTTCACGGCAGTCTATACGGGTGCCAGTGATTATGCGCTGGCTTTGAACCGCGTGTTTGCGTTAGCCGACAAGATAATCTCATTATCAGATACAGATGAGCAATTCTATAGATTGTGTGGATGTAATGTGACGCAGCTGGCGAATCCCATTGCAAAGGAGCTTAGAGAAGTCCATCCTGACCACAGCGGGGGTGAAAACCGCCATATCCTTTGGATCGGCAGGATCGCTCCGGTAAAACGTTTCAATGATGCGTTAAGAATATTTGCAGAAGTAAAGAAAAAGATACCGGATGCGGAACTTGATGTCGTAGGAAAAGGGGACGCGCCGGATGAGGAAAATGCAAAGCGGCTTTGCAAAGAGTTAGCAATTGAGGATTCCGTGCATTTTTATGGATACCGGACAGAGGTGGGAGAGTACTACAGGAATTGCGCTGTAGTGCTGATGACCTCGGTAAGGGAAGGATATCCGACTGTCTTAGTAGAAAGCAAAGCATATGGAAGAGCATATGTGATGTATTCATTGCCGTATCTGTCGTTAGGAAAGGATGGCAAGGGGATCAAGACAGTGCAGATTGGCAACATCAGGACGATGGCCGCAGAACTATGCAAAGTGCTTCTTGATGTCACGCTGCGTTGCAGAATGGAGGATGAAGCAAAAGAAAGTTTTACCGAGCTTTGCAGATATGATCATACAGCGAAATGGAGAAAAATTTTGGCGGAGCTTTCCCGACAGGAGGTTGAGACATCAAAAAGGCAACCGGACGATCTGGTGTTGACCATGCTGTTGAATACGTTGCGTTCAGGAACGGATTGTCGTCTAAAAAGTTCTTTTGAATATCAGGTGGGAGAAAAGGTGCTAAAAGTACCCCGAGCAGTCCTGCGATTGATTCGGCGCAGAAATTTTAAATAGTAGGAGCAGAAGTTGGAAGAAAAACAATTATTATCGGTAGTCGTTCCGGTGTACAATAATGAACAATATTTGGCCGCGTCCGTTGAGAGTATCTTACAGCAAAAGTATACGGAATTGGAGCTCATACTGGTGGATGATGGTTCTACTGATCATTCAGGACGGATCTGCGATGCATATGCGCGAAAGGACAGCCGTGTCCGTGTCATCCGGAAAGCCAATGAAGGCGCTTGTTATGCCCGCCGAGATGGGATATTGGCAGCAAAGGGTGAATATATCACATTTGTGGACAGTGACGACTGGATTGATACGGACATGTATGAAACGTTGTATGGGCTTTTGTTGGAGAACAGAGCGGATATTATTACAAGTGGATTTATCAGAAATGAATCAGAGGAGATCAGCCATGATCTATTGCCGGAGGGGCTTTATGCGGGAGAGGAGAAGGAAAACTTATGTGCAAATATGCTTTTTCATAGGGAGCAAAACACCGTTGGGATTATTATGAGTGTATGTAATAAGATTTATCGCAGAGCATTATTGATACCATTTGTGACCAAATTGCCGCTGCATATTCATTTATGGGAGGATTTGGTGTATACATATCCTCCTTTTATCACGGCGAAAAGAGTTGTTATTACACATAAGTGCTTTTATCATTACCGCAGAAACGCCCAGTCCACGTCTATCCGCTTTGACTCGATGGAGTATGAGAAGACAGCATATACGCTAAGCGTGGCACGGGAAGTATATCGGCGATATGGACAGTCGATCCAAGAGACGTTTGATCTGGAGAGCAGCTTGATCTTGTATAATTATTTGCGACGGTGTGCGGGAAACGAGCATCATCGGTACGGAACATGTAGGGAGATCATGAATAAAATGAAGAATATTTCCAAGGATTCTCATTTTAGGATTCCTGTTAAGGCTGTTATTCAGAAAATTCCCTTAGAACAGGAGCGGCGTTTTTTTCAATATCTGTTGGATGGGAAAGTGGCAAAAGTGATTTGGTATTACCGCTATACAACTAAAAAACAAGAGACTTTGAACCGGGCGGCTCGAATGGTGCGTGATCTTTTGGGGGAACAGCGGATACAGAGAATCAAGAAAGTATTGCGATTGGTGGACTGAAAATGTCAGACGGATTGATCAGTGTTATTATCCCGGTATATAATGTGGAAAAATATATAGAAAGATGCTTGGATTCCGTTGTCTCCCAAACATATACAAATCTGGAGATTATATTGGTAGATGATGGATCGACGGATTCTTCCGGTGATATTTGTGATCATTATAAGCAAAAAGACCGCCGGATTCACGTGATCCATAAGAGGAATGGAGGTCTATCTTCTGCGCGCAATGTCGGTTTAAGGGCGGCGGCAGGAGACTATATTGCATTTGTAGACAGTGATGATTTTGTTCATCCAACGATGTATGAGCGAATGCTGGAAAGATTGGTAGAGACAGATTCGGATATGGTAGTATCAGAAATTTGTAAGATTGACAAAGGGGAACTGGAAGATTTCCGATTTCCGAGTAACGAACATTTACAGGGCGGATATACATGCCTGGAGGGAAGGGACGTTTTTATCAGGTTGTCTGATGAGGACGATATTGCCACGGTGGTGCAGTGGAATAAATTATATAAGAATAGCGTAATGCGCGGAATAGAATATCCGGATGGGCGTGTTCACGAAGATGTGTATGTGATTCATAAGGAGTTGTATAATTGTTCTAAGGTTACTTATATGGATACAGCATTATACTACTATGTGCAGCGAAAGAACAGCATTATGCATATGGAGACGCGAAGGATGATACAGGATGCGATTGACGGATATTTGGATAGAATAGAGTTTATGAAAGAAAAGAGTCTGGATAGAGAGTACAACTGCGCGGCGTCGAAATTGCTGTCATATCTGCATTGGAAATTTGTCAGTATATCGATTTCGGAGGGATATACTGACACCTGCCAATGGATTGGAGAGTCCTTCAAACACTATGCCAGAGACTATGGCGAGATCCTTAAAGATTGTGAGGGATATCGGAGGTTGAATCGAAATCCGCAAAAATATTGCAGATATATGATATACACTGATAAGAAAGCAAAATTTGTGGGTGTATTACTGAGAAAGCTCAAAAAAGGTAAGGAGATGTTATGCCTGAAAAAGAAAATGATTGGGATGTTATAATCACTCCGAACAGGAAATGGTATGAACTTGGATTAAAAGAAGTCTTTCGATATAAGGACCTGATTTTTTTGTTGGTGAAAAGAAATTTTTCTGCACAGTACAAGCAGACAATATTGGGACCTTTGTGGTTTATCATTGCGCCGCTGCTGTCGTCGTTTGTGTCAACGATTCTATTTGGTAATATTGCCGGTATCGGATCGGATGGCGTGCCCTATTTTCTATTTTATCTGTGTGGGTATACTCTGTGGAATTACTTTTCTACCTGTGTAAATGCGACGTCTTCTACGTTTGTAGCGAATGCGGGTATTATGGGGAAGGTGTATTTCCCGCGGCTTACCATGCCAATCTCATCGGTGATCTATTCTGCGCTAAATATGATTATCATATTTGCGATGAGCATCATTACAATGGTCATATACATGTGCAGGGGATATGAGATTCCTATAAATACCACGGTTTTTATCATACCGCTTTTGATGATCCAGACAGCCTTGCTCGGTTTGGGCGTGGGTATCATTGTATCGTCATTGACGACAAAATACCGGGATCTTACGATACTGGTTGGATTTGGACTGAACTTGTGGATGTATTTAACGCCTGTGGTATATCCGATGTCGGAGGTTGGCGGAGTGTTGAGGGCATTGATTTTAATCAATCCAATGTCCGCGATCATACAGAATTATAGGTATGCGCTTTTGGGGATCGGAAGTTTTGAAGGATTTTATTGGCTGGTCAGCATGTGTGCGACGGCAGGAGTCTTTTTGGTTGGTATACTGCTCTTTAACAGAGTGGAAAGAACATTCACGGATACAGTGTAGGAGAAAGCTTGAGGATGTCAAATATAGCGATTAGAGTGGAGAATCTGAAAAAGCAATATCGTTTGGGAACGATTGGCGGCGGAACATTGACTGCGGATCTGCAGAGCTGGTGGGCAAGAAAGCGGGGGAAAGAGGATCCCAACACAGTGATCGGGACGGATCAGACCAGAATTGGTGAGACCTTTTATGCGCTGGACGATGTCAGCTTTGAGGTAAAAAAGGGGGAAGCAGTTGGGATTATTGGCGCTAATGGGGCAGGAAAATCTACCCTGCTGAAATTATTATCGCGTGTGACAGCACCGACGGAAGGGAGAATCTGTATTAACGGACGGATCGCCAGTATGCTTGAGGTAGGAACCGGATTCCACCCTGAGTTGACAGGGCGGGAGAATATCTATATGAATGGTGCGATCCTTGGAATGACGAAGGCAGAGATTAACGAAAAGATCGAGGAAATTATAGACTTTTCGGAATGCAGGCAGTTTATTGATACACCGGTAAAGAGATATTCGTCGGGAATGTATGTGAAGCTGGCGTTTGCGGTGGCGGCGCATCTGGATTCGGATATTATGATTATGGACGAGGTGTTGGCGGTAGGGGATATGAAGTTTCAGGAGAAGTGTCTGGGGAGGATGGGGGATTCTTCTAAAAATGAGGAAAAAACGGTTTTGTATGTGAGTCATAATATGAGTACAATCAGGCAATTATGTACGAGATGTATTGTATTAAATAGAGGAAAGATGGTTTTTGACGGTAATGTAGAGGAAGCAATATCTATATATATGGATAAAGAAAACAGTCAAATGCAACGATTCTATGAACTGGGTGCGATTAAGAGACCAAGCATGGATCATGGAAGAGATATACGGATTAGTTCCTTTGAATTTCTTGGCTGTACAGTACCGATATATGAAGATGTTAATACAATTCGGTTTAAAATATCGTGGTTTTCTAATATCGATGAGAAATTTCTAAATTTGTATATACCAGTCAAGTATGCTGACTCTACCCCTGTAGGCATGGCACAGTCTAAGTCATTTAAGAATGGGGGGAGCAATACAAAGAACGAAGCTATATTTGAATTTGATATATCTAATTTAGTAGAGGGAAAGTATTATTTTGTGCTTGAATTTTATATGGTTAATTCTTTTGGGGCGGGAAGAAGTTATGACCATCCGGACCAGAATATTTATTTTGAGATTGTTCGAAATAGGAAGAGTGAGATTAAATGGGAGCGAAAGTATTGGGGAAGCATATATTTGAATCAAATCGAAACGCTAGGAGAAAAACAAGATGAGAACAATCAGGCGGCTTTATTATAATAGAGAATACTCGCCAATAGAATTAGTAAAAGCTGTAAAACGGAGACTTTGGATGATTCTTAAAAAGAAACAAATGCATAATGACAGTAAGATTAAATATGGAATTATTCGACGAGAAGGTCATAATCTAGGTCTTTTTTCTTTTTTTATTACTGCTTTAGGGGGAATGCATTACTGTTATCGTAATAATATCGTACCTATTGTGGACTTGATGACAGGAGATAATCAATATAAAAAAGATATAAATAATAACGCTTGGGAAAATTTCTTCGAGCAGCCAGAAGGAATCGTATTGAATGAAGTTGAAAATTGGAATGAGGTGCAGATAATCGAGTGTGAGCAATCATCCACCCGCCCTCGTTTGGATATGGATTTTTTTACAAACAAGGATGCAATTCGGTATTGGAGAGAGTTTGTGAAGAAGCATGTACGATTATCAAAGGAAACACAAGTATATGTAAATCGATTTATGGCGCAGTATATATTACCATATAAGGGTGAAAAAATATTAGGGGTTTTAGCAAGAGGAACAGATTATGCGAACCTAAAACCTGCAGAGCATCCGGTGCAGCCAAATTTTAATGAGTTGAGAGAAAAGATAGAGGAATTTTTGAATAAATATAACTGTTCAAAGATTTTTCTGGTTACGGAGGATAAAAAGATGAGCAACCAATTTCTTGAGTATTATGGCGATTTACTTATCTTACCAAAAGCAATGCGGTATGAGGCAACAGACGGTAAATACTTAGCTGAATATAAAGAAAATGAAGAAAACTTAATCGAAAATACATTGGTTTATATAGCGTCCATTATCGGTTTGTCGCAATGTAAGTATTTAGTAGCGGGGAGAACAAGTGGGACGGCGGCGGCTGTCATTTTGGGTGAAGAATATGAAAAAGCGCATTTTTTTAATTTGGGGAAATATGGTATCGATGACTTAGAAACTTTAATGCTTGGCGGGTAAGTGCTTTTGTGGATTAAGTTGGATGTGCGACCTGCTGGAAACTATTGTTATTTGATTGTGACTTGGATGGAATGGGACAGCTTTAGTTTTTATACGCTAATTTGTGTGTTTTGAGATTGTTCGAAATGAGAAAAGTGGAATTAGATCAAAGCGATAGGGGAAAGGGTATGATGAGGACAATTAGGGTAGCCTATACAGATTGGTGGACAGGATTTGAGCCTGCAAAGTACATTTATCAGGAAATCTTGTCAAAGTATTATAATATTGAAATTTCTGATAAGCCAGATTATGTTTTTTGCTCACTATATTCGCACGAATGTTTAAAATATGATGCGATTCGCATTTTTACAACGGGTGATAATTATACTCCGGATTTTAATTTGTATGATTATGCCATTGCTTTTGACTATCTTTCATTTGCAGATCGTTATATAAGAGTTCCTAATTGGATAATGAATCCTAAATATAAGGAAGATGTGGAACTTATGTTGCATAAACATGAAAATGTAAAGGAGGAGGATTATGATCGAAGAGGTTTTTGTGCATGGGTTTGTTCAAATGGAAAGGGAAATCCCATAAGAGAAAGTACGTTTAGAAAGTTGTCAGAATATAAGTTAGTAGCATCAGGAGGGCGTTACTTAAATAACATCGGACAACCTAATGGCGTGAGTAATAAAATGGAATTTCAAAAAGATTATCGCTTTTCCTTTGCTTTGCAGGATAGTTTTAATCCGGGATATTTAGATGAAAAGCTGATTCAATGTTTTTCGGCTAGAACTATTCCTATTTTTTGGGGGGATGATACAGCGTCTCGATTTTTTAATCAGAAGGCATTTATTAGTGCTCACGATTTTAACAGTCAAAAAGAAATGATAGAAGAAGTGATACGGATTGATAATAATAAGAACGAATATTTGGACAGACTTTCGGCCCCTGCAATGATCGATCCGGATTATATTGGGAAAACTTATAAGTTGTTAGAGGACTTTTTGATAAATATTATAGAACAGCCCCTTGATAAGGCAAGGCGAAGAACAATGTCAACTTGGTCGAACTATCTAAAGAATATGTTTGAAGAAGCTAATGCAGTCAATAACAGTAAAAAGAGTTTGTGGAATAGATTGTTTACACATTGATCGGGAAAGGATGAATTTTCATGCGCAATTTTTCAATAAAAGATATGAAATGGACAAATAGAGGGCATCAGCTAGATTGCGTAGCATCTATTTTTATGCGTGAGGAAAATGATTTTTACTTGATTGGGACTGAAAAGGAGATTAGAAGTTTTTATAAAAGGATAGGAAGGATATTATACGTAAAAAAGCAAATTAAGGGCATGGTATTGACAGAGTATTCGGAAACAATTCAAGGGATGAATATTCCTGTCATAAATGATGTAGACATTCCGCAAAATCCAAATTCTATTGTAATATGCACATCCTTTGAACGAAATAAATATGAGGTAGTGAAACAGCTGTTTGAGGGTTATGGATTTGAGGAAAATATCCGTTTTTTTCAAGGGGAAGTTTTTGCAATGATTTATGAGGTGTATGCATTGAATAAAATATCAATTGATAGAATTGAGATTTTTATGACTTCTTATTGCTCATTGAAATGTGAAAAATGTATCGCATACATTCCCTATTTTAAAAAGCAGGAGCATATCCCAATCGGGCAGCTGAAGAGGGATGCGGACATCCTATTTTCCAAAGTTGATTTTGTATATAAATTTAAAGTGTTAGGAGGAGAGGGGCTTTTATATCCGAATTTAGTAGAATATATTGAATATGTATGCTTACGGTATGCGGATAAGATAGGATCATTTAGAATTGGTTCGAATGGGACGATATATCCAAAACAGGAAGTATTGGATGTTTGCAAAAAATATCATGTTATGATTGATATCAGCGATTATATTTGTACGATTGGTTATATGAGCAAGATCGATAAGGTCACAAAGATTTGCATTGAAAATGGGGTAATGGTTGATGTAAAAAGAACGGGAGAGCAATGGTTGGATATGGGATTTCCTACTAATATTCCAAGAACAAGGAATGAAGGGCAGCTGGCAAAACATTTTTCAAAATGTGCGATGTTTTGCCGGAATTTCTACAAGGGCAGATTATATTATTGTTGCAGTAATTTTGCGGCGGTCAAAGCAGGGTTGTTTCCTGAAAGCGATAACGACTACTTTGATTTTAATAGGGAGTTTACAAAGCAGGAATTGTTGGAATACGAGCTTGGATATAGTAATTTAGGACACACTACATTTTGTGAGGTGTGCAGGGGGTGTTCGGATGAGGTAAATCCGTTTCATGTAGAAGTTGCGAAACAGGTATAATAGAACAGAGCGGGAAGAAAGGAGATATGATGGTGAGCATCATATAAGACGGAATATGAGTTATATTAATCAAATGGAACCGGTTTTTGATGAAAAGGAAAGGGATGCTTTGTATGAATATATGCAATCTGGAGGATGGGTGACGGAATATAAAAAGACTAGAGAGTTTGAACAATTAATAGCAGATTATACTGGTGCAAAGTACTGCTCTGTAGTTACGAATGGTACAATTTCGCTTTCTGTAGCACTCATGGCTTGCGGAGTCGGAGTAGGAGATGAAGTGATTGTCCCGGATTATACCATGGTCGCAACGCCTAATGCTACAGAACTGATTGGTGCAAAAGCTGTATTTGCGGATGTTTCGCGAGAAAATTTATGTTTGGATTACGATAGTATGGTTGCCGCAGTCACAAAGAAAACAAAGGCGATTATACTAGTGAGCATAAATGGCAGATGTCCGCAAAATATTGACAGGTATGTTTCATTTTGCAAAGAAAGGGGTATCCATTTAATTGAGGATGCTGCGCAATCACTTGGCAGTAGAAAAAGGAATAGGCATCTGGGAACATTTGGAGAAATAGGGAGTTTTTCATTTAGCGCACCTAAAATTATCACGACTGGTCAAGGAGGGGCGTTGATTACAGATGATGAGGAGATTTATGACAAAATAAAGAAAATCAGAGATTTTGGAAGGGTATCTGGTGGGAGCGATCATTATTTAATAAAAGGATGGAATTTTAAATTTACAGATATTCAGGCGGTGATTGGAATTGAGCAAATGAAAAAATTACCGGAGCGTGTTCTTCGGAAGAAAAAGATGGCTGAATTGTATCAGAACTTGCTGAAAGATATAGATCAAATCGAACTTATACCAACTAATCTGAAGGATACAACTCCGTGGTTTATTGATATTTTGTGTGATAACAGGGAAGGTTTGATGGATTATTTGAAAAGCAATGGAGTTGGAACGAGACCGTTTTATCCGGCACTTCATGCAGAACCGGCATATGGATATGATAAGCAGTTTCCTGTTACAGAGGAAATCGCAGAGAAGGGATTGTGGCTTCCTTCTAGTGTAGCGTTAGAGGATCATCAAATCGCGAAAATATGTGAATTGATTAGAAAATTTTATGCGTAATGCTGATATTTTTTGAAGCTAATTTGATCAAGATTGTTATTTATTTGGTAAAAATTAGCTTTTGGGAGATTTTGATTGAAGAGGGATGTTTTCTGGAAATTGATGATAAGGGAGGGATCCAGAATGAGAATATTCCAGTGGAATACAGTACAGAATTTCTTCGGCGCATTAAATGAGAATAATGTTACATATGTCATTATGCGTAACTTTGAAGATATGGACAAAGAAGATTTTTTTGTGGAGGGACATGAGGATATTGATATTTTATGTGAAGATACTAATAGCTTCATAGAAGCTTCAAAGGTTCTTTGTAAAATGATACCAGAAGACGATATTCATTTTGTAACGTTTATTGAGGGGAAAGCGATACCAATCGATCTACGGCACGAGGGAGATAATTACTATGACCGTTCTTGGGAAAGAGATATTTTGGCGAGACGCAGGATGGCGGATAATGGAAATTGGTATGTGATGTCGGAGGAAGATTATTATTATACCCTTGTTTATCATGCAATTCTTCAGAAAAATGTAGTGAATCCGCAGTATATAGATAAATTGAATAAGATGGCGGAAAAACTGGGTGTTTGCTTGGGAAGTAAGGACAAGCACTTAAAAAATTTAGATCATTATATGAAACGGATGGGATACCGGTATGTCCAGCCGGAGGATGTTTCCGTTCCGTTTCAGTGGAAATATGTTAGGTGTTCACAAAAAAGAGCATATGAGAAGAAAATAAGCATTGTGAAAACCGGAAATATCCCGAATCTTATCCGGGGGGGGGTATATCATTTATCCCATAAACTGGGCTGGTATCCTTGGCTGAAAGAGTGGCAGTATAAGATTATTCGGAGCACATATGATGAGGAGCGTGGGAGGTTTTGTGATATTGACAGATTTTCTCAAAAAGTAAAGAGAAAGTATGGGGAAGATATTTACGATCAGTTGAGCCAAAGAAGGATATACCACTATATAGACAGGTATCAGAGTGAGATTGAAGAGATCAGGAATCACTTGCCTTCTAAACTGATATTAAAACGGAATCAAGAATGTGAAGATGCTATTTTTACAATGTGGCTGCAAGGCTGTGATGATGTGCCGGCAGTGGTGCAAGCATGTTTGAAATCTATGGAGCGGATCGGGGAAAAAATCGTTTTATTAACGGAACAGAATTTACGAAATTACATATACCTTCCCGATTATATTTGGGAAAAGTATAGGAGTGGTAAAATCGGGAAGGCGCATTTTTCGGATGTCGTGAGAGTGTCGGCGCTGGCAATGTATGGAGGAGTGTGGATTGACAGCACGGTATATATTGCGGGGGATGTACCGGATTATATGACTAAGCAATTTTTTGTCTTTAAGCAGTTGCCACAACTAAGAGAATGCCGTTCCTATGGTAATTGGTGGATTGCGGCTCCAGCAGGGCAGGAGATTCTGATGGATCAATTAAGTTATTTGCTGGCGTATTGGAAGCACGAAGATGTGGCAGTGGATTGCGATTTCTTTCATGTGTTCTTTAGGAAAATCATTGATAATAATAATCAATACAGGCAGATGATGGAAAAAATGCCAACGAGAATTACATATCAGACACATATGCTGTTGAAGAATTATGATCGTGAATTTGATGAGAAAATGTGGGAGCAGATGAAGGAGCTTAGCCCTGTATTCAAATGCTCGTATAAGGTCAAGGGGTTGTCAAGTTATAACACATTTTATTGTCGGTTATGCAATGGGGAATTGGGATAGGCGGGAGAAAAAGAGATAACGGCGGGAAATGTTTTTGGTTCATATTATGGAAAATCGAAGGAACATTAAAGAAAGCATGGTCAAATGGTGCTGGCAATGTGGGACTAAGAGGGAAGTTTAGAGGAATTGTAAAAAGAAAGTGATAACAAGCCAATGAAGGAATATCCGTTTAATCTAATAACGCAGTATGTGATTGATAACTATCACATCGATATGAGCCGCTCTTACGAGATCTGTGAGCTCCCCGCAAGGGGACTGATTAAATATAACCGGTTTGACCTCATGGCAAAGTGGATGTATATTGATGCGAAGGAAAAGAGACTCTCGGAAAACTGTAGTGGTTATCGGGTTTACCGTGATAATATCAACGCTTTCTCCTGCGGGCGTTTTTTGGAGCCTGGTACAGATGAAAAGGATTCGTTCGCGAAATATATAGATGATTTGAATCAGTTGATCGGAGAAATGAAAGGAGAAGGATTCGACGCTTCGAAATCTCTGATTCCGCTTGGAGCGGACGATGATGCCATAGATGGATCACATAGAATATCGACGGCGGCATATTATGATAAAAAAGTCACGGTGATCCGTTTTCCGGAACGGAAACGGGTTAATTGTTATGACTATGCGTTTTTCCGCAGATATTTGATGAGTGATGTGAGTATGGGATATATGGCAATCCAATATGCGCATTTGAAGAATCATTGTTATATGGCATGCCTGTGGCCGAGAGCGGATAAGAGCAGGATGGAGGAAGTTGAAAGCAGGCTGCGGAGCATCGGTCATATCGTGTACGCACAGGATGTGTATCTGACTTATCAAGGTATGTGCAATCTGATGACACAGATATATGAGCATCAGGCATGGACAGGCAGGATAGAGGATCACTTTCAAGGTGTGAGAGGAAAAGCGGATGCGTGCTATAGGGAGAATCAGCCGGTTAGGACGTATTTGTTTGAAGCGATTGATATAGATTCGGTCGTTGAGATCAAGAGGCAGATCAGAGAACTCTTTCAGATAGAAAATCACTCGATCCACATTTCCGATAATTGGAATGAAACGGTGGATATGGCGGAGTTACTGTATAATTGCAATTCTGTTGATTTTTTGAACAGGGCGGCTCCATATAAATATCGCGGAGTATATGATAAGATCAAGGAATTAAAAAAGCTGATCGAGAAAAACGGTTATGACAAATCGAGATTTATCATAGATTCCAGCGCCGTTTTAGAAGTATGCGGACTGCGTCAGGCAGGAGATTTGGATTTTCTTACAGATTATGCAACGGAAGTGGAAAATAAGATCGAGGACGTGGATGATCATAGAAGTCAGATGCCCTATCATAAGATTACGCTTCCGGACATGCTCTACGATCCAAAGAATTATTTCTACTTTGAAGGAATGAAGTTTCTTACGCCGCAAAGGGTACTTGAAATGAAGACCAATCGAGGGGAAGGCAAGGACGTCAAAGACGTCAAGATGCTGAGAAAATTTATGAACAAAAAACTGAATATACCGAAGGCGTATCGGTATGGGACAATTGACAAGATTCACAGGTATCAGCTGGCAAATCAGCTTTATGGATATGGAGCGTACAGCTATGTGCAGTATAAGGAGAGTATAAGAAAAAACAGAATCTCAAAAATGGTTTTGTGGATAAAGAAACCGTTGTATGTGTTATGGCGCCGCTTGCTGTCAGAATAGAAATATGATACGATGACCTTATGTGAGGAGCGAATGATGAAACTTTTGTTTGTTTTGCCAAGCGGCGATACCATCTATGGTTCAGGGAGAAGCGCGGCGCAATTGGCGCGTGCGCTGAATTTGAAATTCGATCTGGTAGTCGGCAGATCGCTGATCCACCAGACGGATGAGGAAAAACTCAGAGAGAGTTTTGGGAGTAATCTGGGGAAGATTCATTCCCTGTGGCTGCCGAATGCCAATTATTACTATGGCAAAAGTAAAAATTTTTTTTTGAGGGCCGCCGCATGGCACAAATATTTTATGTGGCTTTGGAACAGGCGCAAATTCAAAAAAATCATATGCGCCGGCGCCTATACCGCGATTCACTTAAATTCTATGATTTTAGCCCCTATGGTGCGGTCGGAATATCGGATGATCCTGCATGTGAGAGAAGTGTTTGAAGGAAGCCGCCGGCAGCGGAGCTATCTGGAAAAAAAGCTGCGCAAGGCGCATGGGGTTATTTATATCAATCCTTCGACGCGGGCGGTATTTGATAACCGGAATGTGAATGAGGTCATCATACAGGACCCGTTTGAAATGACTCATT
Organism: Clostridium sp.; assembly: GCA_023663615.1. Lineage (GTDB taxonomy): Bacteria > Bacillota > Clostridia > Lachnospirales > Lachnospiraceae > DLAJ01. The sequence goes on along the minus strand of JAMPHA010000001.1, from coordinate 637,681 downwards.
TGGCAGAACTGGATGTTGCGGGTGTGAGGAAACGTTTGGACCTAAGATCGGACAATGTGATTTTTGCTATTTTGGGAAGATACGAGGATCGGAACGGGACAGAGTTTATTGTGAACACGTTCCATAAAATGAAAAGTGATCGGGCAGTATTATTGGTGGTCGGGCACGTGAGCGTTGAGGACAGCAAAAAAATAGAGCGAGTGACGGAAGGCGATTCGAGGATCAGGATTCTGGGCGAATGGGAGGATCCGGGACCGATCTTTGCGATCAGCGATTATATCTTAAGGGGAGAACGGTTTTTTTGCGGATTCAGCAGAACGGTGTACGAGGGGCTGTATTCGGGATGCAGGGTGATCTTCCCCGGACGGAGAGAGGAAGCAGTCGATTCCTTACAATACGATACGTTTTGCGATTCCCTGATATTTTATCCGCCGCGTGATGAGCAGGAGCTGATTGCCGTTATGGAACAGTGTGCAGAGCGGCCGGTTACGGAACGAAACTATTTGAGCAACAGGGAGGAGTATGTAAGCGCCTATCTGAAACTGCTTGAAAGTTTCTGAGGGGCGGCATGGAGGATTAGAATGGCGATAGAAGGGGCAGAAAAGGGAACACTGCCGTTGGTGACAATTATTACCGTATGTTATCATAGCGAGAAGACGATCAAAAAGACGATGGAAAGCGTATTGCGGCAGACTTATCCGAATATCGAATATGTCGTCATTGATGGAAACTCACAGGACAGGACTGTGGATATGATACGGGAATATCAGGAATGCTTCAAAGGGCGCATGAAATTCGTATCGGAGTCGGATCAGGGCATTTATGATGCTATGAATAAGGGAATCCGCCTTGCCGCAGGGGAGCTGATCGGAATTTTGAATAGTGATGATGATTATGAGGAGAATGCAGTAGAAGAGATCGTAAAAGCATGGGACAGACAGGGAATGCAGATTTTATATGGGTTGATGCGCACGCGGAAAGAGGGAAAAGAATATTCCGTTTCCCTTTTATCGCACCAGTTTTTGCAGGAGCATATGATATGGCATCCTGCCTGTTTTGTTACGAAAGATGTATATCAGAGGATCGGACTTTTTGACACCCGCTATCGGAGTGTTGCCGATTATGACTTTATGCTGCGTGCGCGGGACAGCGGAAATGTCCGGTTTGTTCCGGTATACGCAGTGATCGCAAATTATAGCGGCGGCGGTATGTCAACATCCTCGAAAGGGTATCTGGAAGGGCTACGATACAGGAGGGACAGGGGACTTTTATCAAATGCAACCTATACGTTAGCGCGGATCTATGAACCGATCCGCCGATGGGGACAGAGGAAATTGTGGAAATGAAAGATGGATTTATGAATTTCGGAAGGCGGTAAAAGAATTGAGAGTGTTGATTGTGAACACTGTATATCAATATACGAGTACCGGGCAAATCACGTATTGGTTTGCGAAAGAGCTGAAAAAACGGGGACATGAATGCCTTATAGCAGCGGGAAGCGGAGAGAATACAGAGGAAGGATGTACGGTCATAGAGAATAAATATGAGTCGTATGCCCATTATCTTTTTAGTCTGCTGACAGGATATGAGGGACGTTTTTCGCCAATTGCAACCCGTAAATTGCTCGCCTTGATAGAGGAATATCAGCCGGATGTCATTCAACTGTTTAATCTGCACGGATATTATCTAAATATCTATAAGTTGTTCCAATATATCAAACAAAAGAAGATTCCGACGGTATATACAATGTTGGACGAGTATCCGTATCTGGGGCATTGCTGTTATGCGTATGATTGTGATGAGTTTAGAAAGGAATGCAGACATTGTAAGCTTGACCGAAAGCAGTATATCAGGACGCTTCTGTTTCGAAGAGGGCATGCGACTTACCAACTGAAGAAGAAGGCCTATGAAGGCTTCTCAGATCTTTGCTTTACGGCGCCCAAATGGGTATGCGGGAGAGCAAAACAATCTGCTCTTCTTCGGGATAAAAAAGTATATGAGGTTGACGAGTTTGTCGATGTGCATTCTACTTATTTTATAAAAGAGATCGGACCGTTAAGGGAAAAGCTGCAAATATCACAAGAAAAAATCATATTTTTGAATGTTGCGGTATTTTCTGACCCAAGAAAGGGCGGAGCTTATTATCTTGAGGCGGCGCGAAGAACAGAGAAAACAAACAAATATGTTTTCATTCATGTCGGGTATGATGGTTCAGAGGGAAATCTGCCTGCAAATTTTATACCGGTTGCCTATGTGAAGAATCAGAATGAATTGGCGGATTATTTTAGTCTGGCAGATAAATTTATCTGCACCAGTATGGCGGACACAATGCCGAATACCTGTTTGGAGTCGCTTGCGTGCGGCACACCGGTATGCGGCTTTGACATTACGGGAATTCCCTATGTAGCAGATCAACAATGCGGTTCATTTGTCGAAGCCGGGAATGTGAATCAACTCATAGAGGAAATAGAAAAGACGGAAAAGAAAAGTGATGCGGTGCAGCGGTATTGCAGAGGATATGCACTCTCAAGATACAGTGTTGAGGCGTTCTGCGATAAAATGCTGAAAATATATAAGGGAGAATAGAAATGTTATCACCAGTTGTTGTTTTTGCTTATAACAGATCGCATCATCTGCGTAATACATTGGATGCACTTAATCGAAATGAGCTGGCAGAGGATACGGAGCTGTTTGTATTTGTGGATGGAGCGAAAAACGAGCAGGAACGAGAAAAAGTGAACGATGTTCAAAATATTCTTGACGAGTTTGGGAGAAAGAGCCGGTTTCGGCGAATAGAGGTTACGACAAGTGATATAAATAAGGGACTGGCAAATTCTGTCATATCCGGTGTGACGCGGATTTTGGAGAACTATGAGTCAGTTATCGTGGTGGAAGATGATATTGTAACGGCACCTGATTTTTTACGATATATGAATGATTGCTTAACGTTTTACCGCACGGATACAAGAGTCGGCGCGATCAGTGCGTATACGCCGGATTTCAAGATGCCGTCTGCGTATCGGCATGATCTGTTTTTGTCGAAGAGAGGAAATTCATGGGGCTGGGCGACATGGAGAGAAATATGGCAGAATACAGATTGGGATGTATCAGACTTTACTGCTTTCTGTAATGATCGCAGGCGTAAAAGGAAATTTGCACGGACGCAGTTTCGGGCAGTCGAGATGCTATATGAACAGATGCAGGGAAAAATTGATTCATGGGCGATCAGGTGGGATTATAGTTTTTTTGTGCGCGGATTATATACCGTATATCCGGTGAAAACGAAGATTATAAATATCGGATGCGACGGTTCGGGAACACACGGTGTCAATGAAAAACCGAAAAACATGAAGCTTGCTGCGAGTCATTATACATTGGAGCGATTAGAAGCAGATGTCAGGATGATCCGGCTGTCATCTAAAAACAGAAACTGTAAATTTAGACTAAAACAGAGGTTGCGCTGGCAGTGATCGGTTATGTGATCGTCGTAAGGATCATCAGGCATGGTGCAGCGCCGCAAAGGGAACTGATGCTTGCTATAGTCTGTCTGCCATGGTAAAATAATATAGATATAGATTAAAAGGAAGTTACTGCCAAAATGCAGAAAAATTTGTATCAAGCAGGTCCAAGTGAGGAATCATGATGCAGAACGTAAAAACGCTGATCGCTATGTTCAGACAGTTGTTTTATATTTTAAATGGAAAGCAGAGGAGAAGAAGCGTGCTCCTTTTGCTTTTATTTTTGATAACTGCGCTGCTTGAAACTTTAGGAGTCAGTGCAGTGATCCCGTTTATTATTGCATTGATGTCGCCGGAATCCTTGATGCAGTATCCGATCGTACAGAAGGTGACGGCGTGGTTTGGAGTGGGAAATACGAAGGGGCTGTTGCTGCTGATCGCCGTGTTGGTGGTGGTCGTATATGTGATCAAAGATGGAATGATCCTGGCGGCAAATTATTATCAGCTCCGCTTCCGTAATGAAATGGAGCGGGATTTATCGACGCTCATGTTGAGATCCTACTTAAATCGTGACTATATGTATTTTGTCGAGACCAACAGCAGCGATATGATGCAGGGAGTGAGCGGGGACATCAGCAATGTGGCGCAGGTCATTGATTCGTTTTCAACGTTGTTTGCGGAAACGCTGACTTGTATGCTATTGGGGGCTTTTCTGATTTATCTTGATCCGCTGTTTGCTTTGGGGCTTTTGCTTTTGGCGTTGGCGACCGCGCTGACCATGATTCTCGCCTTTAAGAAAAAGAATGCGGAATGCGGGCGGCAGTGCAGGGAGGCATTTTCTAAGAGGTATCAGTATATTTATCAGCCAATCAGCGGTTACAAGGAGATCAGCGTCAGCCAGAGAAAACAGTATTTTATTGATCAGTTCAAAAAAGAAGCGGATAAGGCCTGCCGGTTTAATACACAATATCTGTTTATCTGTAAACTGCCTAACCGTGTGATCGAAACGGTATTTATCTCCGGACTGGTGGTTTTGGTATGTATCATGGTGGTGTTCGGAAACAGTGAGGCAACGGAACAGTTTGTGACGGTGCTTGGGGCGGTTGCCGTGGCGGCAGTCAGGATTTTGCCCGCGATCTCCAATATTACGGCGAGTATGAATGGTCTGGTATATAACCGCTTGTCTTTAGAAGAAGCATACCAGAATATTTCTCTTGCGCGTGCGCGGGAGGCGGAGCTTGCCGGAAAAGAGAAGCGTGCAGAAATGGGATCAGGAGAACCGCAAGGAGATCAGAAGCAGGAAGCAGAAAGCTTAAGGCAGGGTGATACAGGAAAGACTGCAGAATGTGAGGGTTTTCAGAGCGAATTGACGGTGCGGAGTGTTTGGTGGAAATATCCGGGGGGAGAGCGTAATGTTCTGGAGGATGCGTCGCTGACCATTCGCAAGGGGGAAGCGGTTGCTTTGATCGGGGAATCAGGTGCAGGAAAAACGACACTGGCGGATATTATATTAGGACTGCTTCATCCGCAAAAAGGCGAGGTTTTATTGGATGGAACGGACATTTATTCGATACCGAAGCGGTGGGCAAAAACGATCGGGTTTGTACCGCAGAATGTGTTTTTGATCGATGACACGGTGAGACATAACGTTGCATTTGGTATCTATGAGGATGAAATAGAGGACGATAAGATCATTCATGCCTTAAAGAGCGCACAAATCTATGAATTTATACAGGGACTTCCGCATGGGCTTGATACGGTTGTCGGTGAGGGCGGCGTCAAATTTTCCGGCGGGCAGCGTCAAAGGCTTGCAATCGCGCGGGCTTTGTACGATAATCCGGATATATTGGTGCTGGATGAAGCGACGTCTGCATTGGATAATGAGACGGAGAGTGCGGTTATGCAGTCGATCGATGCGTTAAAGGGCATGAAAACACTAATCATCATTGCACACCGCTTGTCCACGATAGAGAACTGTAATAAGGTGTATGAGGTGAAGGACGGGAAAGCCGTACTGAGAGAAGGAAAGTTATCGTAATTGAAAGGTGGGACGGTGAAAAATTATGAGCGTTTTAGAAGTGAGCAAATTTGGACCTATAGACAAATTGAAAATGGATGTGAATAGAAATCTGAATATTGTGATTGGGCCACAGGCGTCTGGGAAAAGTACAATTGGAAAGGTTTTGTACTTCTGTAAAAAGATTCGGGATTACTATATTGATTTTATACTTCAAGATACGATTTTTATACAGACACATCCCAACGAGCTCTATATTAACTTTTTGAAATATATCCGAAAAAATTTCATGGGATGCTTTGGCACGACAAAACATATGGAATCATTTGTGATTTCATATACTTATGACGGTGGAGACGCCTTAACGATCAGTTTAAGGGAGGGATATGCCTTTTTTCGCTTTTCGTATCAGATGGAAAATGAGATCAGATCTTCACTGTTAGCGGCTCATGAAATATACAAAGGGCATCGTTTGCAGAATGAGATGGATTATGTTGCTAATTTTAATAGCAGAATGCAGTTAAAAACCGAAATAAAGACGCATTTTACCCAACTGGCATATCAGATTTTTGGAACAGACGAGGACGTTATCTATATTCCGGCAGGAAGGAGCCTGCTATCGGTGCTGTCGGATCAGCTTGATGCGATCGATATATCCATATTGGATTTGCCGATGAAAGAGTTTATAGAAAGAATTCGTGCAACCAGAACCCGTTTTGGCACAAAAATTGATGGCGTAGTAAACGATTATTTGAAGACGGTTCAGGGGCAGATAAAAAATACGGATATTTATCTTGCAAAGAAACTGATCAAAAATATCCTAAAAGCAGAATATGTAAATGATATTGATGGCGAAAAGCTTTATTTTGATGATTCGCATTGGGTAAAATTGATTTATGGTTCCTCCGGTCAACAGGAATCACTTTGGATATTATTGTTACTATTTGTGGTAATATTGGAAAACAAGAAGGCCTTTATTATTTTGGAAGAGCCGGAAGCGCACTTATATCCGATAGCACAGCGATATATTGTAGAGTTAATTGCACTAACGATCAATTCGAGTGGAAGTGATTTTTTTATTACAACACATAGTCCATATGTGATGTCTTCGACAAATTTACTGATTCAGTCGGCAATTGTAGAAAATCAGGCGGCGTTGAAGAATGAAGAACCTGTTGTAAAAAAACAGTTCAGGATTTCTCCACAGAAAGTGGCAGCTTATAAAATCATGGAGACGGATGCTTTTGAGATCAAAAATATCGTGGATCTGTCGTCGGGTATGGTAGAGTCAATGGAGATAGACACAATCTCTGAATGGATTAACGCTGATACGGAGAAACTTGATGAATTGGAGATAAAATATGGTCTGTGATAAGTTACATGAGTGCGGGCAAAGAGATTGTTCGTGCGAGAGAAAAAGAGAGTGCATCGTGTACCGTGACAGGCGGCGAAACGCGGTGTGTGAGGAACGAGGAAAAAGATATGCACTTGTAAATGATAAAGGGTGTCTTGTTACCTTATATCACATGGATGGTGGAATGATTAAGGATGAAGAGGGAATACAGAAATGTGATTACCTATATACCGTCAGAGAGGAAGAATGCCTTACAGCGATTTTTGTGGAATTAAAAGGAAAAGATGTCTCACATGCGATTGCACAGATTCGGGCATCAATCGATCGATATGGAGAGGTACTTAATAGCAGAATATTTGCGAGAATTATCTGTAAGTCTGTTCCACGCCTGTATAATGATCCATCTGTTAGAAATTTGAAAAAGGAGTTACGGGGAAAATATCGGGGAGGAATGGTTATAGCAGAAAAGCGGGAAGATATTTATTCAAGATTGGGACAAGCAATGGAATAGAATCTCATAAAGTCGTCAGGGATTGTGACATATGAGTAAAATCGGTCAATGGCACTAAGGGAGAGCGCGGATTGGTGAATGTTATAAGAAGATATGCCATATGGTTTTTTTATGAAGTCAAAAATAAGTTCAGAAGAAGATATGTTCAACATAAAAATGAGAGAATCGACTCGACAGAAAGATATGCGGTTTATAAAATGAGACCAACAAAGGTCAAAGGCAAAGCACTACTGCTTCCGCCGGAAGTAAACCGGATTCTTTCGCAGAAAATAGATGCTGGGAAGCCATTTTGGGCAGGCAGAATGGGATATACGGAGATGGATTTTCTGCGTCAGGTTATTGAGCATCGAATGGTTCCGCATGTAGATTACCGGGAGGATGCATTGAATAAATTATGTCTATTGTCTGGATTTTTCCCGAATGATTTTGATTTTGGGGAACGTTTTGCCGACCTGTATTTACGGGATTGTCGAGGAATTGATATGCAGGGCTTTTGGGGACTGTATATGGAGGACTATCTTTTATCGCAATATCAGGATACGAAATATTGGACACAGCTTAATTGGCTGGAACCGTGGAATATGTATTTATATCCAGAAAGTAATCAAAGACCGTGGACGGCTGCGTTGAAGGGGAAAAAGGTTCTTGTGATACACCCTTTTGCAGATTCCATCGAGAAGCAATATCGCGAACATCGGGAGAAGATTTTTGAAAAGGTGTTTTTAGCAGATGATATTTTGCCAGAGTTTGAACTGCTTACGATAAAAGCAGTTCAAACTCTGGGGGGAATCGGGAGTGACAATTTTTCTGATTGGTTTGAGGCGCTGGAGTGGATGAAACAGCAGTGCCGAACCAGAGAATTTGATGTTGCAATTATTGGGTGTGGTGCGTATGGTTATCCATTGGCAGCAGAGATAAAGCGTATGGGGAAGATAGCGGTTCATTTAGGGGGTGCGGTACAACTGCTGTTTGGAATCATTGGAAACCGGTGGGAGACGGAATATAAGGATTTTTATCAAGACGTTGTAAATGAGTATTGGGTAAGGCCAACGGAGCAGGAGAAACCAAAGTACGCCAAGCAGGTGGAAAACGAATGCTATTGGTAAGTGGTCGGCTTAGGGAGAAATATCTAACTTTTACGCTGGTTCCGCTAGGGTGCTATTTTTCATGAAAGAGGGTCTGCGCTTTGCGGGAAGCTGGATGACATAATCCTGTCTCAGACTGTCAGGCTTAAAGAACATCTTGTTGTCGTCATACCTTCGGTCAATGACGAAGGTGGCCTTCCCGAAAAGGACCGCGCCACGCTTCATTGCGGAAAAGTTTTATAAGAAAGAGATTAAAGGGGAGAAGTTTACTCATTAAAATGTAAGGGCAGTTGTAACTGGAAAGGAACTAAGATGATTCATGTATTTTTAGAGAGAGTAGTAGAGCTGTGGAAGAAAAATTGGCGCTCCTTCTATCTGTCCCTCTGTCCGTTTGCACTGCTTGCCTGCGCCTATATCCAATTAGAAACAAGTTCTGCGTATACTTCGATCGGCGAGTGGTGGCATTTTATGTCCACAAAATATGCGTTGCTGAATTTATTTACGATTGCAATTTTGTTTCTGTTTTTCATGATAGTCACAAATAAAATATGGCTGAGCGGATTGCTTTTCAGTTGTATTTATTTTATGATCGCGATCGTGAATCATTACTGTATTGTACTGCATGGTATGCCGCTTACCGTTATGGAATTAAAAAATGCAGTGACAGCCGTTAATGTGCTTGGCGCTTATCGGATCAGACCGGATCTGAAAGCCGGCTGCATTTTCGGATTATGGATATTGGAATTAGCAGTCTGCCTGATTGCGAGGCGGTTTGAGAAGAAAGCGGCTCCAAAACGCAGGATGAAAGTTATTCTGATCCGGGATGGTATTTTTGTGCTGCTTTGCGTGAGTATTTTGTGGTTCGGATATTTTTCACCGAAACCGGTCAAGCCGCGGACAACGATCGGGTGGATGTGGAGCGAGGCTTATCGTGATTATGGATATATGGCATGCCAGATTGAGGTGATCAGCAGTCTCTTTGGAAACTGTGTGGTGATGCCGGAAGGATATTCCGACGAAAAGGTGGCGGAAATACAGATCAAAGAAACCCACCAAGAAGGTGCTATGCCGGATGTCATACTGATCCTGAACGAGACGTTTTATGATCTGAGTTTGGTTACGCGGTTGGATGCGGATAGCGATTATCTTGCAGGCATCCATGCATTGGATAACACGATCACCGGATATGCGGTCGTACCAAGCGTAGGGGGGGGAACCAACCAGTCTGAGTATGAATTATTGTCGAGCAATTCTCTGTACCTGATGCCGGGCATCACTCCGTTTAATGTGCTTGATATGAAAGGAGCGCATACGATTGTTTCGCATCTGAACAGTTTAGGCTATGAGTCGGTCGCGGCGCACCCTGGAAGCAGTAGCAGCTACCAGAGGAGCCGGGCGTATCCCGGAATTGGATTTGACGAGATTCATTTTGAAAATGATTTTACAGATATAAAGGCGTACGGAAATCGTCCGCATGCAACGGATGAAAGCGTATATCAGAACTTAATTTCGTGGTATGAGGGAGGACGGACAAAAGATCCGGTTTTCCTGTATTGTCTGACAATTCAAAATCATGGCGGCTGGGATAATAACCCTGCTGAAGACGTGATCATTCATGCTACTACGGATTATGGAACATATGATAAGCAGATTGATGAATTTTTATCCTGCATTGCGCTATCAGATGAGGCGTTTGTAGGATTGACCGAATATCTTCGCGGGGTCGATCGGGATGTAATTGTGTGTATGGTGGGCGATCACGCGCCGTATTTTGTGCAGGAGATTATGGATGACGGACTGTCACAATGGGAATCGGAGCTTTATTTGAGGAGCACTCCGTTTGTGATCTGGGCAAATTATGATATTGAAGAGGAAGAAAAAGGATTTGTCAGCATGAATTACATGGTACCGTTCCTGTTAGATATTGCCGGAATCACAAAATCGCCATACTATCAATACATGTCGGACATGATGGAAAACATACCGGTCATAACGTCATACGGCACATATTTTGATGCGGAAGGGAATTACTACGTAATGGGCGATGAGACACCATATATGCAGCAGGTAGATGACTATTTCCTGATGGAGTATAACAATCTGAACGGGCGTAGAAGGGAAGAATTGTTTGAAGCATATTAGAGCCGCATATGGATGTGGTCATGCGTCTTTTTTTCGCTTGCTTTTGATATACGCAGGTGGGAAAAGACGGGAAAAGGGCCGGAAAGCAGTTGACAACATGGAAGATTATCCATCTGTCTAACACGGAGGATAGATACCGCATTTGATGGGACTCCAGTATGCAGGCATACCAAAACAGTACACGGGTGATTTTGGGGCATAAAGCGCAGGTCATTAAGCGGTCTGAAGAAATTGAAATACGATAAGGAGCATGAGCATGAACTTGTAATGTACGAAAACACAAGAGTCGATTTGAAAACGCTGCTTGCAGAGGGCGAGAAAATTACACCCAAAGCGTGGAGGACGGAAAAGGAACAGCTTGAAAAGGAAGTGCCGACAGCAATCTGTTCACAGGATAGATGACAGACAACAAACTGTCAGCAAGACATTTGGCAGGACTAAGCGGAGATAGAAAACCTAAGAAAAAATAAGGAAAAGTGGTTGTAAAGTATTAGATTATATGGTATAATTTGTTCTAATAAAAAAGAAAAAGTTGTTGACAATGTATAAGAGATGTGGTATCATGTACAAACGTCGCCAAGAAACAATGCATTGAAAGCAAAGAGGTGATAAGTATGACTAAAGCAGATGTTGTAATGGACAGATTTATGGAGAAATTGGGTAATGGTAATTTTAAAAAAGAAAATCAGCCTAATGATGGTCCTGAAATTAGTCCGGAGTTTATTGATGAGCAACTACAGTCATATTCTAAGCTCTTAAAGTCAGGTATTGTAGAAGCGGCATTGAGTGAATAAAAGGCGGAAGTATTATGCTGAAGACAGAAAAAGAGCAGGCTGATTTTTCTAAAGAGTTTAATATATCGGCTGATAAGTTTAGGGATTCTCGTTTAACATGGGAGGAACTAGAACAAATTGCAGAAGATTTTGAGCTCAAAAGGGATGAACATCAAAACACTGTAAAACAGTATGCAGAGGCATTACAGCAGTGTTTAGGTGTTCATTCTTTGAGTTATAGGGTAAAGGATACAAAACATTTAATTGAAAAAATTATCCGTAAAAATCCTAAATATTTGAAAATAGGGAACTGTCTATCTAAAAATAATTATGAGCGGGAAATTACTGATTTAATGGGTATTCGTATTTTACTTTTATTTAAAGAGGATTGGCTTGAAGTTCATGATTATCTTATGGGAACATATAAAGATGTATTGTTAGAACCACCGTTTGTATATGTACGTGAAGGCGATGATACCAGTTTGTATGAGGGAAGAGTTGATATAAGAAAAGAGAAACCTTATAGATCGGTTCATTATATTATTCATTCAGACAAGGGACAGGGAATTGAAATACAAGTTCGTACTTTATATGAAGAAGCATGGAGCGAGATTGATCATAAGTTGCGTTATCCGTATAATTTAACGAATGAAATGTTAGCTAATTATATAAATATTATGAATCGTCTTACCGGAATGGGTGATGAAATGGGAACTTTTATTCATAGCTACATTAAAAATTTCCAAGAAAGTTTATATTCTGGTGTTACGAATGATAATGAAGTATACCAATTCATTTTGCATGAAATTGAAAAAGGTGATAATGTAGAAGTGAGACAAGCCATTGTTAATAAGATTAAACAAGCTGAAAATTATCGTGAAATGAAGAAGATGTCAGATTTGCTAAAAAGCGTTTTAGAATATAAATAATAGGAGCATTACAATGGATAAGAAACAAGCAAAGGAACTGAAAGAAGAGTTGAATAAATCTTTTACAGATGAATATATACGCAATGCAGGAATGCTTATTCATAGATTGGCAGAGCAATTTTATGAAGAGAATAATTTGAATGGAAAGATTTATTTTAACGATAACATATTTGAAAATTGTTTAATAGATATTTTAATAGATATAGCACGATTGAAATATTTTCATGATATTAGTCGAGTAAATTATATTAAATTTATTGCGTACACTGCGTCATGGTGTTTGAAGAGGAAACCATTTCAACTTATAGAGGGGTGTGATGAACAGTATATATATGTTAATGAAAGATTTGCCTTGACACTGCTTTTGCAAGCTGGTGCTTGTTATGATGAAAATGTAAATTATTATGCGGAAGAACAAAAAGATCTTGTAAAAGGCATCGGACAGATTTATTATCACCTTAAATATAGAAATACAAATCCTCAAACATTGGAATTATTCTTGATTGGTTTAGAAAATGGGAAAAAAATTCATGTTGTAAGCTGACAATTTTGATGAAGAGAATTAGTCTTAAATTGAAAATAGAGGATTGTTTTTAAAAATAAGGAATAATTTTACATAGCCGATTGGTTTTCAAAATGAGAATCAGTCGGCTATTTTTATGCCCGGATATTCCTAAAATTAACCGCAAATATCCAATCATGGGCAGGAAAGGAGTTGAGATTTATGCCATATATCGCACCGGAAGTCGTGCAGGAAGCGAAGCGGATGGACTTGTTGACGTATCTGAAAAATTACGAGCCTTTTGAACTTGTGCATTTTTCGGGCAACACCTATACCACAAAAACGCATGACAGCTTAAAGATTTCCAATGGAAAATGGATGTGGTGGAGCCGTGGAATCGGGGGAAGGCAGATAAGAGTTGTTTCTTATCTGAAAAGCCGGGGGATTGACACCGATATTATCA
>JAMPHA010000001.1:580759-624347 GCA_023663615.1 Clostridium sp. | reverse complement strand
GCAGTATAAAATTAAAGAATGGCGGGAAATCCATCCTTTTTGATGGACTCCCCGCACTGGTATGCAGCGGGACCGGTGCTCACGCTGCCCGGCATCCCTATCGCTATTTTGATATTGTTCGGAAATGTGCGGGAAATGATCATTACTTGATCAGATCCACGACCAGCTCTGAAAAGATTCCCGAAATGCGGATCTCATTTTCCATATCGGCGATATTTCCGCATTCCGCCGTTTTTCCGTCTTTTACATAATAGACCTTACATTTTCTGCCCTTATTTACGACATTCACCATATTCTCCTCCGGGATGTGAATGACCGCTTTTGCCTTCCATTGGTTCATATCCAATCTTCCCGTTACCTGATCGACCGTAATCTCATAATCTGTCTTTGCCGTGAATTCCAGACTTCCGCTGCTGTTCGAGATCAGTACCTGCTCTGCGTCGCCGTCATATTCTAAACGGTTCAGATGAAGATTTCTGATTGCAAGCAGTTTCACGCTGGCGGCGATCTCACAGTGATCCGAGTATTTATTCGGAAGCGTGATCTCAACGGTCAGCGCCTCCTCCGCTTCATAGCGGCTCAATTTATTCTTGTTGAGGCAAACCACGTCCAGCTTATTTTTCTTGTCGTCCAGCTTGATCTTAAACATGGAGTCCAGATTTTTCAGTGTTTCCGAGGACAGCTTGATGTGCATCTTTTCATCATCGCCTGTTGATAACAGGATCGCGGCGGCACTGCCGATATTGACGTCAAAATGTTTTTCACAGTCAATATCATAGATCGTCTCGCTGGTATACACATTACTTTCCTGCGGCTCTTTTTTGATGGAGTCCATGAGCAGCTCGTCGATGGTCGTCTTGAAAATCTCTGCGATAATCATCATATTCTCAACATCCGGCAGTCCTTTTCCGGTTTCCCATTTCGTGATCGCCTGTCTGGAAACCCCGATCCTTTCGGCAAGCTGTTCCTGTGAAATTCCCTCGTTTTTTCGTATTTCTTTTAATTTTTCAGAAAAATTCATATAAACCCCCCACTTTTTTCACACTTTAATCTCTCAAAAGCGAGTACGCGGTGATCTTTTTGATCGGCGCACAAAGAAGGATGCCGATCAAAAATGCTGTGGCAGTGAACAGAAAAGCGAATACGATCAATATCCAGACTGCCACTTCAAAATGATTTTTTACCGCCCCGATCAGGGAAAAAATCACTTGATCGATCGCGGGAAGGTACCACAGCCCGGCGATTGCCGAAATGACCGACGCGACCGCCACAACAGGGATAAAGCTGAGCGCCGTTTTGATCGTGAGCTGTCTGTTTGTGTATCCGACCGCCTTATAGATGCCAAATTCCTGCCGGCGTCTGCTGATCATGGAATGGATGATCACATACATCACGAGCAATACCATCAAAACGGAGATTACGAACAGGATCATCACGATCACGGAAACGATACCTGTATACATCTTCCTGCCGTTTTCATTCATCTGTTCAAAATTTACCGAAGATTGAATGACCGCATCATAACGTTCTTCATATTCCTCTATAAACGCACCGGCAATTTTATCCGATAAATAGACATTGACAGATTGAATCTGTTCCCCGATCTTTTCGTATCCTCCGCTTGTGATCTGGCATACTTCCCCGGCATGATTCACGCTTTGAATATAGCCGGTCACAACATAGACCGCCGATTTCGAGCCTGCGGTGATCTCTATTTCACTGCCGATCGGATAATTGTCCGCAAGCGCGCTTCCTACCGCGATTTCATTATCGCCCGCAGGACTTACGCCCTCATAACAAATATCGTTTGTCACCTTTGAAAAATCTTCACACACAAACGCAGTCAGGCTTCCGTCCGCATAGCTCACGGACACGGAAGCATATTCCAGAAAGAGCGCTACCCTGTCATCGTTCTGAAGAAGTCCTTCCAGTTCCGTCATTTTTTCATCTTCCGCCGTAAAAATGACGGACGGCAGTTCTTCCGAAAGCGTATTCATAAAATGATCCGGTTTGATATTGACATTATATAACAGCGTCCCTGCAAATGACAGCAGTACCATGATACCGAACGCGACAATAAACAGTAATACGTTCTGTCCCGCCGATTCCTCGCCGGTGATACCCCGTATGGCATTGATCGGCTCCAGGCGATAGATTTTCCTCGCTGAAATATAGGAGAAAAAGGCGATCGCAAATGTCAGGATCAGGACAACGATCAGCAATGCCGGAACGTCAAAACCGGGCGTATAGGAAAATCCCGACTGGATTGCCAAAATCTTTGCGATAAATGGCAGAACCGCGTAAGACAGGGCGGTCCCCGCCAATGTAGAAACCACGCCGACAAGCACGTACGGCATCACGGCGGACGCAATAATCATATTGCTTGTATAACCGATCGCTTTTAATACGCCCATCTGCGCCAGTTCGTCTTCGATTGCGCTCCGTATCCGGAAGTTGCTGAGGAAAATGCTCACTACCAGTATGATCGCGGCAAGCGCCAGAAAGATTACGATGAGCAGGGTACAAACCATCGTTCTGGTCTGCTTTGCGGTATCCCTGTCATTGATATTTAATAATGCGATCCCTTTCTCTTTTAACATTTCGGATACGGTATTTTCTATTTTGCTCAGATCGGCGGAGCCGGTCGTTTTTAAGGAATATTCCGTAATGACGCGTTCGCGGTATTCCTGTGCAAACGTTTCATAAACACTTTTCGGAAAATATCCGCCGATCAGTCCGGTGCCGTAATTGCCATACTGCATTTCTAATAAAGTCCCGCCGATCTCATAGGTATGATCTTTGCCGTCGATGGAATAAACGATACTGCCGCCTTCCGTAAAGCCGCCTAATTCTTTCATGTACACGGGAATATAGACAATGTCGCCACTCTTTTCGGAATATTCCGCAACATCGAGCAGATTCAGCGTCCTTTCCGCATCCAGATCATAAAAAACCGTGTTCATATCAAAATCAGATCCCGCAAATTCACGGACCGTTACCGGAATCATTACCCCGCCGTGCGTTTCCGCAAAGGTCACGCCGTCGATTCCTTCCACTTCCGCGAGCAGCTCCTCCTGATCCTGAATCTGTGGAATGATAAAATTCACGTCCGCCGCATGAAGCTGATCGAACAGGCTGTCATAGGCGCTGAACGTCTGAAAAGCAAGCACAAGGGCAATATTGATGATAAATGCCGTCAGGCAGATAAACACCCCAAAGGACAAATACTGCCCCTTCGCTTTCTTCAAATTATGTATGATAAGCGTGGATATTTTTTTCATATGCATCCTCCATCACCAGCCCATTTCTTTAATGAATTGATCGAGTTTTTCACTTCTTTCGGTATCGTCCTGTTCAAATTTTCCCAGATCACACTCACCAAAAATTTTGCCGTCTTTAATATAAATAATACGGTTTCCGCGCAGGGCTGATTTTTTATCGTGCGTAACCATGACGATACTCTGTCCTTTTTGATGAAGGGAAGTAAACACGTCAAGGACTGCACCCGAATTGGCGGAATTTAACGCTCCCGTCGGCTCGTCCGCAAAAAGCACGTTCGGGCTGTTGATCACCGCCCGGACAATCCCTGCTCTCTGCGCCTCGCCTCCGGAAATTTGGGAAGATGTTTTTTTCCACGTTTTCTCAGGAATGTTTACCAGAGAAAACAATTCCTTTGCACGCTTTTTGATGTCCTCCTTATCCTTGCTCGTCAGTACGCCCGCCGCAACGACATTGTCCATCAGGTTCATTTTTTCGATCAAATAAATCTGTTGGAATACGAATCCGCACTCTTTGCGCCGGAATACCGCTAACTTATCGTTATTTAATTTCGTGATGTCCGTTCCGTCAAAAAAGATTTCCCCGCCATCCGGTTTATCCATTCCCGAAAGGGAATACATCAGGGTCGATTTTCCTGCTCCCGATGAACCCATGATAACGGTGAAATCTCCTTTGTAAATATCAATATTCAGGTCGGAATAGATTACCTGCATACTTTCGCCTTTGCCAAACGCTTTTTTCAAATGCTTTGCCGATATAACTGTCTGTCCGCTCATTACATGACCGCCTTTCTCTTAAATTATGAGATAACCATAGCGGAAAAGCGTTCCCTGCGCTACCAACAGTTTTATACATTTTATTTTTTTATGCTACTTTCCGTTGCATACCTTGATCTGCTACTCTGTCAGCCGGGTTTTCCGGTGCGCTTTTACTGCTTCCATTTTTCCAGCGCCTCGATCCGCTGGCTGACCGTCGGATGATCGTAAGTCAACGTTACCAATATCGGATGCGGGGACAGACAGATAAAGGAATTGCGCGACAATACCTTCAATGCCGAGATCAAAGCCTGACCGTGTCCGTTCTGTGCCGCAAAGCGGTCCGCCTGATATTCCATGCGGCGCGACACCGCGCCTGTAAAAATCCCCACAAGCGGCGACAAGACCGCAAGACAGACGGAAAAAAGAAGCAGAAACGCAAATCCGTAATTCAAACCCGCAAATCCAAAATCCGGGTAAATCTCCGGGACGGAAACAAGCGCCCACAAAGACAGTACCATCACCACAATATTAACGATATTTATGAACTGCATTTTCAGCGTGTCTTTATGCTTATTATGTCCCATTTCATGCGCGAAAACCGCCACGATCTCATCCGTAGACATCTGCTCTAACAATGTGTCATATAAAACGATCGTCTTCATTTTTCCAAATCCGGTGAAATAGGCGTTCGCCTTGCTGGAACGCTTCGATCCGTCCATGACCTTGATCTCCTTGACCGTGCAGTTGTTCTTTTCTAACAGCCTGCAAAGCCGCTCCCGCAGTTCGCCCTCCGGCAGAGGATCAAAGTGATTAAAAATCTTGGAAAAGATCGGAAACAAAAACGATACCAGAAGAATGACGCCGAACATCACCGCGCTGAATACCACGAGTAACCAGTTTCCGAGCGCTTTATGGATCAAAATGAACAGGCAGCACAGCCCGCATGTCAGGGTCAGATCAATGAGAACGCTTTTGATCTGGTCGGTCACAAAGGTCTTTTTCGTCATCCGGTTAAAGCCGTATTTTTGCTCGATCACCATGGAATCCACATATTCAAACGGGATCACATACAAAAGACAGATCAGGGTATCCGCCGCCAGCACGCCGACCGCGGCGGCGTAATCTCCCGAAAGCGACAGTCCTTTTATGATGAACGCATAGATGTTCCCGCCGATCAAAAGAAACGTGAATAAGTAAGAAACCAGATGACGCATCAGGGAAAGCCGCGTTTTTTCTTTGTGATATTGCAGCCATTTCCCGTAAGCCCCCGCATCATAAATGTCTTTTACGTTATCCGGTGTCGGTAGATCCGCCGATTTCATTTCCAGCCATTCCATGTACGTCTGGAATAGAAATGCCAGTGCGATGATGATAAGTGCGATCCATTTGTAATTCATACGTTCTCCTTTTCCGCGCCCGCTTTTTACAGACGCTGCTAATATTCAACCTTCATTTTATCACATAAGAAATAAAATGAATTTAAGAAAAGGTAAAAATAAAGTAAAAAAATTTCTCTTGCAATTCCTGCTTTCTCTGGTTATAATAGAACATACATTCAGAACATTTGTTCTTCTTTGGTCCCATTCATTTTTTCGCGCGCACCGTTCACACGCATACGATCGTGTCTGCTGCATGTACTTTTCTTTCATGATCGTTTTTATGCGATTACCGACGCGCAGACAGGAGCAGCTTTTGGTAGTGATGGAACAGCTTCCGCTGGAACGCAAATTAGAAATTCTTTCCGACGCGGCAAAATATGACGTTGCCTGCACCTCAAGCGGTGTGGAGCGCAAGGGAACAAGCGGCGGCATGGGAAATACGGCGGCATGCGGGATCTGCCATTCTTTCGCGGCGGACGGACGCTGTATCTCTCTGCTCAAAATCCTCTATACGAACGAGTGCGTCTATGACTGCAAATACTGTCTGAACCGGCGCTCCAACGATACGGTGCGCACCTCGTTCACGCCCGAAGAAGTAAGCGAACTTACCATGCAGTTTTATCGGCGCAATTATATCGAAGGATTGTTTTTAAGCTCCGGCGTCCGCCATAATCCGACCGAAACCATGGAGCAGATTTATATTGCGCTCAGGCTTCTTCGAGAAAAACATCACTTTAACGGCTACATTCATGTAAAGGCAATACCCGGAGCGGCTCCGGAAATTGTGGCGGCAGTCGGTCTGCTTGCCGACCGCATGAGCACCAATCTTGAACTGCCGACCGCCGAGGGATTGCGCCGGCTTGCGCCGAACAAGACGCGGGAAACGATCTTAAAACCCATGCGCCAGATCCAGCTTGGCATCGCGCAGGCAAATCGGGGAGAGACGCTTCGCATCAGTCAATTAAGCGGGAACGCAGGCGCTGCCGTAAAAGATTGCCGTTCCGGTACGGCGCCATGGGGGTTTTCTGCTCCCGATCCTGCGTTGTCCCCCGCTGACTTAACGCAAAATGCCGACCCTGCGCCTTCTCCTGCTGCCGCGCTGATACAGACTAGTTTATTACCGGATACTTCGTCAGGGAGAATGCCTTCGCCGGAGCGGACAAAGAGGCAGCTTTTTGTTCCTGCGGGACAGAGTACGCAGATGATCGTCGGCGCAACGCCGGAGGACGACTATCAGGTCCTGTCCGTCGCGGAAGCGTTATATCAGCGCTTTGACTTAAAACGCGTTTTTTACTCTGCCTACGTCGCCTTAAACGACGACAGCTCCCTGCCCGCACTCGGCACGAAACCGCCGCTCTTACGCGAGCACCGTCTGTATCAGGCGGACTGGCTGCTGCGCTTTTACGGATTTCAGGCAAACGAACTCTTAACGCCGGAGCGCCCGAATTTCAACGTCTTTCTCGATCCGAAATGCGAGTGGGCGCTGCGCCATCTGGAATATTTTCCGGTGGAGATCAACCGTGCGCCCTATCAATTACTGCTCCGTATTCCCGGCGTCGGCGTCAAATCGGCGAAACGCATCGTCCGCGCACGCAGGGGCATGAAGCTTGATTTTGACGGACTAAAACGCATCGGCGTCGTCCTAAAGCGCGCGCACTACTTTATCACCTGCAACGGAAAGATGATGTATCCCACCAGGATTGACGAGGATTATATCACCCGGAACCTCATTGACTTAGACAAAAAGAAAAACTGGGAGATCGCGTACGGCATGAGCTACCGTCAACTCTCCCTGTTTGACGATCAAAGCACATGGGCTGGATAAGAATTATGCTTCACTGTCCAAACATCAACAAAGGAGTACCGTCTCATGAACACTTTATTCACAACCTACCTTTGCGAGGATACGCCTGACGGTATCTTTACGGCGATCTACGATGCGTGGGCGGCACGAATCCCGGACGGACAATTAAGATTATCCGTGGAAGAAGGCTACTGCTTTGCGCTGTTTACGGACTATGTGTATGTGCAGACCGATTTAGAGAAAGCCGTCAAGGTCGCGCGCTCCATCGCCGGAAAGATCAGCAGGGAAGCCTACGATATGGTCTATCTTGCCACCCTCTCTAAGGAACCGGATAAAATAGACGTCATTTACCGCTTCTTAAAACTCGGCTTTCCACGCGGAAGATCGGTTGTCGATCTACAGGCGGATGAAACCGTCTGCCGCCTTTTTGATCTTCAGCGCAATGTGGCAAACGAGGCGCATTTACTTCGGGGCTTTATCCGCTTTCATGATTCCGAACAGGGAATCCTGATTGCCAAGATCCAACCAAAAAACCAGCCCCTTCCGCTCCTTGCGCCGCATTTTGCGGACCGCTTTCCAGAAGAACATTTCGTGATCCTTGACGAAACACATCATATGGGCGCTTTTCATGAACGAAGACGGCAATGGTTTCTTGCGCCGTTAAGCGAGGAAGTGATGAACCGCATCTGGAACAGCGGCGAAAGCGCAGAGTACGAGCGCATGTGGAAAACGTTCTTCCGCACGATCGCCATCAAAGAACGCGAAAACTATCGCTGCCAGCGCACCCTCTGCGCCATCCGCTACCGGGACTACATGCTCGAATTTGACAGCGCGTGACATCTTCTGTTAGATAATCGCCTTATTGATAATACTGCGCCTGCGCGGCAAACATTTCCGCATAAATGCCGTTCTCCTTATGAACCAGCGTATCATGCGTGCCGTATTCCGCCACGCGTCCGTCGCTGAAAACGGCAATGTGATCGCAGAAGCGGCAGGAGGAAAGCCGGTGTGAAATATAAATTGCCGTCTTCCCGCCGACTAAGGAATGAAACTGGCGGTAAATTTCATATTCCGCAACCGGGTCGAGCGCCGCCGTCGGCTCGTCAAGGATCACGACCGGCGCGTGCTTGTAAAGCGCCCGCGCAATCGCAATCTTTTGTTGTTCCCCGCCCGACGCCTCGATTCCTTCTTTATCAAAGAACTTAAACAGCATCGTATCCATCCCATGCTCCAACGCCGCCAGTTTATCCGAAAACCCGACCTGCTCAAACAGACCGCGCAGAGCGCTTTCTGTTCCGTCTGTTTCCTTTTCTCCCATCAGAATATTCTCCCTGATCGAGAATGCAAACAGCTTAAAATCCTGAAATACAGGGGAAAACAGATTCATGTACTGCTCGTAATCATATTCCTTAATGTTGACATTATCCAGAAGAATTTCTCCCTCCGTCGGATCGTATAATCTGCACAGCAGCTTCACAAACGTTGTTTTTCCCGCGCCGTTTAAGCCGACAACCGAAAGATGCTCGCCTGCCTTTAATTTCAAGTTCACATGCTGCAGCACCTGAACTTCCGTTTTGGGATAGGCAAAAGAAACATCCCGGAACTCGATCATATGCTCCCCCGATCCGACCGGGCGGCTGCCCTTTTCGATCGCGGCGGGATAATGCATGAATTTCACATATTCATACGCATAATTGCAGCGCTTTGTGATCTCCTGCATACATCTGCCGATACTGACAACGGAATCCGTAAGCTCTTTACATGAGGAGATCATCTGGGAAAAAATTCCGATCGTAATGCTTCCTCTGATTACAAGAATGCCAAGGTACAAATACATACAAAAATCCCTCGCCGTCGTTGTCACCGCACTGATACAGGAAGTCGGAAGATGACCGTCCCCCTCGGATTTCCAATAACCTAACGATTCTTCCGTGTAGGTTTCCCATTTCGTCACTAACATTTCCTGTGCATGATACAATCTGACATCCTTCGCATAGCGAATCTCCATCAATTCGTAGCCGCTGTAACCGAACACACGGTTTACTTTGGAAAGCGCCTTATGAAACCGAAGCTCGATCGCATTATCCCTGCGGTTCAAAAGCATACTGATCACCAGCGTAATAAAAACCAAAACAAACAGGATCGGCGCATGGATCGCGATCAACACAACAACGCCGCCGACACGCAGAAATGCCGAAAACATATTGAGCACCTGCTCAAAAATTCCATGCACGCCGCCCGAATACCAATCCATCCCCGTCCGGGCAAGCTCGATCTGATCCAGCGCTTCCTTATCCTCCGTAAGCTGGAAATCCAGTTCCATGACGCGGCGGCTCATCTGTTCCGTAAAGTAATTTTTGAATTTTTCGTCGCATTTTTCCATCTGACAGCCAAGCACGGAAGCCGTCAAAGAAATCAGCGTGCCGACAACGGCAATGACCGCGACGTAGATAGCCATTTTCGTCAGATCGCGCGCTCCTAAAAGCTCGTCAATAATGAGGGGAGCAACGAGAATACTCACAAACGGATGAACCGCTTCCAGCACGGCTTTCGCTATGCCGATAAAAAAGTATTTTTTTTGAAATTTCCATGCGATCGGGAAAAAGTAACGTATCGTCTTTCGATTCATTCGAATACTGCCTCCTCTCCCTCTTCCTGATAATATTGCGACTGAATTTGAAACATTTCAGCATAAGCGCCGCCTTTTTCGAGCAATTCTTCATGCGTCCCGTATTCCACCATTTCCCCGTTCTGAAACATCGCGATATGATGGCAGAACCGCGTGGAAGAAAGACGGTGCGATATGTAGACTGCGGATTTCTTTCCGATGATCTTATCAAAATTGCAATACAGACGATATTCCGCCAATGCATCCAGCGCGGCGGTCGGCTCGTCAAGCACCATGACCGGCGCATTCTTATACAGCGCGCGGGCAAGCGCGAGTTTTTGTTTTTCACCGCCGGACAAGTCAATGCCGTCGTCATGAATGATTTTTAACAGCTCCGTATCAACACCGTTTTTTAATTCAGCAAGCTTATCGGAAAGTCCCGCCTGTATCAGACATTCCCTGCTCTTTTCCCGATCCGTTTTTCCGGGCGGCATCATGGATACGTTTTCCGCCATCGGAAATGCAAACAGCTCCACATTTTGGAACACGGGCGCAAATAGGCGGAAATACTCGTTTCTCTCAAACATCCGGATGTCAACGCCGTTTAGAAGAATTTCTCCCCTTGTCGGATCATACAGTCTGCAAAGCAGTTTCACGAACGTTGTTTTTCCCGCGCCGTTTAAGCCGACGATTGCGAGCCGCTCTCCCGCGGAAAAAGTAAGGTTTAAGTTGTGAAGCGCGTCTTCTTTCGCGCCTGCGTAACGGAAGCACACATTTCGGAATGTAAAGGTATAACCGTCCGTTTGAGGAATCGGGAGAAATTGATCTGTATCTGCTTTCTCTTTCGTCGAAACAGACAAATCAGCGTCTGCCCTTTTCTCTGTTAAATCAGACGAGGCACTGGGAGAAGTATACGACTCCCCCGGACGGTCCGTAGTCGGCATGTCGATAAACGAGCGGAAATAACTGACCTCATGAGAATTTTCTTTGATGTCTCCAAGCGTATTGAACGTCTTTCCCATTGCCATGGTAAAATTCATTGCCAGACCCAGATACAACGTAAAATTACCGATGGATAAATCCCGGTCCACGACCGTAAAAATCATGACCGCATAAATGACTGCCGTGGTAATGACGGACAAACCGTGCGCAAACGCCGTATTATAAATCCAAAGCGTCCGGCTGTAGAGCATCTTATCCTGCTTTTCCATCAAAATCTCATGCTGCTTTTTAGACAGCCAGTTTTTCATGGAAAAAAGACGAATATCCTTCGCATAATCAAAATTCTGCATCGACTGCTCCATGTAATGGGTCTTCCGCCATAACGGCGCTAATTTATCCCAGACCTCCCGCCTGTCCTTTTTTACCGTGTGAAGGAAAAAAAGATGCTGGACCGCGCTGATGATCCCTAACACGATCAGCATACGCCAATCGAGCACAACGACCGTGGTGAGCGAAATAAGTAACAGAACCGCATTGATGCTAAAATCATAAATGTTATGCATCATTCCTTCTATGCCGTTCGTATTCCCTCCGGTCGCTTCCAACGCTTTTTCTTCCATATCCAGCGCATCCGGCTCCTCGAACATCTGATAATTCATGGAAAGCGCCTTTTGCACGCGTTCCGTGATGACCTTCATGCGTGTATGAATCATATAGTACCAGCATCTGTTTCCCGTGACCGCATTGAGAAGCATAATCACAAGCTCAACCGCGCACGCGATCAACAGAACACGGATCAGCGGCGCAAAATCCTTTTGCGCGCTCCCTGCCTGCACCTGCACAATATCAATGACAAATTTACCGATAAAGCTCGCCAGATATTGCGCAATGGACTGGCTGAACATGCCAACGATCATCAGAATGCCTAAGACCGGGCAATAACGGCGAATTTTTTTCATGATATAAAGTACATTGGAAAACATGCTGTATTCGTGATGATAAGGATTTTTTTTATTTTGGTCTTCCTTTTTCTTGTCTTTCGGCATTTTTCTCACCTCATTTTTTATCTCCAAATGTCTCAATTTCTTTCTTTTTATTGATAAATCACGGAAACCGATCCGAACGAATTATTGCCCCTGATGTGAAGCAGAAAGCTTTTTGTTCCGTCCGAATGCCCTTTGACACCGGAATTGCTTCCAAAATTGTCCGCTACTTCCATATCTACCATCCATGAGGACGGAACATAAATATTCATTTCTCCAAAAGAATTATCAATCTCCAAAAATCCTTCTTTTTTCTGAGTAGCGACATTTTCAAAAAATACGTTCAGACTGCCGAAATTATTTTCCAGCATCCCCTTTTCAAACGTTTCCGGATTGATATACTTAGAACACGTGGAAAAATGGTTGCTCTGATATAATTTCTGATAAGAATTTTTTTTATGGAACAGAATCTCCATTCCGATACTGAGCAGCAGCGCCGCAAACAGTACGGTCCACGGCGTCAGAGCAGTAATGCCGAGCTGATTATCATAAATGATGCACAGAAACGCGGCGGAAAAAAAGATGGAAAAAAAGCTTCTTTTGATGAGACCGCGGATTAACAATGTCGCAAAAATAACGGTAAAAAATACCGACCATATGCTGATTCCCGTAACCAGACCTAATTTACTGATAATGAGAAAGACTGCTATTAAAATGAGCAGCAATCCCCAGAATAATTTGGTAAACCGCGCTTTTTTCCTGCGGCGCTTATTTGTGTCATAATCATCCCCGCTCCATCCGTTTTCGTGACCGTCTCCCCAGTTCCAATTCCATTCTTTACTCATTTTAATGACCCTTTCTTTGTCTCTGATTCTTCTATAACCGTCAGCGAAACTCTAAAAAAGTTTTGCGCCAGCGAAACTTTTTTTTAATCCGGACCTCTCAAATACAATTCCTGCATCCGCATTTCCAACATTTTATAATAAGAGCGGGATACATACGTTTTTTTGTCCGAATTTCGAAATTCAACCAAACTCGCTGACGTCAAATTTTTTTTGATGCTTAATACCTCGCGCATATTGAGCACCGTCGATTTGGAGACCCGTAAAAAATAAGACGGCAGGAGCTTTTCCAACTCGTACAGCTTATAACGCGTTTCATACACATCCTTTTTCGTATGCGCATAAATGCGATGGTCGTCCGCTTCAAAAAATAAGATTTCATCAAGAGAAAGGTAATACTGCGATTCCCCTTTCTGAAATACATACCGCTGAGAAGAAGCGCTGATTTCGCGCACCGCTTTTTGAAGCTGTTCGATCTGGTCGTTTAATTCTCTGCACCGGATCGTGATCTCGTCTTTATTCAGTTGTCCGTCGATTTCAATCTTGATTTTCATACGCTTATCATAAAGAAAAAACCGCCCGGTGTAAATATGTTTACACCAAGCGGTTTGTTTTCGAACGCAAGAAGTGAATTTTTTTACATTTCCCTTAATTAACGACATCCTGCTCGCTTGCTTTTACCAGCTCTTTGCCGATGCTCTTAATGCTTCTGGAAAGCATGATCGTTGCAATCAGATCGGAGACGCCGCTGTAAATCATGCCGATGCCGATACAAATAAAGAGTATCATTGCCGACGTAAACGGATTCATGATCAGCACAACGCCGAACGCGATATTCAAAATGGAAACGATCATAACGATTCCCCAGCCGCTGTATTTCATGCGGATCAGATCGACTGCATTCTGAAATTTCAAAAGACCGCTGATCGTAACCGCAAAACCAAGCAGAAACGGAATAATGGAAATGACGGTCTCTACTTTGACAAAAATCACAATTCCAAGCAAAACAAATACCAATCCGTACACCAGATTATAACGGTACGCATCCACGGAATAATCTTTCCGTATGTAATCGATCAGATTGACGATTCCGACCGCAACACAGATCACACCGACTACATAACAGATGTTTTTTGCTGTCATTTCCGGCCAAATCAATAAGATCACGCCAAGCGCAACATAAATAACCGAGGAAATAATCACATTCCACTTTAATTTCTTTAATGTTTTCATACGTCCTCATCCTCCTTTTCCGCTTTCCTTATTCTTACATTTGCTCTTTTAACCGCTATGTCTGCAAAATGTTACGGTTCCTCTGTCTGATCCGTGTATTCTTCTGCTTCGTTCATATCCTCATCTGTTTCTTCCGGATATGTTACTTCATCCGTATCTTCTATTTCATCTTTCGGAATATTCTGCATCGCATCTTCGATATTATCATATTCCTGCTCGCCGTCGCTGATCTTTTCCCTTACTTTGGCGATCTTTGCAACTTTGACGCTCCCGTCTAAGTCGATCATTTTGACGCCCGACGTGATCCGTTTCAAAATGGAAATTTCATTCATGCGGAGTTGTATGATCGTGCCGCCGTCCGTGATCATCATGATCTCATGATCGTCGTTGACTGCCTTCACGCCCACGACCTCGCCGGTCTTTTCAACGATCTTATAACACTTCACACCTTTGCCGCCGCGGCGCTGTACGGTAAATTCATCCAAATATGTCCGTTTTCCGTAACCGTTTTCGGATACGATCAAAAGAGAATCCCCCTGATGATCTAACTGCATACCAACGACCTCATCATTGGCCTCCAGATTCATACCGATCACGCCCATGGAACTTCTTCCCGTCGCCCGGACGTCCGTTTCCTTAAAGCGGATACACATGCCATATTTTGTGACAAGGAAGATTTCCGTATCCCGGTCGGTCGTTTTTACTTCGATCAATTCGTCTTCATCCCGCAGATTGATCGCAATGAGTCCGTTCTTGCGCACATTCTGGAATTCCATGATCGGCGTTTTCTTTACAATACCAGTCTTTGTCACCATGAAGAGATTTTTATCCTCTTCATAACCGGAAATCGGTATGATCGCGCTGATCTTTTCACCCGGAGAAAGCTGTAACAGATTGATGATCGCCGTTCCCCTTGCCATTCTTCCCGCTTCCGGAATCTCATACGCCTTTAAGCGGTATACTCTTCCGTAATTGGTAAAAAACATGACGTATGTATGCGTCGTTGTCATAAGCAGATCTTCGATATAATCGTCGTCGATCGTCTTCATGCCCTGAATGCCTTTTCCGCCCCTGTTCTGCGCACGGAAATTATCAACGGTCATTCTCTTGATATAGCCGATGCTCGTCATGGCAATGACAGTATTCTCATTCGGAATCATATCTTCTGCGTCAATATCAAACGCGTCATATCCGATCTTACTCTTTCTGTCATCCCCGTATTTATCCGCGATCAGTGTAATCTCTGTCTTGATGACGCCGAGAAGAAGCTTTTTATCAGCAAGGATTGCTTTTAATTCCGTGATTTTTGCCATCAGTTCCTCATGCTCTTTTTCCAGTTTCTCCCTTTCCAAACCGGTCAGAGCGCGCAGACGCATATCGACGATTGCCTGCGCCTGTACGTCGTCTAAGCCGAAACGCGCAATCAGATTATCCTTTGCCTCCTGCGTATTTGCGCTTCCTCTGATAATTTTGATCACTTCATCAATATAATCAAGCGCAATGAGCAGACCCTGCAAAATATGATCGCGCTCCTCCGCTTTGTTTAAGTCGTATTTGGTTCTTCTGGTAACGACTTCTTCCTGATGCGCAAGATAATAACCGAGCATATCCAAAAGATTCATGACTTTCGGCTGATTATCCACAAGCGCGAGCATGATCACACCGAAGGAATCCTGCATCTGCGTATGCTTATAAAGCTGATTCATGATGATATTCGGATTCACGTCGCGGCGCAGTTCAATGACGATTCGCATACCTTCTCTGTTTGATTCATCACGAAGATCTGTGATACCGTCAATTTTCTTTAATTTGACAAGTTCGGCGATTTTTAAGATCAGATTCGCCTTATTAACCATATAAGGAAGCTCTGTGACAATGATCCGGTTTTTGCCGTTTGCCATCGCTTCAATATCCGTCACGGCGCGCACCCTGACTTTTCCGCGTCCCGTGCGGTATGCCTGTTCGCTTCCCCTCGTGCCAAGGATGATTCCGCCTGTCGGAAAATCCGGCGCTTTTATGATAGAAAGGATTTCTTCTATATCCGTATCGCGGTTTTCTTCAATGCGGTTATCAATGATCTTAACGACCGCTTTTACAACTTCTCTTAGATTATGAGGCGGTATATTGGTTGCCATACCGACTGCAATTCCTGACGTGCCGTTCACCAGCAGGTTCGGATAGCGGCTTGGAAGAACGGAAGGTTCTTTTTCCGTATCGTCAAAGTTCGGTACGAAATCAACCGTGTCTTTGTTGATGTCCGCCAAAAGCTCCATGGATATTTTGGAAAGTCTTGCTTCCGTATATCGCATTGCCGCGGCGCCGTCGCCGTCCACCGATCCGAAATTTCCGTGGCCGTCCACAAGCGGATAATGGGTAGACCATTCCTGCGCCATATTGACTAAGGCGCCATAAATGGAGCTGTCTCCGTGCGGGTGGTATTTACCCATCGTATCGCCGACGATACGCGCACACTTACGATGCGGTTTGTCGGGACCGTTATTTAACTCGATCATGGAATAAAGTACACGTCTCTGCACCGGCTTTAAGCCGTCCCTGACGTCGGGAAGCGCTCTTGCCGCGATGACGCTCATCGCATAATCGATGTAGGAGTCCTCCATTTTCTTTTTGAGGTCCACTTCCTCGATTTTATCAAAAATCTGTTCATCCATATTTACAAACCATGCCTTTCTGTTCACTGCAAGCTAAAAAATCTGTTTATGAAATATCCAGATTTTTTACAAATTTGGCATTTTCCTCAATAAAGATCCGGCGCGGTTCCACCTTATCTCCCATGAGGGTATTAAATGTAATATCAATCTCGGATTCGTCGTCATTATCCATGTTGACACGGAGCAGCACACGTTTTTCAGGATCCATTGTCGTATCCCAGAGCTGTTCCGCATCCATTTCGCCAAGTCCTTTATAACGCTGAATCTTATTATTCTGATCGCGCCCGACTTCCGCTAAGATCTGATCAAGTTCGTCATCCGAATAGGCATACCATACCTGCTTATTGCGCTCCAGTTTATAAAGAGGTGGCTTTGCAAGATATACATGACCCTGTTTGATCAGTTCCGGCATAAAACGATAAATAAAAGTCAGCATCAATGTCGCAATATGCGCGCCGTCCACATCGGCATCCGTCATAATGATGATCTTGTCGTAGCGCAGCTTTGTAATATCGAAATCTTCGTGGATACCCGTTCCAAACGCGGTGATCATCGCGCGGATTTCCGCATTGGCATAAATTTTATCCAGTCTCGCTTTTTCTACATTCAGGATTTTTCCGCGCAGCGGAAGGATTGCCTGCGTCGCACGGCTTCTCGCCGTCTTTGCGCTTCCGCCGGCGGAATCTCCCTCCACGATATAGATTTCACAATTTTTCGGATCCTTATCGGAGCAGTCCGCCAGTTTTCCGGGAAGCGTACTTCCCTCCAACGCTGTTTTT
Organism: Clostridium sp.; assembly: GCA_023663615.1. Lineage (GTDB taxonomy): Bacteria > Bacillota > Clostridia > Lachnospirales > Lachnospiraceae > DLAJ01. Next base: position 607,071 of record JAMPHA010000001.1, on the reverse strand, counting down.
CTTCTCGTTAAGTCTCTTGCTTTTCTTGCGGCTTCCCTTGCTCTCTGCGCCAATATGGATTTCTCGCAGATAATCTTTGCTACAGAAGGATTCTGCTCCAAAAAATATGTGAGCTGTTCGCTGACAACACTGTCAACCGCGCCACGCGCTTCTGAATTTCCTAACTTCTGCTTTGTCTGTCCCTCAAACTGCGGGTCCTCGATCTTGATGCTGACGATCGCTGCAAGCCCTTCGCGAATATCATCCCCTGTCAGATTCGGCTCGCTTTCTTTTAACAGTTTTGCATTTCTCGCATAATCGTTAAACGTTTTTGTGATCGCATTCCGAAAACCGACCAAATGCGTACCGCCCTCCGGCGTATTGATGTTATTGACAAACGAATAAACGCTCTCGTTATAGGTATCGTTATGCTGCATCGCAACTTCTACAAGAACATTATTCTTTTTTCCCTCAAAATACATGACGTCAGGATAAAGCGCTTCCTTGCTTTTGTTCAGATATTGAACAAATTCTTTAATTCCGCCCTCATAATGGAACGTTTTTTCCTGCTCTAAGCCCGGACGCAGGTCGGTGAGAATAATCTTTAATCCCTTTGTCAAAAAAGCAGTCTCGCGAAGTCTGGTCTTTAATATATCGTATTCAAAAACCGTCTCTTCAAAGATCGATGCGTCGGGTTTGAACGTTACCTTTGTACCAATTTGATGATCCTCGCTGCACGGACCTTCTTCCCGCAGCTTATAACATACTTTTCCGCGTTCATAACGCTGCTTATAAATTTTGCCTTCATGCGCGATTTCTACTTCAAGCCAGTCGGAAAGCGCATTGACGACCGAAGCGCCGACGCCGTGAAGACCGCCGGATACTTTATATCCGCCGCCGCCGAATTTTCCTCCCGCATGAAGAATCGTAAATACGACTTCCACTGCCGGAAGTCCCGCCTTATGATTGATACCGACAGGAATACCGCGTCCGTTATCAATGACCGTAATGGAATTGTCAGGATTGATAAAAACCCGGATTTCCGTACAAAAGCCTGCAAGCGCCTCATCCACGGAATTATCGACAATTTCGTATACAAGATGATGCAGTCCGCGCGACGAGGTACTCCCGATATACATACCGGGACGTTTACGGACTGCCTCAAGCCCTTCCAAAATTTGAATTTGATCTGCTCCGTATTCGGCGCTCATGATAATACCATACCTTTCTTTACACTATGCTTCCGTTTTCCTTCATCTTCAGTTGCTTTCCGCCACTGTTCCTTTTACGATCTGAAATACTTTATTGATCGTAAAACGGTTATTTACAAAATCGTCAAGACCCGTACAGGTGATGATCGTCTGAATATCTTTGATATAATTTAACAGGTAATTCTGCCGGCTGCTGTCCAATTCGGAAAGAACATCGTCTAACAACAAAACCGGGGTGTCTCCCGTTATTTTTTTGACCAGTTCGATTTCCGACAGCTTTAGTGATAATGCCGCCGTCCTCTGCTGTCCCTGCGAACCAAATTTACGAATATCCACATGATCCGCCATAAAAGAAAAATCATCCCTGTGCGGACCGACCGTTGTCTGCTTTAAGCGAATATCGACCTCCTGACGGGATTTCATCTTTTTTTCATAATCCGCAGCTTCCACGTTCGGCTCATAATAAATCTGAATATGTTCGCGGTCGCCTGAAAGCTGCCTATGTATTTCATAAATGATCTCGTTAAGCTGCTCTATAAATAATTTTCTGCGTTCTATGATCTTACTTCCGTAAGAAAGAAGCTGCGAATCCCAAATGGAAAGCGTATCCCGCAGATCCGGATTCATAAATAAATCTTTTAACAGAGAATTTCTCTGATTTACAATCTTATTGTAATGATTGAGATTGTAAAGATAAAAGGAATCCAGCTGGCAAAGCTCCATGTCTATAAAATGCCTTCGCTCGGCGGGACCGTTTTTGATGATCGAGAGATCCTCCGGCGAAAAAAAGACAACATTCAAAATTCCTAAAAGCTGTGCCGCCTTCTTAATTTTTGCTCCGTCGATTGCAATTCCCTTTGTCTTACTGCTGCGAAGATGCATATCGATACGCTGATCCATTCCGTTTTTTGTAAGGATTGTTCTAATATGCGCTTCTTCTTCGCCGAAGCGGATCATATCTTTATCTTTGCTTCCTTTGTGGGACTTTGTCGTTGCGGAAAGATAAATCGCCTCTAAAATATTGGTTTTTCCCTGCGCGTTATCACCGTATAAAATATTCGTTCCTTCATCAAAGGAAAGCTGTAACTGTTCGTAATTACGAAACTGATTTAATTCTAACGCTTTAATGACCATATAAAAATCAATCCCGCTCTCTTATCTGACGCTTGAAGACACTACAACTTCTTTTCCGTTAAAAGAAAACGTATCGCCGTCATATAATTTTTTGCCGCGCTGTAAACAGACTTCCCCGCCCACTTTCACGTTTCCTTCCTGAATCTCTATCTTGGCATCCAATCCGGAATCGACAAGACCGGCAAGTTTCATCGCCTGTCCCAGCTTAATAAACGTATCGTTGATTGTAATTTTTTCCATTTTTTTCCTGTTTATTCTTTTTTATTGAACCGTTGTAAAGTTTACCGGAAGAATCATGTAAATATAATTTTCCTTTACATCCCTGATAAAGCAGGGCGCCTTTGCGCTGACTAAATAAATATCAATATCATCATCATCGATGACTTTCAGCGCATCGATCAGGAAATTCGGATTAAATCCGATCATCATATCCTTTCCTGTCTTTTGAATATCAATATCTTCGTTCATACTTCCGATGATGGAGTTAATCTTTAACTCCATTACGCCGTCCAGAATGTTAATAATGATCGGCTTTTTATCGCCTTCTTTGACGAGCAGCGTCGCACGGTCGATACATTCCAGTAAAACACGCTTATTAACCGTCACTTTCGTCTCGTAATCATTGCTGAGCATCTGCTCGATCCGGAGATATTCTCCTTCGATCAGTCTCGATACCACAACGGTTTTGTCAAATTCAAACACGATATGTCTGTCCATAAAGAAAATATGAACGTCTTTATCTACGTCTCCGGGAAGAATCTTGCTGATCTCGCTCAATGTTTTCCCCGGAACGATCACTTTTTTGTGAGGATAAGAATTTTTTAATACAATATTGCGGATAGATACGCGGTGGCCGTCAAGAGATACGACTTTTAACCTGTCATCCGTGATCTCAAATAATTCTCCGCTCATGATCTTATTCGTATCATTGTCAGAAATCGAAAAGATCGTCTGTCTAACTACTTCCTTCAAAGAAAACTGAGATAATACGATGGAATCGTTTCTCTCGATCGACGGAAGATAGGAAAAATCTTCGCCTGATTTTCCGATAATGTTAAATTTTGCTTTTTCACATGTGATCGTCGTCTTATAATTTGGATCCGTCTCAACGGTAATGTCATTGTCGGGAAGCTTGCGCACAATATCCAAGAATATTTTTGCGTCCAATGCAATGATTCCCCGTTCTACGATATTACCCTGAATGACTGTTTCAATACCAAGCTCCATATCATTCGCTGTCAGCGTGATATTTCCTTTTGTCGTATCTACGAGAATGCATTCCAGAATGGACATAGTCGTCTTATTCGGCACCGCTTTGGAGACTGTCTGCACACCGGCTAAGAGGTTTGCTTTTGAACATATGAATTTCATTTCTAAAAACTCCCTTCTTTGAGTGCTTGCATAACGATGCATCCGTCATCGTCAGCCCGCGCAAGCGCGATAAATAAAATAATAAATAAAAAGATTTATTTCGTAAAAATAGTAATAATGAATGTGGAAATGTGGATAACCTATTCTATTATACTAAATCTCTAACAAAATTTCCACGTTAAAGTTGTGAAAATAGACCACAATTTATGTGATTAAGAGATTTTTATTCACGTTTCCCTTTATTTTCAAGCTTAAATAGGGTTCAACTTTTTTTTGATGATGTCGATTTTGGACGCCAGTTCGCTGTTTGTCTCAATTTCTTTCGTGATTTTGTTGACGCCGTGGATCACGGTCGTGTGATCTTTTTTACATAACAGCTTCGCGGTGGCTTCCAAAGATGTCGCCGTCATCGTACGACACAGGTACATACAAATCTGCCTGGGAAGTACAAATTCTGAGTTTCGTTTTTTGGACATAATATCATCCGGGCTGATGGAAAAATGTTCCGCGACGACTTCTATAATATAAGAAGGAGTAATATCGCGATTTTGTTCCGATGAGATAATGTCTTTTAATGCATTTTTGGCAAGCTCTAATGTGAGCTCTTCTTTTCTGATCTTAGAGTAGGCGATAACTTTATTGAGGGATCCTTCCAATTCCCTGATATTGGAAGTCACATTCTCCGCAATGTAGCGGATGATGGAATCGTCTATCTTATGATAATAGTTTTCCGCGTTTTTCTGTAAAATAGCGACGCGCGTTTCATAATCGGGAGCGCCAATATCTGCGGAAAGACCGGATACAAAGCGGGAGCGGAAACGTTCGTCCAAGGTTTCCATATCTTTTGGAGGTTTGTCCGAGGAAATGACAATCTGCTTTCCCGCTTCATGAAGGACGTTAAACGTATGGAAAAATTCTTCCTGCGTACTTTCTTTTCCGATAATAAACTGAATATCGTCAATTAAAAGAACATCGACCGTGCGGTATTTATCCCGCAGCTTTGTCATCATGTTGGCGTTACCGCTCCGGATGGACTGGATAACTTCGTTCATAAACTGTTCCGATGTGACATAGAGCACGGTCATGTTCGGACTCTGCTCCAAGATAAAATGTCCGATCGAATGCATGAGGTGGGTCTTGCCAAGTCCCGGCCCGCCGTAAAGATAAAGCGGATTATATGCTTTCCCCGGAGATTCCGCAACGGCAAGCGCAGCGGACTGCGCAAGTTTGTTATTATTTCCGACAACAAACGTATCGAATGTGTACTTGGAATTTAAGTGCGCATTTTCATATTTAATATTGTAGATATTGCCTTTTTCGGCATGACCGGACAATTCTTTGCCTTCTTCGGGCTGAATATCCTTTTCCAGAACGAATTTAATATCGTATTCGTGGTTCATAAATTCTGATATGGTTACCTGAAAAAAGGTTTTGTACTTATTATTGATGTATTCCAGTGCAAGAGAATTATCGGCGTTGGTTCCTGTGATGAGAGCAGTGATCACATCATTTTCCTCATGATGGAATGAGAGAGGGGAAATCCATGTATTATATGCGATATTCGATACATTGTACTCTGTTTTGATCGTTTCCTTAATCTGTTCCCAATTTTCTTTTAATTTCTTTTCATTATCCGTGCGAGAAGCCATTTCATACCTATACTTTCTATTTCGATCATCTTCATTATCCTTACCTATCATATTAAATGAAAGCACAAAAAAAAGCAATCGCAAAGAATGATTTGGATTATGTCTGACGGATAAAACATCAAGTTTACATAATAGTGATAAATTATGTTTCATTTGTGTATAATGTTTCACAAAAAGATGAACAGTTTCCACTATGAGTAAAGTAAATGTATAAAGAGATTTCTTTTTACGAATTATTTGTTTTACACGGTGAATGAAAAAGTTATCCACAAGATATAAACAAATTGTGGATAATATTATGTAAAGCGGCATTTTTTATCGTCAACTCAATATTTAGATAAAAAATGATCATGAATCACTAAATATGGAAATTATACAAAATCACGAATTTTTAATGGCTTTTTCGTGGTTTTTATAAATTCTAAAATTTGAAGAAATTGTATTGACGTGGATATTTTCTTCTTATATAATTGTAACGATTGTTTTTCAATATCGCAAAATAGTTTACCTATTTTTATAGAAGAGGTAACAGGATAAGGAGGTGTATTCCATTATGAAGATGACATTTCAGCCTAAGAATAGACAGAGAAAGAAAGTGCATGGTTTTCGTTCCAGAATGAGCACGCCGGGCGGAAGAAAAGTTCTGGCAGCCCGCCGCGCAAAAGGAAGAAAGAGACTGTCTGCATAGAAAAGGACGCTTCGCGTCCTTTCGAAGAATCGCAAAGCGATTCTTCTGGGGTTGTGAATTTCCTATAATTTAGAAAAGAGTGCAAAGCACTCTTTTTTGTTAAAAAAAACAGGAAAGCGTAAAATGATGAAGTTTTCGGATTCCTTAAAAAAGAACAGGGATTTCCAAAATGTCTACCAAAACGGCAAATCTTATGCCAACAAGTATCTGGTTATGTATATATTGAAAAACAATCTTGGTAGGAACCGGTTAGGAATCTCTGTCAGTAAAAAAGTCGGAAACAGTGTGGTAAGGCATCGCCTGACGCGCTTGATCCGCGAGGTTTACAGACTACACGAAGAAATGTTTAATAGTGGTTTAGACATGGTAGTCGTGGCACGAGTGAATGCGAAATCCATATTATACACGGATATGGAAAGTGCCGTACTTCATCTTGCAAAGCTTCACAAAATTATAAAGTGAAGTAATTCGTAATCATGATGAAAAAAATATTGATTGGACTGATCAAACTTTACAGGAAATATCTTTCTCCGCTCAAGCGCACGAAATGTCCTTATTATCCGTCCTGCTCCGAATACGGACTTCAGGCAGTGGAAAAATATGGGGCGTTCAAAGGAGGGGCGCTTGCCGCATGGAGAATTTTAAGGTGCAATCCTTTTTCAAAAGGAGGTTATGATCCGGTACCCTGATCAGTCCGACAGGAGGAAAACAAGTGGCAGATATTTTATTAACCTCGAACTCCACACCGATCTTTAAGTATATCGTGTGGGTGCTCGGTAAGATCATCAATATTATTTTTGAATTTCTGTATCTGATACGGATTCCGAATATTGGTCTTGCTATTGTTCTTTTTACAATTGTAATTTATATGCTGATGATGCCGCTTACCGTTAAGCAGCAGAAATTTTCCAAATTGTCTGCAAGAATGAATCCCGAAATTCAGGCAATTCAAAAAAAATATAAAGGAAAAAGCGATCAGCAGTCCATGATGGAAATGAATCAGGAAACGCGCGCCATTTATGCAAAATACGGCGTATCTCCTTCGGGGAGCTGTTTACAATTATTGATTCAGATGCCTGTATTATTCGCGCTTTACCGCGTCATTTATCAGATGCCTGCTTATGTGACAAAGATCCGATCCTGTTTCGACGGTTTTGTGGAAAATCTTGGAACTGCGGATATTCCTTTTTTTCAGGAAAACATCAGCAGCTATGCTTATTACAGAAAGCAATTTACAGAATCCGCTCTTGCGGGAACAAAATACAGCAATATCCAGAACAGTTTTATTGACGTATTAAACAGAGCGAGCAGTTCGGATTGGGAAAAAATTATTGAGCAGTATGGAAATTCTGCGGCAAACGTTAATGAAAGTCTGATGAAATATAACAATTTCCTCGGACTGAATATCGGAGATTCGCCATCCACTATCATTCGTAATGCGATCAGCAGCGGGGCGTGGCTGCTTGTTGTTTTGGCGGCGCTTATTCCGATTCTTTCTGCGATTACGCAATGGGTGAATGTAAAGCTTGCTCCTCAGCCGGAGACAAATAACAACGGCCAGGAACAAAGTCCGATGATGGCTTCCATGAAGACCATGAATATGATTATGCCGATCATGTCTGCGATCTTTTGTTATACGCTTCCCGCAGGTATGGGTATTTACTGGATTGCGAGTGCACTCGTCCGTACGGTACAGCAGATTGTCATCAATAAACATCTGAATAAGATCGATGTGGATGAGATGATGAAAAAGAATATTGAAAAATACAACGAAAAATTAAAACGCGCCGGTATGCCTCCCCAGCAGCTCAATAATAACGCGAAGCTCAGCACAAAAAATGTGCAGTCGCAAAAGCCGGAGCGCTCCAAAGAAGAAAAAGAAGCGGCAATCAAAAAAGCGACGGAATATTATAACAGCAATGCAAAGCCGGGCAGTCTGACTGCAAAGGCAAATATGGTAAAGCAGTATAATGAAAGAAACAGTAAGTAAGAAATTTTGTAAAGAAAGGGTATGGGATTGAAAATGGAATATAAAGAATATACCGGAAAAACAGTCAATGATGCGATTACGGAAGCATGCGAAGCATACGGCGTACCGAGCGATAAGCTGGATTATCATGTAGTGGAAGAAGGTTCCAGCGGATTTTTGGGAATCGGCTCAAAACTGGCGAAGATTGAGGCAAAAGTAAAAGAAGAAGAACTCAGCATCGACCAGACGGCAAAAAATTTCTTAACGGACGTATTTCATGCAATGAATTATGCCGTTGACATCGACGCGTTTTATGATGAAAATGAAAAAACGCTGGATGTTGACTTAAAGGGCGACGAAATGGGAATTTTGATCGGAAAAAGAGGACAGACTCTCGATTCCCTTCAATATCTGGTATCTCTCGTTGTCAATAAAGGGACGGAAGACTATATCCGCGTAAAAGTGGATACGGAAAATTACCGCAAGAGAAGAAAAGAAACGCTGGAAAATCTGGCAAAGAATATTTCTTATAAGGTAAAAAGAACAAAACGTTCCGTTTCGTTAGAGCCGATGAATCCTTATGAGAGACGCATTATTCATTCCGCGCTTCAAAATGATAAGTATGTAACCACACACAGCGAAGGCGAAGAACCGTTCCGCCGTGTTGTGGTAACGTTGAGGAAATTCTAAAAAATGCAGACAGAAACGATCGCAGCGATCGCAACGCCTGTCGGGAACGGCGGAATCGGCATCATCCGGGTAAGCGGGGAGGATGCCGTTTCCGTTGTTCATCCGATTTATTGTAATCGCAAAAAAGAACATACGTTAATTCAATATCAGACGCACACCATTCACTATGGTTTCATCTGCGATGGCAGCGATATTGTGGATGAAGTTATGGTGTCGGTTATGAAAGCGCCCCATACCTATACGAAGGAAGATACGGTTGAGATCAACTGCCACGGCGGTATTTATATCATGAACCGGATCCTGTCCCTCGTATTAGCGCATGGGGCGCGTCTTGCCGAGCCCGGAGAATTTACGAAGCGTGCTTTTTTGAACGGAAGAATCGATCTGGCGGAAGCGGAAGCGGTCATGGATATTCTGCGCTCTCAGAACGATCTTGCCTTGAAGGCGTCCATGGCACAGCTTAGAGGATCTGTTTCTGTAAAAATAAAAGAAATCCGCGCGGGTATCTTGCATGAAATTGCTTTTATCGAGTCGGCGCTGGATGATCCGGAACATATCAGTTTAGACGGGTACCCGGAACAGCTTTCTGCAAAAATAAAACGTCTTTCAGATGATTGTATGCATCTGATTCGTTCCGCGGATCAGGGAAAGATTGTCAGAGAAGGCATTCGCACCGTTATTGTCGGAAAACCAAACGCCGGAAAATCTTCTCTGCTAAATCTGCTGCTTGGCGAAGAAAAAGCAATCGTAACCGATATTGCAGGAACGACGCGCGACGCGTTAGAAGAGAGCCTGACGATTGGCGGCGTGCAGTTACACATCGTCGATACCGCGGGTATCAGGGATACGCGGGATAAGGTGGAAAAAATCGGCGTTGAGCGCGCAAAATCTTATGCGGCGGACGCAGATCTGCTCATTTATGTGGTGGACGCTTCCGTTCCTCTTGATGAGAATGATGAAGAAATTCTTCCTCTTTTACAAAATAAAAAAGTGATCGTACTCATGAATAAATCGGATTTAGAGTCGGTAATCACAGAAAATGAATTAAAAGATGCAATAACGACCGGCTCATTCCGTACAGAGAAAAGAGAGAAACATACGGAAAAAGAAAAGAAGCATGAAAATGAAGGGAATCCTGCAGGCAGTCAAAAACAGGACTTTGCGATCATCAAAACTTCTACTGCAGCTTCTTCTTTTTCTTCCGATTCGGCTTTTATAAAAAGTGGAATGCAGGAATTGGAAGAACAAATTCGTCAAATGTTTATTGACGGAGATATTTCCGCAAATTCTGAAATCATGATCACGAATATCCGGCATAAAGAAGGACTGGTAGAAGCCTATGACAGTCTCCAGCAAGTCATGCAGAGTATCGCTGCGGAAATGCCGGAGGATTTTTATTCGATCGATCTCATGAGCGCATATTCCTCGCTTGGCAGGATCATCGGGGAAGAAATCGGCGACGATCTGGTGAATGAGATTTTTTCTAAGTTTTGTATGGGAAAATAGTGAAATCAAAAGAACTGCCAAAGGCAGTTCTTTCAGACTGTAGACAAAGCGGCTTTAGGATTTACATCCAAGAGCCGCTTTCCTTTTATCAGCCTGATTATGTCCAAAATAGATATTTTAAGCAGGTTTACTTCCTTCAAAAGCCCCCGCTTCGCCTTCATCTTTGCCAGCTTTTTCAGATTCATGCAGGCAAACGTAAGCCCCGCTTTCATTTCCATCCGGGCTTTTCCGAACATCTGCGTATACCGGAAACCATGATTCTCCTTCGCACTTCCAAAGATCCGTTCAATGGTCTCTTTCCTTAACGAATAGATTTCTTTCATTCCAAGTGTATGGCGGATGTCCTCGCACTTCTCCATGTACGGTTCCCAAATGTGGCGTGTGATGACCTTTACATGTTCCCTGCTGCGGGTGCATTGTGCAAGGTATGGACAGCCTGCACAGACAGCGCCGCAGCTTTTGTATTCCTGGTATCCTTCACGGTTGGTCGTCCGGTAAGTCAGCTCCTGATTGTTTGGACAGATATAACGATCATAATACTCATCATAGACGTACATATATTTTTTGAAGAAACCGTCTTTTGTCATGGGGCGTTTGTATGGCAGGAGCGGTCTGATCCCGTCATCGATCAGGAGTTTTGCTATGCCGGGCGTTTTATATCCCGAATCAGCTATCAGGATTTCTATCCCGATCCCTTTTATTTTATCATACAGGGTCTTAAATGTCCTGCTGTCATGATGGTTCCCGGGATGGACACTATATCCGAGGATCCAGCCATTCTTATCACATGCAGTCTGTACTGCATAGGCAAATACATTTTTATGTTCTCCCTTGCGGAACCATCCGCTTTCCGGGTCAGAAGTGCTTGTCCTGATCGCTTTTTCTTCCCTGCCGCCGCCACCGCCGGACGGCATGTCGTCGTCATCTTTTCCCTTAAACGGGTGCCTCCCGTGCGCTTCACGGTCCTCATTGATCTCTTTTTCCAGCATCTCCTCAAAAAACAATGCCTCTTCATGGGCAATGCGTTTCTGCACTTTTTTATTGTTTGCGCGGGCTTTGACGTGCGTGGAATCCACAAAGACTTCAGACGGGTCTACCAGTCCGGATTTATAACACTCCTGCAGTATATGGGAAAATATCTGCTCAAAGAGGCCGGTGTCCTTAAACCGGCGGGTATAGTTTTTACCGAAGGTTGAGAAATGGGGGACTTTGTCCATCATCTCAAGACCAAGGAACCACCGGTAAGCTACATTTACTTCGATCTCCTTTACCGTCTGGCGCATACTTCTGATGCCATACAGATACTGGATGAAGGGAAGTTTTATCAGCATGACGGGGTCCATGCTGGGGCGTCCGTTATCCGGGCTGTACTTGTCCGCTACAAGGTCATAGATGAAGTTCCAGTCAATGGCTTTTTCAATAATCCGCAGAAGATGGTCCTGTGGGACCATGTCATCCATACAGAACATCTGGATCTGTTCTCTTTTCTTTTCTGTATTCTGAGTCATCATAGAAGTATCCCGCCTTTCCTATGCTTCCATTATATCAGAAAAGAGCCGGAAAGTCCCGGATACAGGGGATTTTTCAGCTCTTTTTAGGCAGCATCTGAGACGGATGCCTCGGACTTTGTCTACAGTCTGAAAGAACTGCCAAAGGCAGTTCTTTGAAAGAGTTTCGCGTAGGCGGAACTCTTTTTTATGCATTTTTTGCATCGCGCTGCGATTTGCCGCCGCAGTAAAGATAAAATGTGATCAGATAAATTCCGCAGATGCCGACAAGATCGTAAATGATTCTGGAAACCCAGGACATATTTCCAAAAACCTTTGCTACCAGGTCAAATCGGAAAAATCCGATCAGTGCCCAGTTGATTGCGCCTATGATAACGATTGTCAATGCAGAACAATCTAAAAATTTATTATTCATATCTTTTTTCCTCCTTTTCTGTTATTATTGTTTCAAGAACACAAAAAATCATCCATGTTAAAAGATGGATACGGAGGACAAATATGGAAAGTAATGTTGATTTGTGTAGAAAAAATGCTATTCTGCAATTTGAAAAATTAGTAAAACAGGCAGAAGAACTTATCAGATCTGATTTATCCGCTGAACAAGCTGTTGCAGTATGGACTTCTAAAGGTAACATATTTTCTTTTGCTAATCATAGTATTATGTCTGGTAATATGGAGGATGAGAATAATTTTGTAAAGATTCTTGAAAAAAGTGGAGATAAAGAGATAAAGTATGTTGTATGTATGTGGAATGATACTACATTCGATATTCCGTCATGTCATTTACGAAATTTACTGATAGAGTTAAATTCTTCTAATCTGGAAACGGAGATTCTTCTAAAAAATGGTGAAGGTTTTCAAGCTAAATCATTGAAAATGTTAATACCATAATAAAACAGAATAAAAAATATAAGAAAATGAAAAAGACTGTCGAATCGAAAGCAGATATGCAAATAAGGCATAGAAGTGCTGATGATGAGGCGGTTTTTTTGATGAAATAAGAACTGGTGTGATTGAGACTAAAAGATAACTGTGATATAATGAGCGAAAGTGAGAAGAATGAGCAGACAGCTTAAAAAAGCAGATGATGGGGATAACAATGTCACAGATCAGGGAACAGGTAGATATATGTGTCGTCGGAGCGGGACATGCCGGCTGTGAGGCGGCTCTTGCCTGCGCGCGGATGGGATTGGAAACCGTTATTTTTACGGTCAGCGTGGACAGTATCGCTTTAATGCCGTGCAATCCGAATATCGGCGGTTCGTCAAAAGGACATCTTGTGCGGGAAGTCGATGCGCTCGGCGGCGAAATGGGAAAAAATATTGATAGAACTTTTATTCAGTCAAAAATGTTAAACCGCTCGAAGGGACCTGCGGTACATTCTCTGCGCGCGCAGGCGGATAAAGCGGAATATACGCGTTCCATGCGGAAAATGTTAGAAAATCAGGAACATTTGACGATCAAGCAGGCGGAGGTTGTCGAGCTGCTTGCAGAGGATGCGGCAAAAAATTCCGCAGCAGATGATTCGGTAAAAAAGCGCATCACCGGCGTCCGCATTTTGACGGGAGCGATTTATGAGGCAAAAGCGGTTGTGCTTTGTACGGGAACATACCTGAACGCGCGCTGTCTCTGCGGGGAAGCAATCACGTATACCGGACCGAACGGGTTACAGCCGGCAACGCATTTAACGGATTCCATGAAGAAACTCGGTATTAAGATGCGCCGTTTTAAGACGGGAACACCTGCACGGATGGACGGGCGGACGCTTGATTATTCTAGGATGGAGGAGCAGAAGGGGGACGAACGCATTGTGCCGTTTTCTTTTTCCACCGATCCGGAAACGGTGCAGATTGAACAGGTATCCTGCTATCTGACTTATACGAATGAGCAGACGCATGAAATTATCCGCGGAAATCTCGACCGTTCGCCGATTTATGCGGGTGTCATTGAAGGAACGGGACCGCGCTATTGTCCGTCGATCGAGGATAAGGTCGTGAAATTTGCGGATAAAGAACGGCATCAGGTTTTTATTGAGCCGGAGGGACTGCATACCAACGAAATGTATGTGGGCGGCATGTCGTCTTCTCTTCCGGAGGACGTGCAGCTTGCCATGTACCGGACCGTGCCGGGTTTGGAGCATTGTAAGATTGTGCGCAATGCCTATGCGATCGAATATGACTGCATTGATCCGCAGCAGCTTTATCCGACGTTACAATTTAAGAATATCGAGGGGCTTTACAGCGGCGGTCAGTTAAACGGAAGCAGCGGCTATGAGGAAGCGGCGGCGCAGGGACTGCTTGCGGGAATCAATGCGGCGAATCATGCGCTCGGAAAAGAACAGCTTGTCATCGACCGCTCGGAAGGGTATCTCGGCGTGCTTGTGGACGATCTTGTGACAAAAGAAAATTTTGAGCCGTACCGCATGATGACGTCGCGCGCAGAATATCGCCTTTTACTGCGTCAGGATAACGCGGATCTTCGTCTGCGCAAGTATGGATTTCAGGCGGGACTCATTACAAAAGAGCAATATGACGCGGTTCTTCTGAAAGAAAAACAGATCAAAGAAGAAAGTAAGCGATTAAAGAATACCATGGTCGGCGCGAATAAAGCGGTGCAGGAATTTCTGGAGGCGCATGGCAGCGCGCCGTTAAAAACAGCCGCCTCTTTGGCGGAGCTGATGTGCAGACCGGAACTTTCTTATGAGACACTCGGGTCCTTAGACCGGGAGCGGAAGCCTTTGCCGGACGCTGTGATTGAGCAGGTGGAGATCGAAATAAAATACGAAGGTTATATTGCAAGACAACTGCGGCAGGTAGAACAGTTCCACAAAATGGAAAAAAAGAAACTTCCCGAAGACATGGATTATGATGATGTGGGCAGTCTGCGTCTGGAAGCGAGACAGAAATTAAAACAGTTCCGCCCGATCAATGTCGGACAGGCTTCCAGAATATCGGGCGTGTCCCCTTCGGATATTTCCGTGCTGTTGGTTTATTTGGAGCATCATGCGCGGAAAAATGTGGAGCCGTAAAAAAGATTTATAAAAAAGTTGTCAGTAAAAAAGCTGTCAGCAAAGAAGTTTCCGGTGAAAAGTTTTCAGTGAGGAAGTTATCAATAAAGGAAGCGGATTTATGCAAAACCATTCTCTTACAACATTCAAAAACAACATGGATGCGCTGCGAATTTCTTTGAGCGGCGAACAATATGAACAATTTCTCCGTTATTATGAATTGCTCCTGGAATGGAATGCCTTTATGAATCTGACGGCAATCACGGATTATGAGGAAGTGGTTCTAAAGCATTTTACGGATAGTCTTTCGCTGGTGAAAGCATTCCCGGAGCATGATTTTTTATCCGGGCGGGAACTTTCTGTGATCGACGTCGGGACGGGAGCAGGTTTTCCGGCGCTTCCTCTCAAAATCGCTTTTCCAGATTGGAACATTACGATGCTGGATTCCTTGAATAAACGCGTTCAATTTTTGAATGAAGTAATCGCGCAGCTTGGGCTAAAAAAAATCACGGCAATCCACGAGCGTGCGGAGGATGCCGCAAGGAAAGAAGAATTTCGGGAAAATTATGATCTTTGCGTATCCCGTGCGGTTGCGCGGCTTTCCACGTTATCGGAATACTGTCTTCCTTTCGTAAAGAAAAACGGATATTTTGTCGCTTATAAATCAGAAAAAACAGAAAGCGAACTTGCCGGGGCGGCACATGCGCTTTCTGTTCTGGGCGGACAGGTTATGCAAAAGATCGATTTTTATTTACCCGGTTCCGACTTGTTCCGCAAATTGATCGTGATCGAAAAACATACCGCAACGCCGAAAAAATATCCGCGCAAAGCGGGGCTTCCCGCTAAAGAACCGCTATAATATGCGAAGAAAATCTCCTATTCACGCCGATGGGCGTTTTGCAAAGAGTTTCATCTTACGCTAAGAAATCCTGAATCCTTGCGGCGGTCTCCCTCGGATTCTCCAATTGCGGGAGATTCTTGGAATTGGCAATGCGTACCGTTTCAATGGAACGGTTAAAATACGTGTAATTTCCCTCGTTTGTCTCGGAAAGCGTGGACTTTTCTCCGGAGATCATGAGGATGCTGTGATTGATATTTTTCAGAGCAAAGATGCAATTGCTGTTTCCGTATTTTGCGAGGAAACTTGAGTAAGCGTATTTTCCTTTATAGAAGCCAATGTGCGCAGATTCCGTATAGGCGTCGATGATTGTATCCAGATCCACGGTCGGCCGGCAAAAATATTCATAGAGAAACTGCGTGTGGAAAGAAGCCTTGTTTGTGTGAAGATTGTAAATAAAAGTGCCGATAATCGGAAAATCAATCAAAAATTTAAGCAGTTTTAACTGTGTGGAAGGAATCTGGTTGCCCTCGTACAGATCCTGCGGATGGATGAGGATCAGTTTATCGATCAATTCCGCGTCGTTATGTACAGCCATGATAGCGGACACGGCGCTTAACCCGGTCGCGGCGATACTTGTTTTTTTACCGATCACTTTTCCTACAAAATCTGTGATGAGCTGGACGTAAAGATAATTGGTGTAGGTCATATTCGGTTTATCCGATCTTCCGTAACCAAGCAGATCAATGGCGTAGACGGTGTTTGTCTGTGCGAGCAGTTCCTCTATATGAGAAAATTCATAGGAGCTGGAGCCGGGCGTTAAGTCATGGATGAGCAGCAGCGGAGCGCCCGTTCCTGTTTTGCGGTATTTTACGTTTCCGAACCGCCATTGGAAATTTTGAATATGATCCGCCGGAAGTATATTTTTGGATAAGCATGCGCTGCATTCCATGCGATTCATGCCATGCATGGTTGCCAGAACCAAACCGGACAGAGTTAAAAGGATTTTTTTGTTTTTTTTCATAAATGTCACGACTCCCGCCTGTGTAATGTAGGTACATTTTATGATTTTTTGGTCAGATTGATAAAATACTGATATTATTATACTGGATTATATGGTATCATTCAAATACATATTTCTTTTTTGAATCAAAAACTGATTGTGTATCTTTTTTTATTATAATATTTGTTTTGTGATTATGCTAGATGTATGTAGTCTCTTTTTATAAGTTAAGAAATGGAGTCGGGCTTCATGGAAAAAATGATAAAAGAAAAACTCCATCAGGTGATCTTAGATCTGGAGTCGGAGCAGATAGAGATCGAAAGGCAGATTCAGGAACATAAGGATGCGATTTTGCAGGCAAAAAGGTATCTGGAATCTCTCTATGAAAAAGAAGATACGGATGTGAAGATTTTTTCACCGCGGAATATTGAAAGCCGTTACAAGGAGGATATTGCGAAGGGCAAGGAGCAGATCCGTATTTTTGAAAAAGAAAATCAGGCATTCTATCATAAGCAGAATATGATCAAAAAACGGATTTCGGCGCTGCGTGACGTGTGGCAGGAATTGAGCATGTCATCTTCGGATGAGTGTGTAATAAAAAATGACACATTTGTCAATTCTATCGGTTATGAAAAAAATGATGTGGAATATGCGCAGTGGGTTTTGTCACAGGGAGACCGGAGCGCAGGTTATCGTTCGAAGCCAGAGGCGAGAATGAACGAGCAGATTTCTGCATCAGATGATGCGGATGGGATTGAGATGTTTCAGGACGAAACGAATATGCTTCATGTTATGCAGGCACTTGACAGCGACAGGAAAAGAATTGCGAATGATCTGCATGATACGATCGTGCAGGATCTTGTGCATACGATCCATATGCTGGAACTTTGCGGCAGATATATGGAACAGGATGCGGTACAGGCAAAGCTGCAGCTTGTATCGGTTGAAAAATATTTGCGCGAGACCATACAAAGGGCGAGAAATTTTATCAGTGATTTGAGGCCGATGATCTTTGATGATATTGGTTTTCGGGAAGCATTGTTAAACGCGGTGGAAGAACAGCAAAAATATACGTCCATGATGATCGTTGCGGATGTGGAAGATCTTCCGGATATTTCTAATGAGATATGTATTGTTCTTTACAGGATTGCGATGGAGCTTTTGCGAAATGCGATTTTTCACTCAGGCGGTGACAGAGTATCCATGACGCTGAAAAGAGAAAACGGTGTCATTCAGTTACAGGTAGTTGATAATGGAAAAGGCTTTTCTTTGAAAGATAATACGGATAAGCATTTTGGACTGGAACTTGTGAAGGAGCGCGCATATCTGATCGGGGCGTCCTTTCATATAGGCAGCACGGACGAGGGAACCTGTGCGCA
The DNA here is from genome assembly GCA_023663615.1 of Clostridium sp. GTDB lineage: Bacteria > Bacillota > Clostridia > Lachnospirales > Lachnospiraceae > DLAJ01. The sequence goes on along the minus strand of JAMPHA010000001.1, from coordinate 589,139 downwards.
AGTTGTTTTGAAAGAATAAGGGGAATGCATATGATTAAAATTATGCTGGTAGATGATCATGAAATGGTGCGCGAGGGTGTAAAGCAATTGATTGAATTTGACGGTGATATTCAGGTCATTGCTCAGGCGTCGAACGGAGAGGATTGCCTGAAACTGCTTCATCAGGAAGTGCCGGATATTCTGTTATTGGATGTAAATATGATCGGCATGAATGGGATCGAAGTTTTACAGGAAATCCGCAAGGAACGGATTCCGGTCAAGGTTGCGATGCTCACTGTCCATAATGAAGTGGAATATTTAGTGAATCTTGTTGATATTGGCGTTGAGGGATATATCCTAAAGGATTCCAGCTCCGCCGAACTGGTCAGAGCGATCAAGCATATTTATCAGGGAGAGACTTATATTCAGCCTGACCTGATTCCTGCTTTGAATTCCAGACTTGTTCATCGCGATGAGGACAGAGAAAAAATTGATGCACTGACAAGGCGCGAGCTGGAAGTATTAAAGTTAGTGGCAAAAGGACATTTTAATAAGGAAATTGCGATCCAGCTTGATATTAGCGAGCGGACCGTAAAAAATCATATATCCAGTATTTTCCGAAAAATTGATGTTTCCGACCGCACGCAGGCAGCCGTTTTTGCGATCAAGAATAATTTGATCACGATATAACTTGTTTTTCCTGTGCGATTAACGAGCAAACAGTCTGCGGATCAGACGATAGAGCGCTGAAATACCGCGCGACGAACAGCTTTCCAAAGCGGTCATGCGTCTACGGATCAGACGATAAGCGCTGAAAGCGTGGGTTTGCGAGTGATAGATATACTAGTGGGCAAACATTTCTTTCAGCGCTTCATACGCGACAATTTTTCCTAATGTTTCATAGCCATACGTGTTGAGGTGGCAATGATCGGAATAATAAGCGCTTTTTATTTCCGGGTCAAGTCCTGAAAGAATGTTTCGCGCCGGAAGATCGATAATATGGAAGCCGTGGTTTGCGGCGATTGTTCGTTCTACATTTCTGATAACATCGAAATCATCATCGTGTTTTTCCACTCCAATGTATTCGGCGGGATCCATTGGAATGATAAAGAAGATTTCTGCATTGGGGTAGTAAGATTCCAAATTTTCGCAGAGCCAATTGAAATCATAGGTAAAGGTAATCGGGCTGTTCAGATCACCAAGTTTGCATTCTTCTCCAAAAAACCAATCGTTTGTCCCACCTAAAATGAATACGGCATCTGCGGGACCATAATTTACGATCCGCTTGCACATGGCATAAGGGCCGCTTCCCCAGATTGTTGAACCGCCAATTCCTTCGTTCTCAACAGATGTGTGGAATAAAGTGGCAACAATCTCGGGATAATTATTTGGATAGGGTTCTTCCACTCCTGTCTGTACACCGAGCGTAATGCTGTCGCCAACACATAAGATATGATCCCAGTCCAAATCAATTTTAGTAGTACAGAAAAAGTCAACTGCCTGACGGTATAAATAGTCCGTATATTCTTTTGAAGTCATGCTGTCCGCAATAGCTTGTTCGGATTCTTCGCTTGGAAAAATAACATCTTCCAGGGAAGTCGTATATGCAAACTTTGCTTTTGCAAATCCTTTTACTTCCAAAAAGGATTTTCCATCCGCTAAAGAAATAAGCGTAGTGTTACAAAAAACGCATGTGCACAATAGAATAGAAAATAGAGTCTTGATAAAATTTTTCATGTAAATGCCTTTCTGATCCCTGCATCTAACAGGCGTCGCGTGTGAAATGTTTTTCACATCTTTTCATTTTGAATACTTCAAGTTTACCCCCTTTTGTTCTATTTGTGAATAAGAAAAAAGTATTATCTGGTAAAACTTATTCGATTTTATTTTTAACACGTGAATCTTAACACTATGAGTTAGACGCTTTTGGTTTGGAAAATGTTTCATGTGAAACATTGAAATAGGAAAAATCTTTTGCACAATCTGCTGACATTTTGATTGCAGGGCTTTTGATACCTGAATTTATAAAGAATCTATCATAAAAAATTTAGTCTTATATCATAATTACATCGTTATTGGATCTTTGCTATTTACACTAATCTATATCTAGTTTTGATATTAAACAATGTTTCACGTGAAACATTGTTTGTCCAAAATTTTCCAAACACGATATTTATGTTTCACGTGAAACATTTTCCACAAGATGTTGTGACCAAAATTCGTGAAACATTTTCTAAGACGGCGTGAAACATCATTATTCAAAGCAGAGGAAAAAATCAAACGACCACAAAATATAGATTTTCTATTTGTGACTGTCTATTTTAACAAAAATTCATCAAAATAATTTCAAAAGAATCCGCAATCTATGGTAGAATCTCGTGACAAATAGTGTTATAATCGTAAAGTGAATTTGTGAGAGATATTCGAGAGAAATCCTGAGGAAAGGAATAGAAATGGGTAAAATTATCGCAATTGCAAATCAAAAAGGAGGAGTAGGGAAAACCACAACCTCCATCAACCTCTCGGCAGCATTGGCACTAAAGGGGAAAAAAGTTCTTGTGATCGATACAGATCCGCAGGGAAACACGACGAGCGGGTTTGGTATTGACAAGAATGAATTAGAAAATACGATTTACGAATTGATCTTAGGGGATTGTTCGATTCGGGACTGCTTGATCGAAAATGTGATCGAACATGTTGATATTATCCCATCGAACGTAAATCTTGCCGCGTCAGAAATCGAGTTAATCGGCGTTGATAAAAAAGAATTTATTCTTAAGAACGAAGTCGATTATGTGAAAGACAAATATGACTACATCATCATTGATTGCCCGCCATCCTTAAATATGCTGACGATCAATGCCATGACAACGTCGGATTCCGTACTCGTTCCGATTCAATGCGAGTATTATGCTTTGGAGGGTTTAAGCCAGTTGATCCATACTGTCAATCTGGTGAAGGAGCGTTTGAATCCGGATCTGGATTTGGAAGGTGTTCTTTTTACAATGTTTGATGCAAGGACAAATCTTTCCATGCAGGTTGTCGAAAATGTAAAAGCAAATCTGAAAGCAAAAGTATACGAAACGATGATACCAAGAAATATCCGTTTGGCTGAGGCTCCGAGTTACGGTATGCCGATCAGCGTATATGACCCGAAATCTGCGGGGGCGGAGGCATATATGAATTTGGCGGATGAAATCATTGGCGGAAAGGATGAATAAGGGGATGGCGACAAAGAGATTGGGAAAAGGGTTGGACGCACTGATTCCGAGCGGGCTGGGCGTAGACGCAAAGCCGAAGACGGCGGAGAATAATAAGGCAAAAAAAGAAGACAATTCAGAATCATCATCGGAAACGCTTGTAAAGATCACGATGGTGGAGCCGAACAGGGATCAGCCGAGGAAAAATTTCGATGAGGACGCCTTACAGGAGCTTGCCGATTCTATCAAGCAGTTTGGCCTGTTGCAGCCGATCCTCGTGCAGCAGCGCGACGGCTATTATGAAATCGTGGCAGGCGAGCGCCGCTGGCGCGCCGCAAAGATTGCAGGATTAAAAGAAGTACCGGTGATCATCCGCAATCTGACAGAACAGGAAATTGTCGAAATCTCTTTGATCGAAAATATTCAACGTGAAAACTTAAATCCAATTGAGGAAGCGCAGGCATATAAAAAGCTGTTGACGGAATTCAACTTAAAACAGGACGAGGTTGCGGAGCGCGTTTCCAAAAGCCGTGCCGCTGTTACCAATTCCATGCGCCTTTTGAAATTGTCCGATGAAGTGCAGCAAATGGTGATCAGCGACATGATCTCAACGGGACATGCCCGTGCTCTTTTAGCGATTGAAGATGCGGACGAGCAGTATGCGCTGGCGCAGAGAATCTTTGATGAAAAGCTGAGCGTGCGCGATATAGAAAAAATCGTAAAGGCGATCGGCAAGCCTGCCAAAGAGAAAAAAGAAAAAGAGAAAAACGAAAGCCTGGAAGCGGTTTACCAGGATATTCAGGAAAAATTAAAACAGCGCCTTGGAACAAAAGTTGCCGTGAGCGGAAAAGGGGACGGAACAGGAAAAATCGAGATCGAATTTTATTCTCATGATGATCTCGAAAGAATTCTCGATACGCTCAACAAGTCAAACACGCCGTAGCAGATGACGGCGGACTGTCAGATACCGGACTTGCCTGGATGGAAACGGAGAAAATACGAATGAATAGTCAATTATTGGATAGGATAGGTTTGGGAAATTTAGATATTGCGTATGTACTCATAGGAATTTTAGTTTTGTGTCTGGTACTGTTGGTCCTCGTGATTGTTTCTCTTGTGCAGATAGCAAAGATGAAAAAAAGAATCAACCGCTTTATGAAAGGCACAAAAGCGGCATCACTGGAGTCCGATATTGTTACGATCAAAGAGGACAACGAATTTTTGAAGCGTTCGACCGAGCAGAATCGGAAAGATATTCGTAAAATTTATCACAATCTGGCGTTCACGTTCCAGAAGGTCGGTATTGTAAAATATGATGCGTTTAAGGAGATGGGCGGGAAGCTCAGCTTCAGTCTTGCTCTTTTGAATGATAAGAATGACGGATTTATATTGAATTCCGTTCATAGCAGCGACGGCTGTTATTCTTACACAAAAGAGATCACGGCAGGCACATGTGCGATCGATCTCGGCGAGGAAGAAAAGGAAGCGCTTCAAATAGCGATCGACTCTTCAAAAAAATAGCCTTCCTTATTTAATAATGAAAATGATGATAGCAGAAAAGGACTTGGGGCGAATTGAAACTAATAAAAGTGGATGAGCTGGAAGAGGGAAATGTTCTGGAACAGGACATTATGACAAGGAATTATCAAGTCTTACTCGGAAGCGGCACGGTCTTGAAAAAAGAATATATCGAAAAACTGAGAGAGCTTGAGATCAAGGAAGTCTTTATTCATGAGGAATTAAAAGTTCCGGTCAGCGAAATTGTTATTTTGCGAAAAAATATGGAAAAGGATTTTCATGACAAGCTTCGCGATGTGATTGAAAAGCATACGTATCAACATAATGATGAGCTGCAGGAACTTTGCCAGACGGCGGACGCCATCATTACGGAAATCCTGACGGAAAATCATGTGCTCGAAAAAGTTTACGATATTAGAGAACGGAGCGCGGATATTTATGAGCATTCGATCAGCCTGTGCACATTGGTTACGGTGGTCGCCCTCAAACATTCTCTGACAAGCGATACGGTTCATGATATGGGTTTGGCGTGTCTGCTGCATGACTTAGGGCTGCGGTACCTGACGATCGACTATCGAAATAAAAATATGACAGAAATGTCAGAGTTAGAGTTTGCCGAATACAAAAAGCATCCGGTATATGCCTATACCTCGTTAAAAAATGAGACGTGGCTGTCAAATGAAAGTAAGAATATGATCCTCATGCACCATGAGCACATAGATGGGTCAGGCTATCCGCTGCACGCGACGTCGATTCCGGTTCCCGTGCAGATCATCACCATCTGCGATATGTTCGATGAAATGATCTGCGGGATTGGGTATGAACGCACAAAAGTTCATAAGGCAGTGGAATTCTTGCGGACAGCTGCGAACCAATTGTTTCCGCAGGAGCTGGTGGAGAATTTTCTGAATTTTATTGCGATTTACCCAGGCGGAACAAAAGTGAAGCTCAACACGGGAGAAGAGGCGATCGTAGTCAAGCAGAATCATGCGTTTCCTGACCGTCCGATCGTCCGCATTATCCGTGATAAAAATGGAAAAACTGTCACAAGTGAGATAGAGCGGGATCTTGTGCAGGAAAAATCCGTTTTTGTGGAGGACACATTCTGACAGCGGGTCTGCAGGAATCAATAAGAATCATCAGTATCACCGTATCATAAAAAACCGAAAACGAATCATCGGGAGGGGACAGACAAATGATCGACATTAAATTTTTAAGAGAAAACCCGGAGGCAGTCAAAGAAAATATTCGAAAGAAATTTCAGGATGAAAAACTTCCGCTTGTGGACGAAGTCATCGCATTAGACAGCGAGGCAAGAAAAACACAGCAGGAGGCGGATACGCTTAGGGCAAACCGCAATAAACTTTCCAAGCAGATCGGCGCATTGATGGGACAGGGCAAAAAAGAAGAGGCCGAAGCGGTCAAACAGCAGGTTGCCGATCAGGCAAAACAGCTGGAGGAACTCTCCGCAAGGGAGACGGAGCTTGGCGAAAAGATCACAAAGATCATGATGACAATCCCGAACATCATTGATCCGTCCGTGCCGATCGGAAAGAATGATACGGAAAATGTCGAGGTGACAAAATACGGCGAGCCGGTTGTTCCCGATTTTGAGATTCCGTATCACACGGAGATCATGGAGCGCTTAAACGGAATTGACTTGGACAGTGCAAGAAAAGTTGCCGGCAATGGTTTTTATTATCTGATGGGGGATATTGCGAGGCTGCATTCCGCGGTCATTTCCTATGCGCGTGATTTTATGATCGACCGCGGTTTTACGTACTGTGTGCCGCCGTTTATGATCCGCAGCAGCGTCGTGACCGGCGTTATGAGTTTTGCGGAAATGGATGCGATGATGTATAAGATCGAGGGAGAGGACCTTTACCTGATCGGTACAAGCGAGCATTCCATGATCGGTAAATTTATTGACACAATCCTTCCGGAGCAGGAGCTGCCGAAAACATTGACGAGTTATTCTCCCTGCTTCCGAAAAGAGAAGGGCGCGCACGGCATCGAGGAGCGCGGCATTTACCGGATCCATCAGTTTGAAAAGCAGGAAATGATCGTTGTCTGCAAACCGGAGGAGTCTCCGATGTGGTTCGACAAGCTGTGGCAAAATACGGTTGATCTTTTCCGCTCCATGGATATTCCCGTCCGGACGCTGGAATGCTGTTCGGGTGACTTGGCGGATCTAAAAGTGAAATCGTTTGACGTGGAAGCATGGTCGCCGAGGCAGCAGAAGTATTTTGAAGTGGGGAGCTGCTCGAATTTAGGAGACGCGCAGGCGAGAAGATTAAAGATTCGGGTAAACGGCGAGGACGGCAAAAAGTATTATGCGCATACGCTGAATAATACGGTGGCAGCGCCGCCGAGAATGTTGATCGCATTTTTGGAAAATAATCTACAAGCGGACGGTTCCATCCGGATTCCGGAAGTGCTTCGTCCTTATATGGGCGGCAAGACGGAGCTTCGCTAGAGAGAGGTGTGTTTTGCATAGATATTTACGGGCGATCGGGTTTTCCCAGATCACGACAAAAAAGCAGCTTCGCGAACTGATCACGTATTCCATTCAGAGGGCAACGGAAAAAAGTTATACCTCCGGGACAGAGGATGACTCTATGTTTGCCGAGTTCAGCATGGCATGCGGGGAGCGGATCGGGATTACGGTCCGCGGAGAGTTTGACGAGACGAATAATTTCACATATGATTATTATTTTCCCTATGTGCGCGGGGAAGGCGTTACGACACAGGAGGATGTTTCCGTTGAGCGCCATGCGGCGCAGGAGTCCTATGCGGGAGTCTGCGACGATATGAAGGTCGGCGTTACGCTGATCTTTTATATGCAGAATATTGTTCCTTATATCCGGGCGAAAAACCTAAACCTGCTGCCCGTGCGCGGGACGACGCTGACACTTTCCGCGTTGTGCATTTCCGGTACGATCATGATGCCGATCATTAAAAGCGAAAAGCAGAAAGCGAGCGTAAAAAAGGCGACCGCCGACCGCTATTCTCTTTTGGCGGCAGCCAGGCAGGGCGACGAGGAAGCGATCGAAAGCCTGACCCTGGAAGATATGGACACCTACACGGCAATTTCGCGCAAGATTCACACGCAGGATATTTATTCGCTCGTGGACACGTATTTTATGCCTTACGGCGTCGAGTGCGATCAATATTCTCTTTTGGGCGAGATCATGGAGTGCCGGACGGTGGCGAATGTGATTACGTCAGAGCAGATCTATATCCTGACGGTAAACTGCAACGAGCTGATCTTTGACGTCTGCATCAACAGCAGCGATCTGCTCGGCGAACCGGCCGTCGGCAGGCGCTTCAAGGGCGCGATCTGGCTGCAGGGGTATCTTCACTTTCCGGGGTAAAAAAGAATTCTGCTTGACGTTTAGATTGTCGTCCGCTATACTGAATGATGGTAAAAGCAGAAGCGCATTTTTATATAACTTCATAGTCGGAATGATCCGTGTATTTGCGGATTTTTCCTATTTGTTGGTGTAGCACAGTGGATAGTGCAGCCGCCTCCTAAGAATCAGATGAACGGAGTCCTGGGAGGACAAAAAGTACCAAAAATTTCATATTCACGTTCGAGTCCTCGTAGCTCAGCTGGATAGAGCACACGCCTCCTAAGTGGACTTAAACCATTCTAATTTTATGAGGGAACTTTCATAACTCAA
>JAMPHA010000001.1:547083-580659 GCA_023663615.1 Clostridium sp. | reverse complement strand
ATATGGTGAAAGTTATCCACATCCAAGGAGAAAATTATTTAACAATTACCTAGTTATCTTTCCATGTTTCCTGTTCCCTATAAGTACAAAATCCGATGTGGGCAATCCGTTACCGCTTCGTTTCCCTCTGCACAAGTATTGCCCAACAATCAGACCTTGTACAGAGATTCGTGCTTAGATCAATGCGCATATGACACAGCATGGTGCATCCCTCCTTATGATTACCGACTCCTAAACTCACGGGCGTTCGGCAGAATAGACGATATATTGGAGTAAAAATATCACAGGTCGATCAGCCAATCCATAACATTCATTGATTTTATTCCTTCATAAGAAGAATCCAATCCCGTGTCCAGCGATAGAATTATTTTTTCATAATTGTCATTGATTTTCTGCAACGGAGTCAGCTCTCTGTCACGGACAATTTCATTTATTATTGATTCTGTGACTTGAACATAGAGTTTATCATCTGCTTTGGCTGCGATAAAATCCACTTCCGCATGATCTACTTTTCCTATGGCAACATCATAGCCTCTTCTAAGCAGTTCGAAATAGACCACATTTTCTAACGCATGTCCGCTGTCACGGTTTCTAAAGCCAAGAAGATAGTTTCTTAATCCTATATCAACAATGTAATATTTTCCGAGAGTCCTCAAAAATTCTTTTCCTTTCACATCAAAACGTTTGATAGCATAATAAAAACAGGACTCCAGCAATGCATTTACATATGCCTGTACAGTATGGGCACTGGGAGTCCCTTTTCGCTTTCCGCCTTCTAACAATCCCTCATTTACGAGAATATTTCCAATAGATGAAACTGAGATACTGCTGCCGATATTATCCGCGAGGAATGTAACAATCTTTTTCAAAAGAACAAGATCAGTAATTCGCTTCTGTCCTCTTAAATTTTCCCGTTCCAAAATATCCCGGACAATTACTGTGGAATAGATTCCTTCCAATAATAATAGCGCCTTCTCCTGGTCGAGACCAATATCAGCAATGCCCGGCATCCCGCCCAAACGCATATATGCATCAAAAACTTCCCGCAGTTCATAATGCTCGCCGCTTTTATAAAACACCTGCTTTCTTATACCTCCCAAAGCGCTCCTTGTCTCCCGGACTTCAAAGTCATGGAAATATAAAAACTCATTAAAAGAAAGAGGCAGCATTTTGATTTCCACACATCTTCCTGATAAATAGGTGGAATACTCGGTGGAAAGCAAATATGCGTTGGAACCCGTAATATAAATATCACAGTTAAAATCTACCTGAAAGGAATTGATTGCATCCTCCCAATTTGGTACCCGCTGCACCTCATCAAAGAATAAATACATTCTCTTATTTGACAGCACATGTTGTTTTACATACCCATAAAATTCATCACTGTTCATTTTTTTATACGCATAAGATTCAAAATTCATCTCAATAATTTGTTCATCCGCAATTCCACTTTCTTTCAAATGTGCAATCATCAATTTAAGCAGGCTGGATTTTCCGCATCTACGAATTCCGGTGACAACCTTTACCGGCTCCGTATCTTGAAAAGCAATCATCTTTTTTAAATACAAATCTCTCTTTTTAAGGATATGCGTATCAATCATCGAGACACCTCCGCGCAACATGATGATAGCATAAATTTATCAAAAAATCAAGTTTATGCATCTCAGTGCAAAAATTTTATATTTTTGTCAATTTTTGCAGTTATAATATATTCATAAAGGTTCTCTATCAATATAACGATACCTCTTTATCATCGTTAAAAAAGTATCATTTTGTCACTTCTTCCATTTAGCAAATTTATTAACATGAATGTCCCGTTCTTATTTAACGGTAAAGAAAGCTGTCTTCATTTTTTCTTTTCATGGGTTCGTATGTTACTGTGCATTGCTTGCAGCAACGGACCGTTCTTCATATAATGATGGTAGTAATCAGGCAAGCGATTGCGTTTCGCGCCGCCCGGTAACCGTCAAACCCGATAACCATCAAAAAAAGAAATGGAAAGGTGATCCATCATGTTAAGCGAAAACATCAAAATGATCAGAAAATCAAAAGGACTGTCGCAGGAAGAACTTGCGGTCAAGCTGAATGTCGTACGGCAGACAATCTCCAAATGGGAGAAAGGACTATCCGTTCCTGATTCCGATCTGCTGCTCTCCCTGTCGGAAGCGCTGGAAACGCCCGTAAGCACTTTGCTTGGAGAAACCGTTACGGAATCGAAAGTTGATGATGACCTAAAAGCGCTTTCCGAAAAACTGGAACAGATCAACCTGCAGCTTGCACACAGACTGATGATGCGGCGAAAAATACTTCATTGGCTGTTTCTCTCGGTGTGCGTAGTCACAGTCACAATTTTCGCAGTTTTAATCAGATTAAAGAGTCCTTACTTGGGCTGGGATTATCATGACCCTGAAACCGCCGTTGTCGGAACTGCTTTTCACGCATTGGAGTGGCTGTTTGTCCGGGCTGCACCGATTATCCTTATCGGAGCAATGGCCGGGGCTTTCCTCACACGGAAGAAAACATAAACGGATAGATTCATGCAAAAAACTAAATTTGAAAGCGCAGGGCTTTTTTGTTATACTCTAAAGCAGAACCGGCTCTTTTCCCAGAGAAACACTGATAAGATCCGTGCTTCTTCCAAACACTTTCGTCACGGAGGAACGATGTCATGAAAAATATCCTTGTTATACAGGGCGGCGGCAGACCGCACGGAAACACCTCGCAGCTCACCGAATATTTTATGAAAGGCGCCTCCGCCGCTGGGCATACTGTAGAAAAAATATCCCTTTCGGAAAACAAAGTGAACGGCTGTCTGGGATGCAACGCCTGCCGTTACGGAAAACCCTGCATTCAGAAGGATGCCTTTCCGGACATTGTTCCTAAGATCAAACATGCCGACTGCATCGTCTTCGCATCCCCGCTCTATTTTTGGACGATCTCTTCCAAGCTGAAAGCGTTTATCGAACGGTTTTATTGCATTGCGGAAGAAGACCCGGCGCCTCCGCTCGGAAGATATGAAAAGTATCCGGTCAAAGACTGCGCTCTGCTTATGACCTCCGCCGATGATTTCTTCTGGACGTTTGAACAGGCGGTGTCCTATTATCAATTTACGCTGATCCATTATATTGGCTTTCATGATAAAGGTATGCTTTTAGCAGGCGGCTGCGGCGATACGAACGGCAAAGCCCAAATAGATCAGACAGGTCATTTAAGTGAAGCATATGAATTCGGAAAAAAATTATATTTGACATGAGAAGCGTTAAGCATTGGGTAAATGGACGTGATCCTTCATCCATCTTTGAGAATGCCATAAAGATAGAGGTCTGACCAATTCCCGTCATTGTCTTTTACATGGCTTCGCTGGACCCCTTCTAACTGCATACCGAGTTTTTTCATCAAACCAACGGACTTTTCGCTGTCAATGGTTTCGGCAAATATCTTGTGTGCATTCAATTCATGGAAGGCATAGTCAATCACCGCCTTGCAAGATTCATATGCATACCCCCGCCGCCAGAAGTTCTTATTGAATATCCAGCCCATTTCGTATACGCTCTCATCAAATTCCTTAAACAAAATATATCCGATCATCCTGCCGCTGTCCTTATGAACTGCGGCAAGAGCGCCTTTTTTTCCAATACAAAACTCCGACAAGAATTCAGATGTTTTTTCCGTGTCATATGCAGGCTCGCAGTTCTTCATTACCTCAGCATCACCCAAAATATCATGCAACTCTTCCCCATCATCCATTGTGTAGTCCCGAATGAGCACTCTTTGCGTTTCCATATGCATCCGCATTACTCCTCCAGCGAAATATCTGTTTTCTTTTTTCTAAAATGTACGATTGACAAAATACCGACAGTCAGCATGATATATCCTATCGGCAATAACATGCAGACAAAATAGCTCCCAAAATCAAACGGGATTAACATACAGACAGCAAACAGCAGCACCGAAATCGTTACGATCAATATATACTATACTTTTAGATGCTCTGAATGCCTTTGCGGTCTGCCGCACCGTGGCGTTGGATTCAATGATATAATTGGCGACTGTCTCCATATCCTCACGGTTCGCCTATAATGTAGAAAAAATCGTCTGCAATTTTTCTTTAAGCTCCGGGATTTCTTTCGTGATCGTTTCCCATATGATGTCATTGTCAATCACATCATAGTCATGTGCATAAATATTACGCATTCCTTTGATTTGGCGCCATGGGACATCTGGATATTTTTTTACAAAATTTTCATCTAATCCCACAACAAGTTCCCCGATCTGAATAATACACATCCCACACGCAAACTGAAATTCCTTATCATTCTCAAATTCTTTTCTGTTAGAATGATGCTTTTTCAGAATCTGCTCTATCTCATCACAATACCGGACTATCTTTTGCAGTATGATTCGTTCTGACTTCTTACCTCTCATAGAGTTTCACCTCATCTTTGCCAATCGCTTCAAGAAACTGCTTGTCCTTAATTGCACTTTTTATTACTAAATCAACGTGGCATTGAAATACATCCTCCAGATCCGCGATCATTCCGCAGTAGGAAAGAAGTCCTTTCATGCTTCCCTTTTGTATTAAAAAATCCAAGTCGCTCTTTTCATCCGCTTCGCCTCGTGCATAGGAACCAAAAAGACTAAGTGCATCCACACCATAATGAATTGCTATCGGCATTGCCTTTGTCCTGATCTCATCTATCGTATAAGGCATTTTACCACCTCCCCTTTCAAATCCACTCCCAACCTATTACGGCACTACTTTTTTATTTTATCCTATCCAGCTTCCAATTACAACAAGAACAGCAAAAAGGACATCCGAAAATCCTGTTACCATTCTTTCGAATGTCCTATCCATGTTTCCGCTATATGATTGTGAATTTGTTGTCTTTTATGCTATTATGATGGTTATGACAAATACACGTTCCCATAGGAGAGTACCCGCCATGCCAAAACTACTGATCGTCGATGACGACAAAGAACTGTTAAAAATGCTCCGCAGTTTTTTCGAAATGAAGCGCTATGAAGTCGCCACCGCTGCAGACGGCACGGAAGCGCTGCAAAAACTAAAACCCCTGCCGGATCTCATTCTGCTTGACGTGAACATGCCCGGCTTAGACGGTCTTTCGGTCTGCCGGCTCATCCGGGATAACGTATCCTGTCCCATTCTGTTTCTGACGGCAAGGGTAGAGGAGGACGACCGCGTGAGCGGTCTGCTATCCGGCGGGGATGATTATATCCTAAAGCCGTTCAGCTTAAAAGAACTGGACGCCCGCATCACCGCACACTTAAAGCGGGAACAGCGCCGCGGCGCCCGGTCCGAGCTTTGCTTTCAGGGGGATCTCGTCATTGACTACGCATCCAAGACCGTGCAGATCGGTTCTGCCGGTCTGGAACTCACAAAAGCGGAATACCGGATCATTGAATTTTTATCCATGAATCCGGGCATCGTGTTTGATAAGGAGCGGATTTATGAAAACGTCTGCGGTTATGACGCAGAAGGCGACAGCCGTGTCATTACAGAACTCGTGCGCCGCATCCGGAACAAATTCTCCGAGCTGACGCAGACCGAGTATATCGAGACCGTATGGGGGATGGGATACCGATGGTTAAAAAAATAAAAAATCTTTCCGTCAGAAAAACAATTCTTCTTTATATGACGATCAGCCTGATCGCGGGCTTTCTTCTTTCTGCATGGGTTTCCAGCCTCGCATGGCACACACAGACGCGTATCTGGCGTAAGTATCCGGATACTGCTGCCGATTCCAACATGCCGGACGCGGACGGTATCGCATATTTAAACGACCTCCGCAGACCGTCCGCTTTGGAAATGGCGCCGCACGATCTCCTTCTATCCGAACTTTGCGATTTTTTAGAGACTTATACCGTGCTCATTTCGTCCATGATCGGGAGCTGCACGGCGGTGTTTCTTTTTTATCGGCACAAATTGAAGCACCCGCTTACGCTTCTTACGACGGCGGCGCAGAATATCGCGCAAAATAATCTGATGTTCCGGCTCGTTTATGACAACAAGGATGAAATGGGACAGCTCTGCCTCCAATTTGAACGAATGCGGTCGCAGCTTGTCGAAAACAACCGCAGACTGTGGCAGAGCCTGGAGGAGGAGCGCGCGCTCCGCGCCGCGATCGCGCACGATCTCCGTTCCCCGCTTTCCGTCTTGAAGGGGTATCACGAAATGCTGACCGATTATCTTCCCAATGAAGCCATCGACCTGCAAAAAGCAATGGAAATGCTCTCGGAATGCGGCAGGCAGCTTGACCGCATGGACGCCTTTGTGGAGACCATGCGAAGTTTAAGCAGCTTAGAGCGGCGCGCGCTTTGTCCCGGCGACATCACGGCGGGGCGGCTTCATGCGGAGCTTCTTGCAGAATGCCGGATTTTGGAAAAAGAGACCGACCGGCGGATTCTCCTGCACACATCCCCATCTGCGGAAATTTCCCCGTCCGCAGAAATCTTTCGCGGCGATCAGACTGTTATTTTGGAGGTCGCGGAAAATTTGCTTTCCAACGCCTTGCGCTATGCCAAAAAAGAAGTGAACGTCACGCTTTCCGTATCATCGGAGGAATGTCGGATTCGTGTCTCTGACGACGGAACGGGATTTCCGTCCGATACCACCACCCCTGCAAATCCTTTCCGTCAACAGGGCGGCAGCCCGCAAAACGATTCGCCATTTGACAGGCAGGACCGTCAGCAAAGCGATCCGCAGCCTGCCGGTCAGAACGCCAAAGACAGCCTGAAACACGCGGGAATGGGCATGTATCTCAGCCGCCTGTACTGCGAAAAGCACGGCGGCAGGCTTCTGGTCGAAAATCAAAAGCAGGGCGGCGCATCGGTCACAGCCGTATTCCGCCGGATCATCATCCATCATCAAAGGAGGCAATTCCCATGCTGGCAGTCTTCACAAGAGAAATGAGAAACTATCTGAAACGCCCGCTTTTCTGGCTCGGAATCGCGATCGTGATCTGCGGCGTCTACGCGTGCGTCAGCCCGTATCTTACCATTCACTATCTCGCGCCGGGAGAAACGATCGTAAACGATTACCCCGAAACCGTCCGCTCCGCCGAGGTCTACGAGGGCTATGTCCCCTCCTCCGCCGAGGAACAGCGGAAACTGTTTGAGCAGAATACGGCCGCGCTCTTTATCGAAACTTGGGATATGACCGCGGAGGAAGCAAACGCCGTCATCGAAGAAATGAAAGACATGGACATTTCACAGGCGTGTGATTTTCTGGAAACGCAATACCGCTATGTCGGCGCAATCAATACTTACAGATCAACGGCTTTTCGAAAAGGAACACCGGACGAGATCAACGCCTATCTCACACAAATGCTGTCCGAAAAACCGTTCTCCTACTATTTTTCAAGAAAATTCGCGGATTTTGCGGGACTGTTCATGGGATTTTTCGCGACAGTCATGCTGTCGGTTCTGTTTCTTCAGGATACGCGGAGGCATACGTATGAACTGCTCCACACCAAGCCGATCCGCGCCGGAAGCTATGTCGCCGGCAAAGCGCTCGGCGGATTTTCGGTCTGTCTGATCGCGCTTGTCATCCTAAGTCTCATATTTTGGGCGCTCTGCTTTTTTTACACAAGGGACAGCGGATTTACCGTGCGGCTGACGGATTTTATCGCGGCGTCCTGCCTGTATATTTTACCGAATATGCTCTGGATCGTATGCATATATCTGTTGATTTCTCTGCTGTTCAAAAATCCGCTTCCGGCGGTGCCGCTCCTGCTGCTTCTGATGGTGTATTCCAACATGGGGAGCCGGAACGCAGAAGGGATCTACGGCTATTACGGACACCCGTTTGCGATCATGGTGCGGTTCCCCGGATCGTTTTTTGATACGTCGCCGCCGCCGATGGCGCTGCTCAATCAAAGCCTTTTACTCGCGGCATCCGCCGGCATCCTTTTGATCGCAGTACAGCTGTGGAAACGGAGGCGGATGTGATGCATAAAGAAGAATTCGCGCAAAAGGACTGCAAAAAAGAATTCGCGCGAAGGAACGCAAAAAAAGAATGCGTACAAAAAAACGCCAAAAAAGAATCCCTGCAAAGCGGCGCCCGGCGGCTTGCGCCG
The DNA here is from genome assembly GCA_023663615.1 of Clostridium sp. Lineage (GTDB taxonomy): Bacteria > Bacillota > Clostridia > Lachnospirales > Lachnospiraceae > DLAJ01. The sequence continues at coordinate 572,563 of JAMPHA010000001.1, read as the reverse complement.
CTTCCCCTGCTCACGGAATGCAGGATCGTCCTGCCCGCCTACAAAATCTGCTGCGCTTTGCTTGTCGTTGTGCTCCTTGCCCTGATCCGCGGCGTGTCCGTCAGCTATGAGATCGGCGTCGCATCGGAACCCGTTATGGCACTATTATCTTCCGTGCTCTGCGCGGATACCTATACGCAGGAAATCCTGAGCAGGCGCTCGGAGGTCTGGCGGCTTTATCCGCTCCCAAAAAGAACCCGCTCCGTCATCCGGCGCATGGCGATCCAGACATTTTTCCTTTTGCTGCTTGCTGCGGCGGGCTACGGGTTGTTCTTTCTTTTTCAAAAACCGCTCCTCTACAGCGTTGTACAGCCAAATGCCGAAAGCGAATCCGTGCAGTTTGGCATGTATCTCGCGGCGGCCGCGGTGACGATCGTTTTTTGGGGAACGCTGTCAAACACGCTTGCCTGTCTGTCCGGCAATCTGTGGTTCGGGATCAGCGGATGCCTGCTTTTATGGCTTTTTACCAATTCCGCCGCCGGAGAACGTTATCTCGGCGCATGGAACGTCTTTTCCTACACGTTCCGCAACGTTGACGATCCCGGCGATTTCCGCTGGCTGATGGGAAAAGGCGTCTGTATCGCGCTCTGCATTGTCATGTACGCGCTTCTGCCCGGCCTGCTGACCGGGACTCGCGCCGCGAAGCCCTTTATCGTCCGGCAGAAATCCCTACACACAAACCGCAGCGCAAAAAAAGAGAAAAGGAGAACCTCATGAACATTCAAATCAACGACCTGACCGTAACCTTTCGCAAGCAAGTGACCGCAATCGACCATGCGGATCTCACAATCCCGTCCGGCATTTTCGGACTGCTCGGAGAAAACGGCGCCGGCAAGACAACGCTGATGCGCGTGCTGACGACGATTCTTGCGCCCACCTCCGGCACCGTCACGCTGGACGGCATTCCGTATCAGAAAGAACATTACGCAGAGATTCAACGACGGATCGGCTATCTGCCGCAGGAAATCGACCTGTACCCGAACCTGTCCGTGCAGGAATGCCTCGCATACATGGGCGATCTTTCGGGCGTCCCGAAACCGCTCTGCAAACGGCGCATCGACGATTTGTTAGAAAAAACAAGTCTGACCTCGCATCGAAAAAAGAAAATGCGCCAGCTCTCCGGCGGCATGAAGCGAAGAGTCGGACTCATTCAGGCGCTCTTAAACGAGCCGGATTTTCTGATCATCGACGAGCCGACGACCGGATTAGATCCGGAGGAGCGTATCCGCATCCGCAATCTGTTGGTCGATTTTTCCGAAAACCGCACCGTTTTATTTTCCACCCATGTCGTGGAGGATCTGGCGGCGGCCTGCCATCAGCTTGCCGTCATGAAAAAAGGACGTTTCCTGTACGCAGGCGGCGTAAAAGAGCTGCTCGCTCATGCAGACGGCTGTGCATGGGACTGCGTGGTGAAAACCCCCGCAGAGGCGCGGGATCTGGAACAAAAATATTCTGTTTCTTCCAAGCAGTATACCGAGGGCGGAATCCGGCTCCGAATCCTGAACCGCCTCAAGCCGGGTATCGACTGCAATCCCGTGCCCGCCACGCTGGAGGACGCGTATCTTTACCTGACAAAGGAATAAAACCCCCGACAAAAGGCTGCCGGATGTGGTGTTATCCGGCAGCCTTTTTCTTTACAATGATTCCTTTACGGAATTGATATACGCTTCCACTTTTTGCACAAAGTATTGTGCATTTTTTAGCTGCTCTTCCGCCTCTGTCCGTCCCGCAACATAAAAATCATCATAATCCGACTTTTCTCTGCAAAACGAACTGTCCTTTATGATGACAGCTAACCTTCTATCTAACACCTCTGTTTTCAAATATTCATTTCTTTCGCTCTTTCCAAACGGTATCCTGCCAGTTCTTTTAAGCTGCCGTCCATAGAACGATTCCCTCCTTCCGAATATTTTGATAAAACGGAAGCACGCCCTCCCATTTCTTCATGTTGCTCTCCTGTATATCCACGATCGAAAATACTCTTTCATAGCGGATGTCCATATCGGCTGCCCAACTAACAAAACGTTTTTTTGTTTCCTCATCCATCTGATTCTTCACAATGATCGCAATATCAATATCGCTTTCATCCGTCGCCTCATTTCTTGCTGTGGAGCCATACAAAATAATCATAGAAATATTCTTTTGAAATATACCGGTCAGACCTTGTACCAGCTCTTCCCGCATCTTATCAGACAACATCCGGTTTCCTCCGTTTTCACTTTTACTAAACATAATATACCACTTATTCTTTCAAAAATAAACGATTATTGCATACTTCAAAAAAATCTCATAAAATTACTCGACACAAATCCCAAAAGGCATCCCCACCCCCGCAAACATTCATTGACGCTCCCCGCCCCGCAGTGTTAAAATGGAACCATACAAGAAATCCGCTTACCAGCGCAGAACGAGGTGCCACATGAAAGAAGTACGAATCTTAGAGATCAAACAGAGCGTCTTTGCCGACAACGACAAGCAGGCCGCCGGCCTCCGGCAGGAATTAAAACAAAAAGGAATCTTCCTGCTGAATCTCATGTCCTCTCCGGGCTCCGGCAAAACCACGACCCTGATGCGGACCATTGAAGCGTTAAAAGATACCTTCCGGCTCGGCGTCATGGAAGCCGACATTGATTCGGACGTGGACGCCAAAACGATCCAGACGTCCGGCGCAAAAGTGATCCAGCTTCACACGGGCGGCATGTGCCACTTGGACGCGGAGATGACGAGACAGGGGCTCGACGGGTTGGAAACGGGGGACGTCGAGCTGGCAATTCTGGAAAACGTCGGCAATCTGGTCTGCCCCGCGGAATTTGATACCGGCGCATCGAAGAATGCGATGATCCTGTCCGTCCCGGAGGGACATGACAAGCCGTTAAAATATCCGCTGATGTTTTCCATCTGCGACGTGGTTCTCATCAATAAAATAGACGTTCTGCCCTATTTTGATTTTGACATGGAAAAATGCCGGGAGTATATCCTGATGCGGAATCCGAATGCGGCGATCATTCCCATCTGCGCCAAAACAGGGGAAGGGATTCCGGAATGGACGGACTGGCTGACGAAAGAAGTCAAAAACTGGCGCGGCGCATGATCCCGCATCCGCAGGAAGCTTACCTCAAAAAGAAAAAAATCATTTGCACCCGCATAAAATTTACCGTAAAAATAAAAAGATCACACCAGTCTGCAAAGGAGGAAGGTATGAAAAAATCGTTGGACAAAGAACTATACCCTGATTACGTCTACCCGGAACATCAGGCGGATCACAGCGAGCCGCCCCGCAAGACGATCCAAAAGCTTGGAAAAAAGATCACGGACCGGATTCCCCAGAAGCTCGGCTTAAAAAAGATCACGCAGGACGATCCGGAGTATTGGGGACTTGCAGGCGTGCTGACGGACGAGGAAGCGGAAATCGCCCTGAAAATGGGCGTTCGGAAACCAAAGACTTTACCGGAAATGGTAAAGCTCACCGGCATATCCGAGCAGGAACTGGAGCCGAAGCTTCAGCAGATGTCGATCAAAGGCATTCTGGAATACAACTGGGAAAATCCGCAGCATGAAAAACAGTATGTGCTGCCCATGTTCGTACCGGGATCCGCAGAATTTTTTAACATGAACAGCAAAGTCATCGAGGAACATCCCGAAGTCACCCTGTTCTTTGAACATATGTCCAGACTGCCCTTGGAGAAAGTGACGCCCTTTGTCGGACCGGGCGGCAACGGCATCGGTATGCATGTCATTCCCGTGGAAAAAGCGATCGAGATGGAAAGCGAATCCATTGATCTGGAACATATTTCCTACTGGCTGTCCAAATATGAGGGCAAATATGCGGCAAGCCCCTGCTCCTGCCGCCGTTCCCGCCTGCATCACGACGAGGGCTGCGCGGACGATCCGGAGGGATGGTGCGTTGCCGTGGGCGATATGGCGGACTATGTGGTGGAGACGCAGAAGGACGGGCGCTACATCACCAAAGAAGAAGCGCTGGCGATTTTTCAGCAGGCGGAAGACAACGGCTTTGTGCACCAGATCACCAATATTGACGGCGCCAATAAAATTTTCGCCATCTGCAACTGCAACGTGAACGTATGCTATGCCTTACGCACCTCACAGCTGTTTAACACCCCCAACATGTCCCGCTCCGCCTATGTCGCGAAAGTAGATAAATCAAAATGCGTTGCCTGCGGCAAATGCGTGGAGGCATGTCCGGCGGGCGCGGTTAAGCTGGGGCAGAAGCTTTGCAAAAAAGACGGCAGTGAAGTGACCTATCCTCAAATGCCGCTTCCCCATGAACAAAAATGGGGCGAACACATGTGGAGCCACAACTATAGGGACGTGAACCGGATCAATTGTCACGACACGGGCACCGCCCCCTGTAAAACAGCCTGTCCGGCGCACATCGCCGTTCAGGGCTATTTACAGCTTGCAAAAGAAGGACGTTACAAAGAGGCGCTGGCTCTCATCAAAAAAGACAATCCCCTTCCCGCTATCTGCGGACGGATCTGCAACCGGCGCTGTGAGGACGCCTGCACACGGGGAACCATTGACGAAGCGGTTGCCATCGACGCGGTAAAACGCTTTATCGCGGAACAGGATTTACATGCCGAGACCCGCTATATTCCCAAACCGACCGTTCCTTCCCTGCGCGGCAGTTTTGAAGAGAAAATCGCCATCATCGGTTCCGGTCCCGCCGGACTTTCCTGCGCCTACTTTTTGGCGGAAAAAGGTTACAAACCGACCGTTTTTGAAAAGGACGAGAAACCCGGCGGTATGCTGACCTACGGCATTCCTTCCTACAAGCTGGAAAAGGATCTGATCGCGGCGGAGATCGACGTCATCAAAGCGATGGGCGTCGAGATCAAGTGCGGCGTCGAAGTAGGAAAAGATATGACGATCCGGCAGCTTCGGGAACAAGGCTACAAAGGCTTCTACCTTGCGATCGGCTGTCAGGGTGGAAAGAAAGCGGGCGTACCCGGCGAGGATGCGCAGGGCGTTTACACTGCGGTAGAATTTTTAAGAGAAGCCGGAAAGAAAGAATCGTTTGACCTTGGCGGGGACGTCATCGTGATCGGCGGCGGCAACGTTGCCATCGACGCCGCAAGAACAAGCACGCGCTGCGGTGCGGGCAAAGTTTCCATGGTCTGTCTGGAAAGCCGGGACGAGATGTCGGCAAGCCGGGAAGAAATCTTGGAGGCGAGCGAAGAAAAAATTACCATCCACAACGGCTGGGGACCCAAAGAAATTCTCACCGAGAACGGAAAAGCAGTCGGCGTCGTATTCAAAAAATGCACCCGCGTTTATGACGAAAACCACCGCTTCGCCCCGCTCTATGATGAGGAGCAGACCATGACGCTAAACTGCGCCGGCGTAATCTTCAGCGTCGGGCAGGGCATCGTCTGGGGCGATCTTCTAAGCGGCACCAAAGTAGAACTTCGTCCGAACGGCGGCGCGATTGCCGACAAGCTGACGTATCAGACTGCCGAACCGGATATTTTTGTGGGCGGCGACGTTTATACCGGACCGAAATTTGCCATAGACGCCATTGCGGCGGGACGGGAAGGCGCGATCTCCCTTCACCGTTTCGTCCATGAGCACTGTACGCTGACGATCGGAAGAAACCGAAGAGATTTTATTGAACTGGACAAGGAAGACATTTCCGTGGCAAGCTATGACAATACCGACAGGCAGAGACCGGAAAAAGCGGAAGAAGCGCAGGCGCAGTCCTTCCATGATCTTTCCCACACGCTGACCGAGGAACAGGTGAAGGCGGAGACCTCCCGCTGCTTGGGATGCGGCGCGTCCGTTGTCGATCCCAACAAGTGCATCGGCTGCGGCGTCTGCACCACAAAATGCGTATTTGACGCCATCACCCTTCACAGAGAGCATCCGGAATGCTCCACGATGGTACGCTCGGAAGATAAGCTGAAATATGTGCTTCCCAACATGATCAAGCAGTCTTTGAAAGTCACATTTACATCAAAAAAGAATGAAAAGCAACAGTGATTTACTGATTACATTTGCACCAAAAAAGGATTGAAACACCATGCATGAATTAGGCGTCGTATTTCATATTATGGATAGTTTGGAAACCATTGCGGCGGAAAACGAGGTGACGGGAATCTCCAAAGTGGTTCTGGAATTGGGAGAAGTGTCTACGGTCATCGAATCCTATCTGCAAAACTGCTGGAAATGGGCAGCCGGGAAACGCGAACTGTTTGCGGACGCGGAGCTTTTCGTGGAAACGCTGCCCGCCGTTACCTATTGCGAGGGCTGCGGTAAAACCTATCCGACTGTGGAATACGGTAAAATTTGTCCTCACTGCAAAAGCCCGGATACCTGGCTTTTGCAGGGGAACGAATTTAATATTAAAGAAATCGAGGTGTACTAAAACTTCTTTATTTTTCAATTTCATGCACGGTAATCCTGCCAATGACATCCGCACGGAACTTGCAGCTCTATTCTTCTATTTTCATGTCTTTTTCCGCCAAACGGCTGTCCGCGTGATCCCGCACAAGCGCATAGACGACCGCCACAAACGGAATAAAGAAAATAATGCCGACAATGCCAAAGAGATTCCCGCCGAGCAGCGCCGCAAGCAGCGTATAAATCGGCGGCAGTCCGACCGACCTGCCCACGACACGCGGATAGATCAGTTTTCCCTCTAAAAATTGCACCACCTGATAAACGACCACGGACAAAAGCGCCTTCCACGGGCTGATAATGCAGATGAGCAGCGCGCCGATGGCGCAGGCGATCCATGAACCGATGTACGGGATAAAGGACAACACCGCCGCAAGCACGCCGACCAGACTCGCGTAAGGCAGCCGGAAGAGTGTAAACACGACAAACAGCAGGATCGCGATAATGAACGCCTCCACGCACTGACCGGAGAGGAATTTGGCGTACGTTGCGTTTACCAGTCTGCCGACACTGCACACCTTGTCCGCATGCTCTTTTTTCAGATACGCATAGAGCAGTTTTCTCGTCTGCATACCGAGCTTTTTCTTGCTGAGCAGCATGTAGATCGCAACGATCAGGCTCATGCTGATGGAAAGGATGCTGCCGAGCGTGGACGTCGCGATCGTCAACGCCCTGCCTGCAATATCATACGCGCCGTTGGAGATGCTCACGATCATCTTCGAGATATTTTCATCCGAGAGCTTCTCCTGCAGCGTGTTCAGACTCAGCAATTCCTCGTTGACCCACTCGGAATCAATATGTTTCTCTGCAAATGCGATGATGTCCGGAATCGCCTGCTGGATGCCCGTGAACAGACTCTTCAGGGAGGCAACGATCTCCGGCACCGCAAGGATCAGCACAAACACGATCACCAGCACGAGACTGATGAGCGTGAGCCACATACTGAAAAAACGGATCCTGCTCTCCGAAAGCCGTTGTTTTTTCCGGTTCAGCTTACCGAGCAGTCCCTCAAATCCCCGCATCGGCACATTTAACACAAACGCCATGACCGCCCCGATCACGGCAGGCAAAATCATGCCCCATACTCTGTTCAGCAGTCCGCCGATCGACTCCACATGGAGCGCCGCCGCCAGAAGCGCCGCTCCGATACACATGAGCAATACTGTTCTTTTCATCCGTTCTCTGTCCATCGTTCTCTTATTCCTTCCATATCATATTCCGCTGCCCGCGCACCCATCCTTACTCTCCCAGTACGTTATGTTATGTACGGGCTATCCTATCTGAAAGATACCCTGCCGTATCAACGGCGGCATCCGCCTCCAGATTCATCACCTGCGTCAGCAGCAGCCCCATAGATCCGCGAATTTCCTCCGCGCTGACCGGCTGCTTTTTGTCGGAATGCTCCGGCAAAACCCGCATTCGCTGTTCGTACTTTTTCATTTCCTCTATAGAGAATCAGATCACATAAGCCGGGAGTGTGGAGTACCGCAATCAAAAATGAATACATCTCTCTCCCCTTCTGTCTGTTCCTTTCCTATAGTTTATCACAAAAAGTTCGCGCCGCCTATACTTGCCCTCCATCTTTTTCCATGCTATAATAAGCGCAAAGAAACCGCCCGCAGGAACGTCCTTCTTTATGCAGAGGCGCTCTGCGGTCAGACAAGAACAATTCCGAGAGGTATCATGCGATGAAGAATTTCAGCAATTTTACCGATTACAGCAGGAAAGAAGATCTGCATTTTGAATCAAAAGCCGTTCACGGCGCGCTCGGACACGATCCGTTTTCCGGCGCGGTGAGCATGCCGATTTACCAGACTTCCACATTCCGGCACAGAGCGCTCTTTGATTCGACCGGCTTCGACTATTCCCGTCTTTCCAATCCGACCAGATTAGAATTGGAGCGGACCATGGCGATCTTAGAAGAGGGCGTCGAGGGATTTGCCTTCACGAGCGGGCAGGCGGCGAATATGGCGGTGTTCACGATGTTAAATCCCGGCGATGAAGTGCTTTTGTCCGACGATATTTACGGTGGCACATTCCGTATGGGCAACGACATTTTTACCCGTTACGGCGCTTCCTTTACTTATATTGATATGTGCGATCTGACGCTTTTGGAGAACAGCTTCCACGAAAATACGAAGATGGTCTATCTGGAGACGCCGACTAACCCGATGATGAAAGTGGCGGACATTGCGGCGATCGCGCGCATGGCGCATGAACACGGCTGTCTGCTTGTTGTGGATAACACGCTGATGTCGCCCTATTTCCAAAAGCCGATCACGCTTGGCGCGGACATCGTCGTCCACAGCGCGACCAAATTTATCTGCGGTCACAACGACGTGCTTGCCGGCATCGTCGTCGTCAATTCCGAGGAGCTTGCGACTTACATGCACGGTCAGATCAAGACGCACGGCAACCAGCTTGCCCCGATGGACAGCTGGCTTCTGCTCCGCGGCATCAAGACGCTGCCCGTCCGCATGGAACGCCACGCGGAGAATACCATGAAGGTGGCGCACTGGCTCCGCGCGCAGGAAAAAGTAAAAAAGATTTTCTATGTCGGTTTTGAGGACCATCCGGGCTATGATATTATGAAAAAACAATGCTCCGGCTTCGGCGCGATGATTTCCATCAACGTGGATTCCTTCGAGACCGTGCAAAAAATACTCCGCCGCGTGGATCTCGTCATGTTCGCGGAAAGTCTCGGCGGCACGGAAACGCTCATCACCTACCCGCGGACGCAGACGCACGAATCCCTGACAGAGGAAAACCGTCAGCGTCTCGGCATCACGGACAGTTTTCTGCGGATTTCCGTCGGTCTGGAGCATGCGGACGACATTATTGCCGACCTCGATCAGGCGATCAATGGAATGGAATAGAAAATCGCGCTGCCGTACGCGGCAGCGTTTTCTTTTTTCACATGAAAATTTTTTTCGATTTTAAGGAGATGCATGATGAAAATCCGTTTTACAAAAATGCAGGCGTACGGTAATGATTATGTCTATATTGATGCGATCCGTCAACAGCTTCCCGATCTTCCCGCACTGGCGCGCTTTGTCAGCGACCGGCATTTCGGCGTCGGCTCCGACGGCATGATCTTAATCTGTCCGTCCGGGACCGCGGATTTCCGTATGCGCGTCTTTAATCCCGACGGCTCGGAAGCGGAAATGTGCGGAAACGCGAGCCGGAGCGTCGGCAAATTTGTCTACGACCACCGCCTCACCGATAAGACGGATCTCACGCTGGAGACGCTCGGCGGCATCAAGGAGCTTCATCTTTTTGTCGAAAATGACACCGTTGTCAATATCCGTGCAGACATCGGCGCGCCTGTGATGGACGCCGCGCGCATTCCCGTCAATACGCCGCTCGCCGAATTTGTCGATCAGCCCGTGCGCGTGCTTGACCGCGAGTTCCGCGTAACGGCGTTAAGCTGGGGAAATCCGCATATGGTCGCGTTCGTAGAGAATGTCGCCGATTTCGACGTTGATGCCTTCGGTTATGCTTTTGAGCATCTGACTTCTCTTTTTCCCCAAAAAACAAACGTGACCTTTGCGCAGTTTGTTGACCGCAGCCACTTAACCATGCGCGAATGGGAACGCGGAACCGGAGAGACGATCGGCTGCGGCACGGGCTGCTGCACGGCGGTCGTCGCGGCAGTGCGCCTTCATATGTGCGACAGAAAAGTGACGGTCTCCCAGATCGGCGGTCCTCTTGAGGTAGAATGGGACGAGCGCACGGGGCATGTGTTGATGACCGGACCGTCCCACACCGTTTTTGAATCGGAAATCGAAGTCGCGTTATAAACGCAATCTATGGCTATACTACAAAGGGGAGGACTTTTGTTTCATGAAAATACAGACACTGTTGGAAGGCTTGGATTACGAACTGCAAACCGGAAACCTGCTTGACGAGGTGACGGAGGTTGTCTATGATTCGCGAAAGATCAGCAAGGGCTGTCTGTTCGTCTGCATCGCCGGAACGAAACAGGACGCGCATAAGTTCATCCCCGAAGTACTGGCAAAAGGCGCGTCCGCACTCATCGTCGATTCCGGGCACATCGCGTCCGCCAAGGTCATGGCCTCCGCATCCGGAAAAGAGCACGTGACCGTCGTTTCCACGGATAACACGCGAAAAGCGCTTGCTTATGCGGCGGCGGCGCAGTACGGACATCCCGCCTCCAAGCTTACCACGATCGGCATCACCGGAACAAAAGGAAAGACAACGACCTCCTACATGGTGCAGTCCATTTTAGAACATGCGGGTAAAAAAGTCGGCGTGATCGGCACGATCGGCTGCGTCATCAACGGGCAGAAATATAAGACCGTCAACACCACCCCGGAAAGCTTCGAATTACAGCGCCTGCTCTCTCTTATGGTAGAGGCGGGATGTGAATACTGCGTGATGGAAGTCTCCTCGCAGGGCTTAAAACTAAACCGTGTGGACGGCTTTGTATTTGACATCGGCGTGTTTACAAATTTTTCCGCCGACCATATCGGACCGGGCGAACATGCCACGATGGAAGAATATCTCTATTGTAAATCGCTGCTCTTCCGTCAGTGCCGCGTCGGTCTGCTAAACTGTGATGACGACGCTTACGAAGAAATGATCAAGGGACATACCTGCAGCATTCATACCTTCGGTTTCCACGAACACGCCGACCTGCGGGCGCAGGATTTTGAATCCACGAGAAACGGCAGTGAGATCGGCATCCGTTTTCACGCGACCGGCATTTTGGATGCCAAGGTATCCGTTCCCGTTCCGGGCAAATTCAGCGCTTACAATGCGCTCTGTGCCTTGATGATCGGTCACAGTGTCGGCATTGCGAACGAGATCATGCTGCGCGCGCTCTCCACGATTCATGTGAAAGGGCGTCTTGAGATTGTACCGACCAAGGGGAATTATACGGTCATGATCGACTATGCGCACAATGAACTGAGCGTGGAGAGTCTGCTCTCCACAATCCTTACCTATCAGCCGCACCGCATCATCTGTGTGTACGGCGGCGGCGGAAACCGCGACCGTATGCGGCGCTACGCGATGGGCGAGCTGTGCGGCAAAATGGCGGATCTTTCCATTCTGACCTGCGACAACCCGCGCAATGAGGACATTTCCTCGATCAACGCGGACATTAAGGTCGGACTTGCCAAAAGCAACGGCAAATACATCGAGATCGACGATCGCAAAGAAGCGATCTGGCACGCCATGGATATTGCCGAAGACAACGACATCATCATTCTGCTCGGCAAAGGACATGAGGACTATCAGGAAATCCGCGGCGTCAAATACCACTACAGCGAACGGGAATCCGTGGAGTCGTACGAAAACAAAAGAGTTCTGCCAAGGCAGAACTCTTTCAAAGAAATGCCGTAGGCATTTCTTTTAGCGTTGCGCGATTCTTCGAGGATTGTATAGGCATTTCTTTTGGTGCTGTGCGATTCTTTCATGACCACATAAACTTGCGATTTATATCCTCTTTATTTCAGCGGTTTTGCTCCCGCTTTTTCCTGCATTTTTTCTGTGAAACGCTTAAACCTGCCCTTCTTCTTCGCCGGCTTTAAGAGCGACTGTCCGCGCACGGGCTTCACATCACTGATATAAATTCCGCTGACGGTCGCCTTGACTTCTTTTTTTACCGGAATCAACTCAAAAATCTTCGCATCGCACACGAGGGACACGATCTGCGGTCCGACCTTTGCCTTGACGATCGGCAGCTTGGCGCGGCGCATGATCTTCGGCGTCTGTTCAAGCACGGCGGACGGAAGCCCCGCGTCCTTCAGTCTCATTTTTTTCTTGTCTATGACAAGCATATTAAACGTCTGCTTTGCAGCCTCCATCTGCGATTCCTGCGCAGCCTGCTTTTTTTGCAGCTTTCTTCCCGCGAAATAAAGAATGACAAGAATCACGAGCAAAACAGCGACAATGATCAATATGGTAAGTAAAACCGGATTCATATTCAGACACCTCCCCGTGGCTTTTCACAAAAAGAATTGTATCATTTTTTAAGACGGCACGCAATGATTTCTTTCGGAAAGCCGCGCGATGATCACTTTCGGGGCGCCTCCCGCGGGAAAAACATGAAAGTTCTGTGAATTTTAGGGAAAGACTTTCATTAAACACCGTTTTGTGGTATAAAAGAGATATTGTATATCTGAAAAACACGTCGTCAGACGTAGGAACAGAAAGGCACGAGGACCACATGAAAAAGAAAAAATGGCACAGACAATCAGCACTCGCCGCGGCAATGCTCACAGGCATCGTCCTGCTCGCTTCCTGCGGCAAAGAAGAAACATTAGAAAAGCTTGATACTTCCAAATATGTCACGCTCGGTGAGTACAGCGGCATGACGGTTTCGGTCGATCCGATAAAGGTTGTCACGGACGAAGATGTGAACAATTACCTGAATACGAGACTGTTATCCTCCCATATGACGGAAACAGCGGTGACAGACCGCGCTGTCATAAACGGCGACACTGTTTCTTACGAATGCATCGGCAGAATGAACGGGGAAATTTTTGAAGGCGGCTCCACACCGGACGGCGAATCATGGAGTACCGTGATCGGATCCGGCAACATGATCCCCGGCTTTGAGGACGGGATTATCGGCATGGAGATCGGCGAGACGCGCGATGTCGTATGCACGTTCCCTGACCCGTACTCCCCGAATCCTGATCTTTCAGGAAAAGAAGCCGTGTTTACGATCACGCTTCTCTCCATCACGGAACGGGTCTATCCTGAACTGACCACGGAGCTGCTTGAGGAGATCGGTTCTTCATACGCAACTCCGGAAGAGGCACTCTCGGCAATCCGCACGCTTCTTGAAAACGAGGCGCAGAGTAATTATAACAATAATGTCAGAAACGCAGTGTTGTCGGCAATGCTCAATAATTGTGAGTTTAAGGGCGATCCGCCCCAATTCCTTGTAAAAGAAAATGAAGATGCGTTTAAGGACAACATTCTTTCTATTGCTTCCATGTATGGTTATACGGATATGACCACTTTTGTCCAGGATGCATACGGAATGACGGAGACTCAGTTTAACGAGCAGGTAAAGCAGATCGCAACTACGGCGGCACAGGAGACGGTCGCTATGGAAGCGCTCGCGGATGCGGTCGGCATCAGCGGCATCTCGCAGCAGGAACTGGATGCGGAAGCGGAAGCTTATATCGCAGAGTCCAACGGTTACTATGAGACGATCAACGCATTGTATGAGGACGTCGGACGCGACACATTCCGCAGTTATGTCATCAGCATCCGCGTCGGAGAATGGCTCGCAGAAAACAATACGATCGTATCAAACTAAGTCTGCGACGCAGACAGATCACACGGCGAAACTGTATGCAGCTTCTGCATACAGTTGCTGCATACAGAGGCTGTATACAGAAAAGCACAGCTCAAAATCATGAGGAGGGAACAGATCATGGATCTTACGGATATTCGCGCGTTATATCGTGATCGGGAATCATACACAGGTAAAAAAGTAACGGTCGGCGGCTGGGTACGAAGCAACCGCGACTCCAAAACATTTGGTTTTTTAGTCATCAACGACGGCACTTTTTTTGAGACGCTTCAGGTTGTTTACAGCGACAGCCTTGCCAACTTTGCCGAGGCTGCCAAATTGGGCGTGGGCAGTGCGGTCATCGTGACCGGAACGATCGTAGCGACGCCGGACGCCAAGCAGCCGTTCGAGATGCAGGCGGAGGAAGTCACGGTGGAAGGCTTATCCACGCCGGATTATCCGTTGCAGAAAAAAAGACATTCCTTTGAATATCTGCGCACGATCACGCACCTGCGTCCGCGCACCAACACGTTTCAGGCGGTGTTCCGCGTGCGTTCGGTCATCGCGTATGCCATCCACCGCTTTTTTCAGGAAAGAGGCTTCGTGTATGTGCACACGCCGATCATTACGGCAAGCGACTGTGAGGGCGCGGGCGAAATGTTCCAGGTGACGACGCTTGACGTGAACAATCCGCCCAGGCAGGAGGACGGCAGTGTTGATTACGCGAAAGACTTCTTTAACAAGCCGACCAATTTAACGGTCAGCGGGCAGTTGAATGTCGAGACTTATGCGTTTGCTTTTAAGAATGTGTATACGTTCGGACCGACCTTCCGCGCCGAAAACTCCAACACCACGCGGCACGCGGCAGAATTTTGGATGATCGAGCCGGAAATCTGCTTCGCAGACCTAAAAGACGACATGCTGCTTGCGGAGAGCATGATCAAGTATATCATCCGCTATACGCTGGAGCAATGTCCTGAGGAAATGCAGTTTTTTAACAACTTTATTGATAAAGGACTTTTAGAACGATTAAACCATGTGCTGAATTCTGATTTCGGTCATGTGACCTACACGGAAGCGATCGAAATCTTAGAGAAGCACAATGATGAATTTGATTATAAAGTATCCTGGGGCTGCGACTTACAGACGGAGCATGAGCGCTTCCTGACAGAAAAAGAATTCAAGCGCCCGGTATTCGTGACCGATTATCCGAAAGAGATCAAGGCATTCTATATGAAGCTGAACGACGACGGAAAAACGGTCGCGGCGATGGACTGCCTTGTTCCCGGCATCGGCGAGATCATTGGCGGAAGCCAGCGCGAGGATGATTTAGAACTTCTCACAAAGCGCATGGACGAGCTGGGCTTAAACAAAGAGGACTACCAGTTCTACCTTGATCTGCGCAAGTACGGAACGGCAAGACACGCCGGTTTCGGTCTCGGCTTTGAGCGTTGCGTCATGTACCTGACCGGCATGTCCAATATCCGCGACGTCGTTCCGTTCCCAAGAACGGTCGGAAACTGCGATCTCTAAAAAAAATCGCGCTTCGCGCGCTTTCGAAGAATCGTGAAACGATTCTTCCGGGTTACGGAATGTCCTATACGTTAAAAAATCGCGCTTCGCGCGCTTTCGAAGAATCCGCCTCCGGCGGATTCTTCCGGGTCTGTGAAATTTTTTATGGTCACCCTTTTACGCCGCCTGCAACCAGCCCGTTCTGGATAAAACGCTGCAAACACATAAACACGATCATGATCGGCAGGGAGGAGATCACTGCGGCAGCGGAAAACAGCGTCCAGTGCGCCGCAAACTGATCGCTGATAAAGGACTGCAATCCCAATGCCAGCGTCATTTTTCCCGGCGTCTGTAAAAAGATGGACGTAATCACATATTCGCTGTAGGTCGCAATGAACGAGAACAAAAGGATCACGGCAAGCTGCGGCGCCGCTAACGGCACGATAATTTTATAGAGCACCTGAAACTGATTGGCGCCGTCCATCATGGCGGCCTCATCCAATTCCACCGGCAGCCCGTCAATATAGGATTTCAACAGCCAGATATTGAAGGCGCTCCCGCCCGCCAGCACAAAAATCAGCGCGATACTGCTGTCCACCAATCCAAACCGGTAGATCAAAATATAATATCCCGCGACCGCCATGCTGTTCGGAAAAACCTGGAGCACCAGCAGCGACATGAGCCCGTATTTTCTGCCCGTGAAGCGCAGCCGCGCAAATGCATAGGCGGCTAACGAGGTCAGCACCAGTTGAATGACGGCGACGATCAGGCAGAACTTTAAGGAGTTCCACACCCACACCATAAAATTGGTTTCCCGGAATAATGCCACGTAATGCTCCACGCTGAATTTTTGCGGAAAAAGCGAGGACAGGAAAAAACTATCCCCCGCCGAAAACGATGACATCACAATCCACAGTACCGGAAACATGACGACGACGATCGTGAGCCATATCACAAGGCGGCTGATCCACAGCACTCTGACGTCTGCCGACGGCAGTTTTTCTTTTTTTCCCATCTAATCCACCTCCTTAAACGAGCCGGACAGGTGCATGTTGATAAGCGTAAACGTGCCGACAATGACAAAAATCAAGACGCTGAACGTCGCGGAAAGCTCATACCGGTTAGACCATGTCGTCATTTTATACGTCGTGCTTGCCAGAATGTCCGTGTACCCGGCAAACTGATTGTCCACTCTTGCAGGTCCGCCCTGCGTAATCATATAAATATTTCCGAAATTATTAAAATTCGAAGCAAACGATGAGATGACAAGCGGGACGGACAGCTTTGTCACCATGGGCAGCGTGATGCTCTTAAAGCATTGGAACCGCGAAGCGCCGTCCATTTTTGCCGCCTCGTAATACTCCGTGGAAATCGCCTGCAATCCCCCCAGACACACATTCATCATATAGGGAAACCCAAGCCAGATATTGACAATGATGATTCCCGCCCGCGCCCAAAACGGATTGGTGAGCCACGGTACATTCCATGCGATCCCGATTGCATGCAGCAGGTTATTGATCCCGCCATACTGCTCATTCAGCAGTCCCTGCCATGCCAGTATCGCGATCGTGGACGGGAGCGCCCACGGTACGATCAGGACCGCCCGATAAATTTTGGACTCCTTCATATGCGGGTTGTTCAAAAGAATTGCCAATATCAGCCCCATCGCATAAGCGCCTGCCGTACTGAGCAGCGCAAAGCATACCGTCCAGCCAAGCACCGGGAAAAATACATGTTGAATGCTCCCTGTAAATACCGTAATGTAATTGTCCAGCCCGATAAAAGAATAATCGTTCAAATGATACATGTTATAATTGGTAAACGATAACATGACCGTATACACAATGGGCAGACACGTCACCAGCAGGATGGATACCAGCGCCGGCGCCAGATACGCGTATGCCCTGCCACTCTTTTTCTTTCTCATAGCCACTCCCCTGTCTTCCACGCTATTTGCCGGAATTCATCAATTCAATCGCTTCCTGCAGCTGGCGCACCATATTCGCCGCCGCTTCTTCCGCCGTCTGCTCGCCCGTCCACATGGACCGGATATTGTTCGTATGGATCGTCCAGAGCTGTCCCATCTCCGAAACCGTCGGCATCGGTTCGCCGTTATTGATCTGGGCGATAAACGCCTGCGAATACACGTTATTCTGAATTGCATCCATATTCTGGTCGGAAAGCTTCGCCGGAATGCGGTCCCCCGACTCATACATACCCAACGCGCCGTTGTCAATCAGATACATAATCAGTTCCCACGCCTTATCCTGCGAGTCGCTCTCATTGCTGACAAAACTGATCTGTGTGCCGACGGTCGTTACAAACGGCTGTCCGTGGAACGTCGGCATCTCACAGATTCCAAACGCCGTTCCCGCGGAGTTAAATCCGTCGATGTCCCACGGACCTCCGATATAATAAGCGCACTTTCCGTTCTGAAAATTGCTTCTCGCAATATCCGCCGTCACATCCTGGGAAATGACATGATAGAAATTGCACAGATCGTTGATAAACGTATACGCCTGTACCGCCCCGTCGTTGGCAAGCCCAATATCAGCCGTATCATAGGCGCCGTCCTGATAACGGAAAATATATCCTCCGCACGCTCTCACAAATCCCAGATCATAATAGATGCTCGTCGCGTCAAACTGCACGCCCCCGCTCTCCGCCGCCTGCCCGACCAGTTCCTCCCATGTTTCCGGCACCTGCGAAACAAGATCGGTATTATAAAATAGCGCGGTTGTTTCTACGGAAAGCGGCGCGGCATATCGTTTTCCGCCCACATAACACGCCTGAACCGCCGCTTCGGAAAAATCCGCATCCTCGTATAACCCCTCCGGCACCTCCGCCGTAAGTCCGGCATTCACATAATCGGCAAGCTGGTCGTTCGGGATCCCGATCACGGCATCCGGACCGGAATCACTTTTGACTGCCTGTGCAAACTGCTGTACGGAGGGAGATTGGTGAATGATTTCTACCTCGTATCCGCTCTGCTCTCCCCATGCATCCGCATAATGCTGGATCGTATCGGCTTCCACACTCATATTGGTCCATATCGTAAGCTTCGTATCCGGTTGCCCCGATTTTCCGCACCCGCTCAATATTCCGGCTGTAAGCAGCACGCCTACGGCAGATGCTATGATTTTTTTCTTCATTCTCACTTATCATCCAATCCTATTCGCAAGCGATTGGATTTCTCCTTTCTCCCGGAACCTGCCGGGCTGTTTCCTCCGTCACATTGTTTTCAGGTTTAACAGCGCGCGGTTCACATTTCCCGCGGCATCAAACAGCGCCTGATTTGCCATGGCATTTCCGCCCTCCATCCGGTCCTGCATATAACGGCTCCCGCTCTCGCTCGCCCATGTGCAGTCCGGTATCGGAAGCCATGCGGGCTCCCAGTAAAACACGCCGATCCCTTTTTGATTCTGCACGTTTCTTACCGCGGCATACAGATCCCTCAAAAATGCTTCCTGCCCTTCCGCCGTGGCAGGATAGCCGGTCGCTTTTTCCTGTTCCTCAGAATACACGATGCCCCTGCATCCCAGCGTGTCCGTCGTATACCCGATCGACGTCTCCGCAATCAGCACTTCCTTTCCGTACCTTGCGCTGACATCATTCATATTTTCCGAAAGCAGCTGCAAACTCCCGTTCCAGTGCGGATAATAGGACATGCCGATCACATCAAAGTCAAGCGCATAGGGACTGACGGCGTCAAACCACTGCCGGTACATCCGGTTATCCGTACCGAAGTCAAGATGCAGTACGATTTTGGCATCCGGACATTCTTCCCTCACCCCTTGGATACCCGCTTTTAACAGCGCCGCCATGTTTTCCGTCCGGTCCACATGACCGTCCGGCCAGAGCAGACCCTTTGTGATCTCATTTCCGACCTGAACCATCGCCGGGCAAAGTCCCCGGTTCCGCAGCACCTTTAAGGTGTCCCGCGTATGTAAGTAAACTGCCGTCTCCAACGCCTTTCCCTTTAGCCTGCTCCACGTTTTGGGTTTTATCTGCTTCGCCGGATCCGCCCAAAAATCACTATACTGAAAGTCCAGCATAAATTCCAGTCCGTTTTCCGCCGCCTGCCCGGCGATTTCCGCCGTTGTTTTTAAGTCATTCCCTCCCCCGCCGTACGGATTTCCCGCTTCGTCATAGGGATCCTGCCAGATTCTGAGACGCACCATATTGACGCCGCACTCTTTTAATAAAAAAAATAAATTCTCTTTTTGCCCGTTGCGGTAATAGGATGCGCCGTGCAGTTCCAGCTCCCTTATCATGGATACATCCACGCCCTTAATCATCTCTGCTTTACTCCTTCACAAGCGTTATGTCGTCAATCGTTCCCCATCCCCCCGGCGCGGTCGTTACGCGGATTCCTACCGTGATCTCACCGTCTGTCGGCGCCAGCCCGGAAAGCTCCGCCGTATACCAGTTCACATATCCGTTCAATTGTCCGTCCACTCTGATTTCCTCGCCGTTTACGATTGCATAAAAATAAACGGATGCGTTTTCATCACCGGCGGCCTCTCCCTGAACATGCGCCGTCAGTTTATACGTTCCTTCTTCCAGACCGGATACTTTCTGTTCCGCCATAAAGTCCACGTTCGTGCTCCCGGAATAAAAATGCAGGGACTGTGCGCCCTCATAGCAGTCTGTCGTCCGATCATAAATATTCAGTTCTTCCGTCACATCGCCCACGTTCGTTACGGTCCATCCGGTAAAATCCGCCTCCTCAAAGCTTCCGTTTACCAGATAATTTCCGTTTGCATCCGGTTGTGCCTTCGCCGCCCCCTTCTGTCCGCAGCCCATAAGCGCCGCCAGCATTCCCGCCGCCAATCCGACTTTCCATAATCTCTTTTTCATTTTCCTTCTCCTCCTGTTCTTTTGACAAATGATACGTTGTGTTTGGGTCAATTATTTATCTTATTACAAGTAAATTATTTACTTTATTGAAGTTTATCACTGCCGGCGGATTCTGTCAACATTGCATCCGCCATTTTCCACTATATGGCTAATTTTTGAGGCTGCGCTTTGTCGGATATGCACAAAAAAATCGCGCTTCGCGCGCTTTCGAAGAATCCGCTTTGCGGATTCTTCCGGGCTACGAAATTTCCTATACGTCAAAAAAAGAGTTGCGCAAGGCGCAACTCTTTCGAAGAACTGCCGCAGGCAGTTCTTTAACAGCTTTTTCGAAAAACGGGAATCCCGTTTACAAAAACGGATTTTGTCACGTTTCCCCCTTTTAATACCCGGTTTCTCAACAATTCCAGCGCTGTTTCACAAATGCACGGAATGTCGATATGGATGGTCGTGAGCGGCGGCGACAGATATTTCGCAATGCTCACATCATTGATACTGAATAACGCAATCTGCTCCGGAATTTGAATGCCTTCCTCATTCAGCGCCTGAAGCACGCCCACTGCCAGCGTATCGCTTGCGATGCAGAGCGCGGTCGGTAATTCTTTCTTTTTCAAAAGCTCTCTGCCAAGACGGTAACCTTCCGAAACCGTGAAGCTTTCCGAGATCAGAATGTACGCTTCGTTCAGGCAGTGATAATATGCCGCGCTCTGCCGGAACGACCATTCCCGAATATCCATGGACGGCTCTCCCGTGTCAATATTCCGGTCGCTTCCCCCGATAAAACCGATGGACGTATGCCCCTTTTCCACAAAGTAATCAACCATCTGTGTCAAAAAAGAATCCATATTCGGTCTTACCGCATCGTAAAGCTTTTCATCCGGAGACGTCCCGATAAACACGCCGTTCCTGCATATTTGATATAATTGGTCGATCTCTTTTCTGTTCAGCCAGCCGACCGCAACAAACGCGTTTAAGTCTCTGGGGATCGCGTCCATCCCGTCTTTGCGGTCAAACACGCGCAGCCGGATATTCATTTTTTCCGCCTGCCCGATGATCTCATCCCTTACGCCGTGATAAAACACATCTTCCAGTTCATCCTCGTTATCGGTAAAGTAAAGCAGGGCGACATTTTCTATTTTGGGATAAATGACCTTCTTTTTGTAGCCAACCCTTTCTGCGGCGGCAAAAATGGCGTCTCTTGTCTCATCGCTGACAGAAATTCCTTCATCATAATTCAGCACTCTGGAAACCGCCGCACTTGACACACCTACGATCTCTGCAATTTCTTTGATTGTCGCCATGTTGTACCTCCCGGAATCTGACACAACTCTTTTTAATTTGCCAGATGAATCCCTGCATCCTTCTCACTGATCTCCACATTGATGCGGCACGTCGCAAAGCGTTCATAATTCATATCAAGCGCATAATCGACCGCAAACGTGATCTTTTCCGCCTCCTCGCTAATGTCCACCCGCGACGTGTCAATGCCGATCATGACCGTCCCGAACGGCGTTGCATAGCGGGCGATATTCTTTTTTTGTTCCTCAAAAACCATATGTACGTCAATCATGCCTTTTCGCGTCAGTTCCATGAGGTGCGGCCTGCACTTGATCAGGTTCCGCGTCGTCTGCCCGCTCTCCTCGTCCAGATCCTCATAGAGCAGATAATGACAGCCGCCGCGGTAAAAATATTCCGCCGGCGTGATCGTTTCCATTCTGTCCGTACCGTCCTCCACGGAAAAGTGCAGTCCGCGGATCGCGGCAATCACTTCCTTCGTCATCGTTGTTCGTCCCCTGCTGTTCTAATATTCTTCGATATGTACAGTCTTTGCCGTTAAAATTCCATATTTGATGATGGAATTGGCAAACGTCTTAAACTTTTCCGCCGCGTCCGACACAAAAAACTGATACCGGTTCTCTCCGAGTTCCGGCTTATGATCGTTAAGCAGACCGCTTCTGTCTAAAAGCGCCCGCAGTTCCAGCGCCGTCTCGTAAGCGGGATTGACGAGCGTAACGCCCGCCCCGACAATTCGCCCGATCGCCTTGCGGATCAGCGGATAATGCGTACAGCCCAAGATCAACGTGTCAATACCGACATCGATCAGCTCTGAAAGGTAGCGCGTTGCGATCTCATCCGTAACGGGATCCTCCCACAGCCCTTCCTCCACAAGCGGACAGAAAAGCGGGCACGCCTTTCCAATGGTCTGCATCGAAGAATCTAATTGTTGTATGTAGTCGCTGTAAATATGACTGTCGATCGTCGCCGCGGTTCCGATCACACCGATCCTGCCGTTCTGCGTCACCGACACCGCCACCTTCGCGCCCGGTTTTACCACGCCGATGATCGGAATGTCAATATCTTTTTCGATCGTATCCAGCGCGCAGGCGCTCGCCGTATTACAGGCAACCACAATCGCCTTGACATGCTGCGCCAGCAAAAAACGAACGATCTGTTCCGAATATTTGGTAACGGTTTCCTTGGATTTGCTTCCATAAGGAACGCGCGCGGTATCCCCGAAATACACAATGTGCTCATTCGGTATCTGCCGCATGATCTCACGCGCCACCGTCAGACCGCCGACTCCCGAATCAAATACGCCGATCGGCGCATATCTGTCCTGCCCCGTGTGCTCCATAGATAAACGATGCCCCTTTCCGTTCCGGCGTCCCTGCATTGCGCGCAAAGCTCCCGCCATAGAAGTGCATTTTCTTCTTTTTCTATCCTGCTGAAAAAATGATTTTTCAGGTATTCATAAATCCGAAAGCGGTAGCGGACTCTCCCGCTTCTGACCGCTTCGTAAAGATCATCCGCGTCCGCCGAAGCTTCCTCGTGCTCTATGCCGTCAGCCTGACCGGCTCCGCTTGCGCCTGCCGCGCCGCACGCATCCCCTGTTCCACCCGCGCCTGTCATAGCGCCGTTCTGACCGGCTCCGTCCGTATCCGATGTGCCGCACGCATACCACGTTCCGTCTGCGCCTGCCGCGCCGCACGCATCCCCTGTCTCCTGCACAAAAGCGGTGTAGCTGTCCGTCGTAAACAAATATTCAGGGAACAGTATCCCCCAGCAAATGGCTGCCGCCCCCAATAATAGGGTTCTTTTTTTGATCTGCTTCATCCTATCCTCCGATCTGTTTTTTCTATCCGGAGTCTTGCCCGATCAAAAAAAAAATATACAGCCCTCTCTTTTATCCTATTCACTGCGCAGCAAATTCAGAATCGAACGTTCCTGATTATCAATGTGGATTCTCGCTGTCTGCGCTGCCGTCTGTTTGTCCTTATTCATAATGCTCTCGTAAATAATCCGGTGCTCTTCCACAAGCTTTTCATAATTGCTCGTGTCCTTAATGTATTCAAACCGGTAACGGTACATCTGCTCGGAAAGATTATTTAAGATTTCGGTCAGCCGCTCATTTCCTGCCGCGTGTACAATAATGTCATGCAGCTTCACATCCGCCGCAGCGATCACCGTTGCATCCCGCGTCAGCGTCGCAGCCGCAAATTCCTCGCAGGCGCGATGCAGCTCCTCACCCTCCTGCTTCGTGATCCTGTCACATGCCAATCCGCAGGAAAATGCGTCCAGTTCACGCCGGACCTCCAACACATCCCGCAGGTTTTTCTCGGTAATGCGCGCCACCTCCGCACCCCGCCGCGGGATCATGGTGACAAGCCCCTCCAGCTCCAGCTTACGGATCGCCTCTCTGATCGGCGTCCTGCTGACGCCTAGCTTCTCTGCAAGGTGAATTTCCATCAGCCGCTCACCCGGTTTGAGTTCGCCCCGAAGAATTGCCTGACGCAGCGTATTAAATACCACATCACGCAACGGGAGATATTCATCCATGCCAAGCTGCAATTGTGTGTTTGCAAGTGGATCATAGCTCATAGATCTCATCCTCCCTTTCTGTTGTCAGTCCTGCATGTTCCGCCGTCCCGTTTCATGCCATCCTGTCTTCTCATTTCGTTTTCTGCGGTTCGAAGTTTTTCCGCTTTCGCTTCGCGCCGCCCTGTCTTCCGGCCTCGTTCTCCGCGGTTCGAAGTTTTTCCGCTTTCGCTTCGCGCCGCCCTACCCGAAAATATCTGCGACCGGCTCCGCCGTAAAGACTTCCCCAATCCCATCCATCCCGCGCAGGGTTTCATAGGCCCTGTTCTGCTGTTCTTTGCTGAAAAAAATCCCAAACACGGTCGGTCCGCTCCCGCTCATCAATACACCGTGCGCGCCGCAATCCAAAAGCTCCTGCTTTCTCTCCTCAATGATCGGATATTGCTGCATCGTCACACTTTCCAATACATTTCCCATACAATTCGTGAGCGCGCTCATATCTTTTTTGATGATCGCCCGTATCATACCGTCAACATCGGGATGCCATGTGCTTGCCGTATTGTCCAGCGCATCGTAGACTGCCGCCGTGGACACGCTGACATCGGGTTTTACAATGACAAAATACAGTCCGGACAGCTTCGGCAGCGGCGTCATAATCTCGCCGATCCCTTCGCACAGCACAGTTCCGCCGTTCAGGCAATACGGCACATCCGCGCCGATCCCCACCGCGATCTCCTCCATTGTCACGCTGTCCATATCTAATCCATACAATTCGTTGCACGCCAGAATTGCCGCCGCGGCATCCGCACTGCCGCCCGCCATTCCCGCCGCTGCGGGAATCTGTTTTTTTAATACAATATCCATACCGCCGCAAGCCTCGTACCGTTCCATGACGGCACTGACGGCGCGGTGCACAAGATTATTCTGATCGCACGGCACATCCTGTCCCGCCGCGTGTACCTCAAGCCGGAGCTGTCTGTCATTCCGCTTTTGAAACGTCAGCTCATCATAAAGGCTGACCGTCTGCATGACCGTGCGCAGCTCGTGATAACCGTCCTGCCGCTTATAACACACATCCAAGACAAGGTTCAGCTTCGCGTATGCCTTTTTTGTCAATTGTTCCATTTCTGATCCATACTCCTTTCACGGCCACAGCCTGCGGCCTGACTGCCTCCGGCACAATTTTACGACCGAAAAAAATGTAATTCTTTCACCTTGATCCTACACACAACCCGCTCAAAAAAATGCTGTCAAATGCTGACAAAATTTTCCCGCCAGATCAGACTTTTCTTTTTCTTGCACTTTGTATACAGGATTGTACTTAATTATATACAATCTTGACATGTTCGTCAACTGGTCTGGTTCGAGAATCATTGTGCTTTTAATTGATTTTTAAGGCATTTTCGGTGATTTTTCTTTATAACGTACCTCGTATCGGATGTTTTTCAAATTTTTTTGTTATCATGCCGTTATTTTCTCAAAAACAAGTTAGAAAAAAGGCTCCGGGCAAACCACCCAATGTCATTAAGTTAAATTAACAAAATCAAGATTCCTATGTCAGAAAAGGTG
>JAMPHA010000001.1:496635-546983 GCA_023663615.1 Clostridium sp. | reverse complement strand
TCAGTATACCAAATTCTAAAAATATATCAACAAACTTAGGAAAGAACCATTATGTGCTTGATTTTCTTGATGTGCCGGAAACAGTTTCTGAACGCGATTTGCAGAAGTCTATTATACGAAATCTGAAAGATTTTATTCTTGAAATCGGTAAGGACTTCACTTTTATCGGAGAAGAGTATCGTGTGCAGGTCGGAAAGCATGACTATTATATCGATTTGCTGTTTTACCACAGAGGGCTTTCCTGCCTTGTGGCATTTGAACTGAAAATCGGAGAGTTCAAGCCAGAGTATGTTGGCAAGATAAACCTTTATCTGGAGGCTCTTGACCGAGAGGTGAAAAAGGAAAATGAAAATCCGAGCGTTGGCGTTATCCTCTGTGCAAGCAAGGATGATGAAGTTGTCGAATTCGCTCTCAGTCGCAGCTTGTCTCCGACGATGGTTTCTGAGTACAATCTGAAGCTGATTGATAAGAAACTGTTGCAGAAGAAATTGAAGGAATATGTTGAATTAGCAGGAACAGTTTCTGACGAGGAGTAAAAACGATACTACTAAAATAAAGGATAGGAGGTATACCACAGCGTTACCTTTAACGAGCAATGAAAAACAATAACCTTTATTGACATATTCCCGCAAACGGAAAAACTGTGAAAAATACCTTGAAAGATTCCTGCGCAATCTCCTGCTGAATGAGAGCCGTCCGCTTCATAACCGGACATTGCACATCAGCGGAACATTCAAAGAGACAGAAAAACCGAACATTGAAACAGCAGAATCGGACATTGACAAAGAAAAAGCGAACATTAGAGCAAAAAAAGCGAACATTAGAGCAAAAAAGGCGAACATTGGGGCAGAAAAAGTGAACATTGAAGATATGTTTACGCCTAAGACAGCCGCTCACGTCCGGGAATTACGGGAGATATTGGTATTCCAGACTGCATTTGGAAGGTCGGATGTTCAGAGGGTGCTCGGATTGAAGCCGACAAGAAGTTCTGCGCTGCTGCGCGAGATGGCAGAGTGCGGAGTCATTGAGCCGGTATCCGGGTATGGTAAAGGAAAGTATCGGTTTCGGCAGTAGATACAAAATTTCGCACGCCTTTTTCTTATTTATAGAAAAAATGTTTGAATAAATAGTCAGTAAGT
Organism: Clostridium sp.; assembly: GCA_023663615.1. Taxonomy (GTDB): domain Bacteria; phylum Bacillota; class Clostridia; order Lachnospirales; family Lachnospiraceae; genus DLAJ01. The sequence goes on along the minus strand of JAMPHA010000001.1, from coordinate 545,844 downwards.
ATTACAATAAAAGAAAAAATGTATAAAAAATGAATAAAAAAGGGGGATTTGTATGACAGAAGAGCAATACAAAAGGGCAAATAGTACCGTGTTTCCGGAAGTTGTGATCATATTGGGCTACATTGCGGTTTCCATGCTGTTATTTGCAATGACCAGTGCGGCGACGTGGCGGACGTGGCTGCAATTTGGAGCTGCATTGTGCGGTCTGATCGTCGCGGTCGTCATTTACGTCACAGCGAGAAAAACAAAAAGATGCGGTGTCATCATGATGGCGAGCGCCGCCGTGGTTTATCTGATCGTCAGTCTGTTCGGAACGACGTCGGAGACATGGGCGTATTCCATACCGGTGATCTTCGCGTCCATCGTCTACCTGAACAAACGGCTCGTGATCGGCGGCAATTTGGTGAGTATCATCGCTACGGCAGTCCGGCTTGCCATGGCGGCTACCAATAAGGACAATGCCGGCATAGAAATATTCGTGATCGCACTCGTTATTTTTGCATTGATAGCATTTTCCTCTATCCGCGCGGTTATGCTTCTGATCCGGTTCAATGAGGAGAATATGGACAGTATTCAGGCAGGCGTTAAAAAGCAGGAAGAGAGCAACCGGAAAATGTCGCTTGTGGCGGAGAACATTTCCGATCATTTCGAGGAGGCCATGGGTACGCTCTCCCAGCTAAAGAGCAGTATTGAGACAAGCAATTTTGCCATGAGCAACATTGTGGACAGCACGGAAAGCACGGCGGAGGCGATACAGAATCAGGCGGCGATGTGCACCGACATTCAGGACAGTATGGACAGGGCGGAAGCGGGAACGAAAAGGATGCTGGAGCTTTCCCGCAGTACGGACCGGACGGTCGCAGAGGGTTCCGCCGTTGTGGAAGACTTAAAAGAGCAGGCGCAGAACGTTGAAAAAGCAAGCAATATCACGGTCGATGTGATCGAGAGACTGACCGTAAAAGTGGGAGAGGTACAGAATTTCGTAGGTTCGATCTTAGAAATCTCCAATCAGACGAATCTGCTTGCGCTAAACGCCTCGATTGAGGCGGCACGCGCCGGAGAGGCTGGAAAAGGCTTTGCGGTCGTAGCGGATGAGATCAGACAGTTATCAGAGCAGACAAAGCAGGCTTCCAACAATATCACGAGTATCATCGGCGAGCTCAATGAGGATACGAGACATGCCAATGAAATGATCGGAAATTCCGCGGCTTCCGTGAAAAAGCAGAATGAGCTGATCGAGGACACAAGGGACAAGTTTGAAAAAGTCAAGGAAGAGGTCACGGAGCTTACGGACAATATCGAGAACACAGAAAAGATCATCGCGGACATTCTGGAATCGACGAGTACCATTTCGGACAATATCTCACAGCTTTCCGCTACGAGCGAGGAGGTTGCGGCGTCCTCCACGGAGAGCCTGAGCACTTCGGAAGAGACGGTCCGCAACATGAAGAGCACGCAGGAAATCTTAGAGAGCATATTCACACTGGCACAGGACCTCAAGCAGTCTGTATAAAAAAGGACGCTTCGCGTCCTTTTGGACTGAGAAATTTCCGAATAATCCTATAGGGTTAAAAATAAGCACCTGCCATCAAAAGCGGGTGCTTATTTTTGTGTATATTTGTATGTATTTCTTTGTACGTTTCTTTTATTTCTTTGTCAATTCAAACTGACCGACAAGTTCATCGAGCATCGTCGCCTGTGCGGATAACTCCTGACTCGTTGCAGAAGCTTCTTCCGCGGTTGCCGCGTTACTCTGCACGACGCCGGAAATCTGGTTGACGCCGATCTCTGCCTGGCGCATTGCTTCCGCCTGTTCCTCCATCATGATCTTTAAGTTCTTGGAGAACTCAGCGATCTGCTTGATGCCGGTGACAACGGACTCAATGGAAGAAGATGCATGATCCGCAACGCTGTTTCCGACGGAAACCTCCTGAATGGAAGCCTCGATCAGCTCTCTGGTATCGACAGCCGCCTTAGCACTCTGATCGGCAAGCTCTCTGATCTGACCGGCAACGACCGCAAAACCACGCCCGGCTTCTCCGGCGCGCGCCGCCTCGATCGAAGCGTTTAAGGAGAGGAGGTTGGTCTGTGCCGCAATGGACTCGATCTCGGAAATAATATCGCCGATCTTGTTGGATGCGTCGTTGATCCGCGCCATGGCGGCGAGCATCGTATCCATTTCCTGACGGCTCTTGTCCGCCTCGTCCGCATATTCCTGCGCCTTGTTGTAAGCGTCATCCGCGCTGTGCGCACTCTTTTCCATGGCGTCCGTGATCTCGGAAATGGAAGCGTGCAGCTCGGCTACCGCGTTTGCCTGATCCGTAGCGCCCTCTGCAAGAGACTGGGATGCGGTGGCAAGCTCGTCGGAGCCGGCGGATACCTGATTGGACGCTTCGCCGATGGATAAGAGCGTCTCCGTCATCTGATCCCGCAGACCGCGCATGGACTCATATAACCGCTGGAAATCGCCGGTGTAGCGGCTGGAAGCCTTTGATCTGACCGTATAGTTGCCGGCAGCCATTTCGCTTAAAACGTCGCCAATATCATAGATGATCGCGTCAAGATTTTCCGCCATTTCTCTGGCGTCTGTTTCCATTTCTTCCACTTCGTCGCCGGTTTCCACACTGGGGAACGGCGATGCGAGATCGCCTGCCGCAAACGTTTTTAAGCGCTCGCCTAATTCGCCCAGCGGAAGAGAGATTCTCTGTGCGATCTTTTTCCCAATGTGCGTGGAGGAATAAACGGTAACGCAGACGATCACAAGGATTACGGCAATAAGAATGTAGCTGACGATCGAAAGCGTCTTATCGAGACGGTTTCCTTCGGAGACCTTGACATCCAGCAGACTTTCCAGTTTATCATAAATACTGTTATAAGCGCTTGTGAGTTCGGTCAGCGCCAGTTCCTGCGCCTGTACGCAGAGCTCGCGGTCCGTCGTCGCGCCGAGATCCATGATCCGCTGGTCCAATTCCCAGTAGGCCTCCAGTTCCGCCACGATCGCGTCATAGGTAACCCTGCCGTCTCTGGATACGATCGTCTTTTCGACCTGTGCGAAAGACTCGTTAAAACGTTCTTTCATTTCTGCGTGCTGGGCGACCACGGTATCAATCGCGGCCTGATCGTCATAACCGATCGCCGCGCGGAGAGAAGATCGAATATCGGCAAACTCAAACATAGCCCTTCCTATATCGCCCTGCGCAAAGCCGAAATTCTGCATCGCATTCGTATAGCGGATGGATACGACGAGCAGCGCGATCATACCGATCACGGCGGCGATCGACGCCATACCCGCCACCTTGACGATCGAGGTTGTCAGTTTCTTTTCAATGCGTTCCTTTTTGTTCATAAAAATTCCTCCACATGTTGCATAGCGATCTGCATAACTGTCTGCATAACGAATCACCATGCAAACCGCTATGCAATTTGACTTTCGGATACCAAATCGAAATAAAGCGTCCTATTACAGTCTTTTTATTGCTTGCAGTGCATCGGAAATTTATGTTTCAAAGGGTGAAACCGCAAAGAGTGTAGCAAGAATGGTCAGCGGCGGTTCATGGATTGGAATATAAACTTTCTAAAACGGTGTAACTTCAAGTATTTCTTTACATAATAGTGCCTTATTTCAATTTATGCCTCATATTATAGTGAATTTTGTTGAAATGTCAATATTTGTAATTGAAAATTCTAAAAATTGTATAAAATTTCATATGAATAATGTCGCTTTTGCGGTAAACCGGTGGAGATTTTTATTTTTTTCATTTTTGTCAACAATATTTTTTTTGCCATATTGACAGAATAACGGAAAATATTAAAATATAGTTGGTACGGAAATACCCAAATTCGCGGACTTTGCTGTAGCGCAGGGAGGTTTGGTTATGAAAAAACGGAAATATTTAAGTCAGGTGGTCTATGTCGTACTGCTTTTGGCGGCGATCATCATTGTATTTCAATGGTATACGGCGCAGAACCGGAAGCGGATGGAGGAGCGGAACAAGAATTACGCGGCGGACGCTGCGCAGCAGACAGCAGATCGGATTGATGAAGAGTTGGACAACGCGCGGAGTCTGATCAATACATACAGATATTTTGTGGAAAAGAGTCTGACCGGACCGGAATTTTTCGTGCAGTCATTAGAGGAGATAGAGGACAGATCTTTATTTGATGCGCTGATATTTACGGATGCGGAAGGGATCGATCACACGGTGGACGGGCGGACGTTCGACGCTTCGGGACGGGATTATTATGTGCAGGGAATGGCAGGGAACAGCGGCATTTACGTTGTGTTTGATTCGGCTTTTTTTGATGAGACGATGCTGAGCTTTTATACGCCGGTCCGCTATGAGGGCGAGATCATTGGCGTGCTGCGCGGCGTCTATCTGGCGGAAGAATACTTAAAGGATATGCTCGCAACGACGTATTTCGGAGAGGCGGCGACGGTACACCTCTGCCTGCCGGACGGCGATATTATGGCGTGCTCCGATTCCAGATCGCATCAGGGTGCAATGGTCGATATGCTGTTGGAGACGGGCTTTATTGACGAGGAGACTGCAAAGCTGACCCGCGAAGTGTTTGAAAACGGCGGGGAGGGCGCGTTTGTCTGCGCGCCCGGCTGTAAGACGGACAATCTTTGCGTGATACATCTTTCGAGTAATCCCTTTGTCCTCGTGCAGACATTCCCCAAGGACGTGACCGAGCGCATGATTCAGGCGGAAAATCTGGTCGGTATCCGGTTGGAAGCCATGCTGATCGGACTGTTTGTTCTTTATATGATCGCGGTACTCGTAACCATCCGCCGGGAAAAGAAGCTGCTGGAAAAAGAAAATACGGAGATGGGTTATATCATAAACGGTGTCAATACCCTGTTTTCCCGTTTTGCCATGGTCGATCTGGAAAATGATACGTATCAGTATCTGGCGGGGACAAGACCGGAGAACAGCGGTCTTTCCGTCAGCGGCGATTACCAGGATCTGGCGCGGTACTTAAGTGGTCTTTTGATAGAAGAGGATGCAAGAAAAGCGTTTGCCGAGTTTATTGATAAGCAGTCGATCATAGAGGCGATGAGAAAGCATAACGATCTGCGTCTGGAAGGACATGTCAGACATGACGGAAAAACGGAATGGGAGCATTTCAGCGTGATCTGCCTTGAGCGGAAGAACGGGGATGCGACCAAGGTGCTCTTTATCCGGCAGAGTATTACGGAGGTCAAAGAAAAAGAACTGCGCATTCAGGCGGAAATGGCGCTTGCGGACCGGAAAGAGCGGCAGTACCGCATTGCGATCACCTCAAATGCGTTCAGCACGTTTGAGTTTAATCTGACGAAGGATCTGATCGAGACCGATATTGTGAGAGAGTTAAACGGTGAGACCGTGTCGCTGCTAAACAAAATCGGTCTGAAGGCGCCGTGCAGGGCTTCCGAATGCTTTGAGCGCTGGAAAGCGTTTATTTTGGAAGAATCGGCGGAAGAGTTTGCAAGGGTTGTCAATATCGGGTATTTAGAGCAATGCTTCGCGCAGGGCAATGCGGAGGTCAATGTCGATTATTGGGGCTGGGCGTCCGCAGGCGTGCCGATGTGCGTCAGACAGACCTTTATCATGACGCGGGATTATGACACGGGCGACATTATGGTCATGGTCGTTGCCAAGGAGATCACGGAACAGGTACAGAAGCAGCGCGCGCAGACACAGGCGCTTCAGGACGCGCTCATGCAGGCGCAGCATGCGAATGCGGCAAAGACGACGTTCCTCTCCAATATGTCCCACGATATTCGGACGCCGATGAATGCGATTATCGGGTTTACGACGATCGCGGTCAGCCATATCGACAATCGGGATCAGGTCATGGACTGCCTGCAAAAGGTACTTTCCTCCAGCAACCATCTGCTCAGCCTCATCAACGATATATTGGACATGAGCAGGATCGAGAGCGGAAAAGTGCAGATCAAGGAGCAGGAGTGCAATATTTCCGAGCTGATGCACAATCTGGTCGATATTATCCAGCCGCAGATTAAGGCAAAGCAGCTTGAATTATTTATCGATACGTTTGAGGTTGTCAATGAAGATGTGTTCGCCGATCCGCTAAAACTGAATCAGGTGTTCATCAATCTCTTGAGCAACGCCGTAAAGTATACGCCGGCGCAGGGCAGTATTTCGTTCCGTATCATTCAAAAAACGACGTTCCGGCACGGCTACGGCGATTATACGTTTATTATCAAGGATAACGGCATCGGGATGTCGTCGGAATTTCTCGATCATATTTTTGAGCCGTTTGAGCGCGAATCGACGACGACGCGCAGCGGCATCGAGGGTACGGGACTCGGTATGGCGATCACTAAAAATATCGTCGAGATGATGAACGGTACGATTTCCGTGGAGAGCGAGGCAGGCAAGGGAAGCACCTTTACGGTAGAAATCAGCCTGAAACTGCAGGATGTAAAGAAAAATGCAGAACAGCTCAAACAGCTTGAAGGGCTGCGCGCGTTAGTCGTAGACGACGACTTTAATATCTGTAACAGCGTGAGCAAAATGTTAAACCAGATCGGTATGCGCGCCGAGTGGACAACTTCGGGCAGGGAAGCGGCTTACCGCGCGAAGACCGCCCACGAGGAAGGCAATTCGTACCATACCTATATCATCGACTGGCAGATGCCGGAGATCAGCGGCGTGGAGACGGCAAGAAGGATCCGCAAATCGGTGGGAAATGAAGCGCCGATCATCATTTTGACGGCATATGACTGGTCGGATATTGAGGAGGAGGCAAAGGAGGCGGGCGTGACTGCTTTTTGTGCAAAGCCGCTCTTTATGTCGGACTTAAAAGCGGCGCTGCTCACCGCGAATGATCTGAATGAAAAAGAGGAAAAGAAAGCGGAATGGACGCTGGAGGATTTCAGCGGAAAGCGGGTGCTGCTCGTGGAAGATATTGAGTTAAACCGTGAGATCGCGGAGGTCATATTGACGGAGGCGGGATTCGCGGTGGAATCGGCGCCGGACGGAACCGACGCGGTCGAAATGGTGAGCCGTTCCGAAGAGTATTACTATGATGCGGTCCTGATGGATGTGCAGATGCCGATCATGAACGGTTATGAAGCGACCAGAACGATCCGGAGTCTGCCAAGAAATGATGTGAAGACGCTGCCGATCATCGCCATGACGGCAAACGCATTAGAGGAGGATAAGGAAGCAGCCATCAAGAACGGCATGAACGCGCATATTGCCAAACCGTTAGATATGAAGATTTTCATGTCGGTACTGCGCCAATATCTTCCGAAGAAATAGCCTCCCAAAAAAGAATAAAGTCTTTTTGTGTCATCCCATAGGCTGTCGGTGACATGCGGGTTGCCTTCAAAGAACCGCACACCGATATAAGTATTGTAAGCTGGTGCTGTAATACGGTAATGCTATGGAGAGCGGCAAAATTCCACGGATGGAGAAACGGGGAATTTTGCCGCTTTTTGTGTGGCGGAACCGCGGGTGCGGATGGACGTCCGCGAAAACGGCAGGCAGAAAAAAGCGTGTGGCAGTCATTTTTTGACAGACGGGAGGAGAGACACAAATGAGAATTACGACACAAATGTTAAACGAGACGGCAAGAAAGGCGGGCGTACCGCTTCATACGACCAGCATGTTGAGTTATGTACAGAACAACGGCAAAACAAATACGCTGCCCTATGATCTGAATGCGGGGAACGAGTTAGAAACATTCCGCAGGACGCAGGCGTATGAAAAACAGGAAGATGCGGCAAAGCGCCTGGAAGAGACGGCAAAGGAGCTTGCCGGGCAGGAAGAGGACAGCATCTATGAAAAGACGGAGGACAGGGATGCGCTCACCAAGAAAGTGACAGAGCTTGTCCGGCAGTACAATGAGGTATTATCCGGATTTCAGGAAAGCGGCGGTCTGTTGGATACGTTTTACCGTCAAAACATGAAATCTCTTGTGACAGATCACGGGAAAGAACTGCAAAAAATCGGGATCACGGCGGACAAAAACGGTCAGCTTTCCGTCAATGAGCAGACCTTAAAGGATGCGGATTTAGAAGCGTTGAAGCAGACGCTTTCGGGGGAGGACGGTTTCGCGGATTCCCTGTCGTTTCTATCCTCGAAAATTGCAGATTATGCTTCTTCCAACCAGCAGAGTACCCAAAATCTATATCAGTCGGACGGCAGTGCCGCAGCCGCGGCCATGCGCTATACAAACCAATATAACGCATGGGGATAACATCAGGGGAGGACAGAATACGGCTGAAATGAGGGGTGGCATGAAAGTAACGATTTGCGGAAACAGTTCCGAGGACAGGGTAAGGATCAGGGAATTACTGGAGGAATATCAGCAAAAAAACGGACAGACAATCGAAATTCAGGAATGTTCGGAAACGACGCCGCCGAAATATCCGGGTCAGACGGCATTATCCTTTCCGTTTGTCGGAGGAGAACATCTTTTGGACGTCTCTGATATTCTGTATATTGAGACGGACAGACATCAAAATATTTTTCACACGCCGCACGCGTCCTATCGTCTTTATCAAAAGCTGGATGAGATTGAAAAAAGACTGGCGCCGTACGGATTTGTGAGGGCGCATCGGAGTTTCCTTGTCAATATGCGTTATATTAGAAAGATCAGCAGTTATGTGCTGAAGCTGTCCATGACGGCGGAGCCGGGGGATCACCTTGCGGAAAATGCCGACGGGCAGTCTTTTGTGGAGATTTCCGTACCAAAATCCCGCTATGCGCATGTAAAAAAGGCATATGCAGACTACTTAAAAACAAACGGATAAAGCGGTTGCGAAAGGATGTGGGACAGAGACGTGAATACATTTTATGTAAACTATATGACCAAAACATTTGGCGGACTCGCACAAAATCAGTCTTTTCCGGGGCTGACAGGCAATCGATGCGGCAGAGGAATTGCGGACGCAATCTTAGAAGCGGCAAAGCGCGCGGGCGTGGCGGATCAGGCGCAGGCAGCGCGCGTGAACGGGGCGGGTGCGGAGAAGCCAACGGTTGAGCCGAATACGGAAGCAGAAACGCAGACCGGCGAAAGGACGGCGGCAAATGAGAGGGTTGCGGCAGATCAGGCAGGCGGGGCGGATGCAGAGACACCGACAGGTGAAGCGAACACAGTAAGGCAGACAGGCGGGATGAATGCGGAAGTGCTGACAGGCGGGAATACCGCAGCGAGGCAGACAAGCGGTACGAATGCGGAAGCGCTGACAGATAGGACGAACGCAATGCGGCCGGCAGTCGATGCAATGACGATGGAAGAATATAAGGAATATATCCGGGAGCGGATCTTAGCGCTGCCAATGCACGTCTCCCATATGCAGGACGCCGTCACGATCACGATTTCGGATGAGGGGCTCGCGGCGATGAAGCGCGATGCGGACTATGAGGAGTGGGTATTGAACGATCTGCGCGCCGGATGGGCGTGGGAAAATCCGTGGGCGCGCTATTTGGGTGGCGCTTATTCCGTCATTCATTACGGCGCGACAAAAGAGGAATGCCATGCCGAAATGTGGAATGCCGGTTTTCGGCACGGAGACGGGAAGGGTTTGTTTGAGAGTATGTCAGGCGACGACGAAGATGATAAAAAAAGAAAGTCCGAGATCATTGTCAAACCGGACGGCTCCCGGTATCTGGTCATCAGCGAAGTAATCGGCGGCATGAAAGTCACGGTACTGAGCATAAAACTCACAAAGCCGGAGGAACTGATGCAGAAGGTATCCGATATGGAGAGCAGTGCGGCAGTGCAGGCACTGTCGAAAACGGGGACAATGCCGGCATAAGGAAATTGCCAAATTTATATGACACGGAGGGAATAATCATGTATCTTGATCCGACTAATTTAGTCAACACATCATATAGAAATCAGAAAACGGCACAAACACAATATGCGCACCATGCACAAAGCGCAAGCTTTTCACTCACATCCGATACACACCATACACAGAGCGCAGGATTTTCGCTCCATATCGGAAGCGGAGAGGATGGCGACAAAATGCTGTCCGCGGCTTCGGGCAGAGGAAACGGCGGTATGACCGTCTTTGAGCCCGCTGATTTCAATCCGGAGCATCCGGTATATAAAGTATGTATCTGGGATGAAGATGGAAATCGGACGGAGCGCATGGTGGATATTGCAAATGTGAATCCGTATCACAGCGATGAGGCGGAAATGTTTGCCTATTCCTGTTATGCGGCAAAACGCGGCGCTTATCCGGAAGCGGCGGATTTATTTTTACGGACACGGGGGTATTTCCACGAAACATTGGCAGACACAGCGGATTGGTCAGAATCCGGAATGGATACCATGGATTCTGCAGAGCGGAGTTCCGCTTTGCATTCCGCTTTGCGGAACGTAAAACAGGATTGGACGAAGCTGGCTGCCGCCATCATGCAGATGCAGTATGAGGGCGGCAATCTCAAAGGTTATCTGGAATATAAGAAATTTGTTGATTTTTTTGCGTAAAGATTTCGATGTTTTGCAGATAACAAATGGAATAAAAAAAGAGATCACAAAGAATTGGTAAGCAAAAGGAGCGGACATATGCAGATCGCAAATACAAATCTAATGGCAGGGATACCGAATACAACCGTGGCGCAGGCGAGAGCAGGAGCAGGGACAAAGAGCGCCGGAGCAAGAAACATTGGGGCAAGGAACGCGGGAACAAGGAATGCCGGAGCAAGAAGCGCCGGAATAGGATTCCAACGGCAGTCGGAAGGAGCAAAAAGTGCAACAAATACAGCGGATGCAGCGAATACAGGCGTTGACTTCTCTGGTCAAGTCATGAAATGTGTATCCGCGGGCGGACAAAAGGTGATGCTGAACGCGGATGCATTGATGTCTTACGCGAGTCCGCAGACAGGGGAATCCGTCAACATTTATCGGGCGGAGCAGTACACGAAAGACAATCCGGTCTATCTCATAAAGGGATTGGATGCAAAAGGAAACGAGTTTTCCTATGAGGTGGATGCGTCGAAGATCGATCCTAGCAGGTGCAGTTACAATGAATTGATGGTATTAAATGTGGAGACAGGCGGCAATACGCCGGAAAATTACTTACACGCCGTTGCCATGCGGGATAAGGCAGGTGTTTCCAGCTACTTTGAACAGGCGGATTATTTGTCGGCGGGGAAGGCGGCGCTTATGGATCTCCGTACAGTCGGCGCATGGGATTCTTATTTATCCATGGACAAATGGCTTGGGCGGATCATTGCTTATGCCGCAAGAGAGACGGAAGAACTGTTTTAACGGAGCTGCCTTTGCACGCAAGCCAAGATGCCTCCCTTTATGCAGCTTTGGACAATTATCCGCGGAAGGCGCCTCCTTTGTGCAGCTTTGGACGGAATATGATCCGCAAAAGTCATCTTCTTTACGCGGCTCCCGTAAAAAATAGGCGTTTTATGCCGTCTCTCTTAGGAAATGTACTTTTTTTACCGATATATAGATAACGGTATAATTTTGTCTGAATCAGGGAGGATGATGACATGGCGATAGGCGTAAGGGGATGGAACTCCGAAAGCTCGGCGGTCAAAACGTATCAGAGCGGCAATCGTGAGATCAAAAGAATCACGTGTTATGACGCGGAAGGAAATGCAACAGGGACCATCAGTATTTCGCGTTCAAAAAAGCCGGACAAGACAAAGACGAAGAAGCTGAATTATAATTTTAAGGAAGTTTCGGCGTTCCTCATGAAAGCGAAAACTTCGGGCAGTGCAAGGCGCGCGGTGGCGATGGCGCAGAGAAAGGTGATCCTGCTGCGCAAAAAGTTAAAAAAGGGCGAGTATAATGATCAGGAATTAGAGAGTGCGCTTGCGCACGCGGAGGCGATCGAACGCGCGGCAAAAAAGCACTTAAAGAACCTGCAAAAAGAAGAACGCGCCAAACGGCGGATGCAGAGCGAAGAATTTGAGGACGACGTTTTTGAACAAGATCAGGAGCGATCCTACGGCGACATCATGCAGGAAGCCATGCGGGAGAGCGGTAACGGCGCAGGTGCCGACGCATCCTTGGCGGGCGGTATGCAGAATATGGTGCAGGATGCGGTGGAACACGGAATGCCGGATTCGTTTGAGGAACAGATCGCGTACGGACAGGCACAATTAGAGCGGCTCACGGAACTTGTACAGCAGGGCGTGCAGGAGACGATGGAGGAGCTGTTGAGCGACACGGTGGAGGAGGTCTTAGCTTCCGCAAAAGGCACGTTTGAGATGGTGGAGGAATCTTTGGAGATCATCCCGATCAAGCAGGAGCCGGAAGAATTTGCCGCCAAAAAGAAAAAGCATCGTTCCGATGTGATGCGCGATATTGTAGAAGCGGACATGAAATATCTGAAAGCATTTTTTGACCGCCTTCAAAAAGAAAAGCAGAGCGCGGCGAGCGGTTTTGGCAACTCCGGTTCGTCGTCCGGCATTGGATATTCCAATGTAAGCGCAGGCGTCTCTTTGGAATTAAACGGCGCGTCCGTTCCGGTGAAGACACAGGTTCCTGCCGCGCCGGAGGGCGGCAGCGTCGATGTCGCAATATAAAAAAGGACGCGAAGCGTCCTTTCAAAGAACTGCCAAGGGCAGTTCTTTTGGAAATGTGAGGAGAAAGACATCCCATATCTTGGGGTGTCTTCTTTTTGTGTGCACTAAATTGTTTCATAGTATTGACATCATTCAAAGAGTTGTTATAATAACTTGTAATATATGAAACATTTTTGTAACATTTAATAAACGTGAAATATATGTAACAATTATGTAACATTTCAGAAGAAACATTTCCAAAGAGGTGACTATGAAAAAGAAACTTCTACATAGCAGTCAGAAAAATAGCAGTCAGAACATCAGAGATCAGAAGATCAGAACGATCATGAAGCGGATCGCATCCTGCATATTGGCATTCTGCATAATGTTTGCCTCGGACAGCATACCGGTATCCGCGGCTAATTTCGAGGCTGCCGCCGTCATGGGGATCGACGGCGTGGTGGATAACGATCAGCTCTTCTCGGACGACGAAGAAATTGACGAGGCGGATCCGGAGGAGTACAATATTTACGGCGCAGGCGTGGAACTGATCATGGGCAGTATCGACAGTATGACGAAGCAGGATTTCGAGGATATGATGGAAAACCTTGTAATCGTCGAGGAGGAGGAGCCGAAAGAAAACTGGGGCTATGAAAATCTCGGTATTGCCGATGTATCTGAAAATCTGAACATCCGCAGAGCGGCAGGGACAGATGCGGAGAAGGTCGGCGAGCTTCCTGCCGGAGCAGGCTGCGAGGTGCTCGATACGGCGGATGGCTGGGCGCATATCCGTTCCGGTTCGGTTGAGGGCTATGTCAGCATGGACTATCTTGCGACAGGGGAGCGCGCGCAGGAAATGGCACAGCAGAACCAGACATTGACGGCGACCGTGCTGGCGCAGGCATTAAAAGTCAGAAAGCAGCCGGATACCGAACATGGCACATGGGGACTGGTTGCAAACGGCAGAGAGCTGGAAGTGGTGGAAGTTCTGGATAACGGATGGGTTGCTATCGTATATGGCGACGGCACGGACGCCGCTTATGTGAGCGGGGACTATGTGGATGTCGCATACAGGTTGGATACGGCGCTGACCATGACGGAAGTCCGTTATGGAAAAGGCGTGACGGACGCCGGGATCGATCTTGCGAACCGCGCGATCCAATATGTCGGCTGTCCGTATGTTTACGGCGGCAACAGCTTATCAAACGGAACGGACTGCTCCGGATTTACGATGCTCTTATATGCCAAATACGGCATCAGCCTTTCTCATTCGGCAAGAGCGCAGTCGCGCTGCGGCACGGAGGTGTCCACGTCACAACTGCGTCCGGGCGATCTGGTATTTTATTCTCAGGGAGGCGGTATTGATCATGTGGCGATCTATATCGGCGGCGGACAAGTCTGCCACGCGAGCAATCCGACAAACGGCATTATCATTACGGGGGTAAATTACCGTACGCCTGTCTGCGCGAGAAGACTTTTGTAAAGGAATCAAACGGATGGACATTGCGATTGTAGAGGACGAGCCGGTACACAGCAGACTGCTGAAACAGTATATCGGCGCATGGGCAGAGGCGCACGGCAGATCGGTTTCTATTTTGACTTATGAGAATGCCGCCGCTTTTCTGTTTTGTCTGGAGGACGGAGCGCCGGACGCGGTATTTGCGGACATCCAGATGCCCGGAATGAACGGGATGGAAATGGTGCGGAAGCTGCGGGAAAAGAACCGCGACATACCGGTCGTGTTTACAACAGGTCTTTCCGAATATCTGAAGGAAGGCTATGAGGTGCAGGCGCTGCACTATCTGTTAAAGCCCATCTCGGAAGAAAAAGTGTTTGAATGCATGGACAGGATCTGCGCAAAGGTCAGCGTGCGGGAGCTGTTTGCCGTCAGAACGCAGGACGGCGTCACCAGACTGGATCTAAAGGAAGTCAATTATTGTGAAGCGGATCGGCATGATACAAGGTTTGTGATGACGGACAGGTCTGAAATCCGGGTGATGGAAAACATTTCCGGTCTTTGGGCGGAACTGTCGGGAAAGAATTTTGTGAAGTGCCACCGCTCTTATTTATGCAATTTAGAAAATGTCAGACAAATTGTGCGGGATCATATCCTGTTTGATAACGGGGATACGGTTCCGGTCAGCAGAAGGATGTACCCTGACGTGAACCGGCTCTTTATTGCGCTTTACAGGGGATGCGTGGAAAAATGATACTGATTTGGATAGCGGCGGGGGCTCTCTGTCTTTTGGGACTGATGCTCGGTGCAAGAATCTGGTTTACGAGGCTGGTCGATCGGCGGATCAGCCATTATCAGAGCGACCTGCTTCAAAAGCATTGTGAAGAAGTGGAAAATATGTATCGGCAGACGAGGGGATGGCGGCACGATTACCACAATCATATTCAATCCATGAAAGCCTATCTTGCCATGGGAGAGCTTCATAAGCTCGGAGAATATCTGAATCGGCTGGACGAGGATCTCACAACGGTCGATACCGTGGTAAAAACAGGAAATGTCATGATCGATGCCGTATTAAACAGTAAGCTGTCGCTGGCAAGGCACCGGCATATCGCCGTGGAAGCAAAAGCGATCGTCCCGTCCAAGCTGGACATTTCAGAGGTTGATCTGTCGCTGATCATCGGAAACCTGATGGACAACGCCATGGAAGCATGCATGCGGATCGAGGACGAGAAGGAACGGTTTATCAGAGTCTATATAGATATTCTCAAAGGTCAGTTATATGTATATGTCATAAACGCGGTGAACGGCCGTCCAGAGAAGCGGCGCGGAGAGAATCATGAGATCCGATATCTGTCCGCCAAAAAAGGAAGATCCCACGGATTTGGACTGATGCGGATCGACAAGGTTGTCGAGCGGTGTAAAGGATATATTGACAGGCAGGATGAGGAAAATGTATTTGCTACGGAAATCCTTCTGCCGCTGGTGCACGAATGAAACCATTCGTGCATTTTTTCTTTTTGCGGAAAAATCTATGCTATACTGCATAAACGAAGGCGGTTGTTTTTGCGGACAGGATTCAGGCGTCAAAAGCCCTGCTTCTGAACGCTGCACAGCAGGGCTTTTAACGCCTGAATCGCCTGATTTTTGCAGGCGCGGAAAGGAGTCCCAAATTGAAGCAGACAGGATCAAAATATGAAAAGAAATACAACATTTTTCAGAACGTCGGCTATTATTTCCAATACTACAGGAGGAGTATCCCTGTTTTCCTGTGGATGTGTCTTGCGGAAATCGTATTTGGCGCGTTGCAGCCTCTTTTTGGACTTTATCTGCCCAAGATGGGACTGGATCTGGTAACGAAGGGAGTCACGATACAGCGGCTTTGGATAACACTTGCCGTATTTGGCGCTCTGTGCATGAGCGTCTCTGTCGCAGCGGCTGCCGGAGAGGGAAAATATGCTCTTTACAACACAAGGAGAAGTGAACTGCTTGCGGAGCTGTTCTTAAAAACCCTGCGGGTTCCTTATCGCTATGCGGAGGAAGGGGAGGCAAAAGAGTTGTACTGGAAAGCGGTGGGGATCATAAACAGCGGGGATTGGAGCGCGCTCTGCAAAATGACCTACGCATCCATAGACGTCATCAAAAATGTGCTCAGCTTTATCCTGTACAGCGCGGTGCTCAGCTTTTTAAGTCCTTGGGTCGCAGTTCTGCTTTTGGGGATCGCCCTGCTCCAATATGTCGTCAGTCTGTTTAAGATTAAGTATCTGGAAAAATTTCGTGAAGAGGAGGCGGATCTGAATAAAAAGCGGTCCTATCTCTTTAACAATGCCATGGGCAGCCTTGCCGCCGCAAAGGATGTGAAAATTTTTGGCATGGCGGGATGGCTGAACAAGGAAAAGAACCTTCTTTCGGAAAAAACCAGAAATCTTGAAAAGCAAAAGAACCGGGGAGATTACGGGTACTGGCAGATTGACAATCTGCTGTCTGTCGGACGCGATCTTTTTGCTTATGGGTACCTGCTCAAAAAAGTATTTGACGGCGCGGTAAGCGCCGGAGATTTTGTGCTGTACTTCGGCGCAATCACCAGCTTCTCCGGATTTGTCGGAAGCATCATGAATAGTCTGGCGGATCTGCGCAGCGGTTCCAGGGATACGAATTTTTACCGGGCGTATATGGACCTGCCGGAAGAGGACCAGCGGACCGGGCGGAGGCATATTTCAGAATTGGAGCGGCCGCTATCCATCGAATTTCGGGACGTCTCCTTTTCCTACGGCGGGGCGGGGAAAAAGATATTAGAACATTTTAATTTGAAAATAGGGGCGGGCGAAAAGCTTGCGCTGGTCGGCGTCAACGGGGCCGGAAAGACGACCTTTGTCAAGCTGCTCTGCGGCATGTATGAGCCGGATGAGGGAACGATCCTGATCGGCGGGATCGACCGGAACGAGTTCCCGAAAACCGAGCTTTACGAATTGTTTTCCGCTGTCTTTCAGGAACCCTTTCTTCTTCCGGTCACGGTGGCGGAAAATCTGACCTTTGAAAGCGGATATGACAGCAGGAGAGCGTGGGATGCGCTTGAGAGAGCGGGGCTTTCCAAAAAATTTCGTGAAAAGGGCGTGACGATGGATACCTTCTTCGACAAAGATATAGACGAGGAGGGACTGGAGCTTTCCGGCGGCGAGGAACAGCGGTTCATGCTTGCCAGAGCGCTGTATAAGGATGCGCCGATCATGGTGCTGGACGAACCGACGGCGGCATTGGATCCGATCGCGGAATCGGAGATTTACGACCAATACGCACAGTATGCCGACGGCAAGACGGCAATCTTTATTTCACACAGACTTGCCAGCACACGGTTTTCGGACCGCATCGTACTGTTGGGGGACGGCGGCATTTTAGAGGAAGGAAGTCATAAGGAGCTGATGGCGTTGCACGGCGCCTACGCGGACATGTTTGAAATACAGAGCCGCTATTATGCCAAAACACAGCTTGAAAAGGAGGTGTTTTAGGGATGTTTGAAGAAGAATCAAAACTTTTGGAGAAGCAGTCGTTCCGGCAGAATTTCGATCATATCCGACGCGTCATCAGGCTGATCGTAAAGCTGGACGGCAGCTATTTCCCGTTACAGATCGTCTGTATCCTTTTGTCTGTCGTGTTAAGTTACGGAGGAATGCTGTTGTCCGCCTATGTACTGAATCAGATTGCGCTCGGATTCCGTTTTTCCCAGTTATTCGGAAGGATCATCTTTTGCGTGCTGCTCTTAAGTCTGGGACGCTCGGCGGAAAATCTCATGAGCAGGCGGATTGAGATGCGAAGGGAAGCGATTTCCAACCAATATCAGGCGCTGCAGAAAGAAAAGATCATGAATCTGGATTTTTCCCTGATCGACTCGCCTAAGCTGAAAGAGATGCAGGAGCGGATCCGGCTGGACAACAATTGGGGCGCGGGTATTTACAGCATGTTCTGGCAGGTACCGGCCGTACTGAGCGGCGTAGCGGAGGTCATCGGCGCGGTCGTGATCGGCGCGCCCCTGTTCTCCTATTTTCACGGAAAAGACTACGTTCAGGCGGCAGTGGCGCTGCTCTTGCTCTGCCTGCTGCTTTATATAGGATATTTTGTTGATGATAAGATCAGCATGAAAAGCTGCTATTTTATGTTTCATGTTCCGAATCGGGAAGAGAAGAAGTTTTTGTGGAATTATGTGTGGGATTTCGCCTTCGGTTCCTGGCATTACCGCTACGGAAACGGCAAAGACGTCCGGATCTATAACGGCTATCAGGTTATGAAGCATTGGACTTATGATAAGCTGCAGACAAAGGAGTATCAGGACTATACCATCAGACGTCCGGCGCTCTGCGACGCAGGAGAAAGAAGTACCCGCGCGGTCATGCATGTGCTGTCCTTAATCGGCGCGTACGGCATCGCCGCCATGGCGGCGCTAAACGGCAGTATGCCGGCAGGCTCTCTGATTCTGTACGCCGGATGTCTTTCCAACATTCTTCATCGGACCGTCGATGTGGTCATGGGATACCACGACATTAGTATGACGGCGAGAAAACAGGTGGGTGTTCTGGAACTGCTTACGCTCTCCGATGAAATGTATAAGGGTTCCCTGCCGATGGAGAAGCGCAGTGACAACGAATATCATATTGTGTTTCGGAATGTTTCTTTCAAATATCCCGGAAGCAAAGAATACGCGCTGAAAAATTTCTCGATGGAGCTGCGGGTGGGAGAGAAGCTTGCGATCGTGGGGAGAAACGGTTCCGGAAAAACCACAATGATCAAACTGCTCTGCAGGCTTTACGACCCGGACGAGGGAGAGATTCTGGTAAACGGCGTGGATATTAAAAAGTTCCGTCACGATGAATACGCGAAGCTTTTTTCCGTGGTATTCCAGGACTATGTACTCTTTGCGCTCATGCTGGCGGAAAATATTGCCGCGGATAAGGAGTATGACGAGGAAAAAGTACGCAGGTGCCTTACGGACGCGGGATTTGGGGACCGGCTTGCCGGGATGGGTCCCAAAGGGATCGAGCGCTTTCTGTACAAAGATTACACCGATGACGGCATGGAGATCAGCGGCGGCGAAGCCCAGAAACTGGCGATCGCCAGAGCCATTTACAAGGAGGCGCCTTTCGTGCTGCTCGACGAGCCGACAGCGGCGCTCGATCCCATTGCGGAGGCGGAAATCTATCAGAATTTTGACAGAATCGCCGGAGAGAAGACCGCCATCTACATCAGCCACAGATTATCCTCCTGCCGGTTCTGCGACAAGATCGCCGTGTTCGATCACGGAGAACTGGTACAGACGGGAAGCCACGAAGAACTGCTTGCGGATGCGGACGGCATCTACGCGGCGCTCTGGAATGCGCAGGCGAAGTACTATGAGATGTGAAAATCAGTCTTTACAGATGATTTGGGTTGTGCTACAATAGGACAGTATGAGTTTGCCATACTCGGATGCGGGACACTCCAACCCGCCTCTTAGTATCGGCAGTAACAGGCGGTACGCCTAGGAAAAAGCAGGAGGAAAGAACCATGATTTCTAAGGAAAAGAAACAGGCGATCATGAAGGAGTACGCGTTATCGGAAGGCGATACGGGTTCCCCGGAGGTACAGGTCGCAGTCCTCACAGCGAGGATTCAGGAACTGACAGAGCACTTAAAGACCCATCAGAAAGACCATCATTCCAGAAGAGGTCTTTTGAAGATGGTAGGTCAGAGAAGAGGCTTACTTGATTATCTGAAGAAAACAGACATCGAAAGATACCGTGCTTTGATCGAGAAACTTGGAATCAGAAAGTAAACAAAATGAGGACGGATCTTCCGTCCTCATTTTTATGACAGACCGGTACGGTATCCCCGTACGGGTTTTGTCACGCCACTATTCACATTCAGGGCGGAAGCGGAGACCGAGACCACTGATATGCGGATGCAGCGCATACTCATATCAGTAGTTTCGGCTTCTTCTGCCCGGCATAAGAACAGAAAGGAGCAATATCTATGTACAAAACCTATTCCATGGAGCTTGGCGGACGTACGCTGAGCGTGGACATCAACAGAGTCGGCAAGCAGGCGAACGGCTGCGCATTCATGCATTACGGAGAGACGACCGTTCTGTGTACGGCGACAGCATCCGAAAAACCGAGGGACGGCATTGATTTCTTCCCTTTAAGTGTAGAATACGAGGAGAAATTGTATGCTGCCGGCAAGATTCCCGGCGGATTTAACAAGAGAGAGGGAAAGGCGTCCGAAAACGCCGTGCTGACGAGCCGTGTCATCGACCGTCCGATGCGTCCTCTTTTCCCGAAAGATTACCGCAATGACGTGACGCTTGACTGTCTTGTCATGTCGGTGGATCCTGAGTGCAGACCGGAACTGACCGCAATGCTCGGCGCTTCGATTGCGACAAGCATTTCCGACATTCCGTTTGACGGTCCGTGCGCGATGACGCAGATCGGCATGGTAGACGGTCAAATGATCGTCAATCCGTCCCAGGAAGAATGGAAGAACGGAGACTTAAAGCTGACCGTTGCTTCTACGGCGCAGAAAGTCATGATGATCGAGGCGGGCGCAAACGAGATCCCGGAACAGACCATGATCGAAGCGATCTATAAAGCGGACGCGATCAACAAGCAGATTATTACGTTCATCAACGGAATTGTCGCAGAAGTCGGCAAACCGAAGCATACCTATACAAGCTGTGCAATCCCTGAGGAAATGTTTGCAAAGATCAAGGAACTGGTTCCTGCTGAGGAGATGGAAAAAGCAGTCTTTACCGACGAGAAGCAGGTTCGCGAGGAAAATATCCGTCAGATCACCGCAAAACTGGAGGAGGCGTTCGCAGAGAACGAGGAATGGCTCGCGATTTTAGGCGAGGCAGTCTATCAGTATCAAAAGAAGACGGTCCGCAAGATGATCTTAAAGGATCAGAAGCGCCCGGACGGACGTAAGATCACCGAGATCCGGCCGCTTGCCGCGGAAGTGGACATCATCCCCCGCGTACACGGCTCCGCGATGTTTACGCGCGGACAGACGCAGATCTGCAACGTCTGCACGCTTGCTCCGCTTTCCGAAATGCAGAAAGTGGACGGATTAGACGAAAATACAACGGCAAAGCGCTATATGCATCATTATAATTTCCCGTCCTATTCCGTCGGCGAGACAAAAGTCAGCCGCGGACCGGGACGCCGCGAGATCGGTCACGGCGCGCTTGCGGAGAGAGCGCTTCTTCCGGTGCTTCCCTCCGAGGAGGAGTTCCCATATGCGATTCGTACGGTGTCGGAGACGTTTGAATCCAACGGTTCGACGTCCATGGCATCCACCTGTGCGTCCTGCATGTCCTTAATGGCGGCGGGCGTGCCGATTAAGAAGATGGTTGCCGGTATTTCCTGCGGACTGGTAACGGGAGAGACGGATGATGACTTCATCCTGCTCACGGATATTCAGGGGCTGGAAGATTTCTTTGGCGATATGGACTTTAAGGTGACCGGTACGGATAAGGGAATTACCGCGATCCAGATGGATATTAAGATTCACGGTCTGACGAAACCGATCGTGGAGGGTGCGATCGCACGCTGCCGCGAGGCACGGATGTACATCATGGAGAATTGCATGAAGCCGGCGATCGCCGCGCCGCGTGAGTCTGTCGGCAAGTATGCGCCGAAGATCGTCCAGATCAAGATTGATCCGGAGAAGATCGGCGATGTGGTCGGACAGAGAGGCAAGACGATCAATGAGATCATTGCCAGAACCGGTGTGAAGATTGACATTACGGATGACGGCGCAGTCAGCGTATGCGGGACGGACCGCGAGATGATGGATAAAGCGATCGAAATGATTAAGATGATCGTGACAGATTTCCAAGAAGGTCAGATCTTCAAGGGCAAGGTTGTCAGCATCAAGGAGTTTGGCGCATTCATCGAGTTTGCACCGGGCAAGGAGGGCATGGTCCACATCTCCAAGATCGCAAAACACCGTGTCGAGCATGTGGAAGATGTGCTGACGCTCGGCGATATGGTAACGGTTGTCTGCCTCGGCAAGGATAAGATGGGACGCATCAGCTTCTCCATGAAAGACGTGGCACAGCAATAAAAAAGAGTTTCGCGCAAGCGAAACTCTTTCAAAGAACTGCCTTTGGCAGTTCTTTTGGAATCCGCTTCCAGCGGATTCTTCACGGGTTGCCAAAGGCAGTTCTTTTGGAATCCGCTGACGCAATTCTTCACAGGTTGCCAAAGGCAGTTCTTTACAGATTGTAAAAGTATACACCATCTAGTGATTTTTGTATCAAATCAACTAGATGGTGTATTTTTTTCTTTCCTTATTTTGTCAGACATGCTATAATATGGGTATCATGTGCATAGACTAGGCTGTTGTGACTTTGATGATTGCAGCACAGACTTACCGTTGCAGTCAATCAACAAAGGCATCGTCACGGCAAGCCCGTGCTGCAATCTTTCCCAAAAGAGGTATGTTATGGCAAACGAAGTAAAATATGATGCCTCCAGTATTACCGTGCTGGAGGGACTTGAGGCGGTCAGAGTCAGACCGGGTATGTATATCGGGAGCGTCTCGACGAAAGGATTAAACCACCTGATCTATGAGATCGTGGATAATGCGGTGGACGAGCATCTTGCCGGATTTTGCGACCGCATCACGGTGACGCTGAACGCGGACGGTTCGGCAACGGTATCCGACAACGGGCGCGGCATTCCTGTCGGTATGCACGAAAAAGGCATGAGCGCGGAACGGCTGGTGTTTACGACACTGCACGCGGGCGGTAAATTTGACGATTCCGTCTATAAGACGAGCGGCGGACTGCACGGCGTCGGTTCCTCCGTCGTCAATGCGCTTTCCACCTACCTGCATGTGACCGTAAAGCAGGACGGACGCATTTATGAGGATCACTACGAGCGCGGCGTCCCGACTATGGAATTGGAGAACGGACTGCTTCCGGTCGTCGGCAAGACAAAGGAGACCGGAACGACCGTAAACTTCCTGCCCGACGATACTATTTTTGACCGCACGCGTTTCAAGGAGGAGGACGTCAAATCCAGACTTCATGAGACTGCCTACTTAAATCCGGCGCTGACGATCGTGTTTGAGGACAACCGCGGAGAGGAACCAGAGCACGTGGAATACCATGAGCCGGAGGGAATTGTCGGTTTTATCAAAGACATGAACCAGTCGCGTGAAACGCTCCATGACGTGATTTATTTTCAGGGCGAGTGCGAGGGCATTGCGGTCGAGGCGGCATTGCAGTTTGTCAATGAGTTTCATGAGAATGTGCTTGGTTTTTGTAATAATATTTACAATGCGGAGGGCGGTACGCATATCACAGGATTTAAGACGATGTTTACGAACGTCATCAACACCTATGCGCGCCAGCTTGGTATCCTGAAAGAGAAAGACATGAACTTTACCGGCGCGGACGTCCGGAACGGCATGACCGCCGTGATCTCCATTAAGCATCCGTCGCCGCGCTTTGAGGGACAGACCAAGACAAAGCTGGATAATCAGGACGCCGCCAAGGCAGTCAGCAAGGTGACGGGGGACGAGATCGTCCGTTATTTCGACAAAAATCTGGAAACGCTCAAAAATGTCATTTCCTGCGCGGAGAAGGCGGCAAAGATCCGCAAGAGCGAGGAAAAGGCAAAGACGAATATGCTGACAAAACAGAAATATTCGTTCGATTCCAACGGAAAACTTGCCAACTGCGAGAGCAGAGTACCCGCGCAGTGCGAGATCTTTATCGTGGAGGGAGATTCGGCGGGCGGCTCGGCGAAAACGGCGCGCAACCGGATGTATCAGGCGATCCTTCCCATCCGCGGCAAGATCCTGAACGTGGAAAAAGCAAGCATTGACAAAATCCTTGCCAACGCCGAGATCAAGACCATGATTAACGCGTTCGGCTGCGGCTTTTCCGAGGGCTACGGCAACGATTTTGACATCAACAAGCTGCGCTACGATAAGATCATCATCATGGCGGATGCCGATGTGGACGGCGCGCATATCAGCACGCTGCTGCTCACGCTGTTTTACCGGTTTATGCCGGACTTAATCTACGAGGGACATGTCTATATCGCGATGCCGCCGCTCTATAAGGCGATGCCGAGCAAAGGAAAAGAAGAATATCTCTACGACGATAAAGCGCTGGAACGTTACCGCAAAGCGCACAAGGGTCCGTTTACGCTCCAGCGCTATAAAGGTCTTGGCGAAATGGATGCCGAACAGCTCTGGGAGACGACGCTCGATCCGGAGCAGCGCCGCCTAAAACTTGTGGAAATCGAAGATGCGCGCAGGGCGTCCGAGATGACGGAACTGTTAATGGGGAACGACGTGCCGCCGAGAAAGGCGTTTATTTACGACCACGCGGCGGACGCGGAGCTGGATGTTTAGGAGAACATAAATGGAAGACCGTATTATTAAGACCGAATATTCCGAGTTGATGCAGAAATCCTATATTGATTATGCAATGAGCGTCATTGTCGCGCGGGCGCTGCCGGATGTGCGGGACGGCTTAAAGCCGGTACAGCGCAGAACGCTCTACGACATGTATGAGCTCGGCATCCGCTACGACAGACCGTATCGGAAAAGCGCGCGTATCGTCGGCGATACGATGGGTAAATACCATCCGCACGGCGACAGCTCCATTTATGACGCGCTTGTCGTTATGTCCCAGGATTTCAAAAAAGGACTTCCGCTTGTGGACGGACACGGCAATTTCGGCAACATCGAGGGGGACGGCGCGGCCGCGATGCGATACACCGAGGCGCGCTTACAGAAGATCACGCAGGAGGCGTTTCTTGCCGATCTGGATAAAGACGTGGTCGATTTCGGACCGAATTTTGACGAGACCGAAAAAGAACCGCTTGTCCTCCCGGTAAAGATTCCCAACATCCTGATAAACGGCGCGGAGGGCATTGCGGTCGGCATGGTGACGAGCATTCCGCCGCACAATCTCGGCGAAGTCATCGACGCCGCGAAGGCGTATATGATGGATGAAAGTATCACAACGCGCGAGCTGATGCGGTACTTAAAAGGTCCCGATTTTCCGACGGGCGGCATGATCTGCAACAAGGACGAGCTGCTGGAGATTTACGAGACCGGGCAGGGTAAGCTGCGCATCCGCGGAAAGATCGAGGTGGAGAAGGCAAAAGGCGGGAAAACGAACGTTGTCATTACCGAGATTCCCTATACGATGATCGGCGCCAACATCACCAAATTTTTACAGGACGTCGCCGCGCTTGCCGAGACGAAAAAGACGAACGACATCGTGGATATTACGAACCAATCCTCCAAAGAGGGCATCCGCATCGTCATCGAGCTTCGCCGCGATGCCGACGTTGAGAATTTTAAGAATCTTCTTTTGAAAAAAACAAGACTGGAAGACACCTTCGGCGTCAACATGCTTGCCATTGCGGACGGAAAGCCGGAGACGATGGGCTTAAAAGCGCTCCTCAAGCATTATGTTGATTTCCAGTTTGAGACGGCGACGCGCAAATACTCCAATCTATTGCAAAAGGAACTGGAGCGCAGGGAAATACAGGAAGGGCTGATCAAGGCGTGCAATGTCATCGATCTGATCATCGAAGTGCTGCGCGGCTCAAAAGACCGCGCTATGGCAAAGGCGTGTCTGGTCGAAGGCAAAACGGACGGGATCAAGTTTAAATTCAAGGAATCCCGCATCATGGCGCAGCAGCTCCAATTTACCGAACCGCAGGCGAACGCAATCTTGGAGATGCGCCTCTATAAATTGATCGGCTTGGAGATCGAAGCCCTTATGAAAGAGCATGAAGAGACGGTCGCCAACATTTTCCGCTACGAGGATATTCTCGCCAGAAGAGATTCCATGGCGCAGGTCATCATCAACGAGCTGGACGGCTATAAAAAGGAATACGCCCGCAGGAGAAGGACCGTGATCGACAATGCGGAGCAGGTTGTTTTTGAAGAAAAGAAGCCGGATGAAATGGACGTGTATTTCCTGATGGACCGCTTCGGCTACAGCAAAACGATCGACACGGCGGCTTACGAGCGCAATAAGGATGCCGTCGAGGCGGAGAATTCCTATGTCATTCTTTGCAAAAACACCGGAAAAATTTGTCTTTTTACAAATATCGGGCAGCTTCATACCGTCAAGGTCTCGGATTTGCCGTTCGGCAAGTTCCGCGATAAGGGCATCCCGATCGACAATGTGAGCAATTATGATTCCTCGAAAGAGGACATCCTGTGTGTGGCAAGCCAGGCGGACCTAAATCTGTACCGCATTCTGTTTACGACGAAACAGGCGATGATGAAGGTTGTCAGCGGCGGCGAATTTGACGTGGCGAAACGGACCGTCGCCGCGACCAAATTAAACGACGGGGACGAAGTAAAGAGCATTGTGCTTTTGATCGAACAGCGGAACGTGGTGCTGCAATCCCATGAGGGCTATTTCCTTCGTTTTTCGATCGAGGAGATCCCCGAAAAGAAAAAGGGCGCGGTCGGCGTGCGCGGTATGAAGCTTGGCGGAAACGACTACTTAGAAGAAGTCTACTATACGCAGAACGCGCAGGAGCAGACGGTCGAATATAAGGGAAAGACCATCGAACTGAATAAATTGAAACTGGGCTCGCGGGATTCCAAGGGTGTGAAGGTGCGGCTGTCCTGACAGGGAACGCCCTGCGTGCTCATAAATGCCATAAAAAATATGTGGAAATGCTGCCTGTTGGAACGCATGTGACAAAATAAAGGTTAAGATCAGACGGCAGGCGGAATACGCGCTTACAAGGAGAAAGAACGAGGATTGACTATGCGGGTCATCGCAGGAACAAGACGGAGTCTGCGGCTGGTTACGCCGGAAGGACAGGATACGCGTCCGACGCAGGATCGGATCAAAGAAACGCTTTTCAATATCTTGCAGAACGATCTGCCGGGATGTGTGTTTCTCGACCTGTTTTCCGGGAGCGGCGGGATCGGCATCGAGGCGTTGAGCCGCGGTGCGGCGCGCGCCTATTTTGTGGATCATCAGAAAAAAGCATGCGACTGCATCGAGCGCAATCTTGCGGCAACCCGCTTTACGAACGAGGGCGTGCTCTTAAAACAGGATGTCCTGTCCGCGCTTTCGGGTGCGATTCGGGAGCGGGCGGATATAATTTTTATGGATCCGCCGTACGATCAGGGTCTGGAACGCCCGGTGCTTGCTCTTTTGACAAAAAATGACCGGATCGCGGACCGCGATACTTTACTCATTCTGGAGGCGCCGCTCCGTGCAGAAACAGACTATCTTCCCGCGCTTGGGTATGATATAATCAGACAGAAGCGTTACAAGACCAACCAGCATATCTTTCTAAAAAAGAAGTGAGGTGCCGTGCTATGAAGATCGCAGTTTATCCGGGGAGCTTTGATCCCATGACCTACGGCCACTTAGACATCATCCGCAGAGCGGCGCGGATGTTTGACGAGTTGACGGTCAGTGTTTTGAACAA
The DNA here is from genome assembly GCA_023663615.1 of Clostridium sp. Lineage (GTDB taxonomy): Bacteria > Bacillota > Clostridia > Lachnospirales > Lachnospiraceae > DLAJ01. Next base: position 518,432 of record JAMPHA010000001.1, on the reverse strand, counting down.
TAAAACGAAAACTCCATTGTTTTCAGTTGAGGAACGTGTTAGAATATTGGAGGAGGCGACAAAGGAATTTCCCAATGTCAAAGTGGATTCCTTTACCGGACTTCTGATCGACTACGCCAGAGAAAAGAATATCCATGTGTCGGTCAGGGGGCTTCGTGCGATCACAGACTTTGAATATGAGCTTCAGATCGCACAGACAAATAAAAAATTATCCAACGGAAGTTTGGATACGATATTTTTGACAACCAGTTTGGAATATTCCTATTTGAGTTCTTCCAGCGTCAAGGAGATTGCTTATTTCGGCGGCGATATTTCCCAATGCGTACCGCCATTTGTGGCGGAGCTGATCCATGCGAAATACCGGGCTCTGGCGGATACATAAGATTTGAAATCATCATTTTTTAGCTCAGGCGGATTGGAGTATGCGATGAACAGTAAAATCGAACAGTTGATTGAAGAGATCGAAGACTATATTGACAGTTGCAAATTCAAGCCTCTCTCCAGTACCATTATCATGGTCAATAAGGAGGAGATTGAGGAGCTGCTTCGCGAACTGAAGATGAAAACGCCGGATGAGATCAAGCGTTATCAGAAGATTATCAGCAATAAGGAAGCGATCTTAAACGATGCAAGGCAGAAAGCGGACGCGCTGATCAATGAGGCGACGATTCACACGAATGAACTTGTCAATGAGCACGAGATCATGCAGCAGGCATATGCAAAAGCAAATGATATTGTGACGCTGGCGACGAGGCAGGCGCAGTCCATTTTGGACTCGGCGACAATGCAGGCAAATGATTTCCGTGCGCAGGCGCTTCAATATATGGATGAGTCGCTCGGCAGTCTGGAAGACATCGTGACGAACGCGATGAACGATGCGTCCGCGCACTATGAAAATCTGTTAAATTCCATGAACGGCTACCGCGATCTGATCCAGTCAAACCGCGCACAGCTTTATCCTGTGGACGCGCTTGAGGAGACGGCGGGCTCAGAGGCAGCGGCAGCGGATGCAGAGAACCAAAAGCATACGCCCTGACAGGGTATTCCATTTCGAAAGGACGCTTTGCGTCCTTTTTTAACTCATAGGATGATTTCGCACGATTTTTCTTATAGGAATTTCCGCAGCTTGGAAGAATCCGCCTTCAGCGGATTCTTCGAAAGAGTTTGCGGAACGCAGACTCTTTTTTAGTACAGCCAGCCGAAAAAGAAGCAGACTGCGTAAAATCCACATGCGGCCATCGCGATCAGCATCCGCCGGAACAGATACGCAGCCGGGCGGAGAGATACGGCGTGTAAAAAGCATTCGCTCTGTCCCGCGCAGCAAAAACCGCCAAAGCTTAGCGCAGTCAGCATCAGAATCTGCAACAGCATTCTTTTTTCAGGCATCAGGACGAGATAGCCCTGTAAGATGCGGATACCGCCCGAAATCTCAAAGACGGCGTGCAGAATACCGCTGTAAAATCCGTTCACATGCAGGGCATAGAGCGGCAGCATCAAAATGTTAAACAGGATCATGTATCCGCAGAGCCGCAGGATGGATGCCCCCGCACGGGAGATCGATTCGTCCATCACGGCGAACAGGGACGGCTGCGTTTCCGGACCGGCTGTCTGCGGCGCCTGCGCGCCGGGATAGGAATTTGCGGCGGTCGTATGCTGGCGCCGCAGCTGGACGGGCAGGCGCTTACGGAGAATGCCTGCGGCGGAGGATGCCTGCAGAACGGCAGGTTTCGCTTGCATCATCATATGCGCATGAAATTGCGAGGATATGAAACCGTACAGGAGCGGAATGCCATACATGCCGAACGTGAGAAGCGGGAGCATTTGGTAAGCGGGCGCTTTTAAGTCCAACAGAGGAACGGCAAACGAATAGAAATACACCGGACCGATATTGTTGCAGAATGGGATGAGCCGCACGGATTCTTCTTTGGACAGTTCCCTTTTTTGGTAAAGGTCCGCGACGCAGAATGCGCCCATCGGAAAGCCGCAGAGAAAGCCCATGATGATGCAATAAGCGCCGTTTGGCGTTGTATGGAACAGACGCCCGAAGCACTTGCGGAGCGGGCGGCATAGAAGCTCCTGGAGCCGCAGACCGGTCAGGATGCCGGACAGGATCATAAACGGCAGAAGCGTCGGCACCATATTTTCAAGCCAGAGCGTCAGTCCGAGCGTTGCAAGCGACAGAGCAGTCTTGCTGCTGATCAAGAGCAGTATGATAAAAAAGAGGATCACCGGGAGCATCAGCGGCATCACGCACAGTCTCCGTGGTTTTTTCTTAATCAATATATGAAACGGAAAGCTGAGAAATGTCCGAAACAGGAGGGCGGCTGAATGGCGGGCGGGATAACGGAACAAATGGTCAGATTGGACAAGTACCTTTCCGACGCGGGTGTCGGTACGAGGAGTGAAGTCAGAGAATATTGCAAAAAAGGATGGGTCACGGTTGACGGTGAAGTTTTCCGGAAGGCGGATCAAAAGATCGATCCCGGCCGTATGACGGTATGCTTTCGCGGAAAAACTGTTACTTATGAAGCCGGAGCGACAGTCTGTTATCTTTTTAACAAACCGGAAGGTTATCTTTGCGCGACAAAGGATTCTGCGCAGCAGACGATATTTGCGCTGCTTCCGGAGCTTGATCCCCGGCGTTTTTTCCCGGTCGGCAGACTGGATAAAGACAGCGAGGGTCTTTTGCTCATCACCAATGACGGCGCGCTGTCACACCGGCTGACAAGCCCGCGTATGCATGTGCCAAAGACTTATGAGGTCTGGATCACAGGAATGCTGACAGGGCAGGAGCTTGCCGCACTGCAAAACGGAACGGACATTGGGGACGATACACCCTGTCTGCCCGCGGAAGTATCCGTCCTGCGCACGGAACCGGCGTATCAGCTTACGGTGGCAGAGCGTGACCGCCTGCCGGACGGCACGCCGGAGCTGATCTGCGCAAGTCAGGTACGCATTACGATCTTTGAGGGCCGTTATCATCAGGTCAAACGGATGTTTCATGCAAACAGACATGAAGTTTTCCGGCTGAAACGGATCGCGGTCGGCTCGCTTTCTCTAGGTGATGACCTGAAAAGCGGAGAAATACGCAGAATGTCAGCGGAGGAGATCGAAAAGGCGTCCGAAGGAAGCGGCGGTGCGGATTTCGTGCGGGAACCGCGTCAGATGGAATACCAAAATAAAAAATAAGGAGCATAAAAGTGAGAGAAAACAGCAAAAACAAACGAATTGCCATCATAACAGGGGCGAGCAGCGGCATCGGATTGACATTTGCAGCAGAGCTTGACCGGATCCTGCGCACAACGGACGAACTGTGGCTGATCGCCCGCAGTGAGGGGCGGCTGACAGAACTGTCAGAACAGCTGCACATGAAAACGCGCGTCATTCCGATGGACTTAACCGACGCCGCAGACTTTGTCTCATTTGAACAACTGCTGCAGGAAGAACTTCCGAGCATCCGTTTTTTGATCAATGCCGCAGGTCTCGGTTTTATGGGTGCTTTTTTAGATGTGGAAAGTCACTGTGAGGAAGAAACGATCATGTGTAACTGCATCGGACTGACAAGGATGACGCGCATGTGTCTGCCTTATATGGCATGGAACGGCAGGATCATCCAGCTTGCAAGCAGTGCGGCCTTTCTTCCCCAGCCGGATTTTGCCGTGTACGCCGCAAGCAAAGCCTATGTCTTATCGCTTTCTACCGCGCTCAGCGAAGAACTGCGCGGACGCGGTATTTATGTGACAAGCGTTTGTCCGGGTCCGGTCGCAACGCCGTTTTTTGATAAGGCGGAAGTGTTCGGAAAGAGACTCGCGATCAAAAAATATGTCACAGTCTCCCCGGAGAGGGTTGTCCATCAGGCGTTAAAAGACAGCAGACGCCGGAAAAGAATGTCCATCTGCGGGCTGCCGATGAAAGCGTTTTACCTGCTTACAAAACTGGTTCCGGAACGTTTCATTTTGTTTTGTATGCGCATCATGAAAGTCGCCCGGTGAGGAGGCAGGATCATGTATATAAGAAAAGGCTGCTATGGCTATATCAAAAACCGAAAAGTGCTCACATGCTTATTTACGCTTGCCTGCTTCGGCGTATCACTGGCGCTTTTCCTGATCGGCTGGCATGTGATCGGCACCAAAAAGAACCTTTGGACCGTCATTGCGGTATTGGGCTGCCTGCCGGGCGCCAAAAGCGCGGTCAACGCGATCATGTTTTTGAAAGCGAAAGGCTGTTCCGCGGAGGCGCATGAACGGATTTTGCCCCATGTCGGCGCGCTCTGCGTCTATTATGATCTGCAGTTTACTTCCTATGAGCGCACCTATCAGGTAGATTCGCTCGTTATCGAGGGAAAAAGCATCTGTGGATATACGGGCAGCGCTAAATGCCGTCCCGATCTGTGTGAAAAACATCTGCGCACGCAGTTAGAGCAGAGCGGACACAAAGATTATACCGTAAAAATCTTTTCTTCGCTCGACAAATACATAGACCGCCTGGACGGCTTGCAGAAAGAGGGCGATCCCTCTGCGAACGAGGCGGTAAAGGAACAATTGCTCGCACTGGCGTTATAAAAAATCGTGCTTCGCACGCTTTCGAAGAATCGCAAGCGATTCTTCACAGGTTACGAAAATCCTATGGAATAATAAATGACGGAGGATCATGAAAGAACTCATTATAAACGGAGAAGAATCCGGTATCCGGCTCGATAAATTTTTGGAAAAGCTGCTCCCAAATGCGGGGCGGTCTTTTCTGTATAAAATGCTTCGCAAAAAAAACATTACCCTGAACGGAAAAAAAGCGGAGGGCAGCGAGCGGCTTCGTGAGCAGGACCACATTTGTATCTTTTTTTCGGATGAGACCTATGAACAGTTCCGGCGGGGCAGACAGCCGAAGATCGGCTCAGACGCCGCGTCAGAGAGAAACGTTCCGCCTCATCAGGATGCTGTGACAGAAAGACACAGTTCGACAGGAGAGCGCAACACGACGGAAACGGCACGGTTCCCGGAAATTCCGGTCGTCTATGAAGACGGGGATATGCTGATCGTCGATAAGCCGGCGGGGCTCCTGACACAGCGCGCCCAAAAAGACGATACCAGCTTAAACGACTGGCTGTGCGCCTATGTAAGCTGCCGGGGGAGCTGTGCGGCGCACACAGACAACGAAGACAAGAACATCAAAGACACGGACATCAAGGACACACCGCCGGACAGGCTTATCTATACGCCGTCCGCCGTAAACCGGCTTGACCGTAATACAAGCGGTCTTGTGCTTTGCGCGAAAACCTATCCGGCGGCGCGCACCTTAAGCCGCCTGCTCCACGACAGAATGATCGGGAAGTATTATCTTGCGCTGGTAAAAGGACAACTTTCAACGCCTCAGACACTCAAAGGATTTCTGAGCAAGGATGCCGCGCAAAACCATGTCGTGATCTCTGATGACGGCGAAGGGGAAGAAATTCATACCGCTTATGTGCCGCTTTTTTATCTCGACCGGCACGATATGACCTTGCTGAGAGTGCGGTTATTTACCGGAAAACCACATCAGATCCGCGCGCACTTAGCGAGTATTTCCCATCCGGTCTGCGGCGATCCCAAATACGGAGATATAGGCTTAAACAGGTATCTTCGTTCGGAGTACAAAATAAACAGACAGCTTCTTCATGCATACGCCGTCTGCTTCCCTAAGCAGACGGCAGGCAGACGGGAATGGGCGATGACTGCCGCAGGCAAAACGATCACCGCGCCGCCGCCGCAGGACTTTATGAGACTGCTGCATCCCTACCACATAGGAGAAACATTATGGCAACGTGGAATTCAAGAGGACTTCGAGGTTCCACCCTTGAGGATATGATCAACCGCACAAATGAAAAATATTTAGAACACCATCTGGCGCTCATTCAAAAGATACCGACGCCGATCACACCGATGCAGATCGACCACAAACACCATCAGATCACGCTCGCCTATTTCGATCAAAAGAGTACGGTCGATTATATCGGCGCCGTGCAGGGCGTTCCGGTCTGCTTTGACGCCAAGGAATGCGCCGTCGATACGTTTGCACTGCAAAATATCCATGAGCATCAGGTCGTTTTTATGCAGGAATTTGAACGGCAGGGCGGCGTTGCCTTTTTTATCATTTACTACTCTGCAAAGGACCTGTTCTATTATCTGCCGCTTGCAAAGCTTTTCGTTTTTTGGGAGCGGGCAAAGTCGGGCGGACGCAAAAGCTTTCGGTTTGACGAACTGGATTTGTCGTATGTCCTGCCCAAAAAGCAGGGGATTTTAGTGCCGTACCTGGACATGCTTCAAAAGGATTTGGAAGAACGGGGTTGACATCCGCATACGGTTTCGCTATACTGTCAATAGTTTATTTTGATATTGCGGTAGCGAGGTATCACTTTAATTCAGTAAAGTAACATGGGTTTGATAACGCGTTGTGGATTTGATAAAGTTCCGCAGGGTGCCGGAGAGTTGGGGGCGCCGCAGACCGGATGGAAAAATATCCGCCAAATGCGCGCGGAGTTGATCGAACGCAGATCGCCGAAAAAGAGAGGACAGATATGAATCAACAATTATTACATACCCCTGTGGGCGTCAGGGATATTTACGGTTCGGAATTTGATGCAAAGAAGCATTGTGAGCAGGAAATCCAGGAGACCATGCATCATTACGGCTTCCAGGATATTCAGACGCCGACGTTTGAGTTCTTCGACGTTTTCGGGAAAGAGATCGGCACCACGCCGTCAAACGAATTGTATAAGTTTTTTGATAAAGAAGGAAATACGCTTGTACTGCGGCCTGATTTTACGCCGTCCATCGCGCGCTGCGCCGCAAAGTATTATATGGATACGGACAGACCGGTGCGGTTCTGCTATCATGGCAATACATTCACGAACACCTCGGATCTGCGCGGCAGATTAAAAGAAGTCACGCAGATGGGAGCGGAGCTGATCGGCGATAACAGCATTGCCGCAGACGCCGAAATGATCGCGCTCTGCGTCCATTCCTTACTCCGCGCGGGACTGACGGAATTTCAGCTCAGCATCGGCGAGGCGGGCTACACAAAAGGACTGTGCGCCGAGGCGGGCATGGACGAGGATATGGAGGCAAAATGGCGGGAACTTGTCGCCAACAAGAATTTTTTTGGCGCGCAGGAGCTGATCGCACATGTAAAGCAGGGCGGATCGTGCCGGGAGGCGCTGCTGCACCTCGGCGACCTTGCGGGAGGCGCGGATGTGCTGAGGGCGGCGCGCGGATATGCGTGCAATGAAGCTTCCATGCGGGCAGTCGATCGTCTGGAAGCGGTATACCGCGTACTCTGCCTGTACGGCGTGGAAAAATATATTTCGTTTGACCTTGGTATGGTAAGCAGGTATCATTATTATACAGGCATTATTTTTAAGGCGTACACCTACGGCGTCGGAGACGCGGTCGTAAAAGGCGGGCGCTATGACAGACTGTTGGAGCGGTTCGGCAAACCGGCGCCTGCGATCGGCTTTATGATCGTGATCGATGACCTCATGACGGCAAAAAAAGCATCCGGCAAAAGCGCGGCGGCGAAAGCGCCCGTTAAAATGCTCTTATACCGCGAGACAGAGCTTGCGGAAGCGATCGCCTATGTGAATGAGCGGCGCGCGGCGGGAGAGTGCCTGGGGATGATGCCGGTTGCGGACGACGCAGACGCGCTGAAGGCGGAAGCGTTTGTCAAAGCGCAGCATATGATCCCGATGACGTTAGCTTAGATAACCGGCGCGCAGTCCGTTGATCAGAGCGGGGGCAAAGAACAGACGTAAAGCAGGATCAAGGGACAAGCATGATAAGAAAGGGAGCCATATGCAGACAGAACAACGTTACTTAACTTTTGCGCTCGGCAAGGGCAGACTTGCCAATCAGACATTGGAGCTGTTTGAGCGCATCGGCATTACCTGTGAAGAGATCAAGGACAAGCATACGCGAAAACTGATCTTTACGAATGAAGAACTGCGCCTTCGTTTTTTCCTTGCCAAAGGCCCCGATGTGCCGACTTATGTGGAATACGGCGCCGCGGACATCGGCGTTGTCGGCGCGGATACGATCTTGGAGGAGCAGCGGCGCGTATTTGAGGTGCTCGATTTAGGCTTCGGCAGATGCCGCATGTGCGTATGCGGGCCCGCCTCGGCAAAAGAGCTTTTACTGCATCATGAAATGATCCGCGTGGCAAGCAAATATCCGGTCATCGCGCGAAATTATTTTTATGATCAAAAGCATCAGACCGTTGACATCATCAAACTGAACGGCTCCGTGGAATTAGGACCGATCGTCGGACTCTCCGATGTGATCGTCGATATTGTGGAGACCGGTTCCACGTTAAAAGAGAACGGCTTAGAAGTCTTAGAAGAAATCTGCCCGCTGTCCGCGCGCATGATCGTCAATCAGGTCAGTATGCAGATGGAATCTGAGCGCATCAAGAAACTGATCTACCGGCTCCGGGAAGCCATATAGAGGGAGGACATTATGAGAATCATTACCCTGACACAGGATACCAGACAGGATCTGCTCGGTACACTCTTAAAGAGAAGTCCGAATAACTACGGCGCTTATGAAGATACGGTCGCGGACATTGTAAACGACGTCCGCACGCGCGGCGACGAGGCGCTGTTTGACTATACGGAACGCTTTGATCATTGTCTTTTAACAAAAGAGAATGTGAGAGTGACAAAGGCCGAGATCGAGGAAGCGTACGCGCAGGTTGACGACGAATTTATCCGCGTCTTAAAGGTGAGTGCGGAAAATATCCGCGTTTATCACGAAAAACAGCTCCGCACAAGCTGGTTTGATGCAAAGCCGGACGGCACGATCTTAGGCCAGCGGATTTTACCGCTCGCGACGGCAGGCATCTATGTGCCGGGCGGGAAGGCCGCCTATCCGTCGAGCCTGCTCATGAACGCGGTTACCGCGCGCGTCGCGGGTGTACCGCGCATTCTGATCTGTACGCCGCCCGACAAAGACGGCAAAGTGGTTCCGGCAACCCTTGTCGCGGCCGACATCTGCGGCATTGAAGAAATCTATAAATGCGGGGGCGCGCAGGCGGTCGCCGCCATGGCGTTTGGAACGGAGTCGGTTCCGAAGGTGGAAAAGCTCACCGGACCGGGCAATATTTTTGTTGCGCTTGCCAAAAAAGCCGTATTCGGTTACGTCAGCATCGATTCCATTGCGGGACCGAGCGAAATCCTGGTTTTGGCGGACGAGAGCGCTAATCCGCGTTATGTGGCGGCGGATTTACTTTCACAGGCGGAGCATGACGAATTGGCGTCCGCGATCCTGATCACGACGTCCCGTCCGCTTGCAGAGGCGGTTTCCGCCGAAGTGGATGCGTTTACGGACAAGCTTTCCAGAAAAGAGATCATTCAGAAGTCCCTTGCCAATTACGGCTACATTCTGGTCGCGGAAAACATGACCGACGCGATCGACGCCGCGAACGAAATCGCATCCGAACATTTAGAGATTCTGACGCGCGATCCCTTCGACGTGATGACGCGGATCCGCAACGCGGGCGCGATCTTCCTTGGGGAATACAGTTCCGAGCCGCTCGGCGATTACTATGCGGGACCGAATCACATTCTGCCGACAAACGGGACGGCAAAATTCTTCTCGCCGCTCAACGTCGATGATTTTTTGAAAAAAACAAGCATCATTTCGTACTCGCAGGAAGCGCTTGCACGCGCACATCAGGATATTGAGCTGTTTGCCGAAAAAGAAGGGCTGACGGCGCACGCCAATTCCATCCGGGTCCGTTTCTCAGACGAAAAATAACAATAGGAGAGGTGTCTATGGAAAAAAACAGGATAGCGGAAATCACCCGCGACACAAAGGAAACACAGATCAGCTTGAAGCTGCAATTGGACGGCAACGGCGCATGCAGCACGGATACGGGCATCGGCTTTTTTGATCATATGCTGGAGGGCTTTGCGCGGCATGGTTTTTTTGACTTAGACGTAAAGGTTTCGGGCGATCTCAATGTGGACGGACACCATACCGTGGAGGATGTCGGCATCGTGCTCGGCACGGCAATCAGGGAAGCGCTCGGCGATAAGGCGGGCATCCGGCGTTACGGCTCCGCACTGATCCCGATGGACGAGACGCTCGCACAATGCGCGATCGATCTTTGCGGCAGACCGTATTTTGTCTTTGACGCGGCGTTTCCGCAGGAACGATGCGGCTCGTTTGAAACCTGTCTTGTGCGTGAATTTTTCTATGCGGTATCGTACAGCGCGGGTATGAATCTCCACATGAAAATCTTATCCGGCGTCAATGCGCACCATATGGCGGAAGCGCTTTTTAAGGCGTTTTCCAAGTCGCTCGACGAGGCGACGGGGATCGATCCGCGCATCAAGGATGTGTTGAGCACGAAAGGAACCCTGGTATGAAGAAATTATTGATTCCCTGCATGTACCTGAAAAAAGGAATGGCGCTAAAAAGCATGACGGATCAGACGGTCATTTCCATGAATCCGGCCGAGCTTGCCAAAACATACAGCCAGAATAACGCGGATGAAATTCTTGTTTTTGATCTTTCCGAAGGTGATGCGGAGCACGAAGAAGCGATCGACGTGATCAAACGCATCTGCAAAGAGAGCGAAGTACCGGTGATCGGCGCCGGTCATATCGCGCGCATGGAGGACGTGAAAAAGCTGTTATATGCGGGCTGTGCGCGGGCTTGTTTAGATTACGGGAAGCAGTCCAATATCGACCTGACAAAAGAGGTCTCTGAAAAATTCGGAAAGGACAAGATTCTTGCCTCATTTCGGACACCCGCTGTCATTACCGCGAACCAACAGCTTCTCGATACTTATGTATACGCGGCGCTGCTGACCGATCCGACGGCGCTCATCGCCAGCATCACAGAAATCAACATGCCCTTTATCGCAAGCCTGCCCGACATTTCGCTCGATAAGGCGCTGGAGTATTTGGGCGTACATTCTGTCTGCGGCATCAGCGGTGATTTTGTGACACAGAATAGTATGAATCTCAGCGCACTCAAGCATCTTTGTTTTGAAAACGGGATTGAAGTCAACACTTATGAGGACTGTATGCCTTGGGAGTGTTTTAAGAAAAACAGCGACGGTATGCTCCCGGTCATCACACAGGACTATCAGACGGGTGAAGTGCTCATGATGGCGTATATGACAAAAGAAGCCTACGATGCGACGCTTCAGACCGGAAAAATGACCTATTACAGCCGCAGCCGCAGGGAGCTTTGGATCAAGGGAGAGACGAGCGGGCATTACCAATATGTAAAGTCCCTGACAGCGGACTGCGATATGGATACGCTGCTCGCCAAGGTTTCGCAGGTCGGCGCAGCGTGCCATACCGGGAACCGCACCTGCTTTTTTAACGAGATCATGAAAAAAGAATACGATGATGAGAATCCGCTCACGATCTTTAATTCCGTTTTTGACGTGATCTTAGACCGCAAGGTGCATCCGAAGGAAGGCTCCTACACGAATTATCTGTTTGATAAGGGTATTGATAAGATATTAAAAAAAGTGGGAGAGGAAGCGACAGAAATCGTGATCGCCGCCAAGAACCCGAATCCCGAAGAGATCAAATACGAAATTTCCGATCTGCTCTATCATTTGATGGTGCTCATGGCTGAAAAGGGCGTCACATGGGAGGAGATCACAAGAGAGCTTGCGAATCGCTAAAGCAGACGTGAAATGCTTCGCATTCCACGCTCGCGCCCATCGCCGCGAAGTGATTCCTATGCGTCTCCCCGTGCAAGCACGGAATTTCCTATAAGGATTTCGGCGCATGTTTCCGGCGGCGGGGTCATATAGTAGAACAAAAGCCGGCGAATGCCGGAGGCATGGTGTATGGAGCTCTCGATTGACGAGAAAATGCGTCTTGTCAGGGAAATGCGGGAAAAACTGGCGAGAGAGGAAGCGGAAAACAGCCAAAGCAGTTTTCAATGGGCATACCAAAGCAGCGTATCCGAGGACGACCGCGGGACACACGGCACCTTCGGCCTGCGGATGCTGTTGGCGCTCTTTCTCTTTGGCGGTTTTCTTTATATGCAGAAACAGGACATGACGATCGCAGACAAAAATGCGCAGGATATTGTCACGCTGATCAGCGAGGACAGCCTGCCGTCCAAGTGAGCCCCCAAAAGCAGGACGAAACGACAGTACGAAGAACCAGAACAGCACAAAGACAGAACACCCACAACAGAGTACAGGAGAAAACGATATGCGTACGTTGGCGTTACCGGAGGAGGTATTGCTCACAATTGAAAAGCCTGCAAGATACATTGGAGGCGAGATCAACAGCGTCATGAAAGAAAAATCCCGGATTGACGTGCGTTTTTGCATGTGTTTTCCGGATGTATATGAGATCGGCATGTCCCATCTCGGCATTCAGATCTTATATGACATGTTCAACCAATGGGAGGACGTCTGGTGCGAGCGCGTCTATTCTCCCTGGGTTGACTTAGATCGCATCATGCGGGAGCGCGGTATCCCGCTTTTTGCATTGGAATCACAGGAACCGATAACGGATTTTGATTTTCTCGGCATCACGCTCCAATATGAAATGTGCTATACCAATGTCCTGCAGGTGCTCGATCTTTCAGGTATCCCGTTTCTTGCGAAAGAGCGCACATGGGACCATCCGATCGTGATCGGCGGCGGTCCGTGTACCTACAATCCCGAACCGATCGCGCCCTTTTTTGACCTGTTCTATATCGGCGACGGCGAAACGATGTACCGGCGGCTTTTAGACCTCTATAAGGAGATGCGCGCGCAGGGCGCTGACCGGACAAGCTTTTTAAGGGAAGCAGGAAAGCTCCCCGGCATTTACGCGCCGCAGTTTTATACGCCGCATTACCATGCCGACGGGACTTTGCGCGACTTTACGGCGGATGATGAATCCATGCCGCGTACGATCACGAAAGAGCTTGTCACGGATGTCAGCAACACGTATTATCCGTTAAAACCCGTCGTGCCCTTTATCAAATGCACGCAGGACCGCGTGGTTCTGGAGATTCAGCGCGGCTGTATCCGCGGCTGCCGATTCTGTCAGGCAGGGCAGCTTTACCGTCCCGTGCGGGAACGCAGTCTTTCCATGCTGAAAGAACATGCGATGAAGATGATTGACTATACCGGTCATGAAGAAATTTCCTTAAGTTCCTTAAGCAGTTCCGACTATTCTAAGCTGCCAGAACTGCTTTCTTATCTGATCGAGGAATGTGAAAAAAGAAAAGTCAATATTTCATTACCATCACTAAGGATTGATGCTTTTTCCCTTGATGTGATGAATAAGGTACAAGATATAAGAAAGAGCAGTCTGACCTTCGCACCGGAGGCAGGCACGCAAAGGCTGCGTAACGTCATCAATAAAGGATTGACTAAGGAAGTCATATTAGACGGCGCCATTGAGGCGTTCAAGGGCGGCTGGACAAGGGTAAAGCTCTACTTTATGCTGGGGCTTCCGACAGAGACGGAAGAGGACATCCGCGGCATTGCCGAGCTGGCAAACGAAATTGCGGCAGCGTTTTTCGAGACGGTCCCAAAAGAAAAACGAAGGGAAAAAATACAGATCGTCGTCAGTACGTCCTTTTTTATCCCGAAGCCGTTCACGCCGCTGCAATGGGCGTCCATGTATCCGAAAGAAACCTATATCGAGAAGGCGTATGCGACGCGAAAAGCGATCTCGGAGCAGCTCAATCAGCGCAGTATCAAATACAACTGGCATGAAGCGGACGTTTCCGTGATTGAGGGCGTGCTTGCAAGGGGCGACCGCCGGATTGCCGACGTCGTCTTAAACGCTTATCGGCGCGGATGCTTTTTTGACGCATGGAGCGAGTATTACCATCATGAGGAGTGGCTTGCCGCGTTTGAGGAGTGCGGACTTTCCATAGACTTTTATACACTGCGGGAGCGAAGCCTTAACGAACTGTTCCCGTGGGATTTTATCGACTGCGGTGTGACGAAGGATTTCTTAAAAAGAGAATGGTCGCGTGCGATGGCGGCGGAAGTGACGCCGAACTGTAAGCAGAAATGCAGCGCGTGCGGCGCGGCGCGGTTCGGGTGCGGCATCTGTATCGAACCGAGAGGTTCGATGGAACCAAAAGGTTCGATGGAACCGAGAGGTTCGATGGAACCGGGAGGTTCGATGGAACCGAGAGGAGGCGGTGCGGCATGAAACTCCGAATTAAATTTACCAAAAACGGCTGTCTGAAATTCATCGGGCATCTGGATGTCATGCGCTATTTTCAGAAGGCAATGCGCCGCGCAAAGATCGATATTGCGTATTCTACGGGATTTTCCCCGCATCAGATCATGTCGTTTGCAGCGCCGCTCGGCGTCGGCATGACGAGCGACGGAGAATATTTCGATATGGAAGCGGTTTCTGTCACAAGTTCGGAAGACATCAAGGCACGCTTAAACGCCGTTATGGCGGACGGAATGGTCGTCACGGATGTCCGTCTGCTTCCGGAAAACGCCAAAAACGCCATGGCGAGTGTCGCCGCGGCAGGCTATACCGTACAGATTCGCGAAGGTCATGATCAGGGCGTTCCTCTTGATGAGGCAGTGGTACATTTCCTTTCCGCCGAACATGCGCCCTATGTAAAAAAGACACAGAAAAGCGAGATCACGTTGGACTTAAAAGAGGGCGTTCACGCGCTCCGTATGCAGGAACAGTCCGTTTTTATGTTGATCGACACGGGGAGCAGCAGCAATCTAAAGCCCGGCATGGTCATGGAGACGCTGTATTCCTACTACGGGAAACAGCCCGCAGAATTTGATTTTCTCATTCACCGGACGGAAACCTACAGCCGCGCAGACGACGGCAGCTTTGTACCGCTCTCCGAGGCGGGGGAGGTGTTCTGATGCCGGAAAATCAGGCGAACGTAAGTTATTATATCACACGGTATGAAAATCGGCTCCTCTCGGCGCTCTGCGTGGATGATAAGCCGGTGCAGGCGTCGTTTTCACCGTTGCTGCCGCCGGATAAGACCACATTGGATGCCGACGCAGGCAGTGAGAGCGGCGGGCATGGGATACACACTGCGTTTGCGGTCGGTACGATCGTGGTTGGCAGAGTGAACCGGATCGTTCACAATATCCGCGCCGTTTTTGTGGATATTGCGCCCGGTGTGCAGGGGTTCCTGCCGTTTTCTAACCTACAGTCCCCGATTTATTGCAGTCATCAGACCAATATATGTGACAGTCAGGCGGATATGCTGCCGGTGCAGGGGGACAGTATTCTCGTACAGGTGGAAAAGGCTGCCGTCAAAACAAAAGATCTGGTGCTTACCACAAAGCTCACGCTGTCGGGGCGTTATGTCGTGATCGAACAGGGCGGCGGCGGTATCCGCTTTTCCCAAAAGGCGCCGCCAAAGCAGAGAGCGCGGATGCGTGATTTTTTGACCGGACAGAATCAGGAAGAACCGGGATCCGCCTCCGATGTATACGGCTGTATCGTGCGCACCAATGCGTTTGCACTGGCGGATTTCTCTCCCGTATTAACAGAACAGAAACGGCTTTGCGACACCATGGACCGCATGGTATCCTATGCGCCGTCCCGGATGTTATACAGCGTGCTTTATACGCCGCCCGCCGATTATCTGCTTGCCCTGCGCGACACCTATGCGCTTTCCTTTCAGCGCATCGTAACGGATATTCCGGCGGTCTATGAACAGTTGACGTCCTATTTTATGGACGCAGGCGATACGATCAGTCAGCAAAAGCTTTTCTTTTTTGACAATCAAAAAAAGAGCATGTCGCTCCTTAATTTTTACCGTCTCGGCGAACACATCAAGGAGGCGCTCTCCAAGCGCGTATGGCTCAAAAGCGGCGGTTATCTCGTGATCGAACCGACAGAGAGCCTGACGGCAATTGATGTGAACACCGGAAAGTATACGGGAAAAAGCGAAGCGGAGGACACCTACTTAAAGATCAATCTGGAAGCGGCAAAAATGATCGCCCGGCAGCTCAGGCTCCGCAATCTTTCCGGCATGATCCTCGTTGATTTTATCAACATGAAAGGGCAGGAGAGGAACGCGCAGCTTTTGGAACAGCTTAGGGCGTACACGGCGGATGATCCCGTGCATACCTCCGTCATTGATATGACGCCGCTCGGATTGGTGGAGATCACGCGTAAAAAAATCAGGAAAAGTCTAAAGGAGCAATATGATGAAACTGCTTTCTATGAAAGAAATTGACGGCGGCCGTTACCTGCACCGCTACGAACTTATCTATGAGAATCGTGCCGGACGTGAAAAGCATTATGAGATCGTCAGCCGCCGCGCGATTTCCTCACCGGAAGAACTTGGACGCGTGTCAAGCGGCATTTCCATGATCGTGACGCAGAACGACCGTATGCTTCTGCTAAAAGAATTTCGCATGGCGGTCAACCGTCCCGTTTACAACCTCTGCGCCGGTATGCTCAATGAGGGAGAGTCCATGGAGGACTGCATAAAAAGAGAATTGTTTGAAGAAACCGGTCTGAAAGTAAAGGAGATCAAAAAAATCCTGCCCGCCTCCTATGCAGCCGTCGCCATTTCCGATATTATGACAAATATTGTCTATGTGGAAGCGGAGGGAGAGATCAGCAATGCCTATGCCTCGGCAAACGAGGAGATCGAGGCAGCGTTTTATGATGCGGATGAGATTGCCGCCATGCTTAAAACGGAAGCATTCAGCAGCCGCAGCCAGCTCGCGGCATATCAGTTCTGCCTTACGCACCGCAAATAAAAGGAACGCAGACTTTTTTCAATCCTCTTTGCGCAGGTGGACGAGTTTGCTCGCCATTCTGCCGCGTTCCTCCTCAATGGCGGCATAGTGCCTTCTGGTCGTATTGACGTCCTTATGTCCGAGCACGTCGGCGACCAGATAAATATCCCCGGATTCCCGGTAGAGATTGGTTCCGTAGGTGCTTCTTAATTTATGCGGCGTGATCGTCTTCATCGTCGTCACGCGGGACGCGTATTTTTTGACCAGATTCTCCACGGCGCGCACGGTAATCCTGCGCCTTTGCAGAGAGAGGAACATCGCCTCCTCATGACCCTTTTCCGCAATGATGTGCTTTCTCTTTTCATGGTAGGAGAGCAGTGCCTCGCGGACTTCTTCCCCGAAATACACATATGCCTCATAGCCGCCTTTGCGCCGCACCTTGATGCGGTCGTTGTCATAATCAATGTCGCCGATGTTGAGTCCGACAAATTCCGATACCCGGATACCCGTACCGAGCAGCAGCGTCAGGATCGCAAGATCGCGCTCCTTCGTGAGCTTGTGATAATTTGCTTCCGCCTTCGTGAGCTTTTCGCCTTCCTCGACCTGATCTAAGAGGATCGCGACCTCGTTCGCATCCAGACGCACGATCTCTTTCTCGTGAATCTTCGGTGTTTTCACGAGAGAGGGCGGATTGGTCATGATCATTTCCGACTGAAAAAAGAAATTATAGAAGCTGCGGATCGTCGCGAGCTTTCTCGATTTGGCGCGTTCCTGATTGGATAATTCCTTTCCGTCGCGCTCATAATAAGTGCAGTAGGAGAGGTAGTCCAAAATATCATCGCGCTTGATCCGGTCAAGCACATCCACCTTGAGTTCCTTCATCGGGACCGGACAAATATCCGGCCGCTTTTCGTAAATCCAGTGGAAAAATCCACGCAGATCATACGCATACGCGAGTCGGGTGCGTGTGGAAGTTACCTCCTCGACTCCGTGAAAATACCGCGATACAAAAGGGGGCAGTTCTTCTAAAATTCCCCGCAAGGTCATCGTATATTTCCGGTTCTGCTGTTCGTGATAGTTTTGTTGTTTTTCGTTTGACGCCGCCATGGTCCTGATTCTCCCGTCTGTCTGATTACCGTAAATCCGGTTCGTTTCATTTGCCGCTTATTGTATTGTCGATTTCCGGTCCGGTTACCGGTTTATTCGCTTTGGTTTACCCTGATTTATTTTCTCTATGTATCTGTCCTGATTTTTTCCGCTGTTTTATTTAACGCTTTCGTCCGCGGCGTTACTTTTTTCACTTTCTTTGGGTTGATACAGCGTACGACAGATCGCCGTAAACATCCGCTCTTTTACGCCCGGATTTTCCTGATTCAGACGTTTTAACAAATCTTCCGTATACGTTCTCTTAGTATAGCCGTCCGCAGGGCAGGCACTTTTGGCAACGGGCAGTTTGTTCTTGTTGACAAAACCGATCACATCCGCCTCCTGCATGTACATAAGCGGACGGATCACCGTCATATCCATGCGGTCTAAATAAGTAACCGGGCGAAACGTGTGAAACCGTCCCTCAAAGATCAGCGACATGAGCATTGTGACAACAATGTCATCTTTGTGGTGCGCATACGCGACCTTGTTACAGCCAAGCTCCTTCATTTTCGTATTGAGCGCGCCTTTACGCATCTTAGCGCAGAGCGCACAGGGGTTGCTTTCTTTCCGTTCTTCAAAGATGATCCTGCCAATATCCGTCTCCACACGGACATACGGCACGTGCAGATCGTCGCACATCTGCCTGATCCGCCCAAAATCCTGGATGCCAAAGCCTAAGTCAACCGTGACTGCATACAGCTCATAGCGGGCAGGATAGAATCGCTGAAGCCCAGCAAGCGCGGAGAGGAGCGTGAGAGAGTCTTTCCCGCCGGAAATGCCGACCGCCACACGGTCTCCATCATCAATCATATGATACGTGTCGATCGCCCGCCGGACAAGGCTCATCAATTGCTGCAATGTCATGAACACAGACTCCTCCAAACCGAATATTTCTCCCTGTTCCTCCATTATAATCGAATTTTATGCATGATACAACAAAAAATCGGTTTCGAATCGTTCATTTCTCATGAAAAACATATAGCTTTTTCCTAATAACTGGTATAAGATAAAGGTATGTCGGAAAACGTTACTGTTCATCCGAGGAAAAGGCAGTAAAAATTTATGAGACAGGAGACAAATCGTTATGAAATATCATGGTGACCGTAAATATCTGCATTGGGGAATGACCGGCATATGCGTGGTGTGCGCCGGCATCGCTTTTTACTATGTTCTGTTTCATGGCACAAGACTGGGTGCGGTATTAAACAGATTCTTAAACATTTGTTTTCCGATCATTGTCGGTTTTGTGCTGGCATACCTGTTTACGCCCATTGTCAATACGATCGAATATCGTCTGCTCCTTCCTCTCTACGGCCGTATCACCAAAAATCATCAGAAAAAGACCGGCAGAAGAGAGCGGCGGCATAAAAGTCTGATCCGCGCGCTTGCCATCTGTTTGACGGATCTTTTAGTCTTTTTATGTCTTTACGGCTTATTCGCGATGATCATTCCTGAGATTGGAAAAAGTATTCGCGGCATTACCGAGCAGTTTCCGCGTGCCTTCAACAAATATTACGGCATAGCGGTTGATTATCTGAATAAAAACACGTTTATTGCAAATTTCCTGCGTGACAATCTATCGATTGATCTTTCCTCCATTAACTCCCAGGAAGTGATCGACTGGCTGCTGCAGAATATCCAAAATATCGGATCGTTTCTCTCCACGCTATCCACAACGATTTACAGTACGCTGAAAACATCGCTCAATATCATTATCGGTTTTATCATTTCAATCTATCTTTTGTTTGGCAAGGAGACCTATGCCGCGCAGGCGAAAAAAATGTGTTATTCCCTGCTTGAACTGCACAATGCGAACCGGCTGATCAAAGACTGCCGCTTTATTCATAAGACCTTTATCGGATTCATTTCCGGAAAGATCGTTGATTCCATCATTATCGGGCTTCTGTGTTTTATCGGTTCAAGCCTGATCGGACTTCATTATCCGGTGCTCATCAGCGTGATCGTCGGCGTCACGAACGTCATCCCGTTTTTTGGACCGTATCTTGGCGCGATCCCGTGCGCATTGTTGTTACTGCTTATTGCGCCGATCGAAGCAGTATACTTTTTAATCTTCATCGTGGTATTACAGCAGGTTGACGGAAATATCATCGGGCCGCGTATTCTGGGGGATTCGACCGGTATTTCCGGTTTCTGGGTTATCTTTGCGATCACATTCTTCGGAGGTATTTACGGTATCATGGGCATGATCATCGGCGTTCCTGTATTTGCGGTGATCTATGCGTTTACAAAGCGTTTTGTCAATCGACGGCTGAAAAATAAGTCGCTGCCTTCCGACACGGGGCTTTATCGCGACGCCTACGAGATCAAGGACGGAGAATTCATCACCAAGGAGCATCTTTTCACGGAGATCAAAAATCCTAAAGGAATCAGTAGTCAGCATAAAAACGCGGCAGAAGAGGGCGAAAAGTATCATTTATTCCATTCGTTCCTACACTTTGGCAAACATGCTGCAAGCGCTTCTGAAAATCCAAATGCAAAAGAAACGGCAGAGACAGACAAAAGCGGCGAGAACGAGACCAAAAGCGAAGCAGAAAAAGCAAAAAAATTAAAAGATGACGCAGGAAAAAGTGAATCATCAAAAGAAGATAACGCCTAAATCATTGAAGCAGGAAAAGTGAAATACAAAACATCATCCATCCATCATATAAATCCATGCAAAAATTAGCAAAAGGAGTGTTGCGGTCATGCGCTTTTTCATCCAGCGGGTATCACAGGCATCTGTCGAAGTTGACAAAGAGCTTGTCGGGCAGATTCATAACGGGCTTTTGGTATTGGTCGGCGTCAGTGACCATGATACGACAGATATAGCAGACCGTATGATCGAAAAGATGTTGAAGCTGCGCATATTTGAAGATGCGGCCGGAAAAACCAATTGTTCTGTTGCGGATGTCGGCGGAGAACTGCTCGTTGTATCACAATTTACATTATATGCAGATTGCAGAAAGGGTAATCGTCCTTCCTTTACGGACGCCGGATCTGCTGAATCGGCAAAACACCTCTATGAATATATTCTGGCACAGATCGCTTCCAAAGGCTTTCCTGTACAACATGGCGTCTTTGGCGCGCTGATGAATGTATCGCTTGTAAATCACGGACCATTCACAATCCTTTTGGATTCCGAGCAGCTTTTCGGTGCATAGTCAATCAGTGCATAATCTCAATCGAAATTGATTTATAAGCCAATAATATTCGGTTGGTTTCTTACACGAAGATACGCAATAGAAGAAGTACCGCGACACGGTTCCATCTATTCGCTAAACGACAGTTTAACGAATAGATGGAACAGGAAGTGGCTCCTCTAGGCAATACCAAAGCTTGTTGGCGTTCTGTAACGGTTTTTTAAGGGTTTTGACCTTACCGTAACGGTTCCACAGAATAATATGGTAATAACAAAACATTTCCTGTGCGAATCTCGTCAATATCGTCTATATGATTCATTACCTTTACTTCATCAATATAATCCAAAATTCCATCATAATGGGAATCTGCATATCGCGATGCGATTTCCCAAAGCGTCTCGTCGTGGCTGATCGTATGCTGCGTAAAATATTTATGTTCCTGCGGCTGGCTGGTCCGCGACGCGTTGGCATTTGATAAAAAGCCGCCAAACACGATTCCTAATGTCATGATCAACGCAAGGGACACCGTCACAAAAAATAACCGGCGCTTTGTCTCCTGTAAACGCTTTCTTTGCAGATTCCGTTTTTTTCTTAATTCATCACGGCTGTACGCTGTATGAAAATGACAATTTCCGTAGATTGCTGTATTTGCATTCATATCTTAAATCCTCCCATGAAATCCGAACGATTGTTCCGAATATATGTTCTCTTTTTCTTTAATATATCGAACATACATTTGTTTGTCAAGTACATATTGGTTCTTTCCTAAGTTTGTTGATATATTTTTAGAATTTGGTATACTGAATA